>NZ_JAGIOS010000002.1:0-600000 GCF_017876815.1 Sinorhizobium meliloti | reverse complement strand
CGGTTGCCGATGCCGCAAGTTTTACGGCAGCCGCCAGGGGCCTCAACATCTCCCAGCCGCCGTTGAGCCAGCAGATCAGGGATCTGGAAGCGGAAGTCGGCACGCGGCTGTTCGAGCGTTCCAGCCGCAATGTCGAGCTGACCGAGGCGGGCGCCAACTTTCTCGAACATGCCCGGATGATTCTCGGTCAGGTCGAGCACGCGGTTCAGCAGGCGCGCGCCATCGGTTCCGGGCAGGTAGGAACGCTGAACATAGCGACGACCGGCTCGGTGCTGCTGGGGCCGTTGTCCAACCTGATCGCGCGGTTCCGGGGTGCATGGCCCGGCGTGTTCGTCCGTATCCATGAAATGGACCCCGAGGCGCAGGAGGCGGCCTTGCTTTCCCATCGCACCGACCTCAGTTTCGTGCGCCGGCCTCGAAACAATCCGGACCTCGTTGCGCATGTCGCCTGGCACGAGAAGGTGGGCGTGGCCCTGCCCGAACACCATCGCATGGCGGGTTCAGAGACGATCGAGCTCGGTGATCTGCGAAAGGAAAACTTCGTCTTTCTGAGGCTCGCGGACTCCCGCTTTGCCCGCTACCTGCATGATTGCTGCGTGGCGGCGGGGTTCGTACCTGATATCACGAACGAGGTGGTGGAATCCTATTCCCTCACCAGCCTCGTTGCCGCGGGGCTCGGCGTGGCACTCGTCCCGGAATGCATCAGCACTCTTTCGCGGCCGGGCGTCGTCTACCGGCCGCTCGCCGAGCCGGCGCCGGAAGCCGACGTGTACGTCATCAGCCGGCCGAACCCCGGACCCGTCATCGCTGCCTTTCTGGAGGCAGCGCAAGGCTCGCCGGATAACGGGATCGATGCCGAGGTGGGATAGGTGAAGGTCCGCGAGTCCCCTTCGCCCCGCTTGCGGGGAGAAGGTCGCCGGCAAGCCGGATGAGGGCGCGCCGCGGATACTGACTTCGAAGCACAGCACACAAGAGTAGCTGGATGCGAAGCGCCTTCAGCCTTCTTCCGGCCTGTGCCCGCCGATCGCGCGCGTCAACTCGTCCGCCATGCGGCGCACGGCGGGGCCGAGGACGCCGAGTCTCTCGTCGTCGATGCGGACGGTGGGGCCGGAGATGGAGATGCCGCCGATCGCCTCACCGTACTCGTTGAAGAGCGGGGCGGCGATGCAGCGCATGCCGAGCGTGTGCTCTTCGTCATCGACCGACCAGCCGCGAAAGCGGATCTCCTGAACGTTGCGGATCAGGTCCGGCAGCGTGGCGAGCGTCCGCCCGGTAAAGCACGCGAGCGTTCTGCCGCTCAGGGTCTTGGCGATCTCCGTATCGGACCAGGTCGAAAGAATGGCCTTGCCGATGCCGGAAGCGTGGATCGGCCCCCGCCGCCCGGGACGGAAGAAGGCGCGCATCGGCGCGTGGCTTTCGACCTGGGAGATGAAAACCACGTCGCCGTCTTCCTCTATGCCGATATTCGCCGTCTCGCCGCTTTCGTCCATGAGCCGCTTCAGGAACGGACGGCTGATCGTGCCGAGCTTGCGAAAGCGCAGGAAGGCGTTGCCGATCTCGAACGCCTTGACGCCGACGGTCCACGTGCCGGCCTCCGCGTCGTTCGCCACCATCCCGTGCTGGGCGAGCGACGTCAGCAGCCGGTGCACGGTCGAAGGCGCCATGCCTGACCGCTCCGAAAGTGCGGTCAAGGTCGAGCCGTCGCCTTCGGCGATGATCGCCAGCAGGGACAGGCTCCTGTCCAGCACCTGAACGGAAGCCGGCGCGGCGTTCTCTCCCGCCTTGCGCCCCCTCTTCCCCTTGCCGTTCGCCTCCATGCCAGTCTCCAAATCAGTTGCCGCCTGAGATCATGCTCTACAGCCATTGCATCCGATTTTCTCCTATTTGTTGAAAATCTTTATTTCCATACAATGGGAATGATTTCCATAAATGCGTTGAAATGGATGCGGCATGGATTTACCTTCCATTCAAACAGGAGGAGTTCCCATGGCCAAGATGCGCGCAGTCGATGCAGCGGTTTATGTTCTGGAAAAAGAAGGGATCGATTGCGCCTTCGGCGTACCCGGCGCGGCGATCAATCCATTCTACTCGGCCCTGAGGGCGCGCGGATCGATCCGTCACATACTCGCTCGCCACGTCGAAGGCGCTTCGCACATGGCGGAGGGCTACACCCGCGCCAGGCACGGCAATATCGGTGTCTGCATAGGAACCTCCGGGCCGGCCGGCACGGACATGATCACCGGCCTCTATTCGGCATCCGCGGACTCAATCCCGATCCTCTGCATCACCGGGCAGGCGCCGCGTGCGCGTCTCGACAAGGAGGACTTCCAGGCGGTCGACATTGCGAAGATCGCGGCGCCGGTCACCAAATGGGCGGTCACCGTCATGGAGCCGGCGCTGGTCCCCTTCGTCTTCCAGAAGGCCTTCCACCTGATGCGCTCGGGTCGGCCCGGGCCGGTCCTCATCGACCTGCCGGTCGACGTCCAGCTTGCCGAGATCGAATTCGATCCGGAAACCTATGAGCCCCTTTCCGCCTACAAGCCTGCCGCCACCCGTGCGCAGGCCGAAAAGGCGCTCGCCATGCTCAACGAGGCAGAAAGGCCGCTGATCGTCGCCGGCGGCGGCATCATCAATGCGGACGCCTCCGATCTCCTTACCGAATTCGCCGAGATCACCGGCGTTCCGGTCGTTCCGACGCTGATGGGCTGGGGCGTCATCCCGGACGACCACCCGCTGATGGCGGGCATGTGCGGCCTGCAGACCTCGCATCGTTACGGCAATGCGACGCTGCTCGCCTCCGATTTCGTCTTCGGCATCGGCAATCGCTGGGCAAACCGCCACACCGGCAACATCCCGACCTATACGGAAGGCCGCAAGTTCATCCATGTCGATATCGAGCCGACGCAGATCGGCCGGGTCTTCGCACCCGATTTCGGCATCGTCTCCGACGCGGGTGCCGCGCTCAAGCTCTTCCTCGACGTCGCGACCGAATGGAAGACGGCCGGCAAGCTGCGCGACTGGTCGGCCTGGGCCGAGGAGTGCCGCGAGCGCAAGCGGTCGATGCTGCGCAAGACCCATTTCGATCAGACCCCGCTGAAACCCCAGCGCGTCTACGAGGAGATGAACAAGATTTTCGGCCGCGACACCTGCTACGTCTCGACCATCGGCTTGAGCCAGATTGCCGGCGCGCAATTCCTACACGTCTACAAGCCGCGCAACTGGATCAATTGCGGCCAGGCCGGTCCGCTCGGCTGGACTCTGCCGGCAGCACTCGGCGTGCGGGCCGCCGATCCGAACCGGCAGATCGTTGCTCTTTCCGGCGATTACGATTTCCAGTTCCTGATCGAGGAACTCGCGGTCGGCGCCCAGCACAAGCTGCCTTACCTGCATGTCGTCGTGAACAATTCCTATCTCGGGCTTATCCGTCAGGCCCAACGCGGCTTCAACATGGATTTCGAGGTCAGTCTGGCCTTTGAAAACATCAATGCCGACGGCGACGCGGAGAAGGGTTACGGGGTCGACCACGTGGCGGTTGCCGAGGGGCTCGGCTGCAAGGCGATCCGTGTCAGGAGCCCGAATGAATTCGCCGACGCCTTCGACCGGGCGCAGGCGCTGATGGAAGAGCACCAGGTGCCCGTCGTCATCGAGTTCATCCTGGAGCGCGTCACCAACATCGCCATGGGCGCGGACATCAACGCGGTCGTCGAGTTCGAGGAACTCGCCGAGCGCGGCGAGGATGCCCCGACCGCGATTGCCGCCCTTCTCGATTGAAGAACGTCCTACGCGGTTCCGCCCGCATCCCGCTTACCACAGAGGAGTGATCGCATGCCGAGATTTGCTGCGAACCTGACGATGCTGTTCAACGAGGCGCCGTTTCTCGACCGTTTCGCACTGGCCGCCAGGGCGGGTTTCGAAGGCGTTGAATATCTCTTTCCCTACGACTTCGATAAGACGGCGCTGCGCGGCGAACTCGACCGCCACGGCCTGACGCAAGTGCTGCACAACCTGCCGGCCGGCGACTGGGCCGGCGGCGAACGGGGCATCGCGATCCTGCCGGATCGGATCGACGAATTCCGCAAGGGGGTCGCAACGGCCATCGACTATGCGACTGCGCTCGGCTGCCGCCAGGTCAATTGCCTCGTGGGGATTGCCCCGGACGGTGTACCCGACAGCGTGCTGCGCACGACCCTCGTCGCCAATCTGAAGCTTGCGGCGGCCGAACTCGGCAAGTGCGGCATCCGCCTTCTGATCGAACCGATCAACCGCTTCGATATCCCCGGCTTTTATCTCAACACGGTCGGGCAGGCGTCGTCGATCATCGAGGAGGTCGGGAGCGATAACCTCTTCATCCAGTACGACCTCTACCACCAGCAGCGCACCGAGGGCGAACTCGTCGGCACCTACAGGCGCTACCGCGAAAAGATCGCGCACATACAGCTTGCCGACAATCCCGGACGCAACGAGCCGGGGACCGGCGAGATCAACTACCCCTTCGTCTTCGACGCATTGGAAGCCAGCGGCTACGACGGCTGGATCGGGTGCGAATACAAGCCGCTGACGACAACGGCGGAAGGACTTGGGTGGCTCGGCACCGAGCGCCAGCGCAAACAATCCGCAGACATCATCCAAATCAGGAGCTAAGCACGATGGCATCTATCGGTTTCATTGGACTGGGTATCATGGGCACGCCGATGGCGCGCCACCTTCAGGATGCCGGCCACGAGATCATCACGTCGAAATTCGTCATCCCGCCGCGCCAGGAGCTCGTCGAGAACGGGCTGGAAATCGTCGAAACGCCTAAGGCGCTCGCGGAGACGGTCGACACGATCATCCTCATGCTACCGGATACGCCGGAAGTGAAGGACGTCCTGTTCGGTGAGAATGGCGTCTACTACGGCCTAGGCGAGGGCAAGCTCGTCATCGACATGAGCTCCATCTCGCCGATCGAGACGAAGGAGTTCGCCAAGAAGGTCCGTGAAACCGGTGCCGAATATATCGACGCGCCGGTTTCCGGAGGCGAGGTCGGCGCCAAGAACGCCTCTCTCAGCATCATGGCCGGCGGCAAGCCGAGCTCCTTCGAACGCGCCCTGCCGCTCTTCAAGCTGATGGGAAAGAACATCACGCTCGTCGGCGATTGCGGCGACGGCCAGGTCACCAAGGTCGCAAACCAGATCATCGTGGCGCTGACCATCGAGGCAGTCTCCGAGGCGCTGGTCTTCGCGTCCAAGGCAGGAGCCGATCCGGCCCGCGTCCGTGAGGCACTGATGGGCGGCTTTGCATCGTCGCGCATCCTCGAAGTCCATGGCGATCGGATGATCAAGCGTACCTTCGAGCCGGGCTTCCGCATCTCGCTGCACCAGAAAGACCTGAATCTCGCGCTGCAGGGAGCGAAAAGCCTCGGCATCTCGCTGCCGAACACGGCGGCCACCCAGGAACTCTTCAACAATTGCGCCGCCAATGGCGACAGCGGGCTCGACCATTCCGGGCTCGTGCGGGCGCTCGAGCGGATGGCGAACCACGAGGTCGCATAAGTCGCGATCGAGGACGCGCATGATCGGCCGGCGGCCTCATCCGCCGTGGAGATCATGCATCCGGGCGGCGGAAGGAGGAGCCGCCGCCCGCGCATTTCTCAAACGGGAGGAACAATGGCCGCCATCGCCAACCCGCGTCAATTCCTGGAGAGCCTGTTCGCCTCTGCCGTGTCCGCCGCTGATCCGGAACGAGTCATCGCCGCAAATCTGCCGGAGCGGCCGAAGGGGCGCACGGTCGTCATCGGAGCCGGCAAGGGCGCTGCTCAGATGGCCCGGGCGCTCGAATCCGTCTGGGAGGGGCCGCTCAGCGGCGTGGTCGTCACGCGCTACGGCTTCGGTGCGCATTGCAAGAATATCGAGGTGCTCGAAGCCTCCCATCCCTTGCCGGACGAGGGCGGGCTGAAGGCGTCGAAGCGGCTCCTCGCGGCGGTCAGCGGCCTGACCGGGGACGACCTGGTCGTGGCGCTGATCTGCGGCGGTGGTTCGGCGCTCCTGCCCGCACCGCCACCGGCGCTTTCGCTCGAGGATGAAATTGCCGTCAATCGGGCGCTTCTCGCGTCAGGCGCGCCGATCAGCGCGATGAACGCGGTACGCAAGCACGTTTCCTTGATCAAGGGCGGCCGCCTGGCCGCTGCGGCCCATCCGGCCAGGGTCGTCTCCCTCGTCGTCTCCGATATTCCCGGCGACGACGCGGCGCTGGTCGCATCCGGCCCGACGATCGCCGACGCAGCCAGCCGCGAGGACGCCCTGAAGATCGTCGAGCGCTATCGTCTCGCTTTGCCGGAAAAGGTCATGCGCTGGCTGGCAAGCGCTGCTGCGGATGCGCCGAGACCTTCCGATCCGCGCTTTGCCCGCAACGAGGTGCAGCTGATCGCTTCGGCAGGCGTCTCGCTGGAGGCCGCGGCGTCCAGGGCCCGGGCCGCGGGTATCGAGGCCGTCATTCTTTCCGATGCGATCGAAGGGGAGGCGCGCGACGTCGGGCTTGTTCATGCGGCGATTGCGCGCGAGACGGCGCTGCGCGGCCGGCCCTTTCCGAAGCCCGCCCTCCTGCTCTCGGGCGGCGAAACGACGGTGACGGTCCGGGGCGAAGGACGCGGCGGGCGCAACAGCGAGTTCCTGCTGTCGCTGGCGCTCGGCATAGACGGCATCGGCGGGATCTCGGCGCTCGCTGCGGACACCGACGGCATCGACGGATCCGAGGACAATGCCGGCGCCTTCGCCGATCATACGACGATCGCCCGCCTGCTGGCGCGGCGCCTGGATGCCGCTGCGCTGCTTCACAAAAACGACAGCTGGGCGGCCTTCGATGCGCTTGGAGACCTTTTCAAGCCGGGCCCGACCGGCACGAACGTCAATGATTTCAGGGCGGTGCTGATCCAGTGATCGGTGCCGGCGCCCAAAGACAATTGGTCCACCAGGGAGGAAAGACCATGATACCTCTACCGATCCGCCCGCTTTCGCACAGCGAGTTCGCACCCTTCGGCGATGTCATCGAGCCTGACGACGCGAAGAGCTTTCCGATCAACGCCGGCAAATGCATCCGCTATCACGACCTTGCGAGGGTGGAGACGAGCGGCCCGGAAGCCCGAACGCTGGTCAGCCTCTTGAAGGGCGAACCCTATGACATCCCATTGACGCTGAAGATGGTGGAACGGCATCCGCTCGGAAGCCAGGCCTTCATCCCGCTGACGGGAAATCCCTTCCTCGTGGTCGTGGCGCCCGACGAAGGCGGGGAGCCCGGCGAGCCGATCGCCTTCGAGACCGGGCCGGGCCAGGGGGTCAACATCGCGCAAAATGTCTGGCACGGAATTCTGACGCCGCTTCGTTCGACCTCCGAATTCGTCGTCATCGACCGCGGCGGCAGCGGATGTAATCTCGAGGAGCATTTCTTCGAAAAGCCTTACCAGGTCGAATACGCTTGACCGACGCGCGTCCCGCACTTGTTGCGGGGCGCTCGAACTCTTAGGTTCGGTGCTTCCGAGTCCGTGACCTTTGAGCAATGCAGCACTTCGCCAGGAAAATGTGGGGAGAAACCGGTTGGGGCATGCCGACCTCGCTCGCCCTGCACCTGGCGCTCGCCTTTCTGCTGCTGGTTCGGCTGCCGGATTTGTCTGCGCCGGCAAAGGAACAAAGCGTCAGCGTCGAGCTCGTTCCGCAGCCGAAGAGTGCGGAAAAGCCCGAGCAAAAGCCGAACGCGGCCAAGAGCGAGCAGGCGCGCCCTCAGCCTGAGGCGTTCGAGTCGGCGGCAGCGCCGGCCGAAAAGGAAAAGCCTCCTCAGCCCGAGTTGCCTCCGGCCGCGCCGAAGAAGACCGAAACGCCGAGCGAGACGCCGGAGGCCTCGCGGCGCGCCCCGGCAAAGACGGAGAATACCGCCAGCGAAAAGCCGGCGGAAAGCAGGACAGCGCTTGCGGAATTGCGCGTCGATGCCCGGAGCGCAGCGAACGAGGCGGCCGACGCTGCAGCCGCGCCGCCGGCTGCAGCTGTTCCCCAGGAGAAACCGGTTCTGGAGGAAGCAAGGGCGGAGCCGACGCAGCCACCCGAGGCGAAGGCCGAGCGCGAGGCGAGCCAGCTCGTCCAGGCGAAGGAACTCTATTCTGAAAACGCCCTGTCGGACCCGCGCGTGAAACAGGCGATCGGCAGGCTGCCGCCGAAAAAGCGGATCGTACAGCTCTGCAGCATCGAGGCGCTCGAGCAGGTGCGGCGCGAAATGCCCGGTGCATTTCCGGACATGCTCGTTCCCTTCGGCCCTTCCGGGGGCTTCATCTCGGAAACGGGACTGAACGCCGATGGCGGCGCCTTCCGCAGCCGGTCGACATGGTACGCCATCGACTTCAAATGCGAAGTGAGCCCCGAGACGACATCGGTCACTTCCTTCAGCTTCGCGATCGGCAAGGCGATCCCGAAGAGCGAGTGGGGTGCGCGACAACTGCCGAGCAATTAAACAGTGGGATGGATGGAGGGACTGAATGGCAAGCGCGTATCGCTGGTTGAACGAGCCGGCAAGCTGGGAGGGCGACGAACGCGATCTGTCGCTCAAGACCGACGGCAATACGGACTTCTGGCGCGAAACCTTCTACGGCTTCGTGCGCGATAGCGGACATGCCTATCTTCGTCCGGTTTCTGGCGATTTCACCGCCTCGGCGACGATCGTCGGTCAGTATGAGCAGCTTTACGATCAGGCCGGTCTGATGCTGCGGGTCGACGAGCAGAACTGGATCAAATGCGGTATCGAATATACCGACGGGCTGATGCATTTCAGCGTGGTCGTGACGCGGGGAGTATCGGACTGGTCGGTCATCCCGTTGCACGCCAAGGCGCCTTCGGACCCGCTGGAGGTGCGGCTGACGCGGCATGGGGATGCGGTGCGGGTGCAATTCCGCTTTGGCGAGGAACGCTGGCAGATGGCGCGGCTCTGTCCCTTTTCCGCCGCCGATGCCGAGGTCGGTGTCACTGCCTGCTCTCCGGAGCGCGCAGGCTTTGCGGCAAGGTTCCGCGACTTGAGTCTCGGCCCGCCGATCGCTCGCGCCTTGCACGACGACTGAAGTCCCGACACCGGGGCTTCTGGGAAACTAGGTCAGGCGATCGCGCGCGGCGCCAGGCTGCCGACCGGCCGGCAGGAGTCGCGGATTACCAGTCTTCCCTGGAGCACGAGCCTTCGCGGCGCTTCCGGGCTGGCGCCGGAAAGGCGGTCGAGCACGAGCTGTGCGGCCTGTTCGCCGATCGCCTGGACCGGCTGGGCGATCGTCGTCAGATGCGGCTGGAAGACGTCCGCCCAGGGAAAATCGTCGAAGCTTGCGACCGAAACGTCGTCCGGGCAGTGAAGGCCGATATCCCGGATCGCCTTCATCACCCCGATGACCATCAGATTGTTGGCAGAGAAAATCGCCGTTGGACGCTCGGGACTCGTCAGCAGCTGGAGCGCGGCGGTATAGGCGTCCTTCTCCCGAAAATTGCCGATCCGGATCAGGTCCTCCTCGCAGGGGAGCCCCGCCGCCTCCAACGCTGCCCGATAGCCGGCAAGACGCTCCCGTCCAGTGGACGTGTCGAGGGAGCCGGAAATATAGCCGATGCGCCGATGGCCGAGGCCGAGCATATAGATGGTTGCGTCCTGAACCGCGCGGCGATTGTCGAGCACGACCGCATCGGTGTCGATGCCGTCGCAAAGCCGGTCGATCAGCACGGTCGGAAGATTGGCGCTCGCGATCATGCGTTTCAGCGTCTCGTCGTCTCCGGCGGGCGCGATGATCAGGCCGTCCACGCTCCGGTCGATCAACAGGGCGATCTGCTCGTCCTGCAGGGCGACGTCCTCGTCGTTGCAGCAGAGCATCACGGCGTAGCCGGCCCGATGCAGCACGTCCTGGATGACGGCCACGACATCGGTGAAGAACGGATTGGTGATATCGGCAACCATCAGGCCTACGGTGCGGGTCGTGCCGAGCTTGAGGCTGCGGGCGATGGCGTTGCGCTTGTAGCCTATGAGGCCGATCGCCTGCTCGATGCGGTTGCGCAATTCCGGACTGACCGGGGCCGAACCGTTGATCACGGCCGAGACCGTCGCCACGGAGACATGCGCCGCCTTGGCGACGTCGAGCATGGTCGGTGCACCGGACTTTCTTGAATTTCGTCGTTGCTGCATCTCGCCCGAAACGTTTTGATGATTTGCTCGCTAAACTGTATTTGAATCGCTGAAATTACGCAATGCAGGCCGGAGCGCCCCGCTTGACAGTGTCGAAACGTTTAGAATAGGCTGCGGGAAATAGGCGAATAGAGCGTCAGATGTCGGCGGTAGGGAGGCTGCCAATATCATGCGCGATGCTATCCCCCGTGATTCGGTCACCACTGAATCCGACCGGCCAATTCTGGCGGCCGAAGCGATCTCGAAATCGTTCGGCGGCGTCGCGGCGCTCAAGGATGTGCGCTTCGAACTGCGCGCGGGCGAAATCCATGCGCTCATGGGCGAGAACGGCGCCGGCAAGTCGACGCTGATGAAGGTCCTGTCCGGCGTCTACCCGGACTACCAGGGCACCGTCCGCGTCGATGGAGAAACCGCCCGCTTCTCCAATGTGCGCGACGCCGAGGCAGCCGGGATCGCCATCATCCATCAGGAACTCAACCTCGTCCCCGAACTCGGCGTCGCCGACAACATCTTTCTCGGCCGCGAACGGGTGATCGCCGGTCTTTTCGTGGATCGCAAGGCGAGCCTGGAGGCCGCACGAGGGCTGTTGAACCGCCTCGGGATCGAGCTCGACCCGGAGGCGCGCGTGGGGCAATTGCGGGTCGGCGAGCAACAGCTCGTCGAGATCGCGAAGGCCCTGTCCGTGGAAGCGCGCATTCTGATCATGGACGAGCCGACCTCGGCGCTTTCGCCCGGCGAGTGTCGGCGCCTCTTCAAGATCATGCGGCAACTCGCAGCCGACGGCGTCGGCATCATCTATATTTCGCACCGGATCGACGAGGTCATGCAACTCAGCGACCGGGTCACCGTCTTCCGCGACGGCCGTCATGTCTGGACCCGGCCGATGGCCGGACTGGACGAGAATACGATCATCGCCGCAATGGTGGGCCGCAACCTCCTCGATGCGCACCGGCCCGACCAGGGCAAAGGCGGCGGCGAGCCCGTCCTTTCGGTCAGGGACCTGTCGCTTGCCGTATCCGGACGCCATGGCTGGCGCGACGTGCTGACGGGGGTGAGCTTCGACGTTCGCGCCGGCGAGATCCTCGGCATCGGCGGCTTGCTCGGCGCGGGGCGCACGGAAATCCTGGAGACGATCTTTGCATCGAATGAAGGCCTTCGCGGCGGCGAAATCCGGCTGGACGGCATCGCCGTCAATATCCGTTCGCCACGCGATGCTCGCCGCCTCGGTTTTGCTCTGGTGACGGAGGACCGCAAGGCGAAGGGGCTGCATCTTCATGAATCGATCAGAGACAATGTGGCCCTGCCGCTTGTTGGAAGGCTCGCACGATTCGGCCTGCGCTCCTTCGAAGGCGAGCGTGCGCTTGCGAAAGGGGCGGTCGATGCGCTCGGCGTTCGCTGCGCCGGGACCGGTCAGGCGGCCGGAACCCTCTCCGGCGGCAACCAGCAGAAGGTCGTCATCGGCAAGTGGCTGGCGACCGGTCCGCGTGTCCTTCTTCTCGATGAGCCGACGCGCGGCATCGACGTCGGTGCGAAGCGCGAGATCTATGATCTCATCTTCAAGCTCGCCGGCGACGGGCTGGCGATCGTGGTGGTCAGTTCCGAATTGCCGGAGCTTCTGCTCCTCGCTGACCGCATTCTGGTGATGGCCGAGGGGCGGCAGACCGGACTCATCTCCCGGGAGGAGGCGAGCGAGGAGCGCATCATGCAGCTCGCCGCACCGCGGAGCGCGCGCGGAAGGGCGGTTGCATGAATTTCCTGAAGGCTCTCTCGCGCACGAAACTCTATTGGGGGCTGATCGCCATTTTCCTGATCGGAGTCCTGTCCTCACCGCTGACGTCATCGGGCAGGAACATCTTTCTCTCCTCCGGCAATCTCCTCGACGTGTTGCGGCAGGTATCGACCACCGGGCTGATCGCCACCGGCATGACGGCCGTCATTCTGACCGGCGGCATAGACCTTTCTGTCGGCTCGCTGATGGCGATCTGCACCGTCGTCTGCGCGATGCTCTTGACCGTTCCGGGGGACACGGCCGCCCTCTATCTGGGGCTGCCGGCCGTCGGGCTTGCCGTCCTGGTCGTCGGTGCGGCGGCCGTACGCTTCGTCTTCCTGAATATCGAGAAATCCCGTGCGGGCGTGACGCATATCCGCGACATCCAGCTTGACCGGAGACGCGGTACCGTTCTGCCTGCCGCAGCCGGCATCGTTCTCTGTGCCCTGGTTCTGAGCTTCCTCTTGCCTCAGATGCAGACGAAATTCGGCGTGCTCGGCGTTCTGCTCGTTGCGCCGGCGGTCGGCCTCATGTTCGGCGCAGTCAACGGCGTGATCATCGTGGTCGGACGGTTGCAGCCATTCATCGTCACGCTTGCCATGATGGTCACGGCGCTCGGCATCGCCCGGCTCACCGCCGGGCAGAACAACGCCGTTCTGCCGGTCTATACCGGCAGCAATGCCACCGCCGACTTCGATATGCTGCGGCAGCTAGTCTTCGGCATCGTGCCGATGCCCGGCATATTCTTCATCGTCGCGATTCTTCTCTACGGTGCGGTGCTGCGCTTCACGCCTTTCGGACGTTATGTCTACGCCATCGGCGGAAACGAGGAGGCGGCGCGCCTTTCCGGCATCAATGCGGGCCGGGTGAAGATCGTCACCTATGCGGTATCGGGTCTTCTCGCGGGCATCGCAGCGGTGCTCTATGTGGCGCAGTACCGCCAGGGCAAGCCGGACGCTGGCGCGGGCCTCGAACTGGATGCGATCGCGGCAGTGGTCATCGGCGGGACGAGCCTGATGGGAGGACGCGGGAGCCTTGCCGGGACGTTCTGCGGCGTCCTGATCTTCGGCCTGCTCTCCAACATCCTGCAGCTCCACAACATCAATTCCAATCTTCAGCTGGTGCTGAAGGGCGTGATCATCATCGGCACCGTGCTCGTTCAGGAGCGCAATGCCTACGATCTTCTCGCGCAGTTGCGGCTGCCGGGCGCAAGCCGGCGCCCGGCTCAAGGAGACACGTCCGTGGAGGAGCGGACGTCGAGAGAGTCGCTGTCCATAACAATGGGAGGAAAGAAGAAATGAAACGCCGTGACATTCTGAAACTGACGGCGGTCGCCGCCGTGCTCGCCGCGACGACCGCGCTCATGCCGGCGGACGACGCCCTGGCCCAGGACAAGAAGTTTCGCATCGGCTTCAGCCAGGCGACGACGATCGAGCCGTGGCGCGCGCAGTTCAACAAGGACATCATCGCCGAGGCGGCAAAGCATCCGGATGTCGAGCTGATCATAACCGACGGTGAGGACAGGACGGAAAAGCAGGTGGCCGACGTCGAGAACCTCATTCGCCAGGAGGTGGACGCATTGCTCGTATCGCCGAAAGAGTCCGCAGGGCTCACCGGCGTGGTGCAGCAGGCGATCGATGCCAAGATCCCGGTCTTCGTTCTCGACCGCAATGTCGAGACCGACCAGTACACCCAGTTCGTCGGCGGCGACAACAAACTGATCGGCCGCGCGGCCGGCGAGTATGCGGTCGAGCTTCTCGGCGGCAAGGGCAAGGCTGAAGGCAATATCGTCGAGATATGGGGCGGCATGGGTACCCAGCCGGCGCATGACCGCCACGACGGCTTTCACGAGTTCACCGACAAGGAGCCCGGCATCAAGAACCTGCTCGATCAGCAATCCGGCGACTGGAAGCAGGACCAGGCCTACAACATCATGGCGACGGCGCTGCGCAACAACGAGAAGATCGACCTCGTATACGGCCACAACGATCCGATGGCCTATGGCGCCTATCTGGCGGCGAAGGACGCAGGCCGTGAGAAGGAAATGAAGTTCATCGGCATCGATGCGCTCCCGAACGAAGGCGTGACCTGGGTCAACAACGGCGAACTGACCGCGACCTTCCTCTATGCGACGCCGGGAGCGGAGGGTCTGCGCCAGGCGGTGAAGTTCCTGAAGGGGGAAAAGGTCGAAAAGACCGTCACGCTCGACACGATGAAGGTGACCAAGGAAAACGCCGCGCAGATCCTGAAGGACAACGGCCTTTAAGAGCCCTAGCGCGGACGCGCTGCGGCAAACGCAAAGTCTGCATGCTCTCCTCGGTCCGATTTGAGGAAGCGTGCAGCGGGCGGGCGGCGGATACGAGGGACCGCCCGCCTTACCTCTCATCGCATCATCGACAGCGCCGTGGCGAAGAAATCCTCGCCGCCGAAATTGCCCGATTTCAGCGTCAGCAACATGTCGTTTCCGCCAGTGCCGATCGTCCTCAGCAGAGGGACGCCGGGGGCGATCTCCGGACCGATCAGGAAAGCCGGGATGCCGAGCCTGTCGACGGTTGCGCCGGAGGTCTCTCCGCCGGCGACGACGAGGCGTCTCACGCCGCGCTCGACCAGTTCGCCCGCGATCGCGGCGGTTGCCGTCTCGACCGCGTGCCCGGATGCCTCTCGCCCGTATCGCGCCTGCAAACGCGAAACGACCTCAGGTGCGGCGCTCGCGGCGATGGCCACCGGGCCCTCGCCAATCCGTTCCCCGGCCCAGGCAATCGCTGCGGAAATCTCGTCCGATCCGGCGAGGAGCTTTTCCGTGTCGAGCCGCAGCACCGGCATATGCAGTTCCGCCGCATCGAGCTGCTTCAGCGTTGCCGCCGAACAACTGCCTGCGACCACCGCGGCAAGACCGCCGACGGGGCGGATGGCTTCGTTTTCCCCGTCGCTTGCCGAAGCCCGGCCGGAGCGTAGAAGCGCGCGGGCGAGGCCGAGGCCGAGGCCCGACGCGCCGGTCGAAACGGGCATTTCGAGCGCTGCCTTTCCGAGCGTTTCGAGATCGCGTTCGAAAACCGCATCCGCGATCGCCGCGGCGGCACCTTCGGCGCGTAACCGATCGAGCCGCGCCCTTACCGCATCGGCTCCGTCCGTCACGGTCGGCAGGTCGATGAGGCCGACCTTGCCGCGCGATTGGCGGGTGAGCACCCTTGCCAGGTTGGCATCCCGCATCGGGTTGAGGGGATGGTCTTTCAACGGGCTTTCGTCGAGCGGCTGGCCGTTGACGAAAAGATGGCCGAGATAGACGGTGCGTCCCGTTTCCGGAAAGGCCGGCGTGACGAGGGCGATGTGGCCGCCCGAGACGCTCAGAAGCGCTTCGGTCACCGGCCCGATATTACCGAGATCCGTCGAATCGAAGGTAGAGCAGATCTTGTAGAGCACATGGCCGGCGCCGCGGCCACGCAGCCAGCTTTCGGCCTCGAGGGCGGCGGCCACGGCGTCCTTCGCTGCGACCGAGCGGATCTTCAGGGAAACGACCACTGCATCGACGTCGGGAAGGGCGAGCGACGGATCGGGAATGCCGACCGTCTGCACGGTGCGAAGCCCGTTCTTCGTCAGCGTGTTGGCGAGATCGGAGGCGCCCGTGTAGTCGTCGGCGATCGATCCGAGCAGGATTGTCATGGGTCAGCTCCGTCGAAAGGGTTTGAACCAGCCGAGGCCGTCGAGCGTCTGGCCGCGCGGGTTGTATTCGCAGCCGACGAAGCCGCCATAGCCGAGCCGGTCGATTTCTTCAAAGAGGTAGTGATAGTTCAACTCCTCGCCATCCGGCTCGTGCCGCGAGGGCACGCTGGCGATCTGGATATGGCCGGTGAACGGCATAAGGTGGCGGAGTGCCATTGCGACGTCGCCGTGCAGGATCTGCCGGTGATAGATGTCGAATTGCAGCTTGAGGTTGGGGAGCGCGAGCTCGGCGATGAGCCGCTCGGCGGTCCCGAAATCGTTGAGGAAATATCCCGGCATGTTGCGGCCGTTGATCGGTTCGATGAGGAGATCGATGCCCTCGTCGGCCAGGCGCTCGGCGGTACAGGCGACCGAGCGGCGGTAGCAGGATGCGGCCTCGCGGTCGCGCGGATCAGCAAGACCTGCCATCAGGTGCAGGCGCTTGGCGCCGGTCGCGGCCGCGTAGTCGAGCGCCTTGTCGACATCCGATTTCAACGCATTGAAGCGGCCGGGCAGGGCGGCGATGCCGCGTTCGCCGGCTGCCCAATCGCCCGGCGGCAGGTTGAACAGTGCCTGCTCGAGACTGTTGCGGGCAAGCCGTTCGGCGATCGCTTCCGGCGGCACCTCGTAGGGAAAAAGATACTCGACGGCTGCGAACCCGGCGTCGGCGGCCGCGTCGAAGCGGTCGAGGAACGGCAACTCGGTGAACATCATCGTCAGATTGGCGGCAAAAACGGGCATGCGCGTCTTCCTTATGGATTATTCGTGCCGGGCAGCGTGGCCCCGGAGAGCTGGGCGTAGAGCCGCGCGAGGGAGGAGTCGTCGTCGCGCCCCATGCCTGCGCCCGAGGCTGCAAGATACATCTGCAGTGCGGCCGCCACGAGCGGCACCGGATAGCGCTCCGCGCGCGCCATATCCTGGACGATGCCGAGGTCCTTCACGAAAATCTCGATGGCGCTCAGCGGGGCGTAATCTCCCGCGAGCACATGCGGGATGCGGTTTTCGAACATCCAGGAATTGCCGGCCGAAGCGGTGATCACCTCGTATACTTTGTCGAGGTCCAGCCCCTGTTTGGCCGCGAAGGCGATCGCTTCGCAGGCGGCCGCAATGTGCACGCCGGCGAGAAGCTGGTTGATCATCTTGAAGGCGGCGCCGGTCCCGGCGGTCCCGCCGAGTTCGTAGACCTTGGCGGCCATGGCGTCGAGGGCCGGTCGGGCGGCTGCGAAGGCCTGCGGCGAACCCGAAGCCATGATCGTCAGTTCGCCCTTAGCCGCCTTTGCGGCGCCGCCTGAGATCGGCGCGTCGAGATAGTGAAGCCCGAGTGCTTCGAGCCGCTGCGCCAGGTCGCGCGCGATCGCCGGATCCATGGTCGCAGACGATATGAAGGCGGCACCGGGCTTCATGGCGCCTGCGACGCCATTTGGACCGAACAGAACGGCTTCGGTCTGCGCGCCGCTCACGACGACCGAAACGATGATGTCGGCGCCCGTCACGGCCTCGCCTGGCGTTCCCGCTCCGCGACCGCCGTCGGCGACGAAACGCTCCACTGCGGGCGGGGCAACGTCGTAGCCCAAGACGTCGAGGCCCGCGGTTTTCATCGAGCACGCCATACCGAAGCCCATCGAGCCGAGCCCGAGCACTGCGATCTTCGATGCCATTTCGTCTCCTCCAGTTGCCAGGGCACCCGTTCTAGTGAGCTTTGGCAGCGCTGCCAACCAAAATTGGTAGCGCTGCCAAAAATTTCCGCCTATGAAGGCGATCAGACCCTGAACGGCCACGTCAAACTGGAACAGGCGCGAAGTGACGACGGACTTCAAGCAGCAGACGACCGTAACGCTTGCAGAGGTGGCGGAAGCCGCGGGTGTGGGCGAGAGCACGGTTTCCCGCGTGCTGCGCAATCACGGCTCGTTCTCCGGCAAGGCCCGGGAGCGCGTGTTGGATGCGGTCGAGCGGCTTGGCTACGTCCCGAACCGGATCGCCGGCACCCTGGCCTCGGCCGGGTCCCGCCTCGTCGCCTTCGTCATCCCGTCGCTCACCAACATCGTGTTCCCGGACGTGCTGCGGGGTGCAGGCGCCGTTCTGGAGGAAAATCGCTATCAGGCCGTCTTTTCCGTGACGGACTATGAGCCGGAGCGCGAGGAGGCCCTTGTCGCCGCCATGCTCGCCTGGCGGCCCACGGCGGTGATGCTTGCCGGCTTCGAGCATACGGAGGGCACGCTCAAGATGCTGCGGGCGAGCGGCTGTCGTGTCGTCGAACTGCTCGACATCGACGGGACCGCCATAGACCTGGCGGTCGGCTTTTCCAATCGCGAGGCGGGTCGCGCAAGCGCCGAATTCCTGTTGAAGCGAGGTTATCGCCGGATCGGCTATGTCGGCCACGATCTCGGCCGAGACACGCGCGCCGGCAAACGCTTCGAGGGCTTTCGTGAAGCGCTGAACCTGGCCGGCGTCCCCCTCGTGGATCGGGAAATCCGGGCGGGCGCTTCTTCGGTCGGGAACGGGCGGGCGGGACTCGAGCAGCTTCTTCGAAGGGCTCCGGGGCTCGATGCGGTCTATTTCTCGAACGACGACATGGCGCTCGGCGGATATTTTCATTGTCTTGCACGCACCATTCCCGTTCCCACCAGGCTCGCCCTTTTCGGCCACAACGGCCTCGACATCGGCCAGGCCACGCCGCAACCTCTGACGACCATTCGTACGCCTCGCGTCGCGACGGGAAAGCTGGCGGCTGAGTTGGTCATCAACGATCACCCGTCCCACGTCGCCGATCTTGGATTTGAACTTATCGAAGGCGCTACAGCCTGAACGGAAAGGACCACCAATGTCAGAAACGCGTCTTCGCGAAGAAATCTGCCGCTACGGCCGGTCCCTCTTCGAGCGGGGCCTGACACCCGGCTCTTCCGGAAACATATCGATGAGACTCGAAGACGGCGGCTGGCTGGTGACGCCCACCAACGCCTCGCTCGGCTTCCTCGACCCCGCGCGCATTTCGCGGCTCGATGCCGGCGGCCGGCTCGTCTCGGGCGACAAGCCGACGAAGGAGATTCCCCTTCATTCCGCCCTCTACGAAACGCGCGGCAGCGCCCGTGCGATCGTGCATCTCCATTCGACCCACGCGGTCGCGCTGACGATGTTGCCGGAGATCGATCCGCGGGCGGCCCTTCCGCCGATGACGCCCTATTACCTCATGCGGGCCGGGGAGACGGCGCTCGTGCCCTATTACCGCCCCGGAGACCCGGCCGTCGCCGATGCGATCCGCGGGCTTGCGGGCAGATATTCCTCCGTGCTGCTCTCCAACCACGGGCCGGTCGTCGCCGGCGACAGTCTGGAGGCAGCGGTCTTTGCGACGGAGGAACTGGAGGAGACAGCCAAGCTCTACCTGCTGCTGCGCAACCTCAATCCGCGCTACCTGAGCCCGCAGCAAGTGGCCGATCTTGTCGAAACGTTCAGCCTCGACCTGCCGTCGCTCGGCGACCACGAGGGGCATGATCACGGATAGAGTGCCTCCGAGCGGCTATTCTCAACCGGTCTGAGCCTGGACTTGCCCCTCGCCCCGCAGGCGGGGAGAGGGAACTTAGGCGGGCGACGCGGGTCCCCTTCGCCCGGCGTGCGGGGAGAAGGTGCCGGCGGGCGGATGAGGGGCGGCCGAGCTCTCCTATCCCACGGCGCTGCACAACGGAGCCGTGCATTTTTGGTGCGCTGCCGCAACGAACCTCCCTTGACCGCGCGCTCCCATAGGCACTCTATTTGTAATACTGATCTGCTGGACCAACCAGTGGATCAGTTGGAGGCGCCGCGGTGAATGGAAGTCCAATCCTCACGCATATGCCTAAAGTCGGGAAGAGCCTCGAGCGCCGTACCGCGCGCGACCTCATTGCCGACAAGCTTATGGTGCTGGTTGCGACCAACATGCTGAGGCCGGGCGATGTGCTGCCGGGCGAACGCGAGCTTGCGAGCGTGCTCCATGTGAGCCGCGAGACGGTGCGCGGCGCAATCCAGACGCTGGCGGCGCGCGGTGTGGTCGAGGTGTCGCAAGGAAGCCGAACGCGCGTCGGGAATGTCGATCTCAGCCATGTCACAGTGACGATCGCTTCCCCGAACGCGATCGACAGCTACGATCTCGAGGACGTTCACGCCGCAAGGCTTCACATCGAGTTGAAGGTGGTCGGCGACGCGGCAGAGAACATCGATGAAGAGGCGCTGCGCAAGCTTGACAGCCTTCTGGACGCGCAGAAGATCTGCGGCGACGACGCGATGCGCTTTCTGATTTGCGACCGCGAGTTCCATGTGGCGATCTACCGGGCCTGCGGCAATCCGCTGCTCTCCGATTTCGTCACCGACCTTTACACCTATATGATGGACTACCGGCGAAGCGCCATGTCACGGCCCGGAGCAATCGAAGCGAGCTACAAGGATCACAGCGACATCGTCGCCGCCTTGAGGCAGCATGACCGGGCGGCCGTCGTCGCCGCCTTTCACCATCATCTGATCCGGATCTATGAGACGACGAAGGCTTTGCTGGCGGACGAGCAGGCAAACGGAGCGAACAGAAAGTCAAGCTGAGCCAGGACTGCCCGGGTGGCCGAACAGGAGGAGGTTCGCCGAAAATGCATGTAATGGTCATTGGTGCCGCCGGCATGATCGGCCGGAAGCTGGTCGAAAGGCTGGCCGCGGAGCCCGGTTCGCTAGGACGCGAGATCGCCAGCCTGACATTGGCGGACGTGGTGGAGCCGCCCCTGCCGCCGGCATTTTCGTCGCTTGCGACGACGCTTGCGATCGACCTGTCCAGCGAGGGCAGCGCAGAGCGCCTGATCTCCTCGCGGCCGGACGTGATCATCCATCTCGCGGCGATCGTCTCGGGAGAGGCGGAGGCCGACTTCGACAAAGGCTACCTGGTCAATCTCGACGGCACACGCGCGCTCTTCGAGGCGATCCGCCGCGAGGGACAACGCGAGCGCTACCTCCCGCGCGTCCTCTTCGCCTCCTCTATCGCCGTCTTCGGCCAGCCGTTTCCGGAAAGGATCGGCGACGAGTTCTTCACCACGCCGCTGACCAGCTACGGGACGCAAAAGGCGATCTGCGAGCTGCTGCTCGCCGACTATACCCGCCGCGGCTTCTTCGACGGTATCGGCATCCGGCTGCCGACCATCTGCATTCGGCCCGGAAAGCCGAACAAGGCCGCATCCGGCTTCTTTTCCAACATCCTGCGCGAGCCGCTCGTCGGCCAGGAAGCTATCCTGCCGGTGGCCGAAAATGTCCGGCACTGGTTCGCGAGCCCGCGCTCGGCCGTGGGCTTCTTCATCCACGCGGCGCGAATGGATACGGGTGTCATGGGGCCGCGGCGCAACCTCACCATGCCGGGCTTGTCGGCGCTGGTCGGCGAGGAGATCGAGGCACTCGGCCGTATTGCCGGCCAGAAGGCCGTGGGCCTCATCCGACGCGAGCCGGATCCGGTCATCCAGACGATCGTCTCCGGCTGGGCGACCGACTTCGATGCCCGCCGTGCGCGGGAACTCGGCTTCACGGCCGAGAGCAGCTTCGACGAGATCATCCGCATCCATATCGAAGACGAACTCGGAGGGAGGGTCTGAGATGGCGCAAGGGAAGGGATCGGGCGAGGGCAGGATCGCGCTGGTCACGGGCGGCGGGACCGGTGTCGGCCGCGGCATCGCCCAGGCTTTGAGTACTGAAGGCTACAGCGTCGTCATCACCGGCCGCCGTCCGAATGTGCTCGAGGCTGCGGCCGGCGAAATCGGCGGGCTGACCGGCAATATCGTCCGCGCGGTCGTCTGCGATGTCGGCAATCCGGATCAGGTCGCGGCTCTCTTTGCGGCTGTCCGGGCGGAATTCGCCCGGCTGGATCTCCTCGTCAACAATGCCGGCTCTAACGTGCCGCCCGTGCCCCTCGAAGAGGTGACCTTCGAACAGTGGAACGGTATCGTCGCGGCGAATCTGACGGGCGCCTTTCTGTGCACGCAACATGCCTTCCGGCTGATGAAGGCGCAGACGCCGCGCGGGGGCCGGATCATCAACAACGGCTCGATTTCCGCGCAGACGCCGCGGCCTAATTCGACGCCCTATACCGCGACCAAGCACGCCATTACCGGCCTCACGAAATCGACGGCGCTCGATGGCCGGATGCACGACATCGCCTGTGGCCAGATCGACATCGGCAATGCCGCGACCGACATGACCGCGAGGATGAGCACCGGCGTGCTGCAGGCCAATGGCGAGGTTGCGGCGGAGCCGACGATACCGATCGAGCACATCGCCGAGGCGGTCGTCTACATGGCGAGCCTGCCGCTCTCGGCCAATGTTCTCACGATGACCGTGATGGCGACCAGGATGCCGCTGGTCGGCCGCGGATAAAAAGAGGTTTTCAGCCTGGCGCGGTCGCGCAAACGATGATTTGGGCGGACGCAAGGATAAAGATCAGTTCTGGGAGGAACGCAAATGGCAGGCGTGGATTTTGTCGATGTCCGGAAGTCCTTCGGTGCTTTCCCTGTCATCAAGGGCGTGAACATCGAGATCGAGGATGGCGAGTTCGTCATTCTCGTCGGCCCTTCCGGTTGCGGCAAATCCACCTTGCTCCGGATGCTGGCGGGCCTCGAAAACATCACCGCCGGCGAAATTCGCATCGGCAACCAGGTGGTCAACCGCTTGCCGCCGAAGGACCGCGACATCGCCATGGTGTTCCAGAATTATGCGCTCTATCCGCATATGACGGTCGCCGACAACATGGCCTTCTCGCTGATGCTGGCAGCGAGACCGAAATCCGAAATCGACAAACGCGTCGGTGTGGCGGCCGAAATTCTTGGCCTTTCGAAGCTGCTGGACCGCTATCCGCGTCAGCTTTCCGGCGGTCAGCGCCAGCGCGTCGCCATGGGGCGGGCGATCGTGCGCGACCCGCAGGTGTTTCTCTTCGACGAACCGCTTTCCAATCTCGATGCCAAGCTGCGCGTCGCCATGCGCGCCGAGATCAAGGAACTGCACCAGCGGCTGAAGACCACGACCGTCTACGTGACGCATGACCAGATCGAGGCGATGACCATGGCCGACAAGATCGTCGTCATGCATGACGGCATCGTCGAGCAGATCGGCGCACCGCTCGAGCTCTACGACAACCCCGCCAATCTCTTCGTGGCCGGTTTCATAGGCTCGCCTGCGATGAACATGCTCAAGGGCCGCCTCGATCCGGCCGATCCGAGTGTCTTCCTCACGGCCGACGGAACGGCTCTGCCCGTGGCGCGGCCGGCAGCCGCCCAGGGGCGCGATCTCGTCTACGGACTGAGGCCCGAATACATGGCTCTCGATCCGAACGGGCTGCCGGCCGAAATCGCGGTGATCGAGCCGACCGGCTACGAGACGCAGTTGATCGCAAGGCTCGGCGGCCACGATGTGACCTGTGTTTTCCGCGAGAGGGTGAATGCCAAGCCCGGCGAAACGATCCATCTCGCAATCGATGCCGCGCATGTGCACTTGTTCGACGCCGGAACCGGACGGCGGCTGGTCGCCTGACGTCGCTGACGAAGGGAGGAGCCTTCGTGGGCCAATAAAGATGCCAGGCAGTGGCCGGCATCGCTCAAGCCGCATTCGCCAAGCGGGACGGTGAATGCGGAGAAAGACGCTCCCGCTTTTTGAGGAGGAGTAGCATGCCGATAAAGAGACGTGATTTTCTCGCAACCTCCGCCGCACTCGCCGGCGTTGCGGGTCTGGGCATCCGCCCGTCCTTCGCGCAGGCCGAGCCGAGCTACAAGCCGGAGGAGGGGGCAAGCCTCAGGCTTCTCAGATGGACGCCCTTCGTCAAGGGCGATGAAGACGCCTGGATCGCCAATACCAAGAAGTTCACGGAGGCGACGGGCGTCGAAGTCCGCATCGACAAGGAAAGCTGGGAGGACATCCGGCCGAAGGCGGCGGTTGCCGCCAACGTCGGCTCCGGCCCTGATATGGTGATGTGCTGGTTCGACGACGCACATCAATATCCGGACAAGCTCGTCGACCTGACGGAGCTCGCCGACTATCTCGGCAACAAATATGGTGGATGGTACGACGGCCTGAAGGGCTATGCGAGCCGCGACGGGCAGTTCATCGCCATGCCGCTGGCCGCGATCGGCAACGCCGTCTGCTACCGCGAGAGCCACATGAAGGCGGCCGGCTTCAGTGAATTCCCGAAGGACACGGCCGGCTTTCTCGAACTCTGCAAGGCTCTCAAAGCCAAGGGAACCCCGGCCGGTTTCCCCCATGGAAAAGCGGTCGGCGACGGCAACAACTACGCCCATTGGCTTCTGTGGAGCCATGGCGGCAAGATGGTCGACGAGAGCGGCAAGGTCACGATCAACAGCCCGGAAACGCTCGCTGCGGTCAATTACGCGAAGTCGCTATACGAGACCTTCATCCCGGGTACCGAAAGCTGGCTCGACATCAACAACAACCGCGCCTTCCTTGCGGGGCAGGTATCGCTGACGGCAAACGGCGTGTCGCTCTACTATGCGGCCAAGAAGGACGCGGCCCTTACGGAGCTTGCAGCCGACATCCGCACGACCAACTTCCCGGTCGGTCCGGTCGGCCAGAGCGTCGAACTCCACCAGACGAGCTCGATCCTGCTGTTCAAGCACAGCAAGTATCCCGAAGCCGCCAAGGCCTATCTCAAGTTCATGATGGAAGCCGACCAGATGAACGCCTGGATCGAGGGGTCGAGCGCCTATTGCTGCCAGCCGCTGAAGGCCTTTGCCGACAACCCGGTGTGGACTTCGGACCCGATCCACGCACCCTATGCGCGCGCCTCGGAGACGCTGCGGCCGAACGGCTATGCCGGACCGCTCGGCTATGCCTCGGCAGGCGTCATGGCCGACTACGTCCTGGTCGACATGTTCGCCAGTGCCGTCACCGGCCAGGCGACGCCGGAAGACGCTGTCATCGAGGCCGAGCGGCGGGCGAACCGCTATTATCGGGTCTGATCCAGCCGCTGCCTACAGCGCCGCGCGTCTTATCAGACGCGCAAAGGTCGCTGTAGCACTTTGATCTGCTGCATGTTTTTGTCCTTTAATCGGATAGGATTAAAGGAAACATGCAGTAGGGCCGCCTCAAAGCCGGCAGCAAACGCTGCCGGCAAATGCCTCGAGACCCGTTCCTCCAGCCGGAGAAGCCCGATGTCCTCCATAACGCCGCCCGGAAAGCCATCCACCACGGCTTCGCTGATGCAGAACAACAATGTGCTCGGCTTCCTGTTCATGCTGCCGGCAGCCGTCTTTCTGATCTGCTTTCTGACCTATCCGCTCGGGCTGGGCGTCTGGCTCGGCTTCACCGACACCCGCATCGGCCGCGACGGCGTCTTCATCGGGATCGAGAATTACGAGTTTCTGGCCCGGGATTCGGTCTTCTGGCTGTCGGTCTACAACACGCTGCTCTACACCTTCGTTGCGTCGATCCTGAAATTCGTGCTCGGGCTGTGGCTGGCGCTGCTGCTGAACGAAAACCTGCCTTTCAAATCCTTCTTCCGCGCGATCGTGCTCCTGCCCTGGGTCGTGCCGACGGTGCTTTCGGCGCTCGCCTTCTGGTGGATCTACGATTCGCAGTTTTCCATCATCTCCTGGTCGCTGATGCAGCTCGGCATCATCGACGGGCCGATCAACTTCCTGGGCGACCCGAACAACGCGCGCGCTTCCGTCATTGCCGCCAATGTCTGGCGCGGCATTCCCTTCGTGGCGATCTCGCTTCTCGCCGGCCTGCAGACGATCCCGGCTTCGCTGCAGGAGGCAGCCTCGCTCGATGGCGCCACCAGCTGGCAGCGTTTCCGCTATGTCACCCTGCCGATGCTGACCCCGATCATCGCGGTCGTCATGACCTTCTCGGTGCTCTTCACCTTCACCGATTTCCAGCTGATCTACGTGCTGACCAAGGGCGGGCCGGTCAACGCAACCCATCTGATGGCGACGCTCTCGTTCCAGCGCGGCATTCCGGGCGGGCAGCTCGGGGAGGGGGCGGCGATCGCCGTCGCCATGATCCCCTTCCTGCTCGCCGCCATCATGTTCAGCTTCTTCGGCCTGCAACGCCGCAAATGGCAGCAGGGCGGCCAGGATTGAGCGGGAGGACAAAAATGAACACGACCACACGAACCGACGACGAGGTCCTCACCGACACGGCCGAGGGCATGAGCTATCTGAACCGCCTGCCGCGGCGGATCGTGGTGCTTTACCTGCCGATGGCGGTCTTCGTCTTCGTATTGCTCTTCCCGTTCTACTGGATGGCGATCACGGCGGTGAAGCCGAATGCGCAGTTGACCGACTACAACAATTATAGCCCCTTCTGGGTGGTCCGTCCGACGCTCGACCACATCAAATATCTGCTCTTCGAGACCTCCTATCCGGGCTGGCTCTGGAACACGATGCTGGTGGCCGTAGGCTCGACCATCCTGTCGCTTGCCGCATCGGTTTTCGCGGCTTATGCGATCGAGCGGGTGCGCTTCACCGGCGCGCGGCCCGTCGGGCTGCTGATCTTCCTCGCCTATCTGGTGCCGCCGTCGATCCTGTTCATCCCGCTCGCCTTCATCGTCTTCAAGTTCGGCATCTACGATTCCAAGCTGGCGCTGATCTTCACCTATCCGACGTTCCTCATACCGTTCTGCACCTGGCTCCTGATGGGCTATTTCCGCTCAATCCCCTTCGAACTCGAAGAAAGCGCGCTGGTGGACGGAGCCACGCGCTGGCAGATTCTGGTGAAGATCATCCTGCCGCTCGCGGTGCCGGGCCTGATATCGGCCGGCATCTTCGCCTTCACGCTCTCGTGGAACGAGTTCATCTACGCGCTGACATTCATCCAGTCCTCGGAGAACAAGACCGTACCGGTCGGCGTGCTGACGGAACTGGTGCGCGGCGACGTCTTCGAATGGGGCGCGCTGATGGCGGGCGCACTGTTCGGTTCGCTGCCCGTGGTCATTCTCTACTCCTTCTTCGTCGATTATTACGTGTCGTCGATGACGGGAGCGGTGAAGGAGTGAGTTTCCCTCATCGTCTGACGAGGAGGAGGGCAAATGTCACGAGGATCACCGCGAAAGGTGCCCAGGCGCCCGCATCCTCCAGGGCCAGAAGGGTGAGGGCGCTGAAGACGCACCAGAGGACCGGAATGGGCAGAAGCAGCCACAGCTTCTGCGGCATGAGCGCCACGAGGGCGCCGAGCGTCACGGCAACGGTCGGATCCGGCATTGCACCGAAGGACTCGGCCGAGGCGGGCGCGCGGCCGGCAAGCAGCGGGCCGAAAGGATAGCCGAGCGAGCCGAAGACCATCAGGCCGATGCCGCCACGCCGGCGCAGGCTGTTCGCGGGCAATGCGCCGCGTTGCGTCCACCGGATCGCGACAAGCAGCAAACCGGCCTGCAGCATGAAGGCCGCCGTCGCATAGGACATCGCCCAGTTAATGGTGGAGTAACGCAGCCACAGAAATTGCCACGCGCAGAAGAGCCAGGCCAGGGCCAGCGTCGCCATGGCCGCGGCGCGGGCGCGCCGACCGTCCGTTGCAGTGGCGAAGAGGATGGCAAGCGCGCCGGCAACGAAGATCAGTTGAAGCGGCCAGAGTCCCTGATTGTAGCGTTCGACGAGGCGAAAATAGACGCGCGGCGAAAACATGAGGAAATCCGCGAGCGTGTAGGTCGCCCAGTCCGACATCACGTCAAATCCGTATCACGCCGCGACAGGATCATGCTTCAGAGCGCCTCCACATAGGCGGCCATGCGTCCGCGCAGCTTCTCGTCGGGCAGGATGCCTCTTGCGGCCTCCAGATTCTCCCGTACATGGTCGACGCGCGTCGTCGCCGGGATTGCGCAGGTGACCGCCGGATGCGAAATGATGAACTTCAGGAGAAACTGCGCCCAGCTGCGAGCGCCGGTCTCCGCAATCCAGTCCGGCAACGGTTCGTCTTCAATCTGCCGGATCAGATCGCCCTGCCGGAACGGCCGGTTGACGATCACGGCAATGCCCTTCTCCTGCGCCAGCGGCAAGATGCGCTCCTCCACCTCGCGGTCGAGGATATTGTAGGTGACCTGGACGAAATCGATCGGCTGGCTCACCATGATCTGCTCGATCTCCCGGTGCCTGCGCCCCTCCGAGGTGGTGATGCCGACATAGCGCAGCCGGCCTGCCGCCTTCATGTCGAAGAGCGCGGGCAGGTGCTCCTCCCAGGAGACGAGATTGTGAACCTGCATGAGATCGAATTTTTTGACGCCCCAGTAGTCCTTCGATGCTTCGATCTGGGCCGCGCCTTCGCCGGGGTCCGATATCCAGACCTTTTCCGCCGAGAAGAGCTGCTTCGGATATCCGAGCTTGCCGAGGCCGTAGCCGATGGTCGGCTGGGACGATCCGTACATCGGCGAGGAATCGATCATGCGACCGCCGCCTTCGAAGAAGGCAGCGATCACGGCGGCACATTCGTCCATCAGTACAGCGTCGTCTCCGACGTTGAACGTGATCCAGGTGCCGAGGCCGATGAGCGGCAGCGGTTCTTCGCTCTTCGGTATGACCCGCTTCGTGAGGTCGGCAGCCTGGCCCCACGCCCGCGGCACAAGCGGCAGCGACATACCCATGCCTAGCCCCTGAACGACTGCGCGCCGCGTGAAAGTCATCGCTCGCTCCCTTCGGCCCGAAGCTCTCCAGATCACGATGCTTTTGGGTCAGGTCGACCTGAAAGCATGAACATGATCGATTCCAAGAAGTTGAGACGCGGGATGCGGGCGGAAAACCGCACACACTTTTCCTCATCCCGCGCTAGCCTGTGGCTCACGGGGCGGGATAATAACCCCTGCGGCGCTACTCTGCAGCCACGAAGTCGTGAGCGCGGTGCTGTAAAGCTAACTGCGGTGAGCCCGCTCGAGTGCGGCGATATCGAACTTTACCATGGCAAGCATGGCTTCCGTCACGCGCTTCGCTCTTTCGCGGTTCGCATCCGAGATCATCTCGCCGAGGACGCGGGGAACGATCTGCCAGGACAGGCCCCAGCGGTCCTTCAGCCAGCCGCAGTGCTCCGCTTGGCCGCCATTGTCGAGGAAGGCGTGCCAGATGCGGTCGAGCTCTTCCTGGCTGTCGCAGGCGACCTGGATCGAGTAAGCGTGGTTGAAAGGATCGAGAGGACCGGCTTCGAGTGCGGTGAAGTTCTGGTCGCCGAGCTTGAATTCGATCACCGTGACGCTGCCCGGCGGGCCGCTGGGCGTTTCGGCGGGCACGGTGGTGCTGCCCGATATGGCGGAATTCGGGATCGTCGATACGTAGAAGTCGACCGCCTCACGCGCGTTTTCCGGGAACCAGAGATGGGAGATAATCTTGGGCATGGAAGGAATCTCCTTCGATAAGGGGACATTCTGTACGGCCCAAGGACGTTCGGGATTCGCGGTTCCCGACAGACACCATCAGAATATCTTCCACGCCTCCAGGTAGAGCGGATGCGGGCAGCTTTGGGCCCGCATCCGCTCTACCTTTTTGCACCTACGCAATAATCGTCGTAATTCGAGGGATGAAGCGGACTAGCTCCTATGCGCGTTCCGCGGGGTCGCGGAGGGCTCCAGTTCATTGATACCGTCGATGCGCTGATCGTTCGCAGGAACGGCCTCGATCTCGAGATTGTGCTTTGCATGGCGCATGTGCTGCCATTCCCTCTCGAGGCGCAGGAATACGTCCGTCGGCATGAATTTTCTCTGCATTCGACCCTCCACGCGGCTGCGTCGAAGAACACGCAAGGAACTGCTTTGTTCCCGCGCCATTTTGCAAATCGTGAAAATATAGGGTCGAACTGGCCGGCACCGACCCGATAGGTGAACCCGCGCTGCTGCTGATCGGTTATGCGGCGGGGTCCACCTATCGCCCCCTCGAAACTGGTGAGGCCGCCTCCTCAATCGTATTCGGCGGTCGGCCTCAAGGCATACGCCTCAACCCGGATTTCACTCCTGGCGCGCGCTCGCGTCAAGGTTTAGCGCTTACTCAATTCGAGTTAGGAAAGATGTATCGGGGCGTTTCCCTGCCGGGCAAGCCGAATGCGATACGGCTTAGATGGTCTGCAGGGTCCAAGACGCCGCGCCGGCAATCAGCCCGAGGGCGAGCGCAATGGCGATCGCATATCTCATCATCTTCATCCGACGTGTCCGCTCGCCGGTCCAATCGTAGCTCATCATGTGCTCCGAGATGTGCAGCTCAAACGTTAAGATTGGACGCTTTTTCTTAACAAAATGGAAACTACGCGGTTCCACACCTCGAGTCCTGCAGTGTGAAAGAACCTGTCGGCGCGCGGTCCCGTTATCGATCTGTTAAGACTGCAAGATTTGTCCGCCGATCCAATTTTAGTAAAATAAGTGTAAAAACGTATCAAAGTAAATACGAATATTAAGCGGCGCAAGGATGCTGCGATTATTATTGAGGCCAAGAAAGACAATTTACCATTATTGAAAAAAGCTCCGCTGATTAACTATTCTCGCCGGTATTCAGGCTATATTTAGGGTGTCATTGCGGGCGTGAGAGCGAATAGGCATGTGCGGATTCGGCGGGTACCTTGGTTCAATACGGGACGGTAAGCCCCTTCTCGAAAGGATGACGGCCGCGATCGGCCACCGCGGCCCGGACGAGCGTGGGATCTTCACCGCGCCGGGTGCGGGCCTCGGTCATGTTCGGCTGTCGATTGTGGGGCTCGGGGACGGCCAGCAGCCGATGTCCGACCCGAGCGGCGAGCTGACGATCGCCTTCAATGGCGAAATCTTCAACTATGTGGAGTTGCGCGACGAACTGCGCGCCAGAGGCCGCCGGTTCCGCACCTCCAGCGATACGGAGGTAATCCTCCATCTTTACGAAGAGATGGGCGAGGACTGTCTCTCTCTCCTCAACGGCGATTTCGCCTTCGCGATCTGGGACGCACGCCGGCGCCGGATGATGCTCGCGCGCGACCGCATGGGTGTGCGCCCACTCTTCCACACTTTGAAAGGCGGCACGCTCTATTTCGCATCCGAGGTCAAGGCGCTCCTCGAAGTTCCGGGTGTCTCCGCAGAGATCGACCCGATCGCGCTCGACCAGATATTCACCCTATGGGCGCCGATCGCGCCGCGTACGCCCTTCCGCGACATCCACGAGCTCGAGCCCGGGCATCTGATGATCGCCGATCAGAACGGCACCACGACAAGGCCCTATTGGCAGCTCGACTATCCGGACCGGGACGAGCGCCCAGCCTATGCGGAGGAAAGCCGCGCTGCGGAGGAATTGCGCGCGCTCCTGACGGACGCGACGCGGATCCGCATGCGGGCCGATGTGCCCGTCGGCGCCTATCTTTCCGGAGGCCTCGATTCGTCCATCATCTCGGCGCTGGCGGCCGGGATGACGTCCCAAGGCTTGCGCACCTTCTCCGTCACCTTCGATAGCGCGGAGCATGACGAAAGCGCATTCCAGGAGGAGATGGCAGCGGCGCTCGGAACCGAACACCGCGCGGCCGCATGCCGCGCCGGCGACATCGCCAGGGACTTTCCCGATGTCATCCGCTTTACCGAGAAGCCGATCATCCGCACTGCGCCCGCGCCGCTCTACAAATTGTCCGGCCTGGTGCGCGAGGCGGGTCTGAAAGTAGTGCTGACGGGCGAGGGCGCCGACGAGGTTTTCGCCGGTTACGATATCTTCAAGGAAGCGCGCGTCCGCCGTTTCTGCGGCCGGCAACCCGGCTCGCGGATCAGGCCGCATCTGTTCCGCAAGCTTTACCCCTATCTGCCAGGCCTGCAGCAGCAGTCGGCCGAGTATCTCGCCGCCTTTTTCGGCGCCGGCGACGTGGCCCTCGACGACCCGCTCTTTTCGCATCGGCCACGCCTCAAGGGCACGGCGGCAACCAAGATGTTCTTCTCCTCGGACCTGCGCGCCGAACTCAAGGGCTATGATGCGGCGGAAGAATTGGTCAGCCGGCTCCCCGCCGCCTTCGGCCGCTGGCATCCGCTGCATCAGGCCCAATATCTCGAAAGCCGCTTCCTGCTGCCCGGATATATTCTCTCGAGCCAGGGCGACCGCATGGCGATGGCGCATGGGATCGAGGGCCGTTTCCCGTTCCTCGACCACCGCCTCGTCGAATTCGCCGCAAAGCTGCCGCCGGAAATGAAACTCAGAGGGCTCGTCGAGAAGCATATCCTGCGCGAGGCGACGAAAGACCTGCTGCCGCCGGCGATCGGCCGGCGGACGAAGCAGCCCTATCGCGCTCCGGACAGCCACTCCTTCAGCGGCGCGGGCGAACTCGATTATGTGCGCTCCGCCATGAGCGAGGACGCGGTCGCCGCCGGCGGGCTCTTCAACGCCAAAGCGGTAACGAAACTCTACGAGAAATGCCAGTCGCGCCCCGCCTCGGGCTTTCGCGACAACGCGGCCTTCGTCGGCGTCCTGTCGACGCAACTCTGGCTGCAGACATTCACCGGCACCAGCCTTCGCAAGGCTGAGGCCGCGTAAAAACCGTTGGAAAAAAGGATAGTGGAATGACCCAAGCGATTAAGGACAAGGTCAAGGCATTCGTCATCGAGAACTTTCTCTTCGGCGACAGCGCATACGAACTCGCGGACGACGCTTCGCTGATCGAGAACGACATCATCGATTCGACCGGCGTTCTGGAACTGGTGGCCTTCATCGAAGACGATTTCGGGATCGTGATGGCCGATGCCGACATCGTCCCGCAAAATCTCGACTCGCTCGCGCGGATTTCGGCTTTCATCGAAGCGAAAGCCGCCGTGCCGGTCTCGGCGTAAGCGGCGAAGGGCGGGGGCATCACCATCATGCGGTTCGAGCAATTCCTCATCAGGAACGCCGCGGCCAACGGGGCAAAGACGGCGCTGGTCACCGGTCGCCGGCGGCTCGGCTATGCCGAACTCGACGATCTTTCGACCCGCCTCGCCGCCGCTCTTGCCGAAAACGGCGTGAAGCGGAACGATCGGGTTCTGGTCTTCATGGACAATTGCTGGGAGGCGGCCGCCGCGATCTTCGCGATCCTGAAGGCCGGAGCGACCTTCAGCCCGATCAATGCTTCGACCAAGGCGGACAAGCTTGCCTATATCGTCGCCGATTGCGAGGCGGCGGCTATCCTGACGCAGGCCAAGCTGATGCCGGTCGTTGCCGAGGCGCTGGCGCTTGCTCCCGGCCATGCGCCATTCGTCGCCTCGACCGCCGCGCCGGGCGGCCGCATCCCGGACGGTGCCGCTTCCTTCGAGGAATGCCTGACGGCTGCACCCGCCCCCGTCCGCCACGGCGGCATCGACGTCGACCTCGGCATGCTGATCTATACCTCCGGCTCGACCGGCCGTCCCAAGGGCGTGATGATGACGCATCGCAATATCGATGCGGCCTCGGAGTCGATCACCACCTATCTCCGCAACACGCCTGACGACATCATCCTGAACGTGCTGCCGCTCGCCTTCGACTACGGGCTCTATCAGCTGCTGATGGCGATCCGGCTCGGCGCGACGCTCGTGCTCGAAAAGTCATTCGCCTTCCCGCAGGCGATCTTCGACCGCATCCGGACCGAAAGGGTTACCGGTTTCCCGCTGGTGCCGACCATGGCGGCGATGATCCTGCAGATGCGTGACCTCGAACCCGGCTTCCTGCCGAGCCTTCGTTATCTCTCCAACACCGCGGCAGCACTGCCGCCGGCGCATATCGCCCGCCTGAGGGAGCTTTTCCCGGGCGCCCGGCTCTATTCCATGTACGGACTGACGGAATGCAAGCGCTGCACCTATCTGCCGCCGGAAGAGCTCGACCGGCGCCCGGGTTCCGTCGGGATCGCGATACCGAATACCGAAGCCTTCGTGGTCGATGACGAGGGAAACCGGGTACCGCCCGGTGTACCCGGCGAACTGGTCATTCGCGGCCCGCATGTGATGCAGGGCTACTGGCGCAACGACGCCGCGACCGAGCGCATGCTCCGCCCCGGCCCCAACCCCTGGGAAAAGGTGCTTCACACCGGTGACCTGTTCCGTACCGACGAGGAGGGTTTCCTCTATTTCGTCGGCCGCAAGGACGACATCATCAAGACGCGCGGCGAAAAGGTGGCGCCCAAGGAGGTCGAGACCGTGCTGCATGCGCATCCGGGAATTGCCGAGGCCGTGGTCATCGGTGTTCCCGATCCGGTGCTTGGGGCCGCGATCGGCGCTCTCGTCGTGTTGTCGGACCCGACGCTGACGGAGAAGGACATTATCCGTCATTGCAGCCGCCATCTCGAGGATTTCATGGTGCCGAAGATCGTCGAGTTCCGCACCGAATTGCCGAAGACGGATACAGGAAAAGTCAGCCGCCGCCTTGCGGCCGAAACATTGGAGCCCGCAGAATGAATATCCGACCGGACCAGAACAGGCTCGTCTTCTCGGCCGACACGCTGAAAATCGACGAAGCTGCGGAGGCCGACCGAATCGTCGCCGGATTGCGGGGCCAGTTGCGCAGCCTGCGCAAACGCGGCCTCGTACTCGGCCTTTCCGGCGGCATCGATTCGAGCGTCTCGGTCGCACTGGCCGTGCGCGCCGTCGGTGCGAAGAATGTCTTCTGCCTCTTCATGCCGGAGAACGATTCCGACCCGGAAAGCCTGCGCCTCGGCCGGCTGGTCGCCGAGACGTTCGGTGTCGAGGCGGTGGTCGAGGACATCGGACCGACGCTCGATGCCATGGGCTGCTATCAGCGGCGCGATGCCTTCATTCGCGAACTCGTCCCCGATTACGGCCCGGGCTGGGCGTCGAAGATCGTCATCGCCAATGCGCTCGAAGGCGACGGCTACAACATTTCCTCGCTCGTGGTGCAGGACCCCGAAGGCAAACAGACGAAGCTGCGCATGCCGCCTTCCGTCTATCTCGGCATCGTAGCCGCGACGAATATGAAGCAGCGCACCCGCAAGCAGATCGAATATTACCATGCCGACCGGCTGAACTTCGCCGTGCTCGGCACGCCGAACAGGCTGGAATACGACCAAGGCTTCTTCGTCAAGAATGGCGATGGCGCGGCAGACGTCAAACCGATCGCCCATCTTTACAAGTCGCAGGTCTATGCGCTCGCCGGACATCTCGGCATTCCCGAGGAAATCCGGCGGCGGCCGCCGACCACAGACACCTATTCGCTCGAGCAGACGCAGGAGGAGTTCTATTTCTCCCTGCCTTATGACCGCATGGACCTCTGCCTCTTCGGCCTCAACAACGGACTCAGTGCCGACGAGGTCGGACGCGCGGCGAATCTAGGCGTGGCTCAGGTCGAGCGCGTCTGGGCCGACATTGCCGCCAAGCGCAAGGCGACGCGCTACCTGCATCTCGGGCCGCAGCTGGTGCAGCCGGTCGAGGAGATCGAGTAAGGATCCGATCGCACGCCCCGTCTCTGAACGGGGCGTGCGATCGGCCGGCTTTATTGAGAGGGCGCAGGTGTCGTCGGTGCCGGTGCCGGTTCTGTGGGCGCGGGCTCCGTCGTCGCCGGGGGAGTTGTTTCAGTCGCCGGGGGCGTTTCAGCCGTCCCTGGCATGAAGAATATGACCGCGAGAATGATAATCGCGAGCACGATAATGCCAATGATAACGTTGCGGTTCATGGTGTTTTCTCCGCTGCTGACGATCATCTTCGATTGACTGCACGACGGCGAGTAGAGAAGCGGCCGCCATGCGTTCAACCGGAGATGCGCCGTTAGCGTAACATGAGTCTCGCCAAGCAATAACATACCAGCTGAATTGACTGTCTTTTCTGCCGGTTCGATGCGCTGCCGAGGCCGGATTGCCGCACCGGCCGATTTTTCATCGGCGAAAAACACCCTGCAGAATCGGAACTTCCGGGCGCCGTTTGGGCGGTGACATAGTGCGCGAGCATCGTTCCACAAAGGGAAGAATGATCATGCTTGCCAGCGACGTATCAGCGATCGGGCACAGACCATTGGGTCGCTCCGGCCTCTCCGCCGGATCGATCGGCCTCGGCTGTTGGGCGATCGGAGGCTTCTTCACCCTCGACGGGAAGGCGGACGGCTGGGGAGAGGTCGATGACGAACAGTCGATCCGAGCAATCCATGTCGGGCTCGACATGGGTGCATCGCTGATCGACACCGCCGACGCTTATGGAGCCGGTCATAGCGAGGAGGTCATTGGCCGAGCCCTCAAGGGGCGACGAGGCGAGGCAATCGTCGCAACCAAGTTCGGATATACCTACGACCGTGCCAAACGTGCCCTGATCGGCACGGATGTCAGCCCTTCCTATATCGAGCAGGCCTGCACGGCGTCGCTCCAGCGTTTGGGCACCGGCCATATCGACCTCGATCAGATACATGTCGGCGAACTGTCGCACGATCAGGCGGATGCTGCCGGCGAGACACTTGAAAAGCTCGCTGAGACAGGTGCCATCCGTTTCTGGGGCTGGAGCACGGACAACGCCGCCGGCGCGAAGCGGATGGTGAAGTTTCCGCATTTCGTCGCGGTTCAGCAGGAGCTCAACGTCTTCACGAACGGGCCCGATATGCTGGCGATGTGCGAGAGCACCGATCTTGCGAGCCTGAATCGGTCGCCATCGGCGATGGGATTTCTGACTGGCAAGTTCAATCCTGACACGCGCCTGCCTGACGACGACGTGCGCGCGGCCGGTCACAGTTGGGTGCGGTTCTTCGAGGACGGACGGCCGCGTGCCGACTATCTCCGGCGCCTTGAAGAGCTCAGAGAGCTTCTCCAGACGGGCGGCAGAACCTTGGCTCAAGGCGCGCTGGGTTGGCTTCTCGCCCGTTCGCCCAGCACCCTCCCCATACCCGGTTTCAAGTCGGAGGCGCAGGTCCGGGAGAATCTCGCGGCGATGCAGCTGGGGCCATTGCCGGCGGCAATAATGGCGGAGATCGATGCGCTTCTCCGCAGCGGACCGACCGGCGTGGATCGACCCGCCGGCGGGCGGTGATCGGCGGGCCGCTCACGGCCGCTCGATCGATGTGAGCCTTCGCGGCGGAGATCGGCCTTCCAATCGGAAAGTGTTGCTTTCCTGCAACGGAAATCGTTCGGTGGCTGCAATTCGAAATTGAGTACTTGCCGATCGGCCGGTCTCGTGCAAGGATCACCTCATCCGCAATTCAAATCAGAGGAGGCGTAAGATGGATTCCAATCTCGTGTTTGTGCGCCTCTGCGGCGGAACGGCTATCACGCCTTCGATGCGTAGCGCATCTGGTTTCAGCCGCTACTGATCCAAGGCTCACAAGCCCGCAATTCCGCCATTTGGCGATCCCCTTTTTACCTGACGTGACCGGATGACGGGGCGATTGTTCGCATTTTTGCGTTCCGCATCCGCACGTCTCTGATCCTCGAAAGGACCTGGCTGCGTCACTGCGCCGGGACGGACAGTCATGCGTGAACCACAAGCTTTAGTTGTCGAACCCCTCGCGGCGACGGTCGATGAACTTTACCGGAAATTCGGCGTCTGGAAGACCGCACGCGCGCTGATGTCGGCCGCCTGGAGGCGCCGTCAGGCGCAAAACCAGATCACCCATCTGTCGAATCGGATGCGCCGAGACATCGGCCTTCCGGAGGCGGAGGAGGAAGTCCCCATCTGGGACATAGGCGCCTTCATTCAGGCTAAGGCAGGGCGCCCGGATTGACCTGCAGTGGTCGGCCTGCTGCAAAAGGAGAGAGGAACCGAAACTTCCTCTCCCCTTTTTGATGCCCCTCTTCCCCCCAGCCGTCAGCCCTGTGCAAGCTCCCATCGTCACCATGCTGCCTAGAACTGGTCGCCGGTTCCGTCGGGTCTCTTTGCGGACAGATGGTCTCGCACGTCACGGAAATCTCCACGTCATGCGGAGGCGAAACGGACCGAAGATCAGGCAAAGAAGGAGGCCCGGTTAACCATTTGTTAACCATGGCTCGCCTACATCTTGGCAACCAATAATTAACGAAGATGACCAAAGTGCTAACAGACGCTCGCTCGATCCGCATCAAGGGCCGCTCCTTCCTGGCGCTGGTGCTTTCCCCGGAACTGCCGCTCGACTGGTGGCTTGGCCGGCTCGATGACCTCGCTTCGCGTTCGGCGGGCTTCTTCCTGGGGCGCCCGGTGGTGCTCGACGTGGCGGATCTCGAGATCGACCGGAAACAGTTGAAGAGCCTGCTCGACGAGCTCGGCCAGCGCAATGTCAGGGTGATGGGGATCGAAGGCGGACGTCCCTCGCTCTTCGAACCGGGAATGCCGCCTGCCATGAAGGGCGGCCGGCCGGCGCCCGATTTCGAGGTGCCTGAGGCCGATCCTGCCGATCCGCCGAAGGCCGGCAAGGGAAAGGCCGCTGCGCCGATTACGCCGGAGGAGGTTCAGCCGGTGCGGGCGACGGCATCGATCATCGTCCGGGAACCGGTTCGGTCCGGACAGTCGGTCATCTTCCCGGAAGGCGACGTGACGGTGGTCGGCTCTGTCGCATCCGGCGCGGAGATCGTCGCAGGAGGTTCGGTCCATATCTACGGGACGCTCCGAGGGCGGGCGCTGGCAGGCTCGGTCGGAAACGCGTCTGCGCGCATTTTCTGCCGCCGGCTCGAAGCGGAATTGCTGGCAATCGACGGCGTCTACAAGACGGCCGAGGACATGGCGCCCAATCTGCGCGGCCAGTCGGTCCAGCTCTGGCTGGAAGGTGATTCGATCATGGCGGAAAGACTTAACTGAGCCGGTTGCCGGCGGGATTTATCGGATTAGAGCGGGGATGCGGGCGGAAAACCGCTCACAGTTTTCCTCATCCCGCTCTGACAACAGGAGCGGGAAGATGGCGAAAGTAGTTGTAGTTACATCTGGAAAGGGCGGCGTCGGCAAGACGACGTCAACCGCCGCACTGGGTGCGGCGCTGGCGCAGCGCAACGAGAAAACGGTCGTCGTCGATTTCGACGTCGGGCTGCGCAATCTCGACCTCGTCATGGGCGCCGAGCGCCGGGTCGTCTACGACCTCGTCAACGTGATCCAGGGCGACGCGAAGCTGCCGCAGGCGCTGATCCGCGACAAACGCCTCGATACCCTGTTCCTGCTGCCGGCATCGCAGACCCGCGACAAGGACAGCCTGACCCCCGAGGGCGTCGAGCGGGTGATGGAAGAACTCAGGAAACACTTCGACTGGATCATTTGCGACAGCCCGGCCGGGATAGAGCGCGGCGCGACGCTCGCGATGCGCCACGCCGACCTCGCCGTCATCGTCACCAATCCGGAAGTCTCCTCCGTTCGCGACTCCGACCGCATCATCGGCCTGCTCGATGCCAAGACCGAAAGGGCAGAGCGCGGAGAGCGGGTCGAGAAGCACCTGCTGCTGACACGCTACGATGCCGTCCGTGCCGAGCGTGGCGACATGCTCAAGGTCGATGACGTCCTCGAGATACTCTCCATCCCGCTCATCGGCATCGTTCCCGAGAGCATGGACGTTCTCAAGGCTTCCAATCTCGGTGCCCCGGTGACGCTCGCCGACAGCAGCAGCGCTCCGGCGCGTGCCTATCTGGATGCTGCGCGCCGCCTCGCGGGAGAAACGGTACCGATGACCATTCCCGGCGAGAAGCGTGGCTTCCTGGGCAAGATATTCGGACGGAGGGCAGCATGAGCATTTTCCGTTTCTTCAGCAAGCAGACCTCGGCGCCGACGGCGCGCGAGCGCCTGCAGGTGCTGCTGGCGCATGAGCGCGCGTCGGTCGGCCAGTCGGATCTCGTGGCGGTGCTTCGGGAAGAAATTCTCGCCGTCATCGCCAAGCATGTCCAGGTCGACCGCGACAAGGTCAACGTCACGATGGAACGCGGCGAGCACGTCACCACGCTCGAAGTCGACATCGAGATCCCGATGAAGGCGGGCGTGAGGGCGGCCTGAGCCGGTCCGCGTCGCCGGACCGCAGCATCACCGAGCCCCGGCAGGTTGCGCAATGGCAACTGGATCGATAACCTTTTTTTTTCTGCAGCCTCTCATTCGAGAGGCTGCAGAGCCGCTTTCGCCTAGCCGCCTTGCCCCATCGTCGGACTTTGGTCCGAATCGCATCGGACGATCGTCCGACCCGTGAAAGCGAAACGTCTGAACCACCTCGATTGCAGTTGACGCACTGACCAGACCGTGAACAAAGATGGCGCAACAGCTGGCGAAAGCGAATGTTGGGCTTTCCCGGTGGACTGTTGTCGCGTCGGCGGCGATGCCGACGATCGGTGAAAGCGTCAATGCATTCGCGAGACCGCGATCAGGCGCAGGCCGGTAAAACTCTTCAGGAGGAGCGTGATGGTCACGCGTCGAAACTTTCTCGCAGCACTGTGCTGGGTTTCGGTCGGCCTTCCCGTCGCCGTATCGCCTTACAAAATCGCGCTGTCGGGCTCAGGCATCGAACTGGAACCGCAGTCCGCTCTCGCCAAGGGAGGCGGTAGCGGCGGCGGACGTGGCGGCGGAGGAGGCGGCGGCGGACGAGGCGGCGGAAACGGTGGCGGCGGCGGAAACGGGAATGGCAGGGGCGGTGGCTCGAACGGCAAAGGCGGCGGCAATTCGAATTCCGGCCGGGCAAGCGGAAGAGCAGCGACGTCCGTGGAAGGCGGCGGCTCCATCCTGCGCGTACGTCACCGGGACGGCATCAGCGAGGTGATCGAAGGCGCCCGCTACATCATGAAGGATTCGCGCGGGCGCACGATCGTCAACCGGCGCGCAACCTCGGCCGACCGGAGACGGCTTCTGTCCTTCATTGACTGACCGGACGCCAGTCGAGCGCGTCGCGCAGCACCATGGCCGCCTCCGTCCGGTTGGCGACGTCGAGCTTCGCCATGATCTGCGTCATGTGATGTTTCACCGTTTTCTCGTGCAGATCGAGCTTTCGGGCAATCTGCTTGTTGCTCATTCCCGAGGCGACGAGGTGCAGGACCTCCTGTTCGCGCCGCGTCAGCTCGGCAACGAGGTTGGACTTGGCCGGTGCAGAATTGGCCAGCTGCCCCGTCAGCAGCTTGGCGGAAAGGGTGGGGGCGACATAGCTCTCGCCTGAGGCGACGGTGCGAATGACTTCCGCCAGCGCCCTCGCGCCGATGCCCTTGAGAATGTAACCCTTCGCGCCCTCCTTCAGGGCTGCCGCGACGTCGTCATTCGCCTCGGAAACGGTCAGCATGACGATCTTCTGCGAGGGCGCGACGCTCAGGATCGCCGGAACTGCGTTCAGCCCGCCGCCCGGCATGGAGATGTCGAGCAGCATGACGTCAGGGTTGAGGCTTTGCGCAATCGCGACCGCTTCGTCCCGCGACCCGCCTTCCGCGACGATCTCGAACCCGTCGATCTCCGACAGGCTCCGGGTCACACCCTCCCTGAACAGAGGGTGGTCATCGACCACGGCTACTCGAATTCCCGTCATCATGCCTGCTCCATTTCCTCGAGGCCGAGCGACATCCGGACGATGGTGCCGGGCGCGTTGGGGTTGATCTCGAACGTTCCGCCGAGGCTCTCGACGCGGCCTTTAAGACCCGCGAGGCCGAGGCTCGTCGGCCGTACTTCGCTTGGGTCGAAGCCCGGACCGCCATCGGCAACCTCGACGGTAATCTTGTCACCGTTCGTGTTCTGCGTCACGCGCTGAGCGATGCCGCCGCCGTGACGAAAGGCGTTGTTAAGTGCTTCCTGCACGAAACGGTATATGCATATCTTCGCCGATGCGGAAAGGCGCTCGGGCGGGTCGCTCATCGACAAGTCCACGGTCGTTCCCGTTCGTTGTTCATGGGCGCGAACGCAACGCTCCAGAATCTCCCTCAGGCTGGCAGTCTCTATCTGCGGCAGCACCAGCCCGTTGCACAGCGTCCTGATCTCGTTCATCGCCTCGTCGAGGCTGCCCTTGATGGCGGCGATCTCACGCTCGCGCAGTTCGGCGGGCGTCGAGGGGCTGACAAGCTTGTTGCTGTCCAGCCGAAGCGAAGCATAAGCCACGAGCTGCGCCGGTCCGTCATGGAGGTCGGCGCCGATCCGCCGCAACAGGGTTTCGTTCAGCGCGGTCGCACGCTGGGATGCCTGGCGCAGGCGCGCACGCAGTGCCTCGTTCTGCGCAAGCAGCGCCGAAAGCTCATCGACGCGCTGCCCAAGCGCATGGCGCTGTTTCTCGATCGTTCTGCTGCCGCGCAAGACGATGGCCGAAAGCGCGATGAAGAAGGCGAGCGTGAAGCCGGCAACGGCGATCCACGTGTGAAGCCGCGCCCGATTGAGGCTCTGCTCGAATTCATCGGCAATCTCGTGGAATTCCGAGACGGCGACCACCTCACCGGACCAGGGTTGGAGAAGGGGATTGTAGATCTCCAGGAGAGGACTGTTCGAAAGGCGCTCCGTCTCGCCGTCGGCCTCGTCGAGAGGCATGAAGCGAGCGACCATGCCGCCGTCGAATGCTGCCGTCAGCTCCGGACCCAGCTCGTACTTCTGACCAACCATGGCCTTTTCGCTCGAATAGAGAACGGTCCCGTCCGCCCGCCAAAGTCGGAACGACGCGAGCCGATCGCCCAAAGCGCCCTGCCCAAGCGTTTCGTCGAGCGCCCGTGCCACCGAGTCGTCGAGCACCTGCGTCGTTTGCATGTCGGGCAGGAGCGGCGCAATCACGCTGTCGACATAGAGCGCCGTGGTTGCCGCGGAGTTGCGCGTCACGGCTTCCTCTATGAGGCTCGTCACGAAGGCACCGACGACAAGCATCGCCGCAGCGGCTACCGAGCCACCGATAATCAGGAACTGCTTTGCCAGCGGCTGAGAGTTCCACCGTCTGATGAGGTCGTCGACGTGCACGAGAAATCTCACGATGGCCCGCTCAATTCGTCGCCGGCACTGCTGCGTTCTTTGCAACCGACAAATTAGCATCTCCGGCCGGCCGGTCAACGCGCGCCATCCCTTACCCCTTGGTCATAGCGCATCTTGGGACTTTTGACGACCGTGCCCACGGACCTAAGTCCTATCAACCGGCGCATTGGTCCGGCGACGGTGGAACCCGCGCCAGTTGCACGCTATCGCTTTATCAATTGAAGCAGAAAATCGGCCGGAGCAACAACGGCCGCGACATTCGATAGGAGGCCCCCATGCCTGTTTCCAAATTCGTCGGACGAGGTCTTATTGCGCTTGCGCTTGCAGGTGCGCCCCTGGCGGGCATTGCGCCCGGCATATCGGACATCGCCTTCGCCAAGGGCGGCAATGGCAACGGTGGGGGCAACGGTGGGGGCAGCGGCGGCGGCAGCGGCGGCGGCAATGGCGGCGGCCACGGCAAGAGCGGAAACCACGGCAATAGCGGAAGCCATGCGAAGGCTCGATCCGATTCGGGCAGATCGGGCGGCGAACGTGCGGGCACGCCTCGTTTCCTCCAGGACCTGTTCAAGCACGGCAGGAAGTCCGAACGTGCGGCCACCGGCAAGTCCGGCAAGGTAGTCAAGGCCAGGGCCACGAAAACGGCTGTCCCGACGCCGAAGCCTAAAAATTCGCAGGCCGAAGCGGCAAAGCTGAGCTCGCTCGGCCGGAACTATCACGCCTATCTGAACTCGAACGACCCGCGGATGGCGGCAATCTCCGCCTATGCGATCGCCTATGCCGAGTTCGAGGCCGAATTCGGCTCGGACGTCATCCCGACCGATCCCGCTCTCAGCGATGAAGCGCTGCGCGAGGCGATTGCAAGCTTCACGAATGGCGGCGAAGTGACGGACGCAACACTGGAAGACGTCAAGGAAACGCTCGGCGTCGGAACCCCCGTCGGGAAGATAGACGATATTCGTGAGCACCTCCTCGATACGACGCCTGATGAGGACATCGCGCTCGAAAACTGACCGAACGAGGCGCGTCGCCGGATGGAACATCTGAGAAGATTCGACCGTGTCGCCGGCGCCGTGACCCAAGCGATGCGGGAGGGGCGGATAGGCTTTTCCCTGCAGCAGGTCAATGCGGTCGACGATACGGGCGAGGTGCTCTATTCGGAGTGCCTCGGCAGACTCGTAGAACGTGACGGAGCGGTCAGGACGAGCGAGGAATTCACTGCTTTTCTCGAAGCGTCGGGACGTGTTGCGTTATTCGATCGATACATGGTCGGTCTCGCATTCGAGTGGCTCGACTGCAATCCGTCGGGCGTGTTGGGTTGCGATATCTCGGCCGGCAATATTTTCGACGAGAACACCTGGTCGGAACTTTACGACCTGCTTTCGCGAAATCGGGAAATGGCCTCGCGCCTTGTTCTCGAAATAACGGAGTGCCTGCCGCTGGCCACTCTGCCGACGGCGGCGGAGTTCATCGAAGGCGCACGCGCACTGGGCTACAGAATCGCCTTGGACAGTTTCGGAACGGGTCACTCGACGCCGGAATCGCTGTTGTCCGTTCCCGTCGACATCGTGAAACTGGACGCATTCTTCATCGGCCGCGGCCAGGGTGTGGGCAAGGGCAAGGGGTTCCTCCATCATTTGGTAGGGCTCGCTTCATGCGTCGCGCCGACGGTGATCATCGAGGGCATCGAGACCTACGGACAGCTCGAAGCCGTCAAAAAGGCCGGCGCAACGCATGTGCAGGGCTTCCTTCTGTCCGAGCCGACGCTGTACCCCGTCTATTGTGGCCAGCCGGCGCCGCTGCCGGCAGCCAAACCGAGATCTGCGGGATCGCGGCAGCTGCATTCCTAGATCACGATGCTCTTAGGTCGAGTCGACCTCTTCTCCTCAGCCCGCTCCAGTTGGGCAGGCCACCGACTTCGTCACGTCTAAATCTCCGACGACCCCTCCGCGCGGGGTTGCAGATATCGAATATGTGATTGGCCGTGAGTTTGGCAATCCACGCGAGTCGGCTACACGTCTACACGCGATCCCCGTTTCCCTCTTCGTACTCGCTTGAGATGTTTAGCAAAATCCAATTACAAAGACGCACGCTTCTTCTGGGAGCGATCTCCGCAACAGCAGCCGTCGCGGGGTGCTCGACCTCTGCGCCGCAGGCGGAGCGCGCTCCCGTGCCGCGTCTGGTGAGCCGCCCGATCGGGCTGGCGAGCGATGCCGAACTGGAAGCCAGATATGCTGCCGTCGAAGATGGCGGACATTTTATTCCGGCAGTCCCCTATAGGGAGATGGATCCGAAATACTTTCGCCAGCGGGTGCCGGACCCTACCGGCGAACCGGCGGGGACGGTGGTCGTAGACACGCCCGGGCGGTTCCTTTACCTCATCGAGCCTGGCGGAACGGCGATGCGCTACGGCGTCGGCATTGGGCGCGAGGGCTTCGCCTGGCAGGGCGAAGGGATCATACACTGGCGCCAGCCCTGGCCTCGGTGGAAGCCTCCGGCCGATATGATCGCCCGCCGGCCGGAACTCGAAAAATACTCCGTCGCGAATGGAGGCATGGCCCCCGGCATCGACAATCCCTTGGGTGCCCGCGCGCTGTACATCTTCCAGAACGGGCAGGACACGCTGTACCGTCTGCACGGCACGCCGGAATGGAAGTCGATCGGCAAGGCAGTCTCGTCGGGGTGCGTTCGGCTGGTGAACCAGGACGTCATCGATCTCTACAAGCGTGTACCCTACCACGCCCCGATCGTCGTCTATCAAAAGCCGCTTGCCGAGCAGCTTCAAGTCTAGAGACTGTTGATATTCGGATAGCCGCCGCGGTTTGCTTGATTTCCTCATTCCTGTGACAAGCACAGGAGGAGAGATTGCAGTCCTCCGATACGTTTCCGCGGGCGGTGCTGTCGGCAAGATGGCTTACATACGCGCAACGCCAGAATCGATCACGTCGATGACTGTCGAGCCGGCCTAAAATCATCGTGATCTAGTGCATTTCGAACGACGCATTCCCGGGCGCAAGACCGCTATGCACATTTCTGGAAGCGCTCTAGATCCGGTTGAAAGTCCCGCCGATCAGCCGGCTCCAGTGTTCCCCCGCCAGCCCGTTGATGAAACCCTGTGCATGACGGAAGGCGTCGACGAGTTCCTCCTCGCGGGAATGGACGACGGTCGAGGCGGCATGGACGAAGCCGATACGGCGGCCCATCATGGCCTCAAGCAGCGCCGGCTGGGTTCGACCGCGAACCGCAGCGGCGCGGCGCGCGGCCGCGTGCTCTATCAGGCAGTCGAGGATCGAACCGGCCTGTCCCGGCAGGGCGAGGACCTGGAGAACCCTGGCAGTTCCGCCGGGCTGCAGGTGGTAGAAAAACGCTCCGACGGGAGCACCACTTCGCGTCCTCACGGCCGCAAGCACCGGCGCGCCGAATTCCGGCTTCTTCTCCGCGTCTTCGAGGATATGGTCCAGCTGGCCCTCGGCCCAGGCCGGCTGCACGGCAAACTGCCGGGTCAAGGGTGCGAAGAGCTCGGCAAAGCCATGCCGGTCGATGTCGGCGACCTGCAGCGGGCCCTGTGTGGTGGCGGCGTCGGGCACGCCCGACCAGCGCAACTCGCCGCGTCGCAACTTGCCGCGATGACGGCGGTCGAACGCATGAGCCAGCGGGCCGAGTGCGCGAGCGGGGCCGAACCGGCTCGCGACGAGATCGAGGCCGAAGGATGCGGGCCGGATGACGCGTATCCAGTCGAGGCTGTATTGCGGAAGCACGACGCCACGCAGCTTCGTCCACATCTGCGTCGAAACTTCGCTCGCCGTTTCGCTGAAGGAAAGGTCCTGCGGTCCTGCAAGGAACGCTTTCAGCAGCCGCGCGCCGGCCATCGGATCGCTTTCGTGGCCTTCGACCATCAGCGAGCCGCAGATCGCGGCGCGCAATGGCCTGCCGCGATACGTCATGGCCAGAGTGTTCGCTCCGACGAAGCCGGAAATCCGGCCGTCATCGTTGCTGTACACGAGCGGGCGGATTTCCGGGTCGTTGCCCGGGGCATCGATATAGAGCTGCCGAAGATATTCGATGAACGCAGGCGGCGGCTCCTCCGCGCTGTTGCGGAAAACCTTCTGGAAGAGCCGCGCGACAGCCGGGATATCCTCGACTGCGAGCGAACGGATGTCGCTCATCTGCTTGCCCCGTCAGCCGCGGCGGTTGCCGCTGCACCTCCCAGCCTGCGCGCGAGTGCGACCCGCGGCTTTCCGGCCGAGTCCTCCGCGAATGTCACTGCCTCATAGGCCTTCGTTCGGGCGAGAAGCGCCGTGGCTTGGCGATCCTGTCCCTCTCCGAACTCGAAGAGGAGCCAGCCGCCCGGCTTGAGGAAGGCGACGGCCTCGCGGATCAGCCGCTGATGGATGGATATGCCGTAGGGGCCGCCATCGAACGCCTCCCGCGGCTCGCTCGCGAGAAGATGCGCGCTGTCGCCTTCGAGGCGGGATGTCGAGATATAGGGCGGGTTGCAGACGATCATGTCGACGGCGCCCTCGAGGTCTTCTCCGGCGAGGGCGGCGAACAGGTCGCCCTGCCGGATGACGACGCGGTCGCCAAGCGAAAGGCGATCGACGTTGCGCCGCGCAAGCGCGACCGTGCTGTCGGTGAGGTCGGCACCCCAGACACGCGCAAGCGGTACCTCCTCGGCGATCCCCAGAGCGAGATTTCCGGATCCGCAGCACATGTCGATCACGGTCGCCGGTCCGGCGCGCTCGGTCAGGATCGCTGCGGCGTTCCGCCCAAGGAGTTCCGTCTCCTCCCTCGGCACGAGCACGTCCGGTGCGAGTTCGAGGTCGACGCCCATGAATCGTACGAGCCGCGGCGAGCGACCCTCGGTCCGGCCGTCAAGATGATTGTCGCCCTGCAGCACGAAGGCTCCTTCGGTTATCGGATTGGATGTCGTCCGGCGCACACTAGCGCGTGCAGGTAAACGGAAGCTGAAATGGAGGGCGTCCGATAACACATGGCGTCACAAAGCTTATGTTAACCGGCCAATCACTTATCCTCGCTAGTGTGCGCCTCAATCGGCGAGGGTGCAGGTCGCAGCCCGGTGCCGACCCTTAGTCGGATTGTCAAGGCAGAACGGATGGCCCCGGAAGGTGTGACGGAACAGCGCGGCGACAGACCATTCCTGCCGATGGTCGTGTCCTATCTCGCCTCTGGCGGCAGTCTGGTTCTCGGTTCGGCGGCGCAACTCCTTACCTTTGCCATCCTTGCACGCTGGCTCGGCGTCCACGAGTTCAGCGTTTTCGTCGCAATTACTGCAGTCGCCAACATAGCCGTCCATCTCTGTGGGCTCGGGGCGATGGAATGCCTGGTGCGCCGGGTCGCGCGCGACCGCGCGATCTATCCGCAGATGCTCGGACACAATGTCATCCTGACGGCGGCGAGCGGGGCAGCTCTGGTCCTGTTGGGAGCGGTGGTCCTGCCGTTCTTCTTCACCCTTTCGCCGGACCCCGTGACGAATGTCGCCGTGATCACGCTGATGCTCGTCACCAATATCCTGCTGGTCCGGGTCATCGTGCTCACCGAGCAGATCTATATCGCTCATACGGATTTTGCCTCCGCGAACAAGGTCGTCGTCGGTTTTGCGGCCGCGAGGACGGTTGCGGCGGCACTCGCCTGCATCGCCTTCGGCGTCACCAGCGTCGCATACTGGGCGGTGTGGCAGTTTCTGTGCCATGTCCTCGTGGCGCTCTTGTGTATGCGGGCAATCCGGGGACTTGGTACGCCGCGCTACCGCATCGTGCGGGAGGAAATCCCGCAAGGCCTTTACTTCAGCATACCATTCATCCTGCGCGCGCTCCGCCAGAATGCCGACCTGCTTGTCCTGAGCCTCGTCACCACCGCCGAGGTCGTCGCGAGCTACAGTGTCGCCCGCCGCATGCTGGAGAGCAGCTATCTTTCAGTGGAAGCGCTAAACCGGCTTATCTACCCGGGTTCGGCGAGGGCAACGGCGGCGGGACTTCACCAGGCGCTGCAGCGCGTACGCCGGGTGCTCGCTGCCGCCACGGTCATCAGCCTCGCTGCGGCCGTCACGGTCTTCGTTCTGGCACCGGTCCTGCCGTACCTTTTCGGCAAGGACTATCTCTCGTTGGTCGGCTTCGTCAGAATCCTATGCTGGGTCGTGGTGCCGCTCGCGATGTGGTCGGTCGCGGTCGAGGCACTTGGTGCCTCCGGCGCACACGCCGCCCGCGCGACCGTCATGGGGCTCGGCAGCATCGCCGGCGCCGGCCTTGCCGTATGGGCAAGCTGGTACGCCCCGCCGATGGGAACTTTCCTGTCCTTCTACGCAATCGAAATCGCGATGGTGGTCGCCTCTTGGAGCGTGCTCCTGCACTTCGTGCGGCGCGACCGCCGCCAGGCTGCGCTCACCTTTGGAGCGGGCGCCATATGACGATGGAGGCGGATGAAATTCGCGTATCCGAGAGTGTGCCGGTCGGTGCAGGGCACCGCCGCGGTACACGCGCCATGGCGCCCGGCGACATTCCGGCGGTCGGACGGCTGTTCAACAGGATTTTCCGAAGGCAGGACCACGCGCCCGAGAATGACCTTGGACGTTATCTCGAGACCGTCTTCTTCGGCAGCCCCCACTATTCTCCCGAACTCGGCAGCGTCGTGCACGAAAACGGTGCGACCGGCATAGACAGCGCAATACTCGCGGTACCGATGGCGTTCATGGTCAATGGCCGCCCGACCATGGCCCGTCTTCTCTGTGCCTTCATGGCGGATGGTAAAGCAGGGGCCGTTGGAGCGGCGCGTCTTGCGCGCACCATGCGGGCGTCTCGCCAGGACATGTGCTTCTCCGACAATGCGTCGCCGGTCAGCGCCGACCATTGGGTTGCGGGAGGTGGCATCGTCCTGCCGATCCAGAGCCTCGAATGGCAGCGTTCGTTTCTGCCCTTGACCGCCGCGGCTTTCCTTGCGGCCAGTCACTTCCCGATAGCGCGCTCGCGCGTTGTCGTCGGCGTTCTCAGGCTGGTTGACCGTGCACTGCGCCGGTTGCGGCCCTCCATGCGGCCGAAGGCGGAGGGCGAATGCAGGATCGAGGCAGCGGGCGTCGAGGGGTTCCTCCAATGCGCGAGCCCGATGCTGGAACGCTTTGCGATCCGCCCGACCTGGTCGCGAGCCGAATTCGATTGGCTCGTGTGCGTCGCTTCGATGAACCGGAGCCTCGGGACGCTCCAATGCAGGAAAGTCGTTCTCGCGGACGGCCGCACGATCGGCGCCTTTCTTTTTTTCGGCAAGCAAGGTGCCGTGGCCACGGTGCTCAATCTCGTCTGCGAAGAGGGGCGCGAACGCGACGTCGCCGCTGCGATGTTCGCGCGGCTCGATGCGGAAGGCTATGCCGTGGCGGTCGGCATGGCACAGCCATTCCTGATGAACGCTATCTCGCGCCAGCGATGGCTGTCATTCCGGCACCGCGGCTACTTCTGCATGGTGACCCGCCATGCGGACCTCAAGGAAGCGGCAGAGCGCAACGACATCTATATCGGCGGCCTCGCCTCCGAGACCTGGAGCCGGCTGCTGACGGATTTTTAGCTGGGGCTTACAAACGTCACGGCCGATGATCCCAGGGATTGATGATAGTTACACCGGTGTCAGCGAAATCCGCGACATTGCGGGTAAGCCACGGAGGCACCGCGAGACCAGGCGATCGCGGCAATTTGTGCGTCGAACTGGCTGATCGGGCGACCGAGTTTACGCCGCCGGGCGGCTATGCAACCGAAAGCGTCCGCCGCCTCGCTGTCGAACGGTAGAATACGCCCGGCAAGATCCTCACGAAAGATCGGGACAATCGCTGCCTCGAGCTCTTGCCGTCGGCGTCCGTCGGGCATGAGCCGCAAGCCGTAGAAAAGCTCAGCTTCCCGTTACCGTCGTGGCAAATACAGCCGCCGTTTGTTGCTCGGCAAGCCAGGTCTCTACCGCGACGGAGGGCGCCGGGGCCAGCAGCTCCGACAGAACATTGGTGTCGAGAATGATCACCCGGAGAAATCCGGTAGGCCGCGCATGGCCTCGCGGGGGGGGTAGCTCAAGCTCAACGCCTCCGAGCGGCACGATGCGGGAGCGGATTGCTGCCGCGAGATTGGCCGGGCGGTTTTCGCCGGTCGAAAGCGCGGCGCGAAGGATGTCCCGCGCTTCGTCCTCCATTGAACGCCCATGCGCGGCGGCACGAATGCGCAGACGCTTTTTAAGCCCGTCATCGAGGTTGCGGATCGTCATGCTCGCCATGCGGCTTCCTTCTTCATTGATGGCAATTTAATCGTTGACTGCAGCGGCGGCAAGGCACGCGTGCGAGAGATCCGGAGCCGGCTGCCGACGGATTTTTGGTTGCATGTCTTGCCGTGGATCATTCGCGATTGTATGAGCGAGGCCTATTCTGACGCAGTCGATGGGAAATGACGATGGCACCTGCGGTTCTGTTTGAAGGCCTGTCAGCGTTCCCGCCGACACCCGCCGATATGGACGGCAAGGTTTCGGAAGAGGCGCTGTCGCGACTGCTCGAGCGTATCCGCGTAGCACGCGCGGACTCGATTGGATTGCTCGGCAGCACAGGCGCTTACGCATTTCTCTCGCGCGGTGAACGGCGAAGGGCAGTGGAGACCGCTGTCGAATGTGTGGGAGGCAGAGTTCCCCTCATCGTCGGCGTCGGCGCACTCAGGACCGACGAGGCTCAGGCGCTCGCGCGCGACGCGAAGGCAGCCGGGGCAGACGGACTCCTCCTGGCTCCCGTATCCTACACGCCTCTGACCGAGGAGGAGGTTTATCAGCATTTCGTTGCCGTTGCCGGCGCTTCCGACTTGCCGCTCTGCATCTACAATAATCCGGGCACGACCAAGTTCGTCTTCAGCGAGGAACTGATCGTACGGCTCTCGCAAGTGCCGAATATTGCCGCGGTGAAGATGCCGTTGCCCGCCGACGGCGATTTCGAGGGTGAGATCGCTCGACTGCGTGCGAACACGTCTGCAGCTTTTGCTATCGGCTACAGCGGCGATTGGGGCGCAGCAGATGCGCTCCTGTCGGGTGCCGATGCGTGGTTCAGCGTCGTCGGCGGTCTCTTGCCTGCACCCGCATCGAAACTCGCCCGGGCGTCGAAAGCGGGCGATCGCGCGGAAGCGCATCGGATCGACATGGCATTCCAACCGCTATGGGCCCTGTTTAAGGAGTTCGGCAGTTTCCGCGTGATGTACGCTATCGGGAGCATCCTGAACCTCTTTCAGGCATTGCCCCCGCGGCCGATCTTGCCGCTTGGACCGGGTGACAGAGCCCGCGTAGACGAGGCTGTTCAGAAACTGGTCGACCTCTAAGAGCGGCTCTCCACCGAGATAGGTGCGTTATGTGGGATAGGCAGGCCGCCGCTTTGGCACTTTGCACTCCGCACAGCCTGGGAATCGTCGGGGTAATACGATCGCCCCTCGGAGATCCGGTGCGTAGCGGATATGCTTTGAATGGCCAGCAGCCGGACGCGTGAGGATGCCTACGCCAGCTGGTCCGCCCAAAAGGTTACCCCCCGAACACCTCCGTTTAACCGAATATTCACCCTGCAGGCCCTAAATCTGCATGGGGAATTGCTTATGCGGCAATAAGCACCTTGGTGGCTCCAAGGGGATGGGGAAAAGCGGATGTATCGGCGCAGCGAGCCCGAGGGACTGGGATTACGCCTTGAAAGGCCACATCAGCGCCTTCGCTCGGGCGGAGGGTCGTTGCTCGACCTCGTGCCCGCGGTAACGGAAGAGCCCGCTGCTAACGAGGAGGCTCCCGCCGAGGCGGAGGATGGCACCTCCGCCCGCGTGGTGGATATTCCCGTCCCCGCCCATCAGGCGCGCGCTCTTGAGAAGCAGCCTTCCCCCGTCGCGGATTTCTTCCCGCAACTCCACCTCCTGGGCAGCATCGGGGTCAATGACCTCATCGGGTGGCTGCGCAACGGCGCCCGCTGGATCGTGCTCGCGCTCGTCCTTTCGGTTGCCGCCGCCTTCGCCTATGCGGTGACGGCGACGCCGCGATACACGGTCTATACCGACCTCGTCGTGGACCCTTCCAATCTCAACGTCGTCAGCGACGACGTCTTTACGACCAATCCGCAGCGCGACGCGCAATTGCTGGAAGTCGAAAGCAAGCTCCGGATACTGACCTCGCGCAACGTCCTCCAACGCGTCATCGGCGAGATGCGGCTTGCGGACGACCCCGAATTCGTCAGGCCGACATTGCTCGACTGGCTGAAGGCGCTCATCGCCCCGCGGGACGCCGAGGCGGACAAGGAATTAGCGGCGATGCGCGCCTTGTCCGAGAGGGTCGAGGCGCGCCGGGAGGAACGCTCCTTCGTCGTGATCCTGAAGGTGTGGAGCGAGGAACCGGCCAAGGCAATCGCCCTCTCGGACGCGATCGTCGAGGCTTTCGAGGCGGAACTCTTCCAGTCGGCCGCCGAGAGCGCCGGCCGGGTAGCGCAAAACCTGAATGAACGACTCGATGAGCTGCGGCGCAACGTCACCGAAGCGGAGAAGAGGGTCGAGGATTTCCGGCGCGACAACGGCCTGCAATCCACCAATGGCGAGCTCGTCAGCAACCAGCTTTCGAGCGAGCTCAACACACAGGTCCTCGACGGTCAGCAGCGCTTCATCCAGGCGGAAACGCGTTACTGGCAGATGAGCGCGGCTGTTGCCGAGGGCCAGACCGCCAGCGCCTCGGTGTTCGAGTCGGCGAACATGACCAATCTGCGCCAGCAGTATAACGCCTTGCAGCAGCAGATCGGCTCCATGCAGCTTACCTATGGCGAGCGACATCCACGGCTCGTCGCCGCGCGCTCGGAGCGCACGACGCTGGAAGCCGCGATGAAGGATGAAGCCCGCCGCATTCTGGAGCGCGCGAAGGCCGACTTCGACCGGGAGCAAAAGGCGCTCGACGCACTCCGCGGCAAGGCGGATGACGAAAAGTCGAACGTCTTCACCGATAACCAGGCCCAGGTGCAGCTTCGTGACCTCGAACGCGACGCGCGCAGCAAGGCGGCGATCTACGAAACCCATCTGGCACGCGCGCAGCAGATCACCGAACGCCAGCAGATCGACACCACGAACATTCGCGTCATCTCGCGTGCCCTGCCGCCCAATGCGCGAAGCTGGCCCCCGCGTACCTTGATCCTGCTGATCGGCGGCGGCCTTCTGGGTCTCGCAATCGGCATCGCCGCGGCACTTGCCCTCGGCCTCTGGAAATTTCTTCGCGGCAAGACCCACGTGGCCGCCTGAGGAGCCCGGGAGATGGATCGCGCGGGCTACGGAGAGGTCGAGCCGACGAATGCGGTGAAGGCGCGTGTCGGCACCGTGCTCTTCATGGCGATCTTCCTGTTCTTCTGGATCTCCATCAATCCCTTCGTGGATCTGACGGGCGAGGCGGTGCTGGACCCTTCCGCCGGCAATTCCAACCGGCTGAACCAGATCATCTCGCTCCTGCTTTTCACCGGCATGCTCGGCTACGGCCTGGTGCACCCTTTGCGGGAAGCGATCCTGCAGCCGCGCGCCCTGCTGGCGATCCTCTTTTCCTGGTTCATCTTCGTTTCGCTGGTTTCGGCGCATCCGATGCTCGGCATCAAGGGTGCGATCCTCGCGTTGATGGTCACCGTCAATGCCAGCGTCTACCTGTTGTTGCCCGCCTCGGAACGCCACTTCGCCAAGATGCTCGGCATCGGCATCCTCATCATGCTCGCCGTCGCCTATTACGGCATCGTCTTCAAGCCGCAGCTCGCGATCCATCAGGCGTCAGAACTGCGCGAGCCGATGAATGCCGGCCTGTGGCGCGGCCACTTTCCCCACAAGAACAGCGCCGCGGCCGCCATGGTGATCGCAGCCTTCATCGGCCTTTACGTCATGAACACCTGGTCGAGATTTGCCGGGATCGTCATTGTCGCGCTGTCTTTCGTCTTCCTCGTCAACACCGGGGGCAAGACGTCGACCGCGATGCTGCCGGCCATTCTGCTGCTCGCGCTCATATTCGAGAAGGTGCGCTTTCTTCGTATCCCGATTGCCGTCGGTGGCGTCGGTCTTTTCAATCTCTTCGCGGTGGGCTCCGCCGTCTTCGCCCCGCTCGGCGATTTCATCAGCGGGCTCGGCATCGATGCGACCTTTACCAATCGCGCCGATATCTGGCGCTTCGCCTTCGGCGCGCTCGCCGAACAGCCTCTCACAGGCTATGGCTTCAAGGCCTTCTGGCAGACGGAAGAACTGGTCTATAGCGGCGGCTCGGTCGAGACCTGGGCCGTCGCTGCCGCCAACGGTCACAATTCCTATCTCGACATTGCCCTGATGACGGGCTTCCCGGGCCTTGCCCTGACCCTGATCTGGATCCTTTTCCTGCCGCTTAGAAAGATCGCCCGCATTGCTCCGGAGCGCGAGCATTCGCATCTGACGAGGCTGTTCGTACGCATATGGCTCTACACGATCTTCAACGCCGGCCTCGAAAGTCTCTTCTTCGAGGGGGGGAGCCTTCTGTGGTTCACATTCATGGTCGCACTCTATGGACTGTCGTTGCAGTCGAGCGCGGAACTGGCGGCTGCTCCTGCACGCGCTCGCCAGGGGAGGGTAGCGCATGCTTGAGAAGCTGAGTGGGTTCGGTCCGCTTGTCGACAGGCTGGCGAACCGGGCGATCTGGAAGCTGGCTGGAGCCCGGCGCGAGTTGGAGACTAAGGTTCCGCTCGTCTCCTTCACCTTCGACGATGTCCCCGACAGCGCGCTTGGGGCGGGCGCAGCCATCCTCGAGAAGTATGGAGTCCGCGGCACCTTCTATATAGCGGGCGGGCTTGCCGGGCAGGTGGAGCCGGATCGAAGCCTGATCACGCCCGAAGGGTGCAGCGAGTTGCTCGCGCGCGGACACGAAATCGGCTGTCACACCTTCGCCCACCGAAGATTGCGCGAAATTGCCGGGCTCGGCGCCGATCTCGACCGCAATGCCGAGTACCTGAAGGGCGTCGGCGTCTCGCCGGCGGCATCGAATTTTGCATTCCCCTACAACGCTGCCTGGCCGTCCGCACGGGCCGAACTCCGCCGCCGCTACCGAACCTGCCGGGCAGGGGGCGAGGACATCAACCGCGGTGCCGTCGACCCGATGATGCTCAAAGGCGTAGAGATCCGCCAGCCGGAGGATGGGGCGCGCGCGCTGACGCGCTGGATAGACGATGTCGCCGAGCGTCCCGGCTGGCTGATCTTCTTCACTCACGATATCGCCGCGCAGCCCACAAACTACGGCTGCACCCCCGACAGCTTCGATCATCTGGTCCGCTACGCCGTCGAAAAGGGATGCTGCATCCTTCCCGTCGACAGCGCCGCTGACCGGATCGGTTGGTAAGGAGGCTCTGGTGACCGGGAAGCGCCTTCTTGCGATCAACAACTATTTCTACCGCCGCGGCGGAGCGGAGGCGGTGTTCTTCGACCATATGAGCATGTTCGGCGAGATCGGCTGGGACATCGTCCCCTTCGCCATGCACCACGAACTCAACGAATTCTCGCCCTGGTCGGATTATTTCGTTTCGGAGATAGAATACGGCCGCCGCACCGGTCTCCTTCGCAAGGCCGTCCAGGCGGCGAGCGTCATCTATTCGCTCGAGGCGCAGCGCAATCTCGGCAGGCTCATCGACCGCGCCCGCCCTTCGGTCGCCCATGCGCACAATGTCTATCATCACCTGTCGCCGGCGATCTTCTCGACCCTGAAAGCCGCCGGCATTCCGGTGGTGATGACGGTCCACGACCTGAAGCTCGCCTGCCCCTCCTACAAGATGCTGCGGGACGGCCGGGTATGCGAGGACTGCCGCGGCGGCAGGGTCTACAATGTCCTGCGCCATCGCTGCGTCAAGGGTTCGGCCCCTCTGAGCGCGGTGGTGCTCGCCGAAACGGTGCTGCACCGCTTGCTCGGGCTCTACCGCGACAAGGTGGACCGGCTGGTCGTGCCAAGCCGATTCTATCTGGAAAAGCTCGCCGAATGGGGCTGGCCCCGCGAGAAGATGGTTCACATCCCCAATTTCGTCGATGTCACGGCTCTTTCCGGTGATTGGCAGGAGGGCGATTATTTCGCCTTTGCCGGCCGCTTGGCGCCGGAAAAGGGCCTCGCGACCCTGATCAGGGCGGCGGCTTTGTCGAACCAGCGGCTGGTCATCGCCGGCACCGGTCCGGAGGAGCAGACCCTTCGCAGCCTCGCGGCCGAGCTCAAGGCGGACGTGACCTTCGCCGGCTATCTCTCGGGCGAGAAGCTGCACAGGCTGATCGGCGAGTCCCGCGCGCTCGTGCTGCCGTCGGAATGGTACGAAAACGCCCCCATCAGCGTGCTTGAAACCTACGCGCTCCAGCGCCCGGTGATCGGCGCGGCGATCGGCGGGATTCCGGAAATGGTCAAGGAAGGCGAGACCGGTCTGCTTGCGGCTCCAGGAGATGCCGGGGACCTCGCCAGGGCCCTGCGCGAAATGGCCGCCCTTTCGCCCGGGGAACGCGCCCGCATGGGGGCGGCCGCCCGGTCCTGGGTCGCGAGCGAATTCTCCGCCGCCGCCTACCGCGAGAGGACGCTCGATCTTTATGGGGAAATCGGCGCGGCCTGAGGCTTCTCATCCGATCCTCATTCCTGTGCCCGTCACCGGAATCCAGCCAGCCCAAGTCCTTGGGCTGAAAGAACTCTTCCCCCGCCACAGACGCGGCGCTGCTGGATCCCTGTGACAAGCACAGGGATGACGGAGGCATGCATCCGTCCAGGCCATTTCGCAATCGCCGCCCATCGCCGTCTGATTTTCGGTCAGACCTCTACGAATCTAATGACCTTCTTACCGGGATGGTAAGTGTTCTGCTCGTAAAAGATGCGAATTGGGTTATCGCTGGGGCGCAACAACCATGAGCAGAGCATCGGGAGTTTCCCGAGATCGACCTTCGGCAGGGCCGGATGCCCCGGCAATGCCGGGCGGCGCAACCGCGAGCATGCCTGCAAGCGTCTATCGTGAACTGCCGATCGAGCGCCGCCGCGTGATGATGCTCGGGCTTCGTGGCATTCCGAACGTTCAGGGCGGCGTCGAAAAGCACGTGGAGATGCTCGCAGGCAGGTTGATCGCGCATGGTTGGGATGTCGAGGTGGTCGGACGCCGGCGCTATCTTGCGGTTCCTGCGCCGCATTCCTGGAATGGAATTCGCGTCACTCCCCTGTGGTCTCCACGTATGATGGCGCTCGAGGCCATCGTCCATACCTTCCTCGGTGTATGCTATGCGGCGCTGCGGCGCCCGGATATCCTGCACATCCACGCCGTCGGCCCGGCGCTCCTGGTACCGCTCGCCCGGCTGATGCGCCTGAACGTCGTTGTGACCCACCACGGCTACGACTACGACCGACAGAAATGGGGGGCTTTCGCCAGAAGGATGTTGCGAGCGGGTGAACGCATGGGCATGCGGCTCGCGCAAGGCCGCATCGCAATCTCCAGGGATATCGCCGACACGATGGGCGAACGCTATCGCGTACCGGTGTCTTTGGTGCCGAATGGCGTCACCGTTTCGCGCTCCAGCAGCGAAACCGGCATTCTCGGCGAATTCCGTCTGACGCGACGGCGCTATATCCTGCTTGCGGCGCGGCTTGTTCCGGAGAAGCGGCAGATCGATCTCATCCAGGCATATGCAAAACTTGGAAATAGCGGATTCGATCTCGTGCTTGCGGGCGGTGCGGAATTCGCGGGCGTCTACGAAGAGGAGGTACGGGCGCTGGCCAGCCGCGTGCCGGGCGTCGTCCTGACGGGGTTCCAGACCGGCGATCGCCTGGCGGAACTCTTCGCCAATGCGGCGCTCTTCGTGCTGCCGTCGAGCCACGAAGGCATGCCGATCGCGCTTCTGGAGGCGATGGCCCATGGCCTCCCGGTTCTGGCAAGCGACATCGTTGCCAACCGGCAGCTCGGCCTGCCCGCCGGCGATTATTTTCCGCTGGGGAACGTCGACGCGCTTTCCTCTGCCATAGCCGAAAAGATCGCCAATCCCCCCGACGAACAAGAGGTGCTCGCGCAGACCGAGCGCGTCGAAGCCGTCTATAGCTGGTCGAGCGTGGCACTGAAGACGCTAGACGTTTACCGGGCCGTGACGAAATGAATGCCAGGCGCATCGCATCCGTTCTTGCGTGGCTCCTTCTTGGCGTCATTGCCTATTCGACCCTCTCTCCGCTCGATCTGCGCCCGCACATGGGCAGCTCGGTGCAGATTGAACGGTTCGGGGCATTCGGGCTGACGGGTCTCATGTTCGCGATCGCCTATCCCCGGCACGTGCTCGCCGTTCTGGCGGCTATGCTCGCGGCGGCAATCGGGCTGGAACTCACGCAGATGCTCGCCGCCGACCGCCATGCCCGGTTGATAGACCTTGCGGTCAAAGTGGCGGGGGCCGGCTGCGGTGTCGGCGCCGGTTGGCTGCTTGTCAGCCTTTTGCCCGGTTCCAGCCGAAAATCGCGGGCATGAACCAAAGCGCAAACTACCGCGGATAGATTTTCGCTGCACGATTTTGGGGGCTCTCTTGACCATATCCATCATCATCAAGACATTGAATGAAGAGAAGCGGATTGCCGCAACCGTCGAGAGCGCGCTTGCGGCGCTTCAGGACACGGGCGGCGAGGTCATCATCGCCGACAGCGGCTCCTGCGACCGCACGGTCGAGATCGCCTCGCAATATCCCGTCATCATCGCACAGATCGCCCCGCCCGCGCGACCGAGCTGCGGCATCGGCCCGCAGCTCGGCTTCCAGCATTCCCGTCATGATTACGTCTGTCTCATCGACGGCGACATGCTGCTCGACGCTGCCTTCCTCAAAGACGCCGTCCGCTTCCTTGCCGACCATCCGACCATGGCGGGCGTTACCGGACATGTGGAGGAGATGCACATCTCGAATCTCGAATTCGCGCGCCGCGTCAGCCGCAATGCGCCCGAGAACCGGACGGGTCCGATCGACCGCATGAACGGCGGCGGGCTCTACAGGCGCAGTGCCATCGAGGACGTCGGCTACCTCTCGGACCGCAACCTGCACGGCTACGAGGAATTCGACCTCGGCATTCGCCTCAGAAGTGCCGGCTGGAGGCTTTACCGGCTCGACCGCCGTTTCGTCCAGCACTTCGGCCACACGGTCAATTCCTACCGGCTGCTCGTTCGCCGCTGGAAGACCAAATATCTCTACGGGATCGGCGAGCTACTGCGCGCTTCTCTCGGCAAGCCCTATTTCTTTCAGCTTCTGCAGGAACTGCCGGAGCTGAAACTCTGGGGTCTCATCTATCTCTGGTGGCTCGCCTGTCTCGGCCTGATCCTGCTGCTGCCTGATACGCTCCTGGCCCTCGCCGCCGTCTGCGCGAGTTTCGCGGTCGCCGTTCTTGCCGTCAGCTTCCGAAAAGGCGGCCTCAGCATGGGTCTCTATACGGTCGTCGCCTGGTTCTTCCATGCGGCGGCCCTTCCTGTAGGCTTCCTGCGAAGCCGGCGGCTGCCTGCCGAGCCGATCGAAAGCACGATCCTCGGAAAGCCCTCTCTCGGGGAATCCTCTCTCGGTGAACCGGCCCTCGGAAAGACGGCATGAGGAGGCGATCGCTCGCGGCGGCGCTGCTTTGCACCTGGCTTGCCCCGGCCACAAGTGCCTCCGAATGGGTGCCGGTTCGCGAGGTCTCGCTCGAAGTCCGCGCCGGCAGTCCGCTCGATTTCTCGTCCTTGCTGCCGAACGCTTCGATCGACGCGGATAGCCGCCTCGTCGCAGGTCCGGATGGCCGGCTGGCCTTTGCCAGGGCGCCGGAACAGCCGGTCAGAATGCTATGCGCGTCGCTCGCCTGGAGCCCGGCTTCGGGCGGTTTTCCGGACCATGACGGCGCCGAGCGCTATGCCCGCCAGCTTGCGATGCACGGATACAACATCGCCCGGCTGCATTTTGTCGATGCCAGCCTGATGTTCGGCAGGCAGAAGGATTTCGATTTCGATCCGGAGACGCTGGATCGCATCCATTACCTGCTGGCGGCGCTGAAGCGCAACGGCATCTACTGGATCATCGACGGGCTCTCGTCCCCGCGCGGCGCCTATGGCGGCCATGACGACCGATGGGACGCCAACGGCGATCTCAAGCTCCGGCTGCATCTCGACGAAGATGCCGTTGCGCACTGGAGCAAGCTGCAGGAGAAGTTTCTCGCGAGCGTCAATCCCTATACGGGGACGGCGACCATCCGTGACGACGCGCTCGCGCTGGTGATCCTTGCCAATGAAAACGGCATCGAATTCGACAGCGTCGTGCATGAGCGGCCCGAAAGGCCCGCCTATGACGAGGCGTTGGCGAAACCCTTTAACCGCTGGCTTTCGGCCCGCTACGGATCGACGGAAACGCTCGCGCGTGCCTGGGGAGATCTCGGCGCCGACGAGCGGGTCGAAACGGCAACGGTGAGGCTTCCCGCCAACCGCTACGCCGACGGTCCGCGCATGCGCGATCTTCAGGCCTTCTTCGTCGAGACCGAGCGCGCTTCTGCCGCACGCATGAGCGAGGTCCTGCGCGGTCTCGGTTATCGCGGCCTGATCAGCACCTACAATAATTGGCCGACGGTGCAGACCGCACTCAGCCGGCGCGATCTCGGCGCCGTGACGATGAACACCTATCACGATTGGGTCGGCGGCTATTCGCCGGGCAGCGCCCTGACGCAGGTGAGTTCGCTTGCCGACGGCGCCAACTACATGCGCATGATCGCCGCGGCGCGGTGGCTCGGAAAGCCGTTTATCGTCAGCGAATACGACCATCTCTTCTGGAACCGCTATCGCTACGAGGCAGGGCTGACAATGCCGGCCTACGCTGCACTCCAGGGCTGGGACGTGCTTTGCCGTCACGGCCACGGGCCGATTGCGCTCGCCTATGGCGAACCCTTTCCGCACAAGAAGGCGATGCTACCCTATGCGATTGCCCTCGATCCCGTGGCGCGCGCCGGCGAGACGCTCGGCGCACTCGTCTTTCGCCGCGGCGACGTGGCGACCTCCGCCATTACGATCCCCTTCGCCGTTCGTGGCGAGGAGGATCTCGGCGAGGACATGCAGGCCCGCGAGCCGGAGCGATTGACCGATCTGGCGCTGGTCGGGCGCATTGGCTTGCTTCCGGCAGACCGGTTTGATGGAGAAACCGGTATCACGCAACCACGCGACCGGGACGCCGGAACGATCCTTGCCGCACTCCGCGACGAACACATGCTCGCGGCCGAAAACCGCACCGATATCGCAAGCGGATTTTACGAGAGCGATACGGAACAGGTCCTCCTCGACCGCCGGGCAGGGCAGCTCCGCGTTTCGACGCCCGCTACGGAAGCTGCTGCCTTCTCCTCTCTGCGTGAGCCGATCGATCTCGGTCTCATGCGCATCGGACAGGCGGAGGGGAACAGCCTCGTGGCGCTTTCGGCCATCGACCCGGAAGGCAAACTTTCTGAAAGCCGGCGCCTGCTCCTGATCCTTGCAACCGATGCGCAGAACACCGGCATGATCTTTCGCGACAGCGAAGAGAAGGTGATCGAGGATTTCGGCGCGCTGCCGGTGAGAATTCGGAAGGGCTATGTCGATCTCGAACTGTCGCGAACCGCTGCCAGATGGAGCGTGTCGCCGGTCGGCCTCGACGGCACCGTTTATCCGCCGGTAGACAGCGGCAGCGGGCGCGTTGCTTTCCGTCTCTCGAACGACACGCCCTACGGGCCGACCACCTATTTCCTCTTGGAGATGTAGGTTCAGTCGGGGACGTTCCGATCTTGTCCGACGGTTTGCGCCTGCTGGCCGGTGGCGGGCTTGACACTTTCAGCGCTCTCCGTTGCAGCATGCGGCGCCTCGCCGGCCGCATGCGACGACAGGCCGGCGAGCTTGTGGCCCCTCTCGCGCAGCCACTGGAACACGACATAGAGCGCCGGAATGATGAAGATCCCGAGGAGCGAAGCGGCGAGCATGCCGCCGGCAACGCCCGTTCCGACCGCGCGGCGGCTGAGCATGCCGGCGCCATCGGCCGTGACGAGCGGGATCAGCCCGACGATGAAGGCGAAGCTGGTCATCATCACCGCGCGGAAACGGGTGCGCGCGCCCTCGACCGCGGCATCGACGATGGTCGCGCCTTTCTCCCGTTGGAATTTTGCGAATTCGACGATCAGGATCGCGTTCTTTGAGGCGAGCGCGATCAAGACGACGAGGCCGATCTGGGCATAGATGTCGAAGGAGAGACCGGCAACCAGCACCGCCACGAGAGCACCGGCCACCCCGACGGACACCGAAAGCAGAACCGGTATGGGGATCGTCCAGCTTTCGTAAAGCGCCACGAGGAAGAGATAGGCGAAGAGCAGGGCCAACGCCAGGATCACCGTCGTCTGGCCGGCGGCCTCGAGCTCCTGCAGCGCCGTTCCCGTCCACTCGAAGCTGTAGCCCGGCGGCAGAGTCGCGGCGGAGACCTGTTCCATAGCGGCCAGCGCCTGACCCGAGGAGATGCCGGGCGCCGGCTGCCCGTTGAGTGTGATCGAGCGGTAGTTGTTGTAGCGCACGATCGACTGCGGCCCGACGATGTAGTCCACGCGCGCGACCGAGGCCACGGGGACCATATCGCCCGCGGCGTTGCGTACATGCAACCGGGAGATGTCGTCGACCGCATCGCGATCCGCTTCGGCCGCCTGCATCGTGACTTTCCAGCTTCGGCCGAAAAGATTGAAGTCGTTGACGTAATAGGATCCGAGCGTGCCCTGCAGCGTTGCGAAAAGATCGCTTACAGAGACCCCGAGCGCTTGCAGCCGATCGCGGTCGAGATTGAGGTAGAGCTGGGGCGAGCTCGCCGAATAGGTGCTGAAGGTGGGTCCGAGCTGTGGGTTCTGATTGGCCGCGACCATCAGCCCGCCCGCTGTCGCGGCAAGCTCTGCCGGCGACCGGCCCTGCAGGTCGAGCAACTGATATTCGAAGCCCGACCCCGTCCCGAGACCGATGATGGGCGGCAGGTTGAAGGCGAAGACCTGGGCATTGCGAATTGCCGCGCCCTTGGCCATCACGGTGCCGATCGCGGCATTGACCGAGGCGGACTCGTCCTGGCGTTCGGCGAAGGGCTTCATCGTGACGATCGCGAAGGCACTGCTCGATTTGGCGATGCCGTCGAGGAAACTGTAGCCGGTGACGGTGGTGACGTTCGCCACGCCCTCGATGCCGCCGAGCATGGTTTCGACCTCGCGCACCACGGCGTCCGTCCGGTTGAAGGAGGCACCTTCCGGAAGGCGGATCTCCGCAAAGAATGCGCCCTGATCCTCGCTCGGCAGGAAGCCCGTGGGGACGATCCGGAACAGCCAGCCGCTGGCGCCGATGGCGACCGCCAGGAGGATCACGCCGATGATGGCTCTGCGCGCAATGCTTCCGGCGACATGGGCATAGCCATTGCGGGTGCGGTCGATGCCGCGCGAGATCCAGCCCAGGATGCCGCGTTTCGGGCCGTGATGCGGTTTCAGGAGGATTGCGCAAAGCGCCGGGCTGAGGGTCAGCGCGTTGATCGCGGAAATGACCATCGATACCGAGACGGCGACGGCGAATTGCTGGAAGAGCTGCCCGCTGAGGCCCGGAATGAAGGCAACCGGTACGAAGACCGAAAGCAGGACGAGCGTGATGGCGACGATTGCCCCGGTGATTTCGCCCATCGCCAGACGCGCGGCCTGCGCCGCGCTCATGCCGGGATTTTCCTCCATCACCCGCTCGACATTTTCCACGACGACGATCGCGTCGTCGACGACGATGCCGATCGCGAGCACCAGCGCCAGAAGCGAGACCGTGTTCAGCGAAAAGCCCATCGCCAGGATCACGGCAAAGGTGCCGACGAGCGCCACCGGAACGGCGATGAGCGGGATCAGCGCGGCGCGCCAATTGCCTAGAAAGAGGAAGACGACGATGATGACGAGAGCAAAGGCCTCGAACAACGTATGCTCGACATTCTCCACGCTCGCCTGCACGAAATCGGACGTGTCGTAGGAGACCGTATAGGTGAGCCCCTCCGGGAACGCCGCGGCGAGGCGGTCCATCGCCTGTTGCACGCCCTCGGTGGCGGCGAGCGCATTGGCGCCCGGCGCCTGATAGGTCCCGATCATCGCGACCGGCTTGCCGTTGATGCGGGCGGTGGAGTCGGCGCTCACCGAACCCAGCTCGACGCGCGCGACGTCGCGAATGCGGACGAACGAGCCGTCCGGCTCGGCCCGGAGCACGACGTCTTCGAACTGGGCGGGGTCGGTCAGCCGCCCCTGCGTCTGGATGTTCAACTGGAACAGCGGGTCGTCCGTCATCGGCTGGGCGCCGATGCGGCCGATCGCGGCCTGGACGTTCTGCGTCTTCAATGCGTTGATCACGTCCGTCGGCGTCAGTCCCAGATTGGTCAGCCGGTCGATGTCGAGGACGACCCGCATCGAATAGTCCTGAGCGCCGAACAGCGTTGCATCGCCGACGCCGGGCACGCGCTTGATCGTGTCGAGCACGTTGATCGTCGCGTAGTTCGAGAGGAACAGATTGTCGAATTCGTCATTCTCGCCGTGAATGGCGATCACCTGCATCAGCGAGGAGGATCTCTTCTGGACGCTGACGCCGCTCTGCTTGACTTCGGCCGGCAGCACCGGCTCGGCGAGCGCGACGCGGTTCTGTACGTTGACGGTGGCAATGTCCGGATCGGTGCCGACGGCGAAGGTGACGGTCAGAGAGTAGGTCCCGTCGGCGCCGCTCGTCGATTTCATGTAGAGCATGTTGTCGACGCCGACGACCTTGCTCTCGAGCGGCTGGGCGACCGTTGCCTCGACCACGTCCGCGCCTGCGCCGGGATAGCTCGCCGTGACGCTGACCTGCGGCGGGACGATGTCGGGAAACTGCGCGATCGGCAGTCTCGTCAGGGCGATCAGCCCCGCGAGAGTCAGCACGATGGAAATGACCGCGGCAAAGCGCGGGCGATCGATGAAGATTTCGGAGATCATCGGCTCAGCCACCCGTCGACGTTGCGGCTACAGCGTCGACCACGATCCCCGGCCGCACCTTGCCCACGCCCTCCGTTATGACGTTCTCGCCCTCCTTCAGCCCCTTGGCGACGACGGCTTGGCCGCGGCTGGAGCGGCTGACGTCGACGCGGCGAAGCTCGACCTTGGAATTGGCGTCGACCACCATGACGAAGGCGCCCTGCTGGTCGCGCTGGACCGCCTGCTGTGGTACGGCGAGCACGTCCTGCGGATCGGACTGCTCGAGAACGACCCTGACGAGCGTGCCGTCGAGAAGGGTCCCGCCGGGATTGGGAAACTCGGCGCGAACCGTGACGGTGTCGGTCCCTTGCGAGACCGTGCTCGCGACGAAGTCTATCGTGCCTTTCTCCGGGTAGTCGGTGCCGTTCGGAAGCGTGATGCTGACATTGGCGCCGCTCGACATCTCACCCTTTTCGACGCGCTCGCGGTAGGAGAAATAAAGAGAGGTCGCGACGGGAAACTCGACATAGATCGGGTCGAGGCGCGTCAGCGTCACCAGCGATCCACTGTCCGGCGCGACGAGGGCGCCGACATCGACCGTGGTCAGGCCGACGACGCCATCGAACGGCGCGAGGATCTTCGTGTAGGAAAGATTGAGTTCGGCATTCTGCTTGCTGCCCTTGAGGCGCAGGATATCGGCCTCGGCCTTTTTCACCTGTGCGTTCGCAGTGTCGAGCGTCGCCTGCGCAACCGTATTGGTGGCGATCAACCGCTGGGCACGGTCACGTTCGAGAACGGCGAGGTCCCGTTGAGCCTCCGCTGCCGCGATCGAACCGTCGATTTCCTGCAGGGCGGCGCGATAGGCACCGTCCTCCACCTGATAAAGCACCGTTCCCGCCGAGACCTTCTGCCCATCCTCGAAATTGACCTTCTCGAGGAAGCCGGACACACGGGCGCGGATGTCGACCTTCTGAACAGCAACGACCTTGCCCGTCAGATCCACGCTTTCGCGCAGGTCCATGATCGCGGCCGGCGCCACGGTGACGGCTGGAGGGGGCTGCTGTGCATAAGCGTTTCCCGCGACGATGCCGATGGTCGTGAGCAGCCCGCATGAAAGAGCCGCAGCCAGAACTCTCGAAACGCGCATGCAATGCTCCCCTGAACGGCTTGTGTGGGACCCGCATCGACCGAGTGGGATCTCAGCACTTTCCTCGATTCAAGTCACGCCGCAATTCAAGCGGCGCAACTTCAAATTGCTCCTGTTTTTCATGCTAGCCGCACGGTGGCGAATTGGAAAGGAGATTGTGTCCGCAAATCAGTCATGTAGGACGCTTCCGCAGTTCATCGGAGCCGGTTGCAGGCGCGCTCACGATTTGAGGTCGATCCGACCTCAAATCGGCGCGGTCTACAGGACGAAGTAGCCCTTCTGCAGCGTGACGGCGTCATCCAGATGTATGGCGAGGTCCGCTTTCCTGTCGCCGTAGATGTAGGTGTCGGAGACATCCCGGACCTAACGCAACTCGCCCTTCTTGCCGCCGAAGGCGGCAGTACCGGCGAAGAGAAACGCCTGATCGCCGGCGATCGACGTGTTGGCATCGATCGCGGAAAGATCGATCCGGTCGGATTTCGGCGTAAAATCAAAGATAGTGTCGCGTCCGGATGCTGCGGCGGTCGAATCCCAGAGCGCCTTGAACACGAAGCTGTCGGTTCCACTGCCCCCGTTCAAACGGTCCGCCCCCGCGCCCGCGTAAATCAGGTCGTTGCCGGTCTCACCGAAGATCTGGTCGTTGCCCTTTCCGCCGTAGAGCCTGTCGGAACCGGAGCCGCCGTAGAGCACGTCATTGCCCGTATCGCCGTTCAGCGTGTCGTTGCCAGCATAACCCCACAGCACATTGGTGGCTTGATTGCCGGTGATCGCGTCGCCGGCCGAGCCGCCCTTGACGTTTTCGATCAGAGAGCGCGTGTCGCCACGGTAGAGCAGCGCATTGAAGACGTTTCCGGCGGCAAAGCCGCCGTTCGGGCCGCCGTCGAGCCAGGCGAGTTGGTCGATGCTGAAGGTCGAAGCCTTGCCGGGCCTGAGATCGACCTTGAGAGCGGTCGTATAGGCCGTCAGATCGTAGGTGTCCTTGCCGCCGCCGTCCCATATGGTTGCGAAGATGCGGTTGGCGCCCGGCGAGATTCCGACGGCTCCATTGACGAAAGTGGCGCCGCTGCCGGGCGTCCACTTGTAGACCGTGTTGCCGCTATTGGTCGTGAAGTCGGCACCGTACATCTCCTGCAGCGCGGCAATGTCGCCCATCATGAAGGTCTGCGGTGCACCGAACTGCTCGTAGGAATAACTCCCGCCGGTGTCGGCACCGACATATGCCCTATAGGACAGGACGGAATATTCGATGGAATCGTACTGAGCCGGTGTGGCACCGTAGACGTCCGACTCGTGGCCGTGCTTCAGCCCGAGCGCATGACCGAGTTCGTGCAGGTGCGTGTGCCATGCATAGTTCCCGGCGACCGGCTTGCGATAGTCGTCCGCCGTGCCGGCATAGGCTGTGCCGAACCAAATGTCTCCTGCTGCCGCATGAAGCGCAGGAAGGTAGGCATAGGAGGTCTCCGCCAGCGCCGTCTGCGCAAAGCGGATTGTCGCGGTGCCGGCACTTCCCGGCGCGAAGCTGGCATTGGTGAAGCCCTCGACGGAAAAGCCGTCATTGGCCGCCGGGCCGAAGGATTGCTCCATGGCGAACAGGGCCGCATTTTTCTGTGCCGCCGATACCGAGGTAAAGCCGAAGTACTTTTCAAATCCGTAGGCGTAGCTTTTGGCCAAAGTCGGAAACGAATAGGTAATCGTTCCGGCCCAGGCAACTCTCGTCAGCAGCGAATCGACAACGTTGTTTCCAGTTGCTTTGGCGAACTTAAGGGACTTACCGGTGCCGCTCATTCAGGATTCCCGCTATTGTTGTGTCGACTGATTAGCAATTATCGCCGACACTGGCTACTGTTAATGTAACCAGATCGATAGGATTGGAGCGGTCAGTGACATTTCGCAAAGCGGTGCAGTTGCTTGCCCTGGGATTTTTGGCAATGTCTTCGCCTGCCGCGCAAGGCGCGATGAAGCCAAGCGGAGCGGAAATGCAAAAGCCACCCGACTATGAGCGGGCCGTGAGATCGGAATTCGAGGCAGTACGGGCGGAAAATACCGTGCAAGCCTACGAACGCTTCATCCGCCGTCATCCCGGCCATCACCTCGTTGGAGATGCCCGTAAGGCGATATCGCGTCTGCAGGGGCGGTGAGGCGGGCCGGACGGAAAACCCTTCCTGGAAGCGCTCAGATCGTTTCTTCGTTCTCTTTTGCCCTGAGCAACATGCCGAACAGGTCGCGCGGATCGTCGGGATCGGCGATCATGTCGAGATTCTGGTAGAAATCCGTGCCGGGAAGGCGGGCTCGCACGTAGCGGAGCGCCGAGAAATCCTCGATGGCGAAGCCGACGCTGTCGAAGAGGGTGATCTGGCGGGCATCGCGGCGGCCCTGCGCCTCGCCGGTGACGACCTTCCAGAGTTCGGTGACCGGAAAGTCCGGCGCCATTTGCTGGATCTCACCCTCGATGCGGGTCTGTGGCGGGTATTCGACGAAGACGTCCGAGCGCTTCAGGATATCGCGATGCAATTCCGTTTTGCCGGGGCAATCGCCGCCGATTGCGTTGATGTGGACCCCGGCGCCGACCATGTTGTCGGTGAGGATCGTGGCGAACTGCTTGTCGGCCGTACAGGTGGTAACGATCTCGGCGCCTTCGATCGCTTCCTGGGCGGACCTGCAAGACAGGATCTTGAGGCCGGAACCGTCGAGGTTGCGGGCGGCCTTCTCCGTTGCCCGAAGGTCGATATCGTAGAGCCGGATGGTGTCGATGCCGCAGACGGCCTTCATCGCCAGCGCCTGGAACTCGGCCTGGGCGCCGTTGCCGATCATCGCCATCGTGCGCGCACCCTTCGGTGCCAGGTGCCGTGCGGCCATCGCCGAGGTTGCGGCGGTTCTGAGCGCCGTCAGTATCGTCATCTCGGTAAGCAGCGCGGGATAGCCTGTCGAAACCTCGGCGAGCAGCCCGAAGGCGGTCACCGTCTGCAGCCCCTCGGCGGTGTTCTTCGGGTGGCCGTTGACATATTTGAAGCTGTAGACCCTGCCGTCGGAGGTCGGCATCAGTTCGATGACGCCGTCGCGCGAATGGCTGGCAACGCGCGGGGTCTTGTCGAAGCTCTCCCAGCGGCGGAAATCCGCCTCGATGGTGTCCGTGAGCTCTGCCAGAACCGTCTCGATGCCCAGGTGATGAACGAGGCGCATCATGTTGTCGACGCTGACGAAGGGCACCATGGCCTTGGCTGAAGGGAGCGGGGAGAACATGGAGGTTCCTCTTGGCGGCTTGCTGTATTCCAGGACAGGGTAGCGATTGAGCGCGCTGGTCGAAAGCGCAAAGATGTGCTATTTTCGGCACCGAACTGAGCAATTTTTCCAGTCGGATTGTGCAATATGAGCAGAACAGGAGTTGGCGATTCAGCAGTTGCAAAATACACCCCGGATGATCTGGACCGCCGGATCATTGCGCATCTGCGCGCTGATGGGCGGGCATCGCTTTCCAAACTTTCCGACGCGCTGGGCGTGGCGCGCGGCACTGTGCAAAATCGCCTGGACCGCCTGCTCGAGACCGGGACGCTTCTCGGGTTCACGGTGCGCGTCAGGGAAGACTACGACGTCAACACGGTTCATGCGGTGATGATGATCGAGGTTGTGGGGAAGTCCACGACGCAGGTGGTTCGCAAACTGCGCGGCATGCCCGAGATCTTTACGCTGCACACCACCAACGGCAACTGGGATCTGGTCGCCAACATACGGGCGGCCAATCTCTCCGAATTCGACCGGATCCTGCGCGAGGTGCGGATGATCGACGGCGTCGCCAACAGCGAGACCAGCCTCCTGTTGAGCAGCGTCTGACCGGCAGCAGCCGCGTAGGGGCAGATCGGGACGATTGAAAGCCGTGCCCATCCCCGTTAGGTTGCGCCCGCATTCAATGAAGGTTTTCGTGGGGGTTGGCTTGGCGGGCCGTCGAACTTGTTTTCTGTTGGCCTGTGTTCTCATGACGCCGGCGGCTGCCCGGGCGGAATGGCAGGCGGTCGAAAAGATCAAGACCTACGCGATCACCGGGCAGTCCGGACCGGAGCTCTACGCTTCCATCGGCGAACGAGGACCGCAGGTGGGCGGCCTCGGGCGCGCGATCGCCCATACGAGCTTCAAACTCACCTGGAGGCGGAAATACGAGGAGCGAGACGGGGCCTGCGTGCTCGCGTCGGCGCTGCCGAAGCTCACCATCACGTATACGCTGCCGGAGCTTGCCGGAAAGCTGCCGGCCGGGATCGAGACGCACTGGCAGACCTTCATCGCCGGCGTGAAAAAGCATGAACTGGTCCATGGCGACTTCATCAAGGAGATGGTGAGCGCCATCGAGGCCGCCACCGTGGGCCTCACCGTTGCCGACGATCCCCAATGCCGCAAGATCAAATCCGAAATGACGAAGCGGCTCGGCGAAATCTCCCGCGCGCAAAGACAGAAGAGCCGCGACTTCGACAAGGCCGAGCTCAGCGACGGCGGCAATGTTCACCAGCTCATCCTCAATCTCGTGAACGGCGGCTGATGCGCGTGGCAGATCCGTTCGAGGCGGCGCGCTTGAGGCTTTGGCCGAAAGGCAACACTTCTGCGCAAAAGCAAGATGTTGTCGAGCCTGCCTCCGAATTGTCTCAATGCAACGAAAACGTGAGCCCGCCTGAGTGGCAGGCATAGCGGCACGAAATCTTTCCGTGCAGCTGACATTACTGAATTTGTTTCGGACGATCGGCCGGGGTTTCTGCCGATGATGAGCCGAAAAGGAGAAGATGCATGAAGAAGACTCTCGCCATGGCGTTTTCCGCGGTCACGATCGCGTTTGCCGCCGCGGGCGCCAATGCGGCCGATCTGACCTATCAGGAGCCGGCGCCGCCGCCGGCGATGCAGGACGCGCGCGGCGGTGTGAAGATCGGCTATCTGGAATGCGACATCGGCGGCGGCGCCGGCTACGTGCTCGGTTCGTCCAAAGAGGTCGAGTGCGCCTTCCGGTCGCTGGGCGGCGATGTGATCGAGGATCGCTACACGGGTGAAATTCGCAAACTCGGGATCGACGTGGGTTTCACGATGCGCAGCCGGTTGATCTGGGCCGTGTTCGCGCCGACGGCAGGCTACCACCATGGTTCTCTGAGCGGTATCTATAAGGGCGCGAGCGCCGAGGCGACGCTCGGTGCGGGTGTGGGCGCCAATGTCCTCGTCGGCGGCACCTCCGGCTCGATCCACCTCCAGACGGTCAGCGTCACCGGCCAGCTCGGTCTCAACGTCGCGGCCGCGGGCACGTCGATGACCCTCAACTCCGCGAATTGATGTCTTCGCCGGCGCGGCCGTTACGCCGCGCCGGGACCGATCTCCTCGCCGACCTCCACAAAATCACCAGCATACCCACCGTCATGGCCGCGAGACCGTACCAGGTGACGGCATAAACGAGGTGATTGTTGGGAAAGACGACGCGCGTCAGTCCGCCGACGGGGAGCCCGCCGCGATTCGGGCTGGCATCCGCGTCGACGAAGTAGGGCGCGACCTCGGAGAGGCCACGCGCCGCAGCGATCGCACCCACGTCGCGCGAATACCAACGGTTTTCCCCGGGCCTGTTCGACTGCAGGAGCGAGCCGTCAGGCTCGTCCATGCGCATGAGGCCGGTGACCTTCGCTTCGCCCTCGATCTGGCCTTCCCGCCGCGTCGATGCCTCACGCCTCTCCGTCGGTACGAAGCCGCGGTTCACGAGCACCGTCGTCCCATCGGCAGCTGCAAGGGGCGTCACAACCCAATAGCCGGCGCCGCGTTCGGTTGCGGCATAGACCAGCGTTTCCTTATCGTTGAGGAAGCGGCCCTGGAGAGCGACGTGCCGGTATTCGTCTCGCGCGGCGTTGACGTTCGGCCAGTCGTTGCGGGGCGGCACAGGCATGGGTGCCGCGTGGACGCGCTCCTCGACCCGGGCGATCAGGTCGAGCTTCCAGGAGAGGCGCTTGAGCTGCCACGTGCCGAGCGCAGCAAAAGCCGCGATGAGCAGGAGGCCGAGGATGCTGAGGATCGCAAGCGAGAGCCGGGAGTGCGGGCTGGAGGTGAGTTCGGTGTCGCTCATGACGTTCTTGCTTCGAAGCGGAACCAATATGATCGAGGCTTGCGCCCCCTCATCCGGCTGCCGCCACCTTCTCCCTGCATGCGGGGAGAGGGTTAGTCCTCGGGTTAAACCCGAGGAGAGGGGCGAAGTCCCGATTCACGGCATGTTCTTCATCATTTCCGGGCTCATCGGCATCATGTTCGTGTTCAGATGATGCATGACCCAGAGCGAGCCGGAAAGCGCGATGGCGACGAGAAGGATCGTGAAGATCAACGCCATCATCGTCCAGCCGCCCTCGGAACGGGTGTTCATGTGCAGGAAGAAGATCATGTGGACGACGATCTGGACGGCGCCGAGGGCCATGATGATCGCGGCGGTGAGGACGGCGCTGTCGAGAATGTCGGCCATCACCAGCCAGAAGGGGATCGCGGTCAGGATGACGGAGAGGACGAAGCCGGTCGCGTAACTCTTCAGCGTTCCGTGTCCCGCGTCGTGACCATGGCTGTGGCCGTGATGGGCCTCGAAAGCGTCCTCGTGCGAAGGTGCGTGCGTACTCATCCGAGAACTCCCATCAGATAGACGAAGGAAAAGACGCCGATCCAGACGACGTCGAGGAAGTGCCAGAACATCGAAAGGCACATGAGGCGGCGCTTGTTTTCCGGGATCAGTCCGCGCTTTGCGACTTGCGCCATGAGCACGAACATCCAGACGATGCCGGCGGTCACGTGCAGGCCGTGCGTGCCGACGAGCGTGAAGAAAGACGACAGGAAGGCGCTACGCTGCGGTCCGGCGCCCTCATGGAGCAGATGCGCGAACTCGTAGAACTCGAGCCCGACGAAGGCGATGCCGAAGAGCGCGGTGACGGCCATCCAGGTGAGCGTCGCTTTTTTCTCGTAACGTTCCATCGCCAGCATGGCGAAGCCGTAGGTGATCGAGGAGAAAAGCAGCATCGACGTGTTCACCGCGACGAGCGGCAGGTCGAAGAGATCGGCGGGCGAGGGGCCGGCGGCATAGTTGCGGCCGAGAACCGCATGGGTGGCGAAGAGAACCGCGAAGATCAGGCAGTCGCTCATCAGATAGAGCCAGAAGCCGAGCATCGTGCTCCCTTCGGGGTGATGCTCCTCCGTCAGGTAGAAGGCCGGCGCCTGTCCCTCATCGAGCGCGCGTTCGGTATGGAACTCGGTCATGCTTGCACCTCGGCGGCAAGCGCTTCGGTCCGCTTGCCCTCTGTGTCGGCGACGACGTTTGCGGGAATGTGGAAGTCGCGGTCATAATTGAAGGTGTGGCCGATGGCGATCGCCGCCATGGCGACGAAGGAGAGGATCACCAGCCACCACATGTACCAGACCATGGCGAAGGCGAAGACGACGCTGATCGCTCCGAGGATGACGCCTGTGCCGGTGTTCTTCGGCATGTGGATCGGCTTAAAGCCTACAAGCGGCCGGCTGTGGCCGCGCTTTTTCATATCCCACCAGGAGTCCTGATCGTGGACGAGCGGGGTGAAGGCGAAGTTGTAATCCGGTGGTGGCGAGGCGGTCGACCATTCGAGCGTGCGCCCGTCCCAGGGGTCGCCGGTCGTGTCGCGCAGCTCTTCGCGCCTCACGAAGCTGACGACGAGCTGGATCAGCATCGACAGGATGCCGAGCGCGATCAGGAAGGCGCCGAAGGCCGCGATGACGAACCAGATCTGCAGCGAGGGATCCTCGAACTGGCTGACGCGGCGCGTGACCCCCATGAGCCCGAGCACGTAGAGCGGCATGAAGGCGAAGTAGAAGCCGGTCAGCCAGAACCAGAAGGACATCTTGCCCCAGAACGGATCGAGCCTGAATCCGAAGGCCTTCGGGAACCAGTAGACGACGCCTGCCATCAGCCCGAAGACGACGCCGCCGATGATGACATTGTGGAAGTGGGCGATGAGGAACAGCGAATTGTGCAGGACGAAATCGGCCGGCGGAACGGCAAGCAAGACGCCGGTCATGCCGCCGAGGACGAAGGTCACCATGAAACCGATGGTCCACAGCATAGGCACCTCGTAGCGGATGCGGCCGCGATACATGGTGAAGAGCCAGTTGAACATCTTCGCTCCGGTCGGGATCGAGATGATCATCGTCGTGATGCCGAAGAAGGCGTTGACGCTCGCACCCGAGCCCATGGTGAAGAAGTGGTGCAGCCAGACGATGTAGGAGAGGATGGTGATGACGACCGTGGCATAGACCATCGAGGCATAGCCGAAGAGCCGCTTGCCGCAGAAGGTCGCGACGACTTCCGAGAAAATGCCGAAGGCCGGCAGGATGAGGATGTAGACCTCCGGATGGCCCCAGATCCAGATGAGGTTGACATACATCATCGGATTGCCGCCGAGGTCGTTGGTGAAGAAGTTCGTGCCGGCATAGCGGTCGAGCGTAAGCAGCGCCAGCGTCGCGGTCAGCACCGGGAAGGTGGCGACGATCAGCACATTGGTGCAGAGCGACGTCCAGGTGAAGACCGGCATCTTCATCATCGTCATGCCGGGGGCGCGCATCTTCACGATGGTGGCGATGAGGTTTATCCCCGACAGCGTCGTTCCGATGCCGGCGATCTGCAGGCCCCAGATGTAATAGTCGACCCCGACGCCGGGGCTGTAGTCCGCGCCCGACAGCGGCGGATAGGCAAGCCATCCGGTCCGCGCGAACTCGCCGACGAAGAGCGACAGCATGATGATGATCGCGCCGGCCGTCGTCATCCAGAAGCTGAAATTGTTGAGGAAGGGGAAGGAGACGTCGCGCGCGCCGATCTGCAGCGGCACGACGAAGTTCATCAGCCCCGTCACGAAGGGCATCGCCATGAAGAAGATCATGATCACGCCGTGTGCGGTGAAGACCTGGTCGTAGTGATGCGGCGGCAGGTAGCCTTCCGAGCCGCCGAAGGCCATCGCCTGCTGCAGCCGCATCATGATCGCGTCGGAAAATCCGCGCAGCAGCATCACCAGCGCGAGAATGATGTACATGATGCCGATCTTCTTGTGGTCGACGCTCGTCAGCCAGTCGCGCCAGAGCGTCCCCCAGAAGCGGTAATAGGTGATGAGGCCGATCAGCGCGATGCCGCCGAGCGCGACGGCGAGAAAGGTCACGACGAGGATCGGCTCGTGATAAGGGATCGCGTCGAGGGTAAGCCGGCCGAAGATGAGCTTCAGAAAATCTGGATCGGAGAACATCGGAAACCTGTTCAATCGTTGGCGCAACGCGCCGTGTTCAATGGTTGAGCTGCGGCGGTGCCGGATCGCTCTGATGGTTCATGCCCGGCATCGAGTGTCCCTCGTGTCCTCCCATGGGCATATCGTGCTGCATCGGCTCCTCGGCGCCAGTGCCCTGCGGCTCCTGCTGGCTGCGCGCGGGTGTGCCCGTCGCCGGGTGCGTTGCGGCCGGTGCTCCTTCCGCCAGGGAATGCCTGTTGTCGTATTCCAGCTTTTCCCGGTTCTCGGCGCTCTCCTTGCCGGCGCCCCCCATCATGTCGATGTGCATCATCTCCTCCATGCACATCTTGCCGGGTGTGACGCATAGATTGAGGATTGCCCGATACAAGCCGTCCTCGACCGCGGCGTAATAGCGGACCGGCTCCCTTTCGCTCGGCTTTTCGAGCTTCAGATAGGCGTCGCGGTTGAGCGCGGTTCCCTGCGCCTTCACCCGCGCGACCCAATCGTCGAAGCCCTGCCGGTCGAGCCCGTGGAACTTGAAGCGCATGTGGGAAAAGCCGTCGCCGCTGTAATTGGCCGAGAAGCCTTCATATTCGCCCGGCTTGTTGATCACCGCGTGGAGCTTTGTTTCCATGCCCGGCATCGCATAGATCTGGCCGGCAAGGGCCGGAATATAGAAGGAGTTCATCACCGAGGAGGCGGTGATCTTGAAATGGATCGGAACGTCGACGGGCGCTGCGAGCTCGTTGACGGCCGCGACCCCGAGGTCGGGATAGAAGAACAGCCATTTCCAGTCGAGCGCCACGACCTCGACGGTGAGCGGTCTGGCATCCGCGGGGATCGCCCTTTCCGCATCCAGCCGGTCGAGCGGTCGATAGGGGTCGAGCTTGTGCGTGCTGATCCAGGTAATCGCCCCGAGCGCGATGATGATCGCAAGCGGTGCCGACCAGATCACCACCTCGAGCGCCGTCGAGTGGTGCCACTCCGGATCGTAGGTGGCGCTCGTGTTGGACCGCCGATACCGCCAAGCGAAGAAAAGCGTCAGGAAAACGACCGGGACGATGATCAGCAGCATGAGGATCGTCGATATGACGATCAGATCGCGTTGCTGCGCAGCGATATCGCCGGATGGCGACATCACCACCATGTCGCATCCCGCCATCACGAGGAAAAGCGGCAAAACGGCGAGGCGGCGGGAAAACTTCAACAGTTCTGGCACGGCTCGGAGCTCTATTTTGTTTCGACGGCCCTGCGACTAAAGTAGAGTGGATGGGAAAGGTATGAGGTCGATGGTCGCACTGCAGCAATCCGCCGCAGTCGTTTTGCGACGCAGCATCTTCCGCCGCTTGCAGACAGTGAGGACGTGAAACGCATTATTTCGCGTTTCTCCCCTTGATATGAACGGTTGATTGGTCAAGATCCCTCCAAGGGAGCCTTGCGCTCTCATCTTGAGAGTACGAGCGGGTGCGGCGGAACACCGCATGTTCTTAGCCCCCGTGCGAGCGCGGGAGGCGTTTGATGAGCAGTGCAATGCAACAGTCCCTGGGACCGTCGTCCTCTTCGATGGAGCGCGACGCGCGGCGCATTCACGACGACACGCCCGTATCCGCCGGCAATATCGCCATCGGCGTCGTCATCGGCCGGGCAGCGGAATTCTTCGACTTCTTCGTCTATGGCATAGCCTCGGTGGTCGTCTTTCCGCAGCTCTTCTTTCCTTTCGCCCCCGATCGGCTGACGGCGACGCTCTACTCCTTCGCCATTTTTTCGCTCGCCTTCGTTGCAAGACTGGTCGGTTCGCTGGTCTTCATGGCCATCGACCGGACTTACGGCCGAGGCGTCAAGCTGACGATCGCACTTTTCCTTCTCGGAGGCTCGACGGCCTCGATTGCCTTCCTGCCGGGCTATGCGACGCTCGGCGCCTGGTCCATCGTGCTCCTTGCCGTCTTTCGTCTCGGTCAGGGTTTTGCGCTTGGCGGCGCCTGGGACGGGCTCGCCTCGCTTCTCGCTCTGAACGCGCCGCAGCACCATCGCGGCTGGTACGCGATGATTCCGCAGCTGGGCGCGCCCCTCGGCTTCATGCTCGCCAGCGCCCTCTTCGCCTATTTTCTCGTGTCGATTTCGGAAGCGGACTTTCTCGCCTGGGGTTGGCGCTACCCGTTCTTCGTAGCCTTTGCGATCAACGTCGTCGCGCTGTTCACGCGCCTGCGGCTCGTCATGACCAAGGAATTCGGAACGCTGCTCGACCTGCACGAACTTCAGGCGGCCCGGGTCACGGAAGTGCTCAGGGTAAATGGAGGCAACGTCCTCGTCGGCGCCTTCGTCCCGCTTGCAAGCTTCGCTCTCTTCCATCTGGTGACCGTGTTTCCGCTCAGCTGGGTGGAAATCTACACGGATCATGGCGCAAGTTCGTTCCTGATGGTGCAGTTCCTCGGCGCGGTCTGCGGCATCCTCGCCATCATCGCTTCCGGGCTGATTGCCGATCGTATCGGCCGGCGCAATCACCTCGGAATTTGCGCGGTCCTGATCGCGATCTTCAGCTTCGTCGCCCCGGTGCTGCTCCAGGCTGGCGCCACCGGTCGCGATGTCTTCGTGATCGTCGGCTTCACGATCCTAGGCCTCTCCTTCGGCCAGGCCGCCGGAGCCGTTGCGTCGCGCTTCGGCAAGGCCTACCGCTATACGGGGGCGGCGCTCACCTCGGACCTGTCCTGGCTGATCGGCGCAGGCTTTGCGCCGCTGGTGGCACTAGGGCTGACCAGCCGCTTCGGGCTCGCCTTCGCGGGCTACTATCTTCTCTCCGGCGCCCTTTGCACGATCCTCGCGCTGGTCTTCAGCAAGAAACTGGAGATCGACAACGAATAGAGGAAATCGGGACGGAAGCGCCTTCGTTCCCGTCCCGCCATGTGCCCCCGAGCTTCCGTCATTGTTTCCGCCGACCAGAACCGTAAAGCTCGCTCGAACGGCGGAACATAATCGAGTCTCGCCGGTTCCGGCAGCGACGCGCGGTGCGGGAGCGAACTGGTTCCGTGCATTGCGGTGAGTGCCATGCACCGAAAGGAGAAAGGAGCCATGCCTGCAAAGTCGAAGGCGCAGCAGAAGGCCGCCGGCGCGGCCCTTGCCGCCAAACGAGGCGAGAAGAAGAAGAGCGAACTCAAGGGCGCCTCTAAGGGCATGGAAGAGTCCATGACCGAGAAGGAACTCGAGGAAATGGCCTCGACCAAGCGCAAGGGAAAGAAGGAACACGTCTCGGACAAGTAACCGCGCATGCTGAAAGCGCGGTGCGCTTGCGGAACGCGTCGGTAAACGGTATTCGGGCCGAGGTATAAAGTTTCCGGTTTACCCTCACGGTCGGAAGAATGTTTCAGCTCACCATGGCTGTAGCCCTTTCACGCCCGCCGTTTTGATGATTTACAGCGGTAAGCGGGAACAATATTCTGTAGCAGGATCCGGGTCGTGATTAAGGACGGGCGAATGGACGATAGCAGGGCTTCCGCGGATGCGGACGCGGAAAAAGCCGTTGACGAGCGGATTGCACTGCTCGTCCAGAAGATGCGCACGGAAGCGGTCCCGGAGCGACTTCTCGAACTGGCGCGGGAGTTGCAAAAGGCCCTTGACGATCGGAAGCGCTAACCGGAAGCCGGTTTGCCAGCACAGAGCCGCCCGTCCGCTCAGTTCAGCGGATTTCCGTGCATTTGCGCCGTCAGTTCGTCGCGTGCCCGGCTGAGCCGGCTCTTGATCGTACCGATCGCGCAGTCGCATATGTCAGCGGCTTCCTTATAGCTCATTCCGAACCCGGCAACGAGCACGAGGACTTCGCGGTGCTCCGGTGAAAGAGCCCCAAGCGCGCTGCGTAGCTCGCCGTTGAGGACGGACCACTCCTGCGACGGCGCGGTTGGAATCGGCAATTCGGCGCAATTGGTGCTCCCCGGGCTTTCCCGCGTGCGAATCTTGTACTGCGTGCGAAACGCATTGCGCATGATCGTGAACAGCCAGGACTTGAGACTCGTGCCGGGCTCGAACTGCTCGATGCTTCTCAGCGCCCGGAGCAATGTCTCCTGCACGAGGTCGTCGGCCTCGAACGACGCTGACGTGAACGTACGCGCGAACGCCCGCAGAGCGGGAATCAGATCGACGACTTGCTCCTCAAGCAACGGTGATTGTCGCGATGCGTGACCGCCGATAGCAGGCATGTCGAATATTGCCCTTCTGCCTATGATGATTTCTCCAGGTGACGTTAGGAAATGCCTTTCCGGCCCTTTGGTTCCTGAGGCTCTGGGGATATTTCCGGGCGCGCATCAATCCGGCACCTGATCATACGGCCATTCACGCGGAGATATGCCGGCAACTCCGCCGCCCGCCCACGGGAACCAAAAGCGACGTCACCAGTTTGAGTGGTCTAGGGACATCCAGTTGAGTGGAAGGAGAACGCCATGAAGAGAATTGCCTCTATGACTGCTGCCCTGCTTTTGATCGGCTCATCGGCCGTCGCGCAGACGACGGTCGTCCTGCCGGGCGAAGTAAGAACCTATGTAATGGAGCAGAACACGCCTTCGATCGCCTACGAAGGTGAGATCGTGGTCGGGCAACCGATTCCCGAAACGGTGGAGATTCACACGATTCCGGACCAGCCCGATTTTGCCTATGCCATCGTCAACGATAAGCGCGTTGTCGTAAATCCGAAGACGCACACGGTCGTGGAAGTCTTGCAGTAGCTTTGCGCGTCTGACGGAGACGCGGCGCTGTAGGTGCGCAGCATGCATGCGCAAGTCTGCTTCGTGCGGTTCCTATCCCCTGAATCACGAGCGTGGCGGTTGGCGCCGCCACGCAAGCCTCTGGGGGCACCATGGAAAATCAAAGAATCGAGTTTCGGCTGGCGGCGCAAAGAGAAATCCTTGTTGCCGTTCTATCCGCGCTTTACCGCCACAAGGACGTCTGGGCGGAGATCAACCGTGCCCTGGAAGATGTCCCGATCGTTCAGGACCATGAGGAAGATCCCGGCGTCGTACCCTCGGAAGCCTTTGCCAGGCAGAACGCGATGACGACGGAAATCGCTTCCATCCTGCAGGATGCGAGGGCCCGGACGGATCTGGATCCTGAGCCGCTCTGAGACGGCCGCCCGGGCGATTAGACCGGAACCCCTTCTACCTTCGTGCGTTAACCGAAAGGCTGCGTTTTCAGCCCCCGCATGTCCACGCAAGAGAAGGGAGCGTATCGTGCGCGTTCGACTGAAACAGAAGCGTCCGAAATTTGCCCGGCCGCCTGAAAATCCAAATCCGAAGAAATCTGGGCGGAATACCTGGCAACCTCAGGTTATTGTCCCTTACCGGGTCGACCTCACTCTCAAGAAGTCGACGGCAGATGAAGTGGCAGTTCCGGCCTCGATCAATGGGAGGAGTCTCATCGATGGCCGGCTATGAAGACAAGATGATCCGTGTTCGGGATGTAATGTCTCGACAGGTTTTCACCGTTTCGCCCACCGATACGGCGCAATCCGTCGCCCGGCTAATGGCTGAGACAGGGGTTGGCGCGGTGCCTGTGGAAACGCCGGGTGTCGGAACGATCCTCGGGATCGTCACGGATCGGGACATAGTCACCTCCGTGGTCGCACAAGGGCTGTCCAGTTCGACGGCCGTGTTCGAGTTCATGACGGTCGCCGCCGAATCCTGCGAGGAGGACGACAGCCTCCTGCTTGCCGCCCAGAAGATGCACAACCTGCGAATCCGACGTCTCGTCGTCGTCAACGGGAAGCGACACGCGGCCGGCATCGTGGCTCTTGGGGACATCAGCCGGGCCAATCCGGAACTAGGCGGTCTCGTTCTCGAGGGGATCAACCGGCCTGCCCCCGTCGATACCCAGCTTGAAGGAATGTCGACATGCTGACGCAGGATCGTCTCTGGAGCGAAGCGGTGATTCTGGAGGCAGGTGAAAACCGTGTCCTCCGGGTACAAAGCACCCGTGACGCTTTTCTTTGCCTCAAAAATCACTGGCCGATTGCCGACGGAGAAGCAAAGCGCGATGCCTTCGCGGCCTGCGAGCGGGTGATCGACGGGGATGACGAGCCCGATGTCGCACGCACCGCCTTCATTAAGGCCGCCGAGGAAGCGCAGTTCAGCGTACACAGCTGGACCGGGTGATCGATCAGGTCCGCGTTACAAAGACTGCTGAATGATCAAAGGATCATGGGCGGCTATCGGAGCGGTTCCGGGCCGGCGGCTCCTGATAGCGTCCGGCGATAGCGATCTGGACTTCCGCCTGGAACGCGAGGACCTCGTTTCGGATCTCGTCCTCCCGAAGACCCAGTGCGGAAAGCTGCTCGGCGAGCTTCCGGCATTCGCTTTTCCAGTAGCGGACTGCAGCGGCCCCATGTATCCGGTCGAGTTCACGCGCGCAGCGGTCGACATCGCTGGCGCGTGCCGCCAGAGGAAACGCGACTACTTCGCCGCCCCGGACCACGGTTCGTTCACCAAACTCAACTGCCATCGAATCACCTTACGTTCATCACCAGCCACCTCTATCGGCTAGATGGTTAACGATTCATTCGCCGCGATCGCTTGCCCCTCTTCGGCGGTATTGTCCGGGAAAAATCCGGGCGCAACAACTTTATCCGGTGCTAGAGCGGGAAGAGGAAAAGTGTGTGCGGTTTTCCGCCCGGATCCCGCGTCTCAACTTCTTGGAATCGATCACGTTCATGTTTTTAGGTCGCCCCGACCTAAAAACATCGTGATCTAAGGGAACAAACGCATCGCTGCACGGTTTGACAGTCGGATCGCGTGGAACAAGTTCCCTCTCCGCAAAGCCCCTACGGATCCACGCGCTCCTCAATAATAACGAACAAAATAGTAGGCCCCGCCACCCCGGGCGGGGCCTTTTCCTGTGGTGCGCCCGGCATGGGCGCATTCCTGCGGGTGGAAGTCCCGCCACGAGCTGGTCACAGCGAGTGAAGTGAAGCGCAACTGCGTGAGGGTGACCGAGCGTGGGGAGGAAGCGTGGAGCGTAAACCGCGTGCCGATGAACAAGAACCGGATATGAGGCGGTGCCGACCAGGGCGAGCGGGCCATGAACCGCGAAGCTCTCGTGACCAAGGGGCGGCGGCGTAGATCCGGCGGTGGTGCGGTGAAGGAATGCGTTCTTACCCGGGGAGATCTCGCCTTGCGCCTGAAAGGGCGACGGTGTCGAGCCGGAGCGAGAAGTCAGCAGAGGTCGTAGTAGCCGTATCCGCGGCGAAGGACCGAACGAAGAGGAGTGCTTGAGGCATAGCGATGCAGGAAGCCAGGCATCAGATGCCCGCGAGAGCGGGGCGGTCCGGGGGGAGACAGGGTGAAGCCCTGTCTGAACCGGGCAGCGATGAAGCGACCTGCCCGCGCTGTGACGCGCAGCACAGGGCCGGGGCTGCTGGAAGCGGCCCTGGCGCGCGAGAACCTGCAAAGAGCTTGGAAACGGGTGAAGGCCAACAAGGGCGCGGCTGGTGCGGACGGTCTGTCCATCGAGGCGACCGCGGCTCATCTGCGCACGGCGTGGCCTGGCATCCGCGAACGGGTTCTGGCGGGAACGTACCGGCCGATGCCGGTGCGACGGGTGACGATCCCGAAACCGGATGGGGGCGAGCGCGAGCTCGGCATCCCGACGGTGACGGATCGCTTGATCCAGCAGGCGCTGCTGCAAGTGCTGCAGCCGCTCCTTGATCCCACTTCCAGCGAGCACAGCCACGGCTTCCGGCCGGGCCGTAGTGCGCATGGGGCCGTGCTTGCGGCGCAATCCCTTGTGCAGTCGGGCCGGCGGATTGTCGTGGACGTCGACCTGAGAAGTTCTTCGACCGGGTCAACCACGACATCCTGATCGACCGCCTCAGCAAACGGATATCGGACAAGCGGGTTATCCGCCGGATCCGGGCCTATCTGAACAGCGGCATCATGGACCATGGCGTGGTCCAGGAGCGGGTGATGGGCACGCCGCAAGGCGGGCCGCTGTCGCCGCTTCCGGCCAATGTGCTGCTCGATGAGGTGGATAAGGAACTGGAACGCCGGGGCCATTGCTTCGTGCGCTATGCGGACGACTGCAACGTTTACGTTGGCAGTCGCAAGGCGGGCGAACGGGTCATGGCGCTTCTGCGGCGGCTTTACGGACGGCTGCACCTGACGATCAACGAGGGCAAGAGCGCGGTTACCACTGTGTTTGGCCGCAAGTTCCTCGGCTTCAGCTTCTGGCGGGGCCGGGATGGCGCGGTCAAGCGGCGGGTGGCCGACAAGCCGCTCAAGGCGTTCAAGCGCCGCGTCCGGCAACTGACCCGCCGTTCGGGCGGGCGCAGCATGGCGGAAGTGGCCGAGCGCCTGCGCGTCTATGTTCTGGGTTGGAAAGCCTACTTCCGGCTGGCACAAACTCCAAGGCTCTTCAAGGAGCTGGAGGAGTGGATGCGTCACCGGGTGCGCGCGATCCAGCTCAAGCACTGGAAGCGTGGCAAGACCACCTACAAGGCCCTGCTTGCCAAGGGCGCCAAGCCCGAAGTGGCACGGCAGATCGCGGTCAACAGCCGCAGATGGTGGCGCAACAGCGGCATGTTGCTCAATTCGGTCCTAACCCTCAGGTGGATGGATGCCCTCCGTATCCCCCGCCTCGCCTGACCTCAACTCTTCGAACCGCCCGGTGCGGACCCGCATGCCGGGTGGTGTGGCAGGGGCGCGGTCACAACGGCCGCCCCCTATGCCGATCGGATTTGCTTGTTGAATTCCCGCTTTGTCACGATCGCGAACCCCATGGCTCTTTCGCAAGAAATGCTCTGACAGCGCACTCCCGAAGGAAACGCATATCAGGCAAGACCAAATAAGCGGCGAGCGAGCGACGGAAAGCATCGTTTCGTCGTCTAGCCGGCCGAAAGGCGGGCCGAGTTTTTCTCGTTTCACCGACATGGCCTTGTCGATCATTATCTGTGACGGTTACCAAGCCCACTCTCCGGCGTCGGTCGTACCGTTGGCCACAACAGAGGGGCATCGAGCAACGCTTCCGACACCAGCAGCACAGTCACCGTGCCGGTGTCCTCGAACAAATCAGCCTGAATGATCAGGGCAGGCCGGGGCTTCCCGAAGTCCACCGGCAGGGCGATGGTAACGAGATCGCCACGCTTCATGCATCACGGACAGAGCGACGTCAATGAAGGCATCCAGGTCGCGGGCGGCAGCATCAGCCGAGGCGACCGCCTCCGCCTGGCGCCGGCACTCGTCGGCAAAACCTGGGCGGCGGTTATCCGGAATCCATATTTGCACGGGGCGCAACCCGGCCGCCCGCAGCGCGTCTCGGCGCTTTTTTACTCGTTAAGTGACAGGCGTCGGCACGACGGAACTCCGATCGATATAACGTATAGGAGCGCAGCAGACAGAGAGCTGTCTTTGTTCCACCCCAAAAGTAAAACGCTCAAATCATTGCAGGAACTTGACGCTGGGAGCGGTTACCGTAGCAGGCCCTGGCCGCCGTCGATCCAGACGGGACTTCCGGTCACGTGGCGCGCCCGCTCGGAAACGAGGAAACGGATGAGCTCCGCCACGTCTTCGCTACGCCCGGGTTGCCCGTCGGTGATAGGCACCTGCCCCTCCGGCCATTCGACGGGAATTGCCGTTTCCTCTTCGTGGCGCAGCTTGGTGTTGTCGCCGATGTTCGTCTCGATCTCACCGGGGCAAACGGCGTTGACCCGGATGTGGTGCTTACCGAGCTCCAGCGCCAATTGCTGAACGATCGCAACCTGTGCCGCCTTGGTAGCAGTGTAGGCCGTGGCGCCCGGTGTCGTGAAGGTCCGGGTGCCATTGATCGACGAAACGACCACGATGGCGCCGCCCCCTCGCTGTTTCAGGTAGGGAACCGTCAGATGAAGGGTCAGGAATGTGCCGCGCAGATTGACGGCGATCGTCTCGTCCCATTCGAAAGGCTTCAGGTCGTCGATCGGCGCCCAGACGCCATTGATGCCGGCATTGGCGACGACGATATCTAAATGGCCGAACTTGAGCACAAGATCCCTGACTGCATTGCGCACCTGCAGCTCATCGGAGACATCCGCCTCGAGCGCAATGGCTTGGCCGCCGGCACCGACGATCTCGTCGGCAAGTTCCTCCACCTCCGTGCGAGTGCGCCCCAGCGCTCCGACTTTCACGCCGTCTGCGGCAAGCGCAAGCGCGGTGGCTCTGCCAATGCCGGATCCGGCACCGGTGATCAAGGCAACGGGCGACGACTGGTTCATGGCTTGCCGTTCTTCGCGCGGTCGGTCGGGATGGTGGAAACCGTGACGGATACCGGATCGCTGGCGGGGAATGTGTCCTCGAGGCCCTCGTCGAGCTGCCTTTCCATTTCATCCGTGTCCTTCGCGCCGCGTGCGCTGCGGTGGATTTTCGAGGTGTCCCGGGACTCCTCGATCGCGCTGCAATCGGCGCTCGCGAGCTCACGCATGACGGCTTGCGCCCTTTCGATGGCGTTGAGCCGGTTGAGGTTTGCGGCCGCGTCGCTGCGCATCGAGACTGAGACGATCTCACCGCCTTCGCCGACGAACTCGACCGTAAAGCCGGCTTTTCCACCCTGTTCGGGGATAACCTGTGTACCAACAAGATGCATAGGGCACCTCCTCGCTCGCTGCGGCGCTTCGCTGCCGCATTGGGTTCTGCGGTTGCCCGCCATTCGTCAGGCAAACGGATGCGGCGGATTTTGGTTCCGACGCCTAGCTCCGGGCCGGCGGCCGCCGGCTGATAACATTCGAGACCTTTTCTCGAAGCGTATGATCATCGTCATCGTCATCGTCATCGTGAGCGTGCTGCTGGAGGATCTCGGCCAGGCGTTTCAGCTCTTTTTCGTCCAGCCTTTCGATGCCTACATAACTGTTCTCAGCCGCGCTGGTGAGAATGAGCTCGTCGAGCTTCGCCTGCAGCGCCCGGCCGTCCCGGTTCTGCGTGTTCTGAAGGACGAAGACCATCAGGAAGGTGACGATCGTCGTGCCGGTATTGACGACGAGTTGCCACGTCTGGGAAAAACCGAAGATCGGGCCTGTGAGGCCCCATACGGCTATCGATATAAGGGCGAGGACAAAGACCGCCGGGCGCCCGGAATATTCCGCCACCGTACTTGCAAACCTGCTGAAACCATTGGCCTTTGGCATCGGGTATCCCACGTTTGTTGATCCGCTGATCAACACGCAAGCAGGCGAAGAGTTCCCATTCGACGCCAAGCTCCGTCAGCCGCGCAACGCTCCGTAGGCAGGTTGAATCGGTGCGCATGCGTGCGGGAAACGCATTCGGTTCTCCTCCCGCTCAATACGGGTCAGCTTACGATATTGACCTGCGCCTCTTTCGCGGCAGCGACGAAGGCCGCCCGCGCGACGTAAGCCGGGGATTCGCGTTCGAGCACCGCCATGCAGATGTCGATTGCCGCCTGGTAAGCCTGGCCGTGGCTCACCGGCCAGCGCTTCGTCAGCAACTCGACCGCCTGACGGGTGTTCGACACCATGTGGATCTGCGGATCATCGGGCATCCGCACGGGGACGCATTCATTCCAGGGGCCGGGGTCCATGACCTTCCTCCTGCAGCGGCACGACCGTCAGAAAGGCTTCCCGCAAAGCGGCGATGAAGGCAGCCCGCGCGTCTTCCGGCCTCTTTCTGCGCTTGAGCGCCGCATTGCAGGCGCGTATGGCGCAGCCGTAATAGGCGCCGTCCCGGACCGGCCATTCGCTTTGGAGGCAGTGCATCGCGTCGAGCGGGCCGACAACCGTGCGGCACCTGCCGTCGAGCATGTTGATATTGACGGGCTTGCTCCATGGGATCTCGTACATCGTTCTTCCTCGCCCAATCCGAAGCCGCCAGCACGGCGCCTCCCGCGTCCCACTCCGAAACTCGATCGACCGCGTCTTTCGACGCGTTTGAACCTAAAATTGTCTTGGTCTAATGGCTGCGGATCGAAATATGTGCCTCTTCCGCTGCCTTTATAAAGGCCCTGCGGGCTCTTTCGGTCTTTACCTTGCCATCCAGAGCCTGAAGGCATACGCGCTTGGCTGCGGCCAGCGCCGGTCCATCCCGGCGCGGCCACCGCTGCAGCAGGCATTCTACGGCCTCGCGCGTGCTTTTCACGTCGCGATATTTGCCCTCGGTTCCCAGTTCCAATTCGACACTCTTATCCCACCAGAAACAATGCATGACGCCTAGCCTCGCGGGTTGTTGCCGGTTGGAAATGAAACTTGGGAGAAGGGCTTTTGGTTCCGCCGCAAGCAGGCGGCTGCCCCTTGACGCAAGGCGCGGCATCGCTAAGTAAGAGGCGTCCCGCTCTTGGACATCGGAATGCGGGATGAACATTGGTGCCGGGCCCCTCTGGCGAGAGTTTACGGCGCTCTCGTGATGTCGGTACCGCCAGCAAGTCACGCCGGCGGATATAGCTACCATGAAAACTGATCTCATGCCTCACGCATGTGCCCATACGGCCGTGCGTTTTTTTGTCTCCGGAAATCTCCCTTTCGCCAACGCTACCACAGCGCGTGGAGGGGAGGTTCGCCCATGACTGGATCCAGCGCACAGACAACCGCCCTCGGTTATTTCAAATGGGCGTTCATCGTTACGGCTGCCGGGCTTCTGCTTGGCGGGTGGCTCGGCTGGCAGTCGACCGGCACCATCGGCGGAATGATGACGGTGTTCTTCATCTGCACCGTCCTTGCCGTTCTGGAAATCTCGTTGTCCTTCGACAACGCCATCGTCAATGCCAACAAGCTCAAGGACATGACTCCCGTCTGGCAGCAACGCTTCCTGACCTGGGGCATCCTCATCGCCGTTTTCGGCATGCGCATCGTCTTTCCGCTGCTGATCGTGGTCATCGCCGCGGGTATCGGTCCGATCGATGCCGTGATTCTCGCCGCGGCCCGGCCCGAGGAATATTCCCGGATCATGCACGAGGCGCATCTGCCGATCGCCGCATTCGGCGGCACGTTCCTGATGATGGTCGGTCTCACCTACTTCTTCGATCATGAGAAGGACGTGCACTGGATCGCATGGCTGGAGAGCCGGATGGCACGCTTTGCGACCATCAAGGGCGTCGAGATTGCCTTCGTGCTTGCGCTCATACTCGGCTTTTCGAGGCTGCTCGAAGCGGAAGAAGCCGTGATCTTCGTTCATGCCTGCGTTTACGGCCTCCTCACCTTCCTGGCGGTCGAGGTGGTCGGCGGTCTGCTCGACGCCTCGCAGCAGACGATGAGCGCTGCGGCGAAGGGGGGCTTCGGGGCCTTCCTTTATCTGGAAGTGCTCGACGCCAGCTTCTCCTTCGACGGGGTCATCGGCGCTTTCGCTTTGACCCAGAACCTTTTCATCATCGCCATCGGACTCGGCATCGGGGCGATGTATGTCCGCTCCATGACGATCATGCTGGTCGAGAAGGGCACGCTCAGTGAATACCGCTACCTGGAGCACGGCGCCTTCTACGCTATCCTGATCCTTTCCGTGGTCATGTACTTCCAAACGCTGATCCACATTCCCGAAGTCATTACCGGCCTCGGCGGGGCAGGCCTCATAGGTCTTTCGCTCTGGTCTTCGATCCGGCACAACAGGCGGGAAATGGAGCAGGTGGAGGACGACACGCGCGGGCGCAGGCGCGTCGAGGCCTGAGCCAAGCCCTGGTCACCGGACCCATCCGGCCGAAAGGTCTCATCAGGACAAGGAACGACCCGGCGGAAATTCCGCCGGGTCGTTCTTCTTCGTGCGTCGCATTTTCTCCTGTCTTGCCGGAAAAGTGCCAAAGTCTTGGGCAATTGGGGCCGGCCCTGCCGGCCGCGAGCCCCTGCGCCGTTGGGCAGAAGAAATTATGCGGAGGAATGCTTGTGAACGCCAGTCGGAACGATCTTGCCCTGATTGCGGTAATGCGGCGGTATTTTTTGCTGAAAGAGGAGTCGGGCGCCTTGAAGGGGCGCCTCGAGGCCGCCCGCAGGAGCGCCGGCGACGAGATAGACCACTTCTATGATCCGCGCACCAATGCGACGCACGCGGACGACATCCTGGCATGGCATCGGCTCCGGCGGGAAATGGAGGAACTGATGAGCCTTGCCGGGACATGGGGAAGGGGCGGCAGCATCGAGGGAAGCCCTCTGGCAGCGGCCGACGAGCCTGCGCCTCCGACCGAGTCCACCCCTCTGGCCGAGGCCGCTGCTTCGATGGAGTGATGGCGCCGACTGCCGGCGGCAAAGCGCGGGATTCGCATTGATCGGTAGTCAATTAAGCAAGTTTGGCGTACATCATTGTATTTCGGGGAACAACTTTTCCTTGCGAGCTTTCGAAGTATGAGCCGGCACGATCCAGACAGTGCGACAAAAAGCGTCGATGCGGATGGCCGATCTCCGGTGTTCGGCGGCGCAGCAAGAGAGAAGGGCCGTATGTACCTGAAACCCGATAGCGAGATATCAGCCGGTGCCTGAGTTCATGGCTACATCCAAGGGCAGGAATGCCGATCCAGCCGCCGCGCTTCGCGATTGCCGGGCGGCCTTTATCGGCGTCGGTGTCGCCAGCGCGCTCGTCAATCTTCTCTATCTCACCGGTTCGTTCTTCATGCTCGAAGTCTACGATCGGATCCTGCCGAGCCGCAGCATTCCATCGTTGATTGCGCTCTCTCTTCTCGCGTTGCTGCTTTATGCCTTTCAGGGAGCCTTCGAGCTCATCCGCGGGCGGATGCTGGTGCGCATCGCCGGCGCGCTCGACGAGAGCCTGAACGGACGCATTTACCGCGCCATGGTAAAGGCGCCGTTGAAGCTCAGAATGCAGGGAGACGGCCTCCAGGCGCTGCGCGACTTCGATCAGGTCCGGTCGTTCCTGTCGGGTGTCGGCCCGGCGGCGCTCTTCGACCTGCCCTGGCTACCTTTCTACATCGCGATTTGTTTTCTCTTTCACCCGGTCATCGGATTGATCGCGATCATCGGCGGGTTGATCCTGACGTTGCTCACCTATCTCACCAACCGCGGCACGCAGGCGCCTGCCAAGAAAGCGTCCGAAGCCGGAGGGCTGCGCAACGTCTTCGCTCAGGCCTCCCAGCGCAATGCCGAAGTAGTGCATGCCATGGGCATGTCCGCGCGGCTCACCGCGCTGTGGGAGCGGCGCAATACGGAGTTCCGCGACGAGAACCGGCGGACGTCCGACATCGGCAACGGCTACGGCGCGTTGTCGAAGGTCTTCCGCATGGCGCTGCAATCCGGCGTTCTGGCGGCCGGCGCCGTTCTGGTGATCCGGGGCGAGGCTTCGCCCGGCATCATCATCGCCGGCTCGATCCTCACGGCCCGGGCTCTTGCACCCGTGGAACTTGCGATCGGCAACTGGCGCGGTCTTGTCGCCGCGCGTCAGAGCTGGCAGCGTCTCAAGGAATTGCTCAAAGCCCTGCCTGAGGCCGATGCGCCGCTCCAGCTTCCGGACCCGCGCGAACGCCTTACGGTCGAGGGGCTGGCAAGCGGTCCGCCCGCGGCACAGCGCCTCATCGTCTCTGATGTGAACTTCACCGTCCGTGCAGGCGGCGCCGTCGGCGTCATCGGCCCGAGTGCCTCGGGAAAATCGTCCTTGGCGCGCGCCATCCTCGGCATCTGGCCCGCCTATCGCGGTTCCGTTCGGCTCGACGGCGCGGCGCTCGACCAGTGGGACAGCGACGCGCTCGGCAAACATGTCGGATACCTGCCACAGGACGTGGAACTGTTCGCCGGGACGATCGCGCAGAACATCTGCCGCTTTGCCGAAGATGCGACATCGGAGGCGATCGTCGCCGCCGCCAAGGCGGCGCGCGTCAACGACCTGATCCTGCGCCTGCCGAACGGCTATGACACCGAGATCGGCGATGGCGGCATGACGCTGTCGGCCGGCCAGCGTCAACGGGTGGCTCTGGCGAGAGCCCTTTACGGCGATCCCTTCCTCGTCGTTCTCGACGAGCCGAATTCCAATCTCGATGCGGAGGGCGAGCAGGCGCTCAGCGAAGCGATCATGAGCGTGCGCAGCCGCGGCGGCATCGTTATCGTCGTCGCCCATCGGCCGAGTGCGCTCGCAAGCGTCGATCTCGTGCTGATGATGAACGAGGGCCGCATGCAGGCCTTCGGGGCGAAGGAGCAAGTTCTCGGCCAGGTACTTCGCCCGCAACAGGTGGAGCGACAGAATGCCTTGAAAGTCGTTGCAGAGGGGCAGGAGGCGAAGCAATGAAAGGATGGCTCCAGCAGCAGAAGCCGACTGCACGCCGGTCGCTCTCCCGCCATTTGATCGGCGTCTCGGTCCTTGCGCTTGCCCTCGTCGCCGGTGTCGGCGGCTGGGCCGCGACGACGGAGCTGTCGAGCGCCATCGTCGCCGGCGGTGTCGTGATCGTCGACGACAACGTCAAGAAAGTCCAGCATCTGACCGGCGGCATCGTCGGCGAACTCCTGGTCAAGGAAGGCGATCGCGTCGAGGCGGGCCAGGTGCTGATCCGTCTGGACGGTACGACCGTGCGCGCCAATCTGGCGATCATCGAAAGCACGCTGGCGCAGTTTTACGCCCGACGCGCTCGGCTGCAGGCCGAGCGGATCGGCGCCGCATCCTTCGAAATCGAAGAGGATCTTGCCGAGTTCATCCCCGGCACGGCGGCGGCGAAGCTCATAGAGGGCGAAAAGCGGCTCTTTGCGAGCCGCCGGTCGGCGCTCTCGGGCATGAAGGGACAGCTCGATTCGAGAAAGGCGCAGCTCGCGGATGAGGTCGAGGGGCTCACGGTGCAGTTGAACGCGATCGAGGAGGCGCTGAAGCTGATTGCGGAGGAACTGACCGGGGTCGATTCGCTTTTCGGCCAAGGGCTCGTGCCGATGCAGCGGGTAACGACGCTGAAGCGCCAGCGGGCGGAGCTCGAGGGTGGACGCGGCAGGCACATCGCCGCCCGGGCCCAGGCCCGCGGCAAGTCGAGCGAGATCGACCTGCAGATCCTGCAACTGGACGAGGACCGGCGCAGCGAGATATCGAAGGAACTGACGGACGTCGAGGCGAAGATCGCGGAATATGAGGAGCGCCGCACCGCCGCGACCGACCAGCTGCGCCGCCTCGACATTACCGCACCGCTTTCCGGGCGCATTTACCAACTGGCGACCCATACGGTCAACGGCGTCATCAATCCGGGCGAAACGCTGATGCTTGTCGTGCCCGAGGCCGAGGACTTGACGGTCGAGGCGAAGGTAGCGACCCATGACATCGACCAGATCCGTGTCGGCCAGACGGTCGAAATCCGCTTCAGCGCCTTCAACCAGCGCACCACGCCGGAGGTCGAAGCCGAAGTCGTGACCGTCGCTCCTGATCTCGTCACCGACGAGCGCACCGGCGCCAGCTACTACCCGCTGCGCATCCGGCCGAAAGCGGAGAGCCTCGCCAAGCTGAAGGGCCTTTCGCTCTATCCCGGCATGCCGGCCGAGGTGTTCATCAAGATCGCCGACCGGACGGTAATCTCCTATCTGACCAAGCCCCTTACCGACCAGATGCGGCATGCCTTCCGGGAAGACTGAGGCTGGCGGGAGGGCGGTATTAGACGTTTCCCGGAACTCCCTAACGCTTTGAACTACGCACTTCCGGAGGAAAACCGCTACACACGTTTCTGAACTGCTCTAGAAGCGCCGGTGCGACTGCCTCAGCGAAAGCGGATAGCGGGTCGGATGATAGGCTGCCGCGCTGATATTCACGGTACGGTTGTGATTGTCATAGGCGATCTGATCGAGCGTCAGGACGGCCGCCGGCCGCTCGAGTTGGAGCAGGGACGCCTCGAGGTCGGATGCTAGCCTCGCGCTCAAGGTCGATTGTCCGCGCGTGGGTACGATGCCGTAGCGGTTCTCGAATTCGCCGTAAAGCGACCTGTTCTCGACCATCCAGTCGATGTCGAGAATGCCGGGCGCGAGCGAGGCGGAGAACCAATCCCGCTGCACGACCACCGGTAGATCGTCGAGAAGGCGCAGCCTCTCCAAAAAGACCACTTCGGCGCCGGTCGGCAGCGAAAGCGGTCTTGCGACCTCCGTTTCGGCCCGGACAATCTCCGCCTTGAGGAGCCGCATGCCGGGCTTGCGATTGTTTGCATGGGCCGTCTGGGTAAAGCTGCGAACGACTTCCAGTTCGTAAAACGGGGCGGGCGCGGTCACGTAGATGCCCTTTCCGGGCCGCGTCTGCAGGTAGCCGAGATTTTCGAGTTCCTTGATCGCCTGGCGCACGGTGATGCGGCTGACGCCATAGGCGGCCACCAGTTCCCGCTCGGAAGGGAGCTTATCGTTCACTGCCAGCTCGCGCCGCTCGATCATGCCTCTCAGAAGGTTTCGCAGCTGTGCGTAAAGCGCATCCGGATGGTTGCGATCGATCGGGCTTTCGTCCGGTAGGTTTGCTTGTCGTGCCATGCTCTCTTGTTTCAGCCGCCGGTTTCCGGATGTTCCTTTGCATTGCACCCTGCCCGACCGAAGACAAGGGCCAAGCCGCTTTTCGGATCGCCGGCAGGCGCCGCTGACTACGCCGGCGATCGGCAGTGGAAACCGGGAAAACGGCTCGGTCTCGAATTGACATAACTGGCTATATCCAGTAGCGATACCACGATCGGAACGGCGGAGTAAAGAATGAAACTGACCTTGATCGGCGGCGGCGGAGTCCGGGCACCCCTTTTTGTCGGTTCGGCGCTCAGGCGCGCGGAGAGAAGCGGCCTGACCGAGATCTGCCTGCAGGACATCAACGAGCGCAAACTCGGGCTTTTCGGGCGTATAAGCCAGGAACTGGCGCGGCGCATGCAGTCCCCGGTCCGGATCAGCATGGCGGCGGACGCCGAACGCGCGCTCGACGGCGCGTGCTATGTCGTGACGACGGTTCGCCCCGGCAACGAGGATGGGCGTATCAAGGACGAGCGCATTGCGCTTGCCCATGGGGTGCTTGGTCAGGAAACCACCGGTCCGGGCGGCTTTGCCATGGCGCTTCGCAGCATTCCGGTCATCCTGAAATATGCCGAGATCCTGAAGAAGGTCAGTCCCGATGCGTGGCTGTTCAACTTCACCAATCCGGCGGGACTCGTGACTCAGGCCCTGCAGAACGAAGGCTATCATCGCACCGTCGGCATCTGTGATGGGGCGAACGGTGCGCAGGAGGCGCTGGCGCACTGGCACAAGGTGCAGCAGAACGACGTGCGCTGCGAGGTCTATGGGCTCAATCATCTGTCCTTTACAAGGCGCGCGACGATTGATGGCAAGGAAGTCCTTCAGCCTCTGCTCGATGACGACGGCTTTCTTCGCTCCACCTCGCAGCGCATGTTCGATGCGAGCCTCATCAGAAGCCAGCGCAACTGGATCAACGAATATCTCTACTATTACTATTATGCGGAGAAGGCGGTCGAAGCGCTCAAGGCCGATGCGCGCACGCGCGGCGAGGAGGTCAAGGACCTGAACGCAGCGCTGATCACCCGGCTTAGCGCGATGGATTTGAATGCCGACGCGGAGGCGGCGCTCGCCGCCTATTACGCCTACGAGCGGCGTCGCAACGCCACCTATATGCATTATGCGCTGACGGACGCCCCCAGCATGGAAGAGGCCGACCGGCTGGTCGAAGGCCTTGCCGCCGCGCAGACGGGAGAGGAGGGCGAGGGCTATGCCGGCGTCGCGCTCAATCTGGTCGATGCGCTTGAGACTGGCAAACCCTGCTACACCGGTCTCAACGTGCGCAACGAAGGCGCCATCGAAGGCTTGCGGGACGACGATGTCGTCGAGGTGAGCTGCGTGGTCGATGGGGAAGGTATCCGGCCGCTGAAGATCGGTGCGATGCCGGAAGCGCAGTCGCAGATCGTCCACAATGTGAAGCGCTACGAACGGCTGGCCGTGCGGGCCATCAGGGAACGCAGCCGCGATCTTGCGGTCCAGGCGCTCATGGCTCACCCTCTTGTGCTTTCCTATTCGCGCGCCGTGCCACTGGTCGATGAATATCTGGCGGCACACGCGGAATTCGCAGGGGAATGGTCGTGAACGGCCCCGGCCCCGGTTCGCGCCATGACGTGATGGTGGTCGGAGAATACTACTTCGACCTGATCTTCCGTGGCCTCCCGGAGGTGCCGAAGATCAGCGCCGATCTCTGGGCGGAGGAATTCGAGTGGGTGCCGGGTGCGGCCTATTCGACGGCGCTGGCATTCGCGCGGCTTGGAACGAGTGCCGGCTGGTGGTGCCAGTTCGGCAACGATATCTTCAGTCGCATGATCCTCGAGGAAGCCCGCCGCGAGAATATCGACGATCGCCTCTTCATCCATCTCGACAGGCCGCTGCGCCGCGTGAGTGCAGCCTTTTCTTTCGTGCATGACCGCGGCTTCATCAGCTATGCCGAAGAGCCGGATCCCTTGCCGACGCCGGAGGATCTGGCGCGGATCAGGCCGCGCATACTGCTTCTGCAGGGGTTCTCGCTCGACGCTGAAAGACGGCGGCTGATCGAGGCCGCGCGCGAACTCGGGATCACCGTATGTTCCGACTGCCAGCATGTCGACTATCGTCTCTCGACGCCCGGAATGGAGGAGATGCTGGGACTGATCGACGTCTTTCTGCCGAACGCATCGGAAGCGAAGGCGCTGACGGGCGAGGAGGAAGTGGAGCGTGCGCTATCGTCGATCGCCCGCTTCTGCCCGACCGTCGTGGTTAAGTGCGGAGCGGATGGAGCGATTGCTTTCTCCAAGGGCCGGACGACCCGTGTGCCGGCGCTTGCCGTCGAGGTCTTCGATACCACGGGCGCAGGCGACTGTTTCAACGCCGGCTTCGTTCACGGGCTTCTGACCGAGCCCGACATCGGCGGCGCGATCGAGCTCGGCGTGATCTGCGGCTCGCTGGCGGTGACGGGATATGGCGGCCGCAACCTGCCTTTCAAAGAGGATCTGACGAAATATCGGCGGCGGGAGGCCGCGATATAGCTTGCGTTCACAAGAGAACAAATGAGGGAACGAACATGAAGCATATGTTGAAAACACTCGCAGGCATGACCGTTTTTGCCGTCGCATCGGCCTTTCCGGCAAAGGCGGACACCGTGTCGATGTTCTGTTCGGCGACCGACTACGAACTGTGCGAGAAGGCCGTCCAGAAATGGACGAAAGACACCGGGCACGAGGTGAAGCTCAACCGGATGCCGCAGAACCTCGACGACGCCATTCCGATCTATCAGCAATTGTTCGCGGCCCAGTCGTCCGACATGGACGTCCTCTATATCGACGTCATCTGGCTCGGCATGTTCAAGGATCATCTCCTCGATCTGACCTCTCTCGTACCCGAGAACGAGGTGACGGCGCATTTCGCCTCTGCCGCGGATGCGGCGCGCCTCGACGGCAAGCTCCTGTCGATGCCCTTCTACATCGATACGGGCCTCATGTTCTATCGCAAGGACCTTCTGGAGAAATACGGCAAGCAGCCGCCGAAGACCTGGGACGAGCTGACGGCGACAGCCAAGGAGATCCAGGACGCGGAGCGCAAGGCCGGCAGCCCGGACATCTGGGGCTATTCCTGGCAGGGCAGGAGCTATGAAGGCCTGACCTGCGATGCTCTGGAGTGGATCGCTTCCGCTGGCGGCGGCACCATTCTTTCCGGCGACGGTGAGGTGACGATCAACAATCCGCAGACGGAGGCGGCGCTCACCCGTGCCCGCGGCTGGATCGGTACGATCTCGCCCGAGGGGGTCTTGAACTATGACGAGGAAAACTCACGCGCCCTCTTCGAGAGCGGTAATGCCGTATTCCACCGCAACTGGCCCTATGTCTGGGGAACGTCGCAGGCCGAGGGTGGCAAGCTCGTTGGTAAGGTCGGAGTGAGCCCGCTTCCCGTCGGCGCAGAAGGGCAGAAGTCGAGCGGCGCGCTCGGCACGGCCTATCTCGGCGTCTCAAAATATTCCAAGAAGCCGGAGCTTGCAGCGGAGCTGCTGCGCTATATGGTCGGCGCGGAAGACCAGAAGATGCGTGCGATCGAAGGCGGCTACAATCCGACCGTCGAGGCGCTCTACGAGGACGCCGATGTGCTGGCGAAGATCCCGTTCCTCGGCATGGCGAAGACCGCCTTCGAGGAATCGGTCGCACGTCCGTCGGCTGCGACAGGCAAGAACTATAACCGTGTTTCCCGCACCTTCTACCGGGCCGTTCACGACATCATCTCCGGCAAGGACGATGTCGCCAAGGAGCTCGCCGACCTCGAGCGCCGCCTCGAGCGAGACGTGAAGGCGAAATGACGAGAGCTGCGCCCTCGGCCGGGCCGGGGGCGCCTCATCGAACCGGCTGCGTTGGACGCGCTGCCGCGAAAGGCCTGGAAGGGAATGGAATGGCTTCGGTCTCCCTGAAGAATGTCAGCAAGACCTTCGGCACCTATGACGTGATCCGCTCCATCGATCTCGAGATCGAGGACGGCGAGTTCGTCGTCTTCGTCGGCCCATCCGGTTGCGGAAAGTCGACGCTTCTGCGACTGATCGCCGGCCTCGTGCCGGTTTCCGGTGGCGACGTGTTTATCGGCGGCGACCAGGTGACGGACGTGCCGGCGTCCAAACGTGGGCTTGCCTTCGTCTTCCAGTCATACGCGCTCTACCCGCATATGAATGTGGCGCGAAACATCGGCTTTGCGTTGGAAACGGCGCGGCTCGGCAAGGATGAAATCCGTCACCGTGTCGCCAGGGTCGCGGACATGCTGAAGATCGGTCACCTGCTCGAGCGTCGGCCGCGCCAGCTTTCCGGCGGTCAGCGGCAACGCGTGGCGATCGGCCGTGCGCTGGTCGGCCAACCGGAAGTCTTCCTCTTCGACGAGCCGCTTTCCAATCTCGACGCGGACCTGCGCATGGAAATGCGCTTCGAGATCGCCAAGCTGCACGCCGACGTCAAGACGACGATGATCTATGTCACCCACGACCAGACGGAAGCGATGACGCTCGCCGATCGGATAGTCATTCTCAACCACGGGCAGATCGAGCAGGTGGGGCGGCCGCGCGAGCTTTACGACCGGCCGGAAAATCGCTTCGTTGCCGGCTTTCTCGGCAGCCCTAGAATGAATTTCGCCCCGCTCGAAGCGACCGCCCCCGCGGCTACGGTTCTGAGGGGAGCCGGCGGCTTCGCCTACGCCGCAGAGTACGTCGCGGCCGAAGGAAGGCCTGCGGAAATCGGCTTGCGGCCGGAGGCTTTGAAGCTTGTCGGTGCCGAAACGAAAGGTGCGATCCGCGGGACCTTCGAGCGCATGGAGGACCTCGGCTATGAATATGTCTGCTATGTGCGGCTCACCGAGACGCTGGTCTGGACGGTTCGTTCAACGGGAAGTCCACCGCAAATAGCCCCCGGGGACCCCGTCGGCCTGAGCTGGCAACCGGAAAGTCTCTACCTCTTCGGAGAGGATGGCCGGCGCATCGATCACCGCGCGAGCGTTTCATTGGCCCTTGGAGCCTCGTCGTGAACGCCGCCCGCCGGATGGAGCGGCAGCAACGCCGCACCGCATGGATATTCCTGCTCCCGTTGCTGCTGACGCTGATGGCCGTGGCGATATGGCCGCTCGCCCGCAGCATTTTCTTCTCCTTCACCGACGCTTATCTCGACGCCCCTTCGGACTACGGCTTCGTGGGTATCGAGAACTTCGTGGAAGTCGCCGAAGATCCGGTGTTCTGGGGCGCGGTCAGGAACACGCTCGTCTTCACGCTCGTATCCGTCGGGTTGGAGACGCTTCTCGGACTTGCGATCGCCTTGCTCCTGCACCGCGCTTTTCTCGGCCGCGGCATCGTGCGGGCGGCGATCCTCATTCCCTGGGCGATGCCGATGGTCGTCTCGGCCCGGATCTGGGAATGGATGCTCAACGATCAGTTCGGCCTGATCAACAAGCTCCTGGTCGCGTTGGGACTCGTCGAAAAGGGCGTCGCTTGGACAGCCGATCCTTCGCTGATCCTCGGGACGGTGATCTTTATCGATGTCTGGGTGACGACGCCGTTCATGGTGCTCCTCATTCTCGCCGGCCTGCAACTGATCCCCGAGGAAATCTACGAGGCAGCCGACGTTTCCGGCGTGCCGCAGTGGAAACGCTTCTGGTCTATAACCTTGCCGCTCGCGACGCCGGCGATCGGTGTCGCGATACTCTTCCGCACGCTCGATGCGCTCCGCATGTTCGATCTGAGCTACGTGCTTGCGGCCAACAACGAAAACACGATGACGATGTCGATCTATGCGCGCGACCAGCTCATCAGCTTTCAGGACCTCGGCCTTGGAGCCGCTGCTTCCACCTGGGTGTTCATGATCATCGGACTGATCGCTATCGTCATCGTCGGGCTTTTGCGCCTCGATCGGGCGACAGGCTGAGGGGGCTATCGATGACGGTGAGCGCAGGCACCACGAGGCGCTATTCGAACGCGACTTACCGGACCTTGCGCCGCGTAAAGACGGCCGGACTCTATGCCGGCGTGGCGGCCGTCCTCGTCTACATGCTGTTTCCCTATTACTGGGCGATCGTCTCCTCGACCAAGACGGGGCAGGCGCTTTACCAGTTCACTCTGCTGCCGGCGCTCGATTTCAGCAACTACAGGCAATTGTTCGACAATCCGGTATTCATGGGCGCGCTCGTCAATTCCGGCGTGGTCGCGCTTGTCAGTACGGCGGTCTCCCTTGTCATCGGCATTCTTGCGGCTTACGCGCTCGGCCGGCTGCATTTCCCGCCGGGCCGCATCGTTCTGATCGCCGTTCTCATGATCTCGGTCTTTCCGCAAGTGGTGGTGCTTTCGGGAATGTTCGAGGTGATCGGATGGCTCGGGCTCTACAATCGGCCGTCGGCGCTGATCGTCTCCTATCTCATTCTCACTTTGCCCTTTACGACATGGATCCTGACGAGCTTCATCCGTGACCTGCCGAACGAATTGGAGGAGGCGGCGCTCATCGACGGCTGTTCGCGCCTGCGCATCCTCACCCACGTGCTGCTGCCGCTGATGGGGCCTGCGATTGCCAGCACCGGTCTGCTGTCGTTCATCCTTGCATGGAACGAATTCCTCTTTGCGCTCACCTTCATCCTGACCGACGAGAACCGGACGGTTCCGGTAGCGATCGGCCTTCTGACAGGCAGCAGCCGCTATGAATATCCGTTCGGCCAGATCATGGCCGCGTCCGTCACGGTGACGCTGCCGCTGCTCGTTCTCGTCCTGATCTTCCAGCGCAAGATCGTGGCGGGGTTGACGTCCGGCGCCGTCAAGGGGTGACGACCGCCGCGGCGGGCAACGTCATGCGCCAAATTTGGCATGATCTATTTTCGTGATTGGACTTCCCGACCGGTTGGAGTCACGCTGATCAGGCCTACGAGGTGGAAATTGGGGGACCAACTATCGTTAGAGTAGGAGGTCGCAATGAAGCACCAAGCAATCGAGCAGTTACAGGGCGTCGCCGAGGTCAAGCAGGACCTGCCGCGACGGACGTTATCGCGCAAGGAGCGCCTTGAGCGTTGGGCGGAACTCCTGGAACGGGACCCTCACAGACGCCTTTCGACGCTGCACGAGACAGAGTATCAGCCAGCGAGAGTCCGCGCGGCCATGCGCGGCGACGGTTCGCCGATCTCCGTCGCCTTCGAGGATCCGGTCCTCCGGACTGCCGGGATGGAGAACGACAGCTACGGTGAAGCCAGGCGGTTCTTCGAGCTGAGCGACGAGCAATTACATAAGGTCATCTGCTATTGCCATTTCGGCGCGACGGTCAGCGCATCGACGGCCGCCCGCCACATCCGCGCAATGCTTGTAGAGAAACAGCCAGGCCTGTTTGCTCGGTTGCGCCAGATGTTCGTCGGCTAGGCAGGCGACGGCATATTGGAGGGTCGTGATCGAAGGCGGCCGCCGGAGGAGGCGGGCTGCAGTGCGAAGGCTCATCGCGCTCGCACTGTGGTGCTCCCATCGCCTCCGGCTGGCGGATTGCCTTCGATCCGCGGCGTCGTCGTCTTAGGATCGCAACTCGATCTCAAGGCTTCGTCGCGTACAACGCGCCCTCATGTTCTGCGTTTTTCGCTTCGTGCTCTAAATTCCACTATGTTAAGTGGATCGACGCGACCGACGCGACTCCGGATGGCGACGCGCCCTGTCGGCCGGGATGACGAATGGAAATACTATGGCTCAAAGAGCAGGCAACGCGGATCTCCCGCTGCATGGCGGCCGCGTGCCGCGATGGCTCGGCGACCGAATGACGCGCCTCGGAGCGCTGGTCACCGAAGCGGTCGTTCATCACTATGGACGCGACGAGTTCCTAAGAGGCTGCCTCAAAAAGAATTGAGTGATTTCAGCCAGTTGTGATTCCGTCGGATTTGCAAAGATTCGATGGAGATCACGATGGCCTGGACTGAAACCACCCGGCGCAATTATGTCCGGCGGACGAGCGGATATGCAAGCGATGTCACGGATCGCGAATGGGATTTTGTTGCACCGTTCATGCCTGCGCCACGGCGTCTGGGTCGTCCGCGCAAGACTGATTTGCGCGATGTTTTAAACGCCCTTCTCTATATCGCTTCGACAGGCTGCCAGTGGCGGATGCTGCCGAAGGACTTTCCGCCCTGTTCGACGGTGCAGCGATATTTCTATGAATGGCGGGCAATGGGTCTTTGGCCACGGATCAACCATCACCTCGTCATGGAGGCGCGGGAATTGGAGGGGAAAGAAGCCTCGCCGACAGCGGGCGCGATCGACAGCCAAAGCGTTAAAACGACGGAAAGCGGCGGTATCCGTGGCTTTGATGCAGGCAAGAAGATTAAGGGCCGCAAGCGCCACATCATTGTCGACACGCTCGGGCTGATGGTCGGCCTCATGGTGCACAGCGCCGATATTCAGGATCGCGACGGCGCTCCCGATCTCCTGAAATCCATCAAAAACCGGTGGCCGTGGTTGCTTCATGTCTTCGCTGATGGCGGCTATGCGGGCGACAAGCTCAAAAAGCGGCTGCAGAAAATCGGGAAATGGACACTCGAAATCATCAAACGTTCCGACAAGGCCAAGGGTTTTGAAATCCTGCCGCGCCGCTGGGTCGTCGAGCGGACCTTCGCCTGGCTGGGTCGATGCCGCAGACTGGCCAAGGACTTCGAAAAATCCGTCGCTTCAGCAGAAGCGTGGATCACCATCGCTCACATCCGCATGCTCACCAGACGCCTTGCAAGATATGGATATCGTTGAAACCTTTTCGAGTCCGACTCTAAGGCGGCTTGCGCATCCGTTCTGGTTCCAGTCCTTCGGTGCCGTCATGGGCATGGACTGGCATTCCTCCGGTATCACCACGAGCGTCATCGGTGCGTTGAAACGTGGTCTCACCCCGGTTGCCGGCGAGCTGGGCATCCATGTCTGCGGCGGCCGCGGCCAGCACTCCCGCAAGACGCCGGGCGAACTCGTGTCGATTGGCGATCGCGTCGGTTTCGACGGCGGCGCATTGGCAGAAGCGAGCCGCCTCGTCGCCAAGGTCGACAGTGCCGCCGTTCAGGACGGCTTCGATCTCTACCTGCACGGTTTCATCGTCACGGACGATGCCAGGTGGGTGGTCGTCCAGCAGGGCATGAACGGCGACCGCCGGCAGGCGAGGCGCTATCACTGGCTCTCGGAGGGCCTGACAAGCTTCGTCGACGCGCCGCATAGCGCGATTGAAGGCAGAGAACAGGGCGAGATCGTCAATCTTGCCGACCGCCGCGCCGCCGCCTCGCGGACTGCGCAGCTGGATCTCCTCCAGTCCCTCGGGCCCGACGGGCTCCTGCGCGAGGTCGCCCGGGTCGAGTCTCGTGGGGCTCCTGTGGCCGCGCTGGCACAGCCGATGCTGCCTCATCTCTTCATGCCCACCCATCACGACGTGCGCGAAAGCGACGTCAATCTCCGGCGCCTTCACGGCAACTTCGCCGCCGCCGCCGACCGTGGTCCGGAGGACTTCAAGGACCTGCTGCTGGTGCCAGGCGTCGGCGCGCGGACGGTCAAGGCGCTGGCGATGGTCGCGGAGGTGGTCCACGGGACGCCATGCAGGTTCTCGGACCCCGCCCGCTTTTCGCTCGCCCATGGCGGCAAGGACCGCCATCCGTTCCCGGTGCCGTTGAAAGTCTATGACGAGACGATCAGGATCATGAAATCAGCGGTCAGCAAGGGCCGCCTCGGGCGCCAGGAAGAGCTTGCGGCGCTGAAGCGGCTCGACGAGCAGTCGCGCCGGCTGGAGCGCTACGTCACGGGCCCCGACCTCAAGGAGATCGTCGCGGGCGAATTCAGGGACTCCGCGCGTTTCGGCGGGCGCAGCATATTCGGCTGGGAACCGCACGACGACGAGGCAACCGCCGCGGTGCCAGGCGACCGCGCGCGGCGCTAAGGCGGAACAATAAGCGCAGCGATCGATTTACACAGCTAGGGCGCGGTGAGGGCACACCGCGTTCCCTGCCGCTGAAGATGGCGCTCGAGGCGCCTCCGGCATCCCAGTTCATGGAGTTTCCGATGACCGCTGCGATGACTACGATCGACCACGACACAATCCGCAATTGGATAGAGGCCCGCAAAGGACAGCCGGCGCGCGTGAAGGGCGCGACCGAAGACGGTGGTGGTCTCCTCCGCGTTGATTTCGGCAAGCCGGAAGACACGCTGGAGAAAATTTCCTGGGACGAATTCTTCAAGATCTTCGACGAGGAGAATCTGGCTTTCCTCCATCAGGACATGACTGACGACGGGCAACCCAGCCGGTTCTGTAAATTCATTCACCGGCACTGAACCGAAGAAGGAACTCGGAGACGGAAGCGGAAGGAGCACTTGAGGCCGGAAACGCCTTTACGGCGGAAAGGATCTCGCGATGCTAACGATCAAAAAACCGGAGCCCGCGACGGAACGCGAAGGGCGCCCTGTCCCTCCCGCAAACGACCGCAAGCCGGCATCTGCAAAGATCAGGAAGCCTGCGACGGACGATTGCGAACGCCTCGATGACCCGAACTCGCTTTTCTGGCGCGGCGTGTGGATGACCGTGTTTTAGATCGAGTAAACTAGGCGGCGCTGCCGCCAAGCGTCCGCTCGATCTCTTCGAGACGCGCCGTCAGGCGCTTGATCTCGTCGCGCTTTTCGGCAACCACGTCTCTCGCTGTTTCGAGCCTGTCGGCTCCGGGCACGGTGCCGACGGCCGTGTGGGTCTCGGTTGCGATGGCGTCGATTTCGGCTTGAAGCCGGGCGATCCGCTCGCGCAGTTCGTCGAGTTGGTTTCCGACCTCTGGCGCGCTCTTCCGATCTCGCCCCCATGCGTCGATCGGCTCGTCGACGCTCGGGGGATCGAGCGGGCGCGCATCAGCCCCCGGGCGCGGTTCTCCATGCTTGTTCGTGCTCATGACTGACCTCCCGTAAGCGTCATCAACTCGGAAGCGACGTCTATGTTCCGTCGGGCAGCCCTTGCCATCCCAGCAATCGGCGGGCTTCATGGAACTTCCCGCGACGGCCGCCGTTTTCCTCTCGCCACCTGGGAGGGTTCCATGCATTCCGAAGAATACCTCGAGCTTCACTACGATCTGCTGAGTCACAGGGCGCTCCTGTCGTGTGGCCGTAAGGCATATGTGCTGCCGGACATCTACGAGACCAAGGAAATGGCACAGGTCGCGGCCCAGAAATTCGCCTGGGAAAAATTGGGACTGAAAGAGCGGCCAGCGGGCTGCCGCACGGCCGCCGATCTCCCCGTCTGGCTGCGCTGACGATTGCGGCGAGTGATCAGTGGCCCTGTCGTTCGCCGAGACCGCGTTCCGCATGCATGGCGGACTGCCAGACCGTGACCGCAGGTCCCTCGGCGCCGAGAATGGGGTCAAGGCTCGGCAGCGGCACCGAGACGATCGCCTCACGGTCATCCGCGGTCGCGGCGCCGCTCTGAATCCCGGCGTCCTGCCCCGGCGGATAGCCGCCGACGACCAGGAAATCCACGCTTGCTTCGTTCCGGCGGTGGCCCGTACCCGCGGGGAGGAGGATGGCGTCGCCGGCAGCGACCTCGACCTCCTGACCGTCCGGCCCTCCGATCAGCAGCCGTGCCCGGCCTTCCGCGATCCCGAGAACCTCGTGCGCACCGCAATGGTAATGGTGATGGGCAAAGACGCCGTCGCGCCACAGGCCGCGCCAACCATTGGCCCTGAAGCTTTCCTCTATCCGTGTGGCTCCATTTTCCGTAACGTCGATCGCTTGACGATAGACCAGGACCGGCAGGCGCGGGTTGTTTGGTACGCCGCCGCTTTCGGCGAACATGAGCTCTTCGATTTTCATTGGTTTTCTCCTCGACGCAGGATGTTCTGTTTCCCTGCCGAACCGGAACGAATTCCGCGGCTGTATTTTTCCTTCAATCGTGCCGATACAAGAAGATAGCTCGGAGCACGGGGGTTCGCGAAAGGCGAGAACGAGCCAGGAAAAGACTTCGGCGGCGAACCAAGATGAATGCTGGCAAAGAAGGGGACCTTTCATGCCATACAAGCTCTATTACTGGGACGGCATTCCCGGTCGAGGTGAATTCGTGCGCCTTGCGCTGGAGGAGGCCGGCGCGGATTACCTCGACATTGCCCGCCAGCCGGGCGGCACGAATGAAATGCTGAAGCTGATGAAGATGCCCGGTGAAGCCGCCGCTCCCTTCGCTCCCCCGTTCCTCATCGATGGCGACCTCGTCATAAGCCACGTCGCCAACATACTTTTTTATCTCGGGCCGAGGCTCGGCCTCGTTGCTGAGGACGAGAGGCTTCGAACCCTCACCAATGGTCTGCAGCTGACGATCACCGACTTCGTCGCGGAGATTCACGACACGCACCATCCGGTCGCCTTGTCGCTCTATTATGAGGACCAGAAGCCTGAAGCGCTGAGGCGGTCGGCCGATTTCCTCTCGGAGCGCCTGCCGAAGTTTTTCGGCTATTTCGAACGCGTGCTCACACAAAATCCCAGGGGCCCGGAACATATGGTCGGGGACCGGCTGAGCTACGTCGATCTTTCGCTTTTCCAGGTGATCGAAGGACTTCGCTATGCCTTTCCCAAGGCGATGGATGCCTATGAGACAAACATTCCCGGACTGGTCGCCTTGCACGATGCCGTTCGTGCACGGCCGAGAATTCTGAGCTATCTGGCCTCGGAGCGGCGGCTTGCCTTCAACGAATCCTGCGTCTTCCGCCACTATCCGGAACTCGACCGGCAGTCCTGACCGGTCAACCGATGCGAGTCGCCACCTTAGCGAGATCGTCGACAAACCGGGCGCGTTCCGCTTCGGGGTCGGATCGGCCTCGGATTCTCAGAAGATAGGAGGGGTGGATGGTCACGAGCACGGAGAAGCCCCCGGGGGCCGTCAGAAGCTGGCCGCGGTTCCTGGTGACACCCACGCTTCGCCCGAGCAGGGACATCAGCGCCGTTGCCCCGAGCGCGACGACGATTTCGGGGCGGAGCTCATCGAGTTCGGCGCCGAGCCACCAGGCGCAGGCCTGAATCTCACCGGCGTTCGGCCGCGAATGCATTCGGCGCTTGCCGCGCTGTTCGAATTTGAAGTGTTTAACGGCATTGGTGAGATAGCATTCCGACCGGTCGATGCCGGCTTCGTGCAGGCACTCGTCCAGGATGCGCCCGGCGGGTCCGACGAACGGGCGCCCGGCAAGGTCCTCGCGGTCGCCGGGCTGTTCGCCGACGAGCACGACACGGGCGTCGACCGGACCCTCGCCGAAGACCAGTTGCGTAGCGTTCTTGTAGAGGTCGCAGCGCTCGCACCCCTCCGCCTGCCGCCGCAGAGAGGCAATCGTCGTTGCCTCGGCGTGTTCGCCGGCAAGGGCCGGGCCAAGGTTCGCAAGCTGTTTCGGCATCGTTCCTCGAGACTCTCCCTCTTTGTTCTCGCCGCGATGTCTAACCGTGAGGCTCAGGGCATGTTCCACTGTCTGCCGATGGCGTGTCACCGTGCAATGGCGACGACGATGCCAGGGCCGGCCAACTCGCTGCCGTAGACGGTCTCGACACCGGACGTTTCGCTCGCGAAGATCGGCTGACCGCGTATTGCGGGTACGGCGTGTGTCTCGTGCAAAAGATTGACGCGCAATTCCAGGCAAGCCTCCCCGAACTGCCAGTCGACAGCGATGATGCCGTCCTTGGTCTCGTATGCACGGCCATCCGGTACGGCGGTGCCGGCGATCAGCGGTACGATGTGCCGCTGCCTTATCCCGGCGAGGTCGCGCATATAGGCAAGATGCCGCTCGCCGGCAGGGCTTGTCGCGCGGTTCCAACGTAGCTTCGAACCGGCAAAGACGTCCGGGTCGAGCGGATCGGGCAGATCATCCATCGTCTTGCCCTCTGGAAGGCCGCCGAAATTTTCGGCTTCGTCCCGGCGTCCCAGCCGGATAGCCTCGGCTATTTCCCCCTGGTAGTCGGAGAAGAAAAAGAAGGGCTGCGTCTCGCCGTATTCTTCACCCATGAACAGGAGAGGGATTTGCGGCGTCAGCATGTGCATGGCCGCCAACACGCGCAGGCTGTCCTCCTGGAGGAGCGAGGCGAGACGTTCGCCGAAGGCGCGGTTGCCGATCTGGTCGTGGTTCTGCAGGAAATTCACGCGGCCTTGCGGCGGCACGCGGGCTCGGCTCCCCTCAGGAGAGAAATTGTCCTCCTTTGCCGGCACGGCGAAGCCTTCGGTCAGCGCGTTGCGGATCTTGCCCCAGGGCTCGTCCGCGAAAAGGCGATAGTGGCCCTTGGTTTCGCCGGTCGCCACGACGTGGAGGGCATTGTGAAGATCGTCGTTCCATGCCGCATCGAAAAGCATGCGCGCGCCGCTCGCGTCGCGCTGCAGAAGGCTTCTGCGGCGGTGAGCGTCTTCCAGCACCAGGTGGATTTGCCGCTCGGCGAACGTGTGCCGAAGCTCGTGCTCCAGCGCGACGAGAAAATGCGGCTTGGTCGTATCGCGGATCTGTTCGGTCGCATCGAGACGCAATCCGTCGAAACGGAAATGGCCGAGCCAGTAGAGCGCGTTCTCGATGAAATAGCGCCGGACCGCTTCCTCCTCGAAGGCGATCGACGCCCCCCACGGTGTCGGGCGATCCTTGTTGAAGAAGCGGCTCGCATAGCGCGAAAGATAATTCCCCTCCGGGCCGAAGTGGTTGTAAACGACATCGAGCAGGACCGTCAGACCCAGCGAATGGGCCGCATCCACGAGCGCCTTCAGGTCATCCGGCTTCCCGTAGGCATTGTGCGGAGCATAGTGCAGCACGCCGTCGTAGCCCCAGCCCCGCACACCGGGGAATTGCGCGACGGGCATGATCTCGATCGCAGTGATTCCGGCCTCTGCCAGATGCGGCAAGCGCTCGATTGCAGCGCGGAAGGTGCCCTCCGGCGTGAAGCAGCCGACATGCAACTCCGAAATGACCGCCTCCTCCCAGGGCCTGCCGCGCCAGGAGAAAGCCTGCCATTCATAGGCGGCGTGATCGACGACGATCGAAGTACCCGACGCTTCCCGCTCCTGTGCCGAGGAGGCGGGATCGGCCACCTTGGTGCCGTCGGCAAGGCGGAAGCAATAGCGCTCTCCCGCCTTCGCCGCGAGCGTGATTTCGAACCAGCCGCCGTCGAGCGACTGCATCTTATGCGCGGCGCCGCCGAGAACCAGATCGACGCCCCGCTCGTCGGGAGCCCACAAACGAAACCGGCATGTGTCGCCGTCGATGAAATTCGCGCCCCAGCTGTTTCTGAAATGTGCACGCGTCGAACCTGCCGGCATCGATATGTCCCTCGAGATGAAAGGCGAGGAACTGGCCGAAGGCTGGGAAAGTTCCCCCGGCACCCGTTCGGGGAGAGGAACAAATGCCTGCCCGTCGCGTTGCATCAAAGCTGCCGGGCAAGGCGGTAGAGGGCGCGACTGAATGAACCTGACTTTTTCAGAACTCGATTTCATGAAACCTGAACTCGGTGCAGAATACACCGGGCAGGGGACGCATTTTGCGGTCTTCTCGGCGCATGCGGAGAAGATCGAACTCTGCCTGTTTTCCGAGGATGGACGCGAGGAAACGGCGCGTATGCCTCTGCCGAAGCGCGAGGGCGATATCTGGTCCGGTTACATCGAGGGTATCGGTCCCGGCACCCTCTATGGCTACCGCGCCCACGGACCTTACGACCCGCACAATGGTCACCGCTTCAATCCGAACAAGCTGCTGCTCGACCCCTACGCCAAGCTGGTCGCGGGTGAGCTCATCTGGGACGATGCCCTCTTCGGCTATACGATCGGCAGCCCTGAGGGCGATCTTTCCTTCGACGAGCGCGACAGCGCCCCCTTCATGGTAAAGGGCGTCGTTCAGGACCCGACTTTCGACTGGGCGGGCGAAGAAGCGATCCGCCGTCCCTGGACCGAAACGATCATCTACGAGGCGCATGTCCGCGGCATGACCATGACGCATCCCGGCGTGCCGGACGAGCTGCGTGGCACGTTTCTCGGCATGGCGAGCGATCCGATCATCGAGCACTTGACGAAGCTCGGCGTTTCGGCGATCGAATTGATGCCGGTGCAGTATTTCCTCGACGACCGCTACCTGGTGGAGCGGAACCTCAGAAATTATTGGGGATATCAGACGCTCGGATTCTTCGCTCCCCACGAGCGCTATCTCAAGGGCGACCGCTTTACCGAATTCAAGACGATGGTGAAGCGGTTTCATTCCGCCGGCATCGAAGTTCTGATGGATGTCGTCTACAACCATACGGCCGAGGGTTCGGAACGCGGCCCGACCTTGAGCTTCCGCGGGCTCGACAATTTCAGCTATTACCGCCAGTCGCCGGACAAGCCGCGCCACACCTACGACACGACGGGCACCGGCAACACGCTCAATGTTGCCCATCCCCTGGTGCTGCGCATGGTCTTCGACAGCCTGCGTTACTGGGTGGGCGTGATGCATATCGACGGCTTCCGCTTCGATCTCGCAAGCACGCTCGGCCGCGAATACATGGAGTTCGATCGCGAAGGCGGCTTTTTCGACGCGATCCGGCAGGATCCGATTCTGGCGGGTGTGAAGCTGATCGCCGAACCCTGGGACGTCGGCGAGGGCGGCTATCAGCTCGGCGGTTTCCCGCCGCCGTTCCGCGAATGGAACGACCGGTTCCGCGACGATGTCCGGCGCTTCTGGAAGGGAGATGGCGGCATGGTTCCGGTGCTTGCCGAGCGCATTCTCGGCTCGCCGGTTCAGTTCAGGCATTCGGATCGTGCCGCGACCTCGTCGATCAACCTGGTAAGCGCCCATGACGGCTTCACCCTGACAGACACGGTCTCGTACGGCGAAAAGCACAACGAGGCGAACGGCGAGGAGAACCGGGACGGTCACTCCGACAATCATTCCGACAACATGGGCGCCGAAGGCCCAACCGACAACGGAGAGATCATCGAGGCCCGCAAGCGACGGCGGGCGGCCATGCTCGCCACCCTGATGATCAGCCAGGGCGTGCCGATGGTGCTCGGCGGCGACGAGCTGGGAAACAGCCAGCAGGGCAACAACAACGCCTATTGCCAGGATAACGAGATCGGTTGGCTCGATTGGAGCGGGGCGGACGATGGCTTCGTGGATTTCTGCCGAAAGCTCCTCGCCTTCCGCAAGGACCATCCTGTCCTGCGGCAGGAACGATTCCTCGACGGAGAGCCCGACGACAATGGACGAGTCGAAATCGCCTGGTACAAGGCGGATGGCAACCCGATGGACGAGGACGCCTGGCACGACGCTGAGCTCCGCCTGATCTGCGCCTATATCTGCCGTGTCGGGCAGGTCGAAGCTCCGCCGGCCGGCGAGATCGTCCTCGTGCTCAATGCCGGCGGTGATTGCGAGATAGCCCTGCCCCACGGAAATGGAAGCAGGCGCTGGCTACGCGTGCTCGACACGGCAGCCGACGAACCGTTCGGCATGCGCGCCAGCGCGGATCGCAACACTATCCCGGCGCAGAGCGTCGTCGCCTTCGTGCCGCAGGAGGGAGGCAATGGCTAGAGCAACGTCGGTCGACGTGCTCGAATGTCCGCCTTGCGTGATCGCGGATGGTCCGCGGAACCTGGCGGCGGCCGGTCACGTGCCCGAGGAAACCGGGCTCGTCTATGTCAGCGACAGCGAACCGGGCATCCGGCGGCAAAGGCGTGGCAAGGGGTTTGTCTACCGAATGCCGGACGGCTCGATCGTTACCGATCCGTTGATCAAAAGCCGCATAGCGGCGCTGGGCCTGCCGCCTGCCTATGACAACGTCTGGATCTGCCTCGAAGAACGGGGGCATCTGCAGGCTACGGGCTACGATGCGCGCGGACGAAAACAGTACCGCTATCACAGCGAGTGGCAGGCTCTCAGGAGCGCCGACAAATTCGCGCAACTGGTGGAATTCGGCAAGGCATTGCCCAAGATACGCCGCACCATACGGCGCCACATGCAGGGCGACGTGGAAAACATGCAAACCGTGCTCGCTGCGCTGGTGGCCCTGCTGGACGAAGCCCATCTGCGCACCGGCAACCAGGCTTACGTGCAGGCCAATGGGAGCTATGGTGCCACGACGCTGCTGAAGCGGCATCTCAGGCTGGGCGATGGCTTCATAGAGCTGAAATTCATCGGCAAGGGCGGCAAGCGCGTCCAGCGCCTGCTCCGCCGCCCCAAATTGCAGCAGTTGCTCGAAGAGATCGCGGATCTGCCGGGCAGACAGCTTTTCGTTTGGAAGGATGAAAACGACGTCCTGCGGCCGGTCGATTCCGGGCGGCTCAACCGGTACCTTTCAGATGTGGCCGGAACAGCGGTTTCTGCAAAGACATTCCGGACCTGGGGCGGCACTCTCGCGGCTTTCACGGCCGCCCGGACTTCGATCGAACAGGGCGAGTGGCCGACGATCAAACAGATGAGCGAAGCGGCTGCGTCCGTTCTTCACAACACCCCCGCCATCAGCCGGAGCAGCTACATTCATCCCGATGTGCTCGCTCTCGCCGACAAGTCGGCCTCGATCTCGGCACGGCAGCTTCAGGCGCGCGGGCGCTTGGACAGCGAACTGCGTGTGGAGGAACAGCGCTTGCTGAGCTTTCTTCAGCGCTCGGCGCGCTCCAGGGCGCGGCAGGCAAAATCGGTCGCAGAAGAGCGGCGAGCTTCCAGCTAAGGCCTGTTGAGATTCATCTCGAGTTTTGACGGCTGCTTCAAGATGATTGCTTTTGTCGACGCGTAGGGCGGTGCGGACAAGGTAGCCGGGCGCAATTTCTCCTCGCTCTCATCTCTGTGCTTGTCACAGAGATGAGAGCAGCGCCGCGTCTGCGGCGCGGGAAGCGTTGTTTCAGCCCAAGGACTTGGTCTGGCTGGATCCCTGTGACGAGCACAGGGATGAGGAAATCAAACAAGCCGCCGCGGTATCTCGATAGGCCTTAGCTAAGAGCGGGATGAGGAAAAGTGTGTGCGGTTTTCCGCGCGCCTTCCGCTGATCTAGGCAAAGACGCCGCGCAAGCTTACGCGGCGCTCCTCGGCTCGCACGCACGCAATCGCCTCAACTAAGATCGGTGAGGTTCGGGTTCTGCTGGACAGTGCCGGTATCCGCCGTCTCTATGCGCAGATTGTTTTGTACATTCGTGACCCCGGATACGTTTTCGGCACAGTCCTCGGCGCGGCGTTTCGCCCATTTCGAGCTCACCGACCCGTGGAGCTGTACTTCGCCGTTCGTCACGCTCACTTCGATGTTGGAGGCGTCGAGAGCGCCGTCGTCGCTCAGGCGGTCGCTGACATCTTCCTGGATGCGGCCGTCGGTGCGCCTGTAGCCTTTCGGACCCTTGCCCCGGTGCCGGTCCATCTCCCGTCTGCGCTCGGCATCTTCGTCACCGAACCAGGAAGCGACCTCGTCGCTGGCGCGGTCGAGAAAATCGCGGTCGCGGCGATAATCGCGTGTTTCGCCGTAACCTCCATAACCGCGGTAACGGCCCTCGCCGCGATAGCCATAACCGGGCCCGTGATAATCCCTGAAATAACGCTCGCGGCCCCTGCGATCGTAGTCGTCGTCGTTCCAGCGTTCGCGTTCGCTTTCGCCGCCGCGGTAGCTCCCGGTCGGCCACGACATCGAGCTCTCGTAGTCGGCGCCACGCGGCTCGACATCCTCATCGAAGCGGCTGCGCGCCCGACCGCGGCGCTCGGATCCATAGTTGTAAGGGTCGCGGTGGCGCTCGTTCTCCCAGTCGCGGCGGGCCCAATCGCGACGGCCGTAGGGATCGTATCTGCCATAGTCCGGATGTCTGGGCATGGGCTCTCTCCTGGCTTTTGCTCTTGCTGATGTTGGGTCAAACCCGCGATCGACCCAAAGGGTTCCGCGCTTCGCCCCGTTCCCTGCGCCGGCGGCGGAACAATCACGCACGGTCGGGATTGTCCCGAAAGAGGGGTGTCGCCCCCGCATGCTCAAGGGAGACGAAAATGCCGAACCCGCGTCAGCCGGTGCCAGTACCCGAGCCGCCGCCGCCGGACTTGCCGCCATGGTATCCGGAACCGCCGATCGAAGAGCCTGATCCAGACCGCCTTCCGGATGAAATTCCGGTCCCTAATCCGGACGAAAATCCGGAGCCGCCAAAGCACATATGAAGGTCCCGCGCGGATCTAGCCGGGGGGGAACAAATGGACGGTCGCGCCGTTTGAAACTCGCCATCAACGAAGTCCAGCGGCGAGGTAAGGGACATGGACGAGCTAAGGGATATGGACAACGAACGGGAAGAGCTCATCAGGCGCAGAGCCTATGCGATCTGGGAGCAGGAGGGACGGCCGGACGGGCAGCATCAGCGCCACTGGGAGCAGGCGGCCAGAGAAATGCAGGGACCGGAAATGCAGGGACCGGAAATGCCAGGACAGGAAACGCAGAGAGACGGCTCCGCGCCGGAGAGCGAGGTCCAGGCCAACGGCAGCAGGCGGCGCGAAAAGCAGACCGCGGCGCGGGCTGGGGCACCCGCTTCGCCCGAAGGAAATCCGGCGGCTCGCCCGGACGGTGGGCGCTGAGCGGCCGTCACGGCGGCTTGAGCATTCCGGGCCGCCGATGAAACGTGCCGATGAAACGTGCCGATGAAACGTGAAGGAGAAAACAAATGCGTGTATCGGAGATCATGACAAGAGACGTTCATCTTGCAAGCCCCAACGACACCATAACGGCTGTTGCGCGGCAGATGGCGGAAAACGATATCGGCTTCATGCCGGTCGGAGACGACGACCGCCTGATCGGCATGATAACGGACAGAGACATCGTCGTGCGCGGCGTTGCCGATGGTATGGACCCTCAGGCACGGGTGGCCGACATCATGACCACGGACGTGAAATATTGCTTCGACGACGATGAGGTGGACGATGTCGCGCGCAACATGGGCGACATCCAGGTTCGACGGCTGCCCGTCGTGAACCATGACAAGCAGCTGGTCGGGATAGTCTCGCTCGCCGACGCGGCCCGTGAACAACCGCAAATGGCCGGCACCGGCCTGAAGGGCGTGACCGAGCCCGGTGGATCCCACAACCAGTCCAATCGAAGCGGCTGAACGATATGCCGTTTCGGCACGGGTGGGGGCGCGATGGCGCCCCCTTTCTCATTTCGCACAAGGGAGGCCAACTATGGCGGGGAAACAGGAAAGCATGCCGGTCCGGACTGGTCTCGCTCCCGGCGGTGGTGCGGAGCCCGACGATCACGTCGCCGATGCCGGCGATGCAGGAGGCGGTGCGCCATATCTCGGCGAGGCGGACCGGGCGCGCCCCGACCCGCCACAGCCGCAGCCGCGCAATTTCAGTGCAGGCGACGGAAAGGTCGCGACGACGCATGCGCCTGCGGAAGCGGGCATCGAAGGGAACGACGCCACTGGCGGCGAATACTGGAATCGCGTGCTCGGCGACAATACGAGCACCGGCACGCTGCGTTTCCTTGCCGCTGTGGGATTGTTCGTTCTGATTGCCGCGGCGCTGTTCTGGCTCGTCGGCTGAAGAGCTTAGGTCGTTTCACTCAATGGTGAAACGACCTAAGTCTTTGACATTGCGCAATTCCGGCAGAAGACCGTCACGCGATCTTCTCGGAACTGCTCAAAGTGTCGAACCGTGCTTATTGCTGCTGCGGCTGCTGCGGCGTCGAAGTCTGGAGCTTTTCCTGAACCTTCTGGGCAAGCGCCGGATCACTCTGCGCAGCCTTCAAGATCGTCGTATATTCCTCCACCGACATGTTCGGCGCGGTCTCTACCGCCTTGACCATTTCCTGACTGGCTTCGTTCTGCAGCTTTGCCTTCGCAGCCTCGTCGGTGGTAGCCCCGATTTTCGTGGAGTACTCCTGCCTTACCTTGTCGACCTGAAGATATGCCACTGCGAAGGCCTCGATCTTCTGGTCGCTGATCGGGGCGCTCGTGCCGCTGGCGTCGGGTTGGGTCTGTGTCGGCTGCGCCTGTTGCGCCTGCGCGATTTCGAGCGCCGAAGCCGGGCTGAGAAGCATTAAGCTGGAGGCTGCAACGGTCAGCGATGCAACGAGTGTATAGCGAGTAATCATGTTCTGTCCTCCATGACGTGCATGACTTGATCGGCAGCAATACCGCCTTGCTCATTCGCTCCGCCGTCGAAACGACGCAAGCGACTCGGGGAGCATGTACGCCTCGGAAGTGCTCGGTGCGGCGACGAGGGGGCAATTTGCTGACCATTAGGCGGCAGCTTTGTGGCTGCCGCGGGGGGCCATGCAGAACAAGATGCAGGGCTTGGAACACGACATACGCTACGGCTATACATCGGTTGAAACGTGGCGCAAACGGTGTCCCATACGACCGGGTACGATCTGCGCCGTTATAAAGGGTCATGCGACATGAAGCACGAAATCATTGAAATCCCCGTGATTTCCGAAGCAATCCGAAGACTGGGCGCGCCGACCTCCGCGTTGACCCGCGTTGGCGGTTTTCTCTATACGTGCGGAATGCCGCCGATCGACCTGAAGACAGGCGAGATCGTCAGGGGGGACGTGACCACCCAGGCGCGCGCCTGCATGGACGCGCTTTCGTTCACGCTCCGCCATGCCGGCTCCTCGCTCGACAACGTCTTCAAATCGCTCGTCTTTATCACCGATAACGATTTGGCGGCGGAGATGAATGCGGTTTATCGCGCGTATTTTCCTGGCGGCTTTCCGGCCCGCAGTTGCGTGGCGATCAAGCCCTGGACGCATTTCGATGTCGAGATCGAATGTATCGCGACCGTTGGATGATGCGGTCGTTTCTCACAGGAAATCGCAGCCGCTCCCATAAGCGGACTCAATGTTTGCCATTGAGTCAGGCTATTTGCGTTGCGGGCATCATGCCCGCCTAATATGCCTAGAATAAACGCAACAAATGAGGGCGCTATGAAACTGGGCATTTCGAAAATTTCACGCGGTCTTGCCGCCACCGTGATCGCTGGCATTGTCGGCCTTTCCGCTCATTCTGCTGCCATGGCCGAAACGATGATCCGTCTCGGCCATGTGCTTGCCGACACCCATAGCTGGCACAAGGCCTCGACGGACTTCGCCAAGGAGGTCTCGGAGAAGACGGAAGGCCGCGTCAAGATCGAGATCTTCCCCTCCGGCCAACTCGGCACGGAGAAGGAAGTCATCGAGGGCATGCAGATAGGCACCATCCAGGGCGGCCTGATCGGCAGCGGCTCCTTCCAGTTCGTCGAGCCGAAGTTCGGGATCATCGAGATGCCCTATGCCTGGACCAGTCGCGAGCAGGCCTTCGCCGCGCTCGACGGCAAGCTCGGCACGGCGCTTGCCGATCTGCTTCGGCCGAAAGGCATCGAGGTTCTCGCCTGGTGGGAAAACGGCTTCCGCAACATCACCAACAACAAGCACCCGATCGTCAAGCCGGCCGATCTCGCCGGCATCAAGATACGCGTAACGCCGGACAAGGTTCGGCTTGCGACGTTCGAACGTCTCGGCGCGCAGCCGGCGCCGCTGGCCTTCGGCGAGCTATACTCGGCCCTGCAGCAGGGCGTGTTCGACGCGCAGGAAAATCCGCTCTCGATCATCGATGCCTCGTCGTTCTACGAAGTACAGAAATACGTTTCGATGACCGGTCACATCTGGGGGGCCGCATGCCTGACCGTGTCGAGCATGACCTGGGCGCAGGTTTCCCCCGAGGACCAGGCCATCGTGAAGGAAGCGGCCGTCAAGTGGGGCAACGCGCAGCGCCAGATGGTTGCCGATAACGAGGTCGCGCTGATCGAGAAGCTGAAATCGAAAGGCATGCAGTTCAACGAGGTGGACAAGGCTGCTTTCGTCGACGCCCTGAAGCCGATCTGGGAAAGCGAGAAGGACGTCTTCGGTCCCGAGCTGCTTGAAGTCATGGACAGCTACCGCAAGTAATGCGGTCGTCCTGCCCGCCGGTTGCGGGCAGGACGTTTCCCATCGCCGGATCATGTCCGTCCGTCCACACCAGCGAGGCTTCCATGCAAGACGCATCGATACCGCGTCCGCGGATTTCCAATGCCATAGACAACGTAGCCCGCGCGGTGGGCGGCCTGGCCATCGCCACCTTCACCGCCATCATCGTCTACGTCGTCATTTGCCGTTATGCCCTTTCCTTCACACCACGCTGGTCGGAGGAAATCCCGCGTCTTCTATTGGTTTGGGTGACGTTCATCGGCGCGGTTTCCGCCTTTGTCCGCAACACGCATCTTTGCGCCGGCCTGACGGACCTGCTTGTTGCGCCCGGCCGGTTCCGTTCCCTCCTGGCCGTACTCGCGCGTCTGGCATCCCTCCTGTTCCTGGTCGTCGTCATCTGGTCCGGATGGAAGATAACGGTGCTGACATGGTCGCATGAAACCACGGTCCTGAGCTGGCCCGCGGGGCTCGTCTATCTCGCGCTGCCGGTCACGGGTGCCATCGCCTTCGTTGCCCTCGTTGCCGCGGAACTGCGCAAATGAGCCTTGCCCTTCTCGTCCTCTTTGCCGTCTTCATTCTCTTGCTCCTGATCGATGCGCCGATCGCGATCGCGCTTGCGCTTTCCTCGGTCGCTTATCTGCTGGTCGGCGATGTATTGCCGCTGATGGTGGTCGCGCAGCGCATGGTGGCGGGGATCGACAGCTTCACGCTGCTGGCAATCCCGCTTTTCCTGCTCGCCGGCCTGCTCATGGTGCATGGGGGGCTCGCCCCGAGGATCGTCAATCTTTGCGCGGCAGTCGTGGGCCAGCGGACGGGTGGTCTCGCTATCGTGATGATTGCCGCCTGCATGATGTTCGGCTCGCTCTCGGGATCGGGTGTCGCGGACGTGGTGGCGATCGGTTCCATGCTGCTGCCGGCCATGAAGGAGCGCGGCTACCATCCGGGTTTCTCCTCCGCTGGTCTCGGCTGCGCCGGTTCGCTTGGCACGGTCATTCCTCCGTCCATAGTCCTGATCGTCTACGGAACGGCGACCGGAACGTCGATCGGGCAGCTTTTCATCCACTCCATCGGTCCAGGCATCCTGCTCGGTTTCGGGCTGATGGTCGTCGCGTGGTGGATTTCCCGCAAGAACGGTTGGAAGGGCGGAGAACCGTTCAGCTGGACTCGGCTGGGCACCGCTCTGCGCGAATCCGTGCTTGCCCTGCTCGCGCCGGTCATCATCGTCGGCGGCATCCGCTTCGGCATCTTCACGCCGACGGAGGCGGCGGGCATCGGCGTCGCCTATGCGCTGCTCGTCGGGGCCCTCATCTATCGCCAGCTGACGCTCGCCAAGGTCTTCAGCCTCCTGCGCGACACGACGGAAATGACCGGTTCCATCCTCATCGTCATCGCGGCCGCCTCCGTCTTCGGCTGGATTCTGACGGTCGAGCAGGTTCCGCAGCTCGTCGTCAATGCCATCACCGGCGCGACCGAGAGCGCCACAGTCGCGCTCATGCTGATGATGGTCGCGGTCCTGGTCCTCGGCACGTTCATGGAATCGATCGCCATCATTCTCATCCTGGCGCCCGTTTTCCTGCCGGTGCTGCGGGTCTTCGAGATCGACCCGGTCTATTTCGGCGTGCTGCTGACCATCAACCTGGCGATCGGCGCCAATACACCGCCACTCGGCATCGACCTGATGGCCGCGTGCCGCACCGGTGGCATACCGATGTCGGCGTCCTTCCGCTATCTGCTGCCGTTCATCGGCGTCATGGCGCTCATCATGTTCCTCCTCGTTCTCTTTCCGGGGCTGATGACACTGATGTCGCTCGGAATGTGAGCCGCTTCGTCCGCAATTGCATTTGAAAGGTGAACCATGTCGTTCGCATCGAACACCCGTGCCAACATCGATCGCTTCTGGTCGACCATCGAGACTTCCGCCGAAATCGGCCAGGGGCGGCCGGGCGGCCTCGCCCGCCTAACGCTGACGGACGATGATCGCAGAATGCGCGACCTCTTCGTCAACTGGTGTCGTGATGCGGGCCTGTGCGTCGAGATCGATGAACTCGGCAACATCTTCGGCCGGCGCGAAGGAAGCGATCCGTCGCTGCCGCCGGTGCTGATCGGCAGCCATCTTGACACCCAGATCAACGGTGGTCGCTTCGATGGGATCGCCGGCGTTCTCTCCGGACTCGAGGTGATCCGTACGCTGAACGACGTCGGTCATGTCACCCGCCGCCCGATCGTCGTCGTCAACTGGACGAATGAAGAGGGAGCGCGTTTCTCGCCGCCCATGGTCGCATCCGGCTGCTTCGTCGGGGCCTATGACGGGGACTGGGTCAAAGAGCTCGTCTCCGACGACGGAGCGCGTTTCGGCGCCGAGCTCGAGCGCATCGGTTACAACGGAAACAAGCCCTGTCGTGCCGGTGAGATCGATGCCTATTACGAATTGCATATCGAGCAGGGGCCGATCCTCGACCTCGAGAATCGCGATGTCGGAGTGGTGACGAGCGGATATCCGAGCTACGGGATGCGGGTGCGCTTTTCGGGCAAGACGGCACATACCGGCCCGACGCCGATGGACCTGCGCCGCAATGCGCTGGTCGCGGGCGCACGCTGGCTGACTGCCGTGGACGACATCGGCTGGGATTTTGCCGTCGGCGACGGCAAGGCGACCGGCGCCCGGCTGGCGGCGTGGCCGAACAAACCGGGCATCCTCTCCGACACGGCCCAAGCGATCTGCGACGTTCGCCATCCCGATGCGGCGACCGCGCGCGTCATGGGTGAAAAGATGCGCCGTGCCGTCTTCGAAAGCGCCGCCCGCGCCGGCTGCGACGCGGTCATAGAGGACGAGTGGTTTTGGGGCGGGGACATCTTCGATCACGCGATGGTGGAAGGAATCAGGGCGGAAGCGGTCCGGATGGGCTATGACTGGCGCGACATCCAGTCCCAGGCCGGGCACGATGCCTATTTCCTCGCCCGACATTGCCCGACGGCAATGATCTTCACGCCCTGCAAGGGCGGCATCACCCACAACAACGAGGAGGACTGCGACCGCGACGATCTTGCGCCGGGCCTCAATGTCCTGTTGCATGCCGTCGTGGCGCGCGCCGACCGCTGATTGATCGGAGCACTTCCAGGAAAAGTGTATAACGGTTTTTCGTCGGGACGCGCGCTCAGTGCATTTCCGGGTAGAGCGAGCGCAGCTCCTGCACCAGGTCGATGAAATGTTGCTCGGCGCGGGAATAGTCGCCTTCCGGGTGCGTCACCAAAAACACGTCCGCGCCGAGCGGATAACCCTTGATTTCGAGCGGCCAGAGAAGTCCGCTCGCGACTTCGTCGTGAACCGCCGTCAACGGGAGAATTCCGATCCCGAGACCGGCGACGATCATGCGTCTTACTTCCTCGAGATTGGGGCTTTGCCCGCTGATCCGTTCGCCGAGACCGAGGCTTTGGCTGAGGACCGCCATGGGCTCGAGGCCCATGCCTTCGGTGGCGCAGGTAAAGGAAACAAATGACTCCTGCCGCAGTTCCCTCTTCTCCACCTCCTTACGGCCGAAGAGGGGATGCTCAGCGCCGCAATAGACGCTGAATTCCTCGCGAAACAGCAACTGACAATTCAGGCTGAAGACGGGGCGTGACAGGAGACATAATCCTATTCCGCATTTCTCCGTCTGGATCCGCTTGACCGTATCCTGGCTGTTCTGGACCTCCATCACCCAGGTTACGGAGGGAAAGCGCTGATGGTAGAGACGCAGCGCTTCGTTTATGAGCGGGGACTCGAGGTTCGAGATGATCTGGATGCGCACCTCGCCGAACTCTTCGGCGGTCCTTTCCTGCGTGAGCTGGCCGATACGCTCGACGGCTCGGAAGATCTCTCCGCATTCCTCGTAGATTTTCTGCCCCCGGGACGTCAGCTCGAACTTCCGGCTGCCGCGAAGGACGAGCTGACAGGCCAACTGCTCCTCCAGTCGTTGCAGCGCCTGGCTGACCGATGGCTGACTCATGTTGAGCCGGGCCGCTGCCCGCGTGAGGCTTCGCTCTTCGGCGATCATGAAAAACGACCGCAGGAGATTGAGATTGAGATCTGTCGACATCGTACGGGCCTATCCATTTGCGACTCCACTCACGTGGAGTCGGCACGAGCTGCTGAACCACGATGGCAGCGCAGCCTCCGGGAGAGATAGAGCGGGATGAGGAAAAATGTGCGCGGTTTTCCGCCCGCATGCCGCGTCTCAACTTCTTGGAATCGATCACGTTCATGCTTTCAGGTCGACTCGGCCGAAAAGCATGAACGTGATCCAGAGCACCGACACGTGGAAGCTCAAGAGTGCTTTAATGGCCCACGCAGCCCGTTCAGTAGGCCGGCATCAGGCCACCGGTTTGCTTGCGCGGATCGCAAAGCGGTGCTGGCTTCTTCGTGCGAGGCCCTTGAACAGATTCCAATTCTTCGCCTGCATCCGATGTATCTCTCCGAGATCGGTATCGACTGTTATATCGGCGAAGCCGGCGGCCCGCAGCAGGCCGACTACGGCCTCGGCGCGCGCCCCTTGCGAGAAGTGGACGCGGGCAAGAATGCTTCGATGCGTTTCCAGCATCTCCCGGGGCTGGGACGGCGCGTCGGGTCTGAGGAGCCCGACACGCTGCCCCCAGACGTTGAGCGACGAAAAGAACCGTTCGAGCCGGGTCGCATTGACGAAATCGCCATCGACGATCAGCACCCTGCCGCCAGGTTTCAGCACGCGAAGCCACTCCCTGAAGGCCGCGGCCGGATCGACGAGCGTCCATACCAGATGTCGGTTGACGACCACGTCATAATGGTCGTCCGGCTCCATGGTATTTTCCGCATCGCCCATGCGGAAGGAAATATCGCGTCCGCGGCTCTTCGCTTTTTGCCGTGCGCGTTCGAGCATCGGTTCGGACCAGTCCATGCCAGCCACCCGGAAGCCGACATCGTCGAGGAGGTGCGAGACCACCCCGGTCCCGCTTGCAAGGTCGAGTGCCGAGCGGCCGGCTCCTTCGCCGAGATGGCGCCGGATGAGCCGATGCCAGGCGGCGCGTTCCTCCTCGGAAAAAATCTCGTGGCCGGGAGAGAGATCGAAAGTGGCCGCACGTTCCGACCAATAGGCTTTGATTTCGTCGCGAAGATCATAGTTGGGCCGCGTTGCCACGTCGCTCATTTTCGGTCCCGGTCTCGTCTGTTTGGAAGCGTTCTAAAAGATATATGTTGACCGGTAAAGTCATGAAATATTAGAAGGCATCGAATTTCCATGGAGCAGGGAACGATGAAGTTTTTCAACAAGGTGGCCGCTGCCGCTGCGGGTTTCTGCCTATTCATTTCAAGCATTGCGCTTGCCGACACCGTCAAGGTCACGGACGTAACCGGTCGCGAGGTCGAGGTCAACGTGCCGGTCGAGCATGTGATCCTCGGAGAGGGGCGCCAGATCTACTTCGTCGGCGCTCTCGACAAGGACGAGCCGTTCAAGCGCGTCGTCGGCTGGCGCGACGATCTCGCCAAGGCCGACCCGGAAACCTACGCCGCCTATCTCGCGAAGTACCCCGACATTGCCAAGCTGCCGACCTTCGGCGGCATGAAGGACGGAACCTTCGACATCGAACAGGCGGTCGCGCTGAAGCCCGACGTCATGCTGATGAATATCGACGCCAAAACGGCGACGGAGGAGGCTGGTTATATCGAGAAGCTCGAGAAGGTCGGTATCCCGCTCGTCTATGTCGATTTCCGCGAAAAGCCGATGGAGAACACCGAGCCGAGCATGCGCCTCATCGGCAAGCTCTTCGGCAAGGAGGAAAAGGCCGAGGAATTCATCAAGTTCCGTGCCGACAGCATCGCCAAGGTGACCGATACCCTCGCCAAGGCCAACCCGAAGAAGCCGCTCGTTTTCATGGAGCGCGCCGGCGGTTATTCGGATGACTGCTGCATGTCCTTCGGTAACGAGAATTTCGGCAGGATGGTCGAGTTCGCGGGCGGCGTGAACATGGCGAAGGACATCATTCCCGGCACCTTCGGCACCGTCAATCCGGAGCAGGTCATCGCATCCAATCCCGATCAGATCATCATCACGGGCGGCAACTGGGAAGGTTATGTGCCCGGCGGGGCCTGGGTCGGCGTCGGCTATGGCGCGGACGAGAAGGAGGCGCAGCGTAAGCTCGAAGGTCTCACCGAGCGTCCGGCTTTCACGGGTGTGAAGGCAGTCAAGGGCGGCAACGTCCATGCCGTCTGGCATCAGTTCTACAACAACCCCTATCAGTTCGTGGCCATTCAGCAGATGGCAAAGTGGCTCCACCCGGACCTCTTCGGCGATCTCGATCCCGAGGCGACGTTCAAGGAACTGCACGAGCGTTTCCTGCCGCTGCCTTACAAGAGCGGCTACTTCGTCTCCCTGAATGCAAGCCGGTAAGGCTCCGGATCGGAGGGCGAAAGCCCTCCGATCTCCTGTTCGCGAGGTTCTAATGCGAATACCGAGGAAAGTCCTTCCGGTCGCCTGTCGGCCAGATCATTTCGTCTCGCTCATCGGCGGAGGCGAATGATGGCTGCTGTCGCCGAGGAAATCGCAGGCATCGAAGGGCGCGGACGATACCGCGCCCTCGTCTTTCGCCGGCTCGTCATGCTCTCGGGCCTCGTTGCCGCGCTGTTCGTCTCCGTTGCCGTCGACATGGCGCTCGGCCCTGCGAACTATCCGCTTTCCGACGTCCTGACGGCGCTGTTTCATGCCGAGACCGTGAGCGATCAACTCCGCGTCGTGATCTGGGATATACGCATGCCGATCGCCCTGATGGCGGTCACGGTCGGCGCCTTGCTGTCTCTGGCGGGTGCGCAAATGCAGACGATCCTGGCCAATCCGCTGGCGAGCCCGTTCACGCTCGGCATTTCGGCCGCCGCCGGCTTCGGCGCAGCGCTCGGGCTCGTCGCCGGCGTCGCCGTGTTCCCGGTCGCCGTTCAATATATGGTGCCGGTCAACGCCTTCCTGATGGCGATGGTGGCGGCGCTCTTCATCCATTTCGCCTCCACCATGCGCGGCGTCACCGTCGAGACGATCGTCCTTCTCGGTATCGCGCTCGTCTTCACCTTCAATGCGGCGCTGTCGCTGCTCGAATATCTCGCCTCCGAACAGGCGCTGGCGGCGGTCGTGTTCTGGACCATGGGGAGCCTCACCAAGGCAACCTGGCCGAAGGTCTGGGTCACCGGCGCGGTGCTGCTCGTTGCGGTGCCGGTCTTCGCAAGGCGCGCCTGGGCGCTGACCGCGCTGCGGCTCGGCGAGGATAAGGCGGCGAGCTTCGGCATCAATGTCCGCCGGCTCAGGCTCGAAACGATGATGACGGTCAGTCTGCTCGCGGCGATCCCGGTTTCCTTCGTCGGCACGATCGGTTTCGTCGGCCTGGTCGGGCCGCATATCGCCCGCATGCTCGTCGGCGAAGACCAGCGCTTCTTCCTGCCGGCCTCGGTGCTTTGCGGCGCACTGCTGCTCTCCGTCACCTCGGTCGTCAGCAAGATGCTCATCCCCGGTGCGGTGCTGCCGATCGGCATCATCACCGCGCTCGTCGGCGTCCCCTTCTTTTTCGTGCTGATCTTCACCAACAGGAAGCGCGCATGGTAAGCCTCGCTCTCAAGGATGTCGGTGCAACCTATGGCCGGCGCGTCGTTCTTTCCGACATCAATACCGGGACATTGAAAGGCGGGCATCTTACCGCCGTCATCGGCCCCAACGCGGCCGGGAAGTCGACGCTGTTCAAGCGGATCGCCGGCCTCGCCGCCGGCCCCGGCCTCGTACACCTATCCGACACGGCCAACGGTGCTGAGGCGATCTGCTACATGCCGCAGGACACCGGCGCCAATGCCGTCCTGACCGTCTACGAGTCGGTTCTGCTTTCTGCCAAGCAGGGATCGGGATGGAAGGTGAAGGACGGCGAACTGGCGGAGATCGATCGCGTGCTCGCGGCGCTCAAGATCAACGAACTCGCCTTCCGCGGGCTTGGCGAGCTATCCGGGGGACAGCGCCAGCTCGTCTCGATCGCACAGGCGCTCGTGCGCAAGCCGGAGGTTCTCCTGATGGACGAGCCGACCTCGGCGCTCGATCTCTTCCGCCAGATCGAGGTGCTCGGCTTCATGAAGCGCCTCGCCGCTCAATCCGGCATGGCGGTACTGATCGCCCTGCACGATCTCAATCATGCGCTGCGCTATTGCGAAGACACGATCGTGATCAGCGGCGGCTCCGTCGTCGCAAGCGGCCCGACGCACACGGTCGTCACGGCCGACATGCTGAAATCCGTCTACCGCGTCGAGGCGCGGGTCGAAGCCTGCTCCCGCGGCCGGCCGGTCATCATCGTCGACGATTCCATCACCTTCGGGTGAAGCGCCGCCGCTTCGGCTGCGGCCTCAAGCGGAGATGAAGGCGAAGGCGCGATCGCGCTCGGACATCTGCGCCACTTCGAGCGGCCAGGAAATGGCAAGCCGCGGGTCGAGCGGATTGAGCCCGCCTTCCGCGTCGGGCGCGTAGGGCTTGTCGTGCAGGTAGACGAGTTCGCAATTCTCGCTCAGCGTCTGGAATCCATGGGCAAACCCGCCGGGGATCATCATCGAGCGGGCATTCTCGGCACTCAGGATTTCACCGTGCCATTGCAGATAGGTGGGTGAATCCGGCCTGATGTCGACGGCGACGTCGAAAACAGCGCCGGCCAGGCACGAGACGAACTTCGCCTCGTCATGGGGCGGCCGCTGGAAGTGCATGCCACGGATCGTGCCCTTCGTTCGCGTCAGGGTGTGGTTGATCTGCGAGATCGTTCCGTCAGCTCCGAAATCGCGCAATTCGTCCCGGCAGAAGAAGCGTGAGAAAAAGCCGCGTTCGTCACCCATCTGCTTGCGCTCGATGACAGTCAGGCCCGCGAGTGGCGTGGAGAGACGGCTGAACCGCGACATGAGGCCCCCGAGAGAACATTTCAACCGGTGCTTCTTGCACGATCCGGCGTTGACGCGGCAAGCGCTAACTGGAAAAGAGAACTGAGACAGCCCTCTACAGCGACCTTTGCGCGTCTCATCAGACGCGCAAAGGTCGCTAGTGCCGGCGAAATCCGGGAGTTCGAATGTCGGAGTCATCATGATCGAGGTGCATCCCTCGGCTAAGATCAGCCCGCTCTGCGATATCGAGGATTCCGTGCGCGGCACACGGATCGTCGTCGGAGAAGCATCGGTCATCGACAGCTTCGTCAAGGTCAAACCGGTGGGCGGCACCGGCGATCTCACGATCGGCCGCTTCTGTTATGTCAACAGCGGCTGCGTCTTCTACACCGGCAACGGGATAAGCATAGCCGACAATGTCTTGATCGCGGCCAATTGTACCTTCGCTCCGGTCAATCACGCCTATGGCGACCGGGATCGCCTGATCCGGGAACAGGGCTTCCTGCCGAGCCGCGGCGGCATCCTCGTCGAGGAGGATGTCTGGATCGGGGCGAATTCGGTCATCCTGGACGGCGCCCTGTTGCGCAAGGGCTGTGTCATCGCCGCCGGGTCCATCGTGCGCGGCGAGGTCGAAGCCTACACCGTCTGCGGCGGCAATCCGCTGAGGCGCCTGGGGGTGCGATCGTGATGTTCACGGTATTCGGCGGCTCCGGTTTCATCGGGCGCAATCTCGTCCGCCGATTGCGCAACCGGGGTGCCGAGGTGCGTGTTCCTTCCCGCGCCGCTATGCCTGCGGCCGGCGAGGACCTCGGCCATGTCATCTTTGCCATCGGCCTTACGGCCGATTTCCGCACCCGGCCGTTCGACACCATCGAAGCGCATGTCTCGCTCGCAGCGAAGCTCCTGCGGGAGAATGGGTTTTCGTCCTTTCTCTATCTCTCGTCCACTCGAGTCTATGCCGGCAGCGAAGATACGCGCGAGGAAGCCCGGCTGTCGGCCTCGCCGCTCGATCCTTCGGATCTCTACAATCTCTCCAAGTTGACGGGCGAAGCGATCTGCCTCGCCTCCGGCCGCGAGAAGGTGCGGGTCGCCCGCTTGTCGAACGTCGTCGGGCCCGGCGAGGCGAAGTCGGACACGTTCCTGGGCGCGCTGTGCCGGGAGGCAGGCAGCGGCCGTATCCAGCTCCAAACCGCGCTCGATTCGAGCAAGGATTATATCTGGATCGACGATGCCGTGGACCTCCTCTTGCGGATCGCGCAGGAGGGCCGCCATTCCGTCTACAACGTCGCAAGCGGGCGTCAGACGAGCCACGCCGAGTGGTGCGCAGCCATCCAATCCCGGACGAAATGCTCCGTAGCTGTGGACGAAGGTGCGCCGACGATTTCATTCGCACCGATCTCTGTCGACAGGTCGAAGGACGAGTTCGCTTTTGCTGCAGCACCTGTGCTAGAGCGCATCGCAGAAATCCTGGGCGAGGGAGAGCCGGATACCGGTTCCCACCCGCGGCCCTCCACAAGAAGCAGGATCTGACATGGACCCCATCGAACAATTCCGCACCGAGCGGGCGGCCGCGATCGACGGCTATGGCCGTGACGGCGATTTCAAGGCGCTTTCGAACCGGTGGCGCGAGGCTTCTATGGCGAAGCGCTACGTCTATAATTTCGATTGGATGGGGCGCCCGATCATCCAATATCCGCAGGATATCGTGGCGATGCAGGAGTTGATCTGGGCGACACGGCCCGATCTGGTGATCGAGACGGGGATCGCGCATGGCGGCTCGCTGATCATGAGCGCCTCGCTGCTCGCGATGCTCGACATGTGCGACGCGATCGAGGCGGGCGTTTCATTCGACCCCAGCCGGTCCAAGCGCAAGGTCATCGGCATCGACATCGACATCCGCCCCCACAACCGCGCGGCGATCGAGAGCCATCCGTTGGCGAGCCGCATCCAGATGTTTGAGGGATCTTCCATCGATCCGGACATCGTCACGCAGGTGCGCGAGGCGTCGGCCGGCTACAGCCGCGTCATGGTATGCCTCGATTCCATGCATACCCATGCGCATGTGCTCGCCGAACTCGAAGCCTATGCGCCGTTGGTGACGGCCGGCTGCTATTGCGTGGTCTTCGACACTCTGGTCGAAGACATGCCCGCGGGTTTCTTCGACGACCGCCCCTGGGACGTGGGCGACAATCCGAAGACCGCGGTGCATGAGTATCTGAAGTCGCATCCTGAGTTCGAGATCGACCGGTCGGTTCAGAACAAGTTGATGGTGACCGTTGCGCCGGATGGCTTCCTGAAGAGGCTTTGATCGGTCCGCTTCCCGTTTGAGGGAGATCGCCGCGACTGCAAGTATCTTACCTTCCCAGTGCCGACAGCGTTTCCGCCTGCGCATAGCTCGTGGTCACCACTGGCAGGATGAGTCGGCTTGGGAAAGCCTCTCCCGAGAAGATGCGCTGTTCTGCTCTGATGAAATCGGAGGCTCTCGCCAAGGTCGGCGGGATGCCGGACTGCGGATTGCGGTCGAAGCGTGGAAAGTTCGACGAGGCGATCTGCAGCCGGAGCCTGCATCCCTTGCGGAACAGGCGGCTGATGTGACCGAGGCGCACGGCGACTTCTTGTGGTTCGCCTCCTGCTTGTCTCGAACGGGACCAGCGCAGGATGCCGTCCACAATGCCGGAGCTTCCGCCATCCGCGCCGACTTCGCAGAGCCGTGCCGTCCAGTCACAGCTTGCGGCTGAGGACGATACCCAGAGCCGTGCTCTGACTAGTCCCGTAACCTCCAGATCTTCACCCAGCGGTTGGCCGGTGAAAATCACGACATCGTCGCGCGCTTCGATCGCGGCCTGGTCCACCGGGCCGGAGTTGCGGCCGAGCAAAAGGCCGGGCAGAAAAGTGGCGCCACCGGCAGTGGGAACCGGCTTCAACGGGTCGGAGATGAAGGAAGCACTCGCCTGTTCGGCAGGCGTGGAGCCGAGCGAAAACCGGCTGCAATCGAGAATGAGCGACACCTTAATGCTGTCCGGAAGGGGCCAGTCGGGCGCGGCGTGCCAGGTGTTGGATCCGGAGCGGAAGTAGCGGACCACGGGGGATGCCGGTTCCCGGTCCTCGAAAGCGCTGTCGAAGAACCTTAGGGTTTCCTCCGGGAGATCGACGGTGGACGCAGCGTAACCCAGCCACTCGCGGCCCTGCCAGTCGGTCGGGTTGCCGTGCGACCAGGGACCGATGATAAGGCGGTCTGGCATGTACTCGCCTCGGGACCAGCGCGATCTCGCCTTCTCGAAGAGCTCGATCGACCCTTCCACGAAGATGTCGTTCCAGCCGCCGACCACGAGCAGCGCCGCCCGACTTTTCTCAACCCATTCGAGACGGTCGCGGTTGCGCTCGCCGGCGATCGCTTTCGAATCGAGCCAGTCCGCGAGGTATGGTGCAAGCTCGATGATCGCGTCATCGAGGACCGGAAGACGCTCGAAGGCGGCGTGAGGGCTCTCCCGCAACGTCTGCAACAAAGCCCGGGCACGCTCGCGCATGTCTGCCGGCAAGAAAGCGGTACGATGCTGCAGATGATCGGGACCAAGGGATTCGATCACCCAAAGTAGTATGAAGGCGAGTTCCACCGCTCCGCCGCGATACATCCAGGTTTCGCCGTGGCGGGCTGTAGTCAGCTGCGGCGCTATCGCCTTCAGACCTTCCGGGTTTTCCGCAAGAGCGAGGATCTGCGTCGCACCGACATAGGAGGCGCCGAACATCGCAACCGAGCCGTTGCAGAACGGCTGCATACGAAGCCAGCCGATGGTATCCGCCCCATCGCTCGCCTCGGTCTGGAAGGGGGTGAAATCGCCTTCCGAGCCGTAACGCCCTCGCGTATCCTGCACGACGACGGCATAGCCCCGTCCTAGAGCCGTCTGGAACTCCAATGTTGAAATGTACTGGGAGCCGAACGGCGTCTCCCGACGATACGGCGTTCGCTGCAGCAGAACGGGGCACGGCTCTTCCGTCGCGGGTAGCCAGATATCCGTCTTCAGCCTCACGCCATCGCGCATCGGGACATCTATATTGTCGAGCAGGCGGATCGTCGATTGCGTGTGCATCATGTTCACCGTCGGCCGACGAGCCGCTGCCGGAGCTGATCGAAAGACACGGCCAGGATCAAAAGTAAGCCCGTGGCGGCCTGCTGCCAGGACGAGTTGACGTTCATCAGCGTCAAGCCGTTGTTGAGAACGCCGACAATCAACAATCCGATCACGGTACCGAGCATGGTGCCGGTCCCGCCCTTCAGCGAGGTACCTCCCAGAATGACTGCCGTGACGACGGCAAGCTCCAATCCGAGACCCGTGGTTCCGGATGTCGAGCCGAGCTGCGAGGCGCTGATGAGACCGCCGAGCCCGATGAAGGCGCCGGAGAGGAGAAAGCCCGCGAATACCACGCCCTTGGTCCTGATGCCGACGAGGCGGGCAGCGTTTTCATTCGCGCCGATCGCATAGATCGAGCGGCCGAAGACGGAGCGTTTGAGCACGATGCCGACCATGATAGCAACGAGCAGGAAGACGAGCGCCGAGAGCGGAATGTTCAGGAAGGGACGCCAGATAGCCCAGTCGAAATTGGCGATCGGGATATTCCTGCCGCCGCCGATGGACTGCGTGAGGCCGCGAAAGATGGCCAGCGTCCCGAGCGTTGTGATGAGCGCGTTGACACCGATCCTCGTCACCAGAAAGCCGTTGATCAGGCCGATTCCGACGCCGACGAGCATCGCAAGCACGCTGGCCGGCAGAACCCCCAGGCTGTCGATGGTCAAGGCCAGCAAGAGGGCGACGAAGGCGACGCCGCTACCGACCGACAGATCGAATTGGCCCGCAATCAGAAGCATTGTGCCTCCCGCGGCAAGAACGCCGGTGATCGAAAGCGCGGTGAAGACATTGACCCAGTTTCCCCAGGTCAGGAAGTAGGGTGAGCTCAGCGAGAAGAAGATGATCTCCGCAACAAGGAATGCGAGCAGGGCGGCCGATTCCGGCGCCCTGCGGATTGCCGCCCTGTTCCGGTTGCGCTCCAGATCGGCCATGGGGAGGGTCTCGGATTGAAGACTGTCAGGCATGGACACCGCCTCCTGCGGCTTCAGTCAGGGCTTCAGTCGAAATGCGCTCGTACGGGATCTCAGCGACCATCCGTCCGCGCACCATGACCAGCGCGCGGCTGGCAACGGCCGTGATGTCCTCGTAATCCGAGGTGGCGACGACGATGGCGTGGCCCTTGGCAGCCAGTCCGGCGAGCACGCGGTAAATTTCCTGGCGGGCGCCGACGTCGACGCCGCGTGTCGGTTCGCTCAGCACGAGGATTTTCGAACCGGCTTCAAGCCACCGGCCTAGCAGAACCTTCTGCTGGTTGCCGCCGGACAGTTCCGTGATCAGTTGTTCGCCGGAACCGGCGGCCTTGATGTGCAACGTGCGATGCCAGCGGCAATAGGCCTGGCGCAGCTTGCGGCGGTTCACGAAGCCGCGCCTGGCCAAGCGGCCCCAGCTGGGAGCTGAAAGATTTTCCGCAAGCGTCATCGTTCGAAGCAGGCCGTCGGCCGCGCGATCCGCCGATAGATGGCCTATGCCAGCCGCAATCGCGTCCGCCGGGTGCCGGAAGTGCCTCGGCGAGCCTTCCACATACAGTGTTCCTTCGTCGAATGCGCGCGCGCCGACCAGCGAACTCGACAATTCCTGAACGCCCGAGCCGACCTTACCGTAGACGCCCAGGATCTCGCCCGGGCGCAACGCAAAGGAAACGTCTAAGAAGGAAGCAGACCCCAGGCCGGTTGCTTTCAGCACCGGAGGAGCGTCGGTCGATGGCGGTACGGCATGTCGCGCATAAGCGACCGCGCGGCCCACCATCGCCTCTATGACCTGGTCCTGAGTGACGTCGCCCGCCGCGCTATCAAGGGAAACGCGGCCGTCGCGCAGGACACACACCCGGTCGGCAAGCGCGAACACTTCATCGAGCCGGTGGGTGATGTAGAGAATGGCGACGCCGCGTCCCGCAAGACGCCGAATCAACTGGAAGAGTTTGCGTGCCTCCGCGTCCGAGAGGGCCGCGGTCGCCTCGTCGAAAATAATGCATTTCGAGGCGCCTATCGTGGAGCGGGCGATCTCGATGATCTGCCGTTCGCCCAACCGCAGAGAGGCGACCTTCGCCTCCAGTGGAAGTTCGGTGCCAAGCATTTCCAGCGCCTGTCGTGCCAGTTCGCGCATGGACCGGTAATCGACGAGCCCGGCCCGCGTCGGCCATGCACCGAGCAGAATGTTCTCCGCCACCGAGAGCGTCCGCGCATCGGCGATCTCCTGGGCGATCAAACGGATTCCCGCCGCGCGCGCATCTCCCACACCGCGAAAGGAGGCAACGGCGCCGTCCACAGAGATCGTGCCGCCGTCGGGCATGTGGTCTCCGGCCAGGATCCGCACGAATGTGGACTTGCCGGCCCCGTTCTCCCCCAGAAGGGCGGTAATCGTTCCTGCCGGCAGATCGAGGTCCACGCCATGGAGAACCTCGATCTGGCCGAACGATTTCCTGATGCCGCGTACGGCGAGGAAATCCGCCGTCATTTGCAGGCAAACTCCGGATAGACCTTGGAGATGTTCTCCGGCGTGATCAGTTCATGCGGAACGAGAATCTGCTGGTTGATCGTCTCGCCCTTGATGGCCTTCACCAGATTGGGAACGATCAGCTCGGCATACCGCTCCGGGAAATAGGCGGCAGTCGCGATGAAATGCGACGCAGTCCAGATCTGGCAATTGTCGGGGTCAAAGTTCTGGACGCCGAGATACAGGTCCTGGTTGCGACCCTGGGTGCGCGCCGCCGCAAGGGCGGCTATGACGACGTCCTCGTTGATGCCGACCGTGATGACCTTGGTGGCGCCGGGAAGAGCCGTCAACGTGTCAGTGAACTGGCGCTGCGCTGCATCGGCCTGCCCGCCGGCACCGGTGTCGATGATGCGAAGGTTCTGTACCGGCCCGCACACCGCTTCGAATGCCTTGCGGATGCCGCCCATGCGCTGGTCGTTGACGACGCCGACGGCCGTCGATTCCAGCGAGACGAAGGCGTCGTACTCGCAGTTGAAGTTTTTGGCGAAGTGCATACCCAGCTCGTGGCCCACGATCTCGCCGGCATAGGAATTGGCGGCACCGACGAAGGCCGTTTCGCAAGGTTTCTGTTCGATGTCGATGGCGATGACCGGCACCTGCGGGCCCTCGGCGCAGATGTTGGCAGCAGCGGCGGCGTCCGCCTGAAAGGTGACGAGGCCGTCGACATTCTGGGTCTTGAACTGGCGGGCGCAGTTGAGTGCCGTCGCTGCGTCGAGCTTGGAGTCGCAGGTGACCAGCTTGAAGCCGGCCGTTTCAGCAGCCTTCTCCATGCCGGCCTGAAGTGCATCGGGGAAGGGGACGCCGAGAATGAGCTGGGTGAATCCGATTGTCAGGCCTTCGGCGCTGCCGGGCTCGATCGCCTGAAACTTGGCGATCTCGGGAGGAAAGGTCGGGGCTGGTGCGTCCAGATTGATCTCCGCCGCGGTCGCCATCGGGCTTGCCAGCCCCATGGTGGCGGCAAAGAACAGGCCGATCAGCCGCCGCGCTCGGATGAAGTTCGTTGATTTTTCTGCAGGCATTTCAGGTCCTCCTCACCTGTTGACTATAGGTTTCTCGCGGGTCTCGAGTTGCAGCTCTCCCGGATTTGTCCGTTCAGCACACCTGGACCACTTGCAGACCGAGAAGTTCGCCGAGTTTTGCGATCTTGCGGGCGATGTGACCGACGCCGACGGCGCAGTGATGCGCCGGTCCCTGCGCGTTCCAGTCCTCCACGAAACGGCGCGCCCCGACATCGAACTTGTAGCGGCTGTTGGTATTCCCGATCTCGAGAACCGGACCAGGCACGGATTGTCCCTCCGCACATAGGAGGACGATCCGGCCCTCACGCTCGATCACGGAAAGAAGCGTCACGGGACCATGCCTGACGGACATTTCGACGCTGATGCCGGAGCCGACCTTGCCGTGATAAACCTTGAGGGGACGTATCTTCGTTCTGCCTTCCGAAACCTTGATGTGCCCCGGTCCGTCATGCCCCATGACGACGACGTCGTCGTTGAAGTCCATGGCGTAGTATTCGGTGAAGGATCCGCCCGCGCCGAAGGTGTCCATGATCTTCATCGCCTGGGCGTTCTTGATCTCGTACTCGCCCGCGACCGGAATGCCTGCCGCCGTCAGAAGCGAGCACCCGACGATCACCGATGCGATGAGATCCTCGTATTCATGCCCCGCCACCGATTCGTAATAGTAGGCGAGCGAGCCGAGCCTTTTCTGCTCGGCAAGCTTGCGCAGGGCCACGGCCGTATGCGCTGCCCGGTGCAGTTCGGCGGGATCGCAGTCCGGCTGGATGTCGAACTCGCTCCGGATATTTTCGAGGCAAAGCTCGACCTCCGCCTCGGTCGCCTCGCGCCGGAGCCGGGCGAGCTCGTCGATCTCGACGATCTCGATGTGGGTTCCGAAGGCGGCCGCTTGGGCGGTCAGGTCGGAATAGATGTCGAGCATGCCGTTATAGTACCGGCCCATCACGCCCAGGCGGTTATGTGCCATGACATGGGCGACCCGCGCCGCGTCCATCCAGTCGCCAATCTCCCGGTCGACATGCGGATCGCCGTTGAGCATGCCCGTGATCTGGTGGAACGCGATGCCGGACCGCCGGAACACATTGGCGATTTCCGGTACCGGGCAGGCTCCGCAATGGGCGAGCCAGTCACCGGTCATCTTGGTCCTGTCGCCGAGCGCATTGAAGCTGTGGTAGTCGATCGCGGCCGCAGGCTGAAGATTGAGGATCACCACCGGCACGCGGGCTCGCCGGACCACGGGCAGAACGGTGGACGACAGAGCATAGGTAGTGACGTGAAGGAATATGATATCGACATCGGCCTCGCGAAAGCGGTGACCAGCGTCGTATGCCGCCTCGGCAGAGTCGATGAGGCCCAGGTTCACCACCTCGATGTCGGGTCGGGCCAATTTCTCGGCCATCTGTCCGACATAGCCTGTGAGCCGATCCTCCAGGCTCTCAAACTGGGGCCAGTAAGTGGACAGACCGATGCCGAAGAGGCCCACCTTCAAGATGCGGTCCGTCATGAGCGCCCCGCAACCGCAAGGCAAAGATCATGCTCCGGCAGCAGGCTCGTGCCTGCTGCCCCGTGCGGCGATCGGTTCATCATATCTCCTCCGAGGACCGCGCTCTCCCTGCGGCCATGGCGGCTTCCGTTGCCGACAGCCGAAACTTGCATCCCCGGGTAAACCCTAGCATCGGCCATGCGGATTGACATCATGGTCTTTTCCGCAAAAATGATCAGAAGCATATAAAAAGTGATCCTGAGGGGATGCCTTTGGCGGAGAACTATTTCCTCTATCTGCCCGATAACAGGCTGTGTTCGGCCTGGGGGTGCACGGCAGTATCGACCGGCCATACGAAAATACCTCCGCATTCGATCTACCCGCCGATACGTCATCCCGATGACCACCACTTCGACTGGAAAAGAGGGAGGATCCTCCAGGCCTATCAGGTGATCCTGATCGCGGACGGGCGGGGCATGTTCGAATTCGGACGGCGCGGGAAAACGCAACTGGTGGAAGGCGGATCGATCGTTCTCCTGTTCCCCGGCGTCTGGCATCGGTTTGCTCCGGATCCGGAACTGGGCTGGACGGAGAACTGGATAGAATGCCGAAGCGCGGCATTCGACTTTGCGCGTGCGATTGGCCTAATCGACCCCGCGCGCCCCGTCTTGCCCTCGGGGCCGGAATTCGCCGCCATTTTCGATGAGATTCACGACCGTGCTGTCGAAGACGGTTTGAAAAACCAGCCGGTTCTATCAACGCTCGGCCTGCAATTGCTGGCGCTACTCTCACAGCAGCAGGAAGGCGCCTCCGCTGCTCCTGCGGACCGGCTGGTCGAAAGGGCGCGCGTGCTCTTGATGGAACGCTGTGCGGACCAGATGCCGGTCGAGGAAATCGCCCGCGAACTCGGTGTCAGCTATTCCTATTTCCGGAGGGTATTCAAGGAGAAGACGGGAGCCTCACCCAAGCAGCACCAGATGGCGCTCAGGATCCGGCGGACACAGGACATCCTGACCAATACGGATAAGCCTATCAAGGAAATTGCCGCCTTGCTCGGATTTAGCTCGGCCTTTCACCTGTCGACCCAGTTCCAGGATCTGATGGGATGCAGCCCGTCGGAATACCGGAGGCGATCGGGCAGCCTGGGCGAATGAGGTGCAGGCAGCCCGGCTCAGATCACCCGCACTTGCGGAATGGCGACGACGAAGCGGCCGCCCCAGGAGCGGATATAGGCGTGGGCGGCGACGATCTCGTCGGTCAGGTTCCAGGGCAGGATGACGACATAGTCGGGTTTTACGGCCTCGATCCTGGCGGGATCGTAGATCGGAATGTGGCTGCCGGGCGAGAGCTTGCCCTGCTTCAGATCGTTGCGGTCGACGATGAAGTCGATGTCCGACGCGGTGAGCCCGCAGACGTTCAGGAAGGTGTTGCCCTTTGCCGCCGCGCCATAAGCCGCCACGCGCTTGTTCTCGCTTCTGGCGTCCGCGAGAAACGCGCGGAATCCATCGCAGACCGAAGCGATGCGCTTGCCGAAGGCGGCGTAGGTGGGCATCTGCGTGAGCCCGACGCTTTCCTCCTCGGCCCGCACTTCGGCGAGCGTCTCGGTCGCCGGTCTCGTTCCGGTCACCGGCTGGGCGTAGACGCGCAGCGAGCCGCCATGGGTAGGCAGTTCCTCTACATCGAAGACCTTCAGCCCGCAAGCGGCGAAGATACGTTCGACGGCCGCGAGCGACAGGTAGGAATAGTGCTCGTGATAGATCGTGTCGAATTGGATGCCTTCGATCAGCCGCAGGAGGTGCGGAAACTCGAAGGTAGCGACGCCGTCCGGCTTCAGGAGGATCGCAAAGCCGCTGACGAAATCGGCGATATCCGGCACATGCGCAAGCACATTGTTGGCGGCGGTGAGATCGGCGCGGATGCCGCGGGCGACGAGCGCGTTGGCTGTGTCGCGGCCGAAGAAGGCGACATGAGTCGGCACGTTGCGGCCTTCGGCGATCCTCGCGGCATTGGCCGCCGGCTCGACGCCGAGCACCGGAATTCGCTTGGCGGCGAAATACTGCAGCAGATAGCCGTCATTCGACGCGACTTCCACCACCTGCGAGCGGCCGTCGAGAGCGAAGCGTTCGGCCATCGCCTCTGCATAACGGCGCGCATGGTCGAGCCAGCTCGTCGAGAATGACGAGAGATAGTGGTAGTCGGCGTTGAAGATTTCGTCGGCCGGGACCGTCTCCGTCGTCTGGACGAGCAGGCATTCGGAACAGACCATCACCTTCAGCGGAAAAGCCTTCTCCCGGGCGATCGCCTCCTCGGTCGGTTCGAGAAACGAGTTGGACCAGGGCGTCGCCCCGAGGTCGGCCACAACGGTTTCAAGCGGGGTCGAGCAGAAGCGGCAGGAGTGGGACATCTTGGGTCAACGGCCTTTCGTGAATGCTTCTATCTGATCGAGCGTGAGCTGACGCGCAGCTTCGCCGCGACGCCAGCCGTCGTACCAGCGCGCGGTCCACTCGATCGCCTGGCTCTGGGCGAGGCGGGGGCGCCAGGCGAGGGTCTCGCCGGCGAGAGCCGGATCAAGGCCGAGCGTTCGCATCTCGCGCGGTTGCTCGAGCGCCGAGACGTCGTCCCATTCGGGGTCGAGCCCCATCGCGGCCTGCACCGCGTTCGCCACGTCGCGCACGGGGATCGCCTGCTCGGAGGGCGAGGGGCCGAAATTCAGCGCGTCGACATCGCTTTCGCCCTTGAAGAGCGCCTCGGCGAAGAGAAAATAGCCGTTGAGACAATCGAGCACGTGCTGCCAGGGGCGCGTCGCGAGCGGGCTGCGGATGTTGAGCCGGGTGCCGGAAAGCGCGGCGCGCACGACGTCGGGCACCAGCCGGTCGGCGGAAAAGTCGCCGCCGCCGATCACATTGCCGCCTCGTGCCGTGGCGACGCGAATGCCGCACTCTCTAAGATAGGCGCTGCGCCAGGTTGCGACGGCAAGCTCGCAGGCTGCCTTGGAGCCCGAATAGGGGTCGTGCCCGCCGAGCGTGTCGCTCTCCCGGAAATGCCGTCCGCTCTCGTCGTTGCGATAGACCTTGTCGGTCGTCACAACGAGAACGGCTTTCACGGAAGGCGTCGCACGGGCCGCTTCGAGCAGCCGGACCGTGCCCATGACATTGACGTCGAAGGTTTCGGCAGGCGCCGCATAGCTTTCGCGGACCAGCGGCTGCGCCGCCATATGCAGGACGATCTCCGGCTCGCTCTTCCGTGCAATCGTCGCAAGCGCTTCCCCGTCGCGTATATCGCCGAATTGCCCGCCCAGGGCTCCGCTCGGATGCAGCAAGTCATGGAGCGACGGCCGGGAGGCGGGCGGAAGGGCATAGCCGGTCACATGCGCGCCCATCTCTTTGAGCCATACAGCCGCCCAGCTCCCCTTGAAGCCCGTATGGCCGGTTAGCAGGACGCGCTTTCCCGCCCAGAATTCCGGATCAGGGAGACGGCTCATGCCCAGATCTTCCAGGGAGCGCGGTTCTGCTGCCAGAGCTCCTCGAGCTGGGTCTTGTCGCGCAGCGTGTCCATCGGGCGCCAGAAACCGTCATGCGGGAATGCCATCAGCTGCCGGTCGCGCGCCAGGCCCTCGAGCGGCGCGCTTTCGAAGGCGACGTCATCCCCCGCGATGCGGTCGAGCACGGAGCGATTGAGAACGAAGAAGCCGCCATTGATACGGCCGTTGTCGCCGGCCGGCTTTTCGGTAAAGCTCATGACCTGCCCGGCTTCGGTGGCGAGCGCACCATAGCGCCCCGGCGGCACGACGCTCGTCACCGTCGCCTCGCGGCCGTGACGCAAATGGAATTCGGTGAGCGCGCGAACGTCGACATCGGCGACGCCGTCGCCATAGGTCAGGCAGAAGGTATCGCCGAGATAGCCGGCGACACGCTTCAGGCGGCCGCCGGTCATGGATTCCGGTCCCGTATCGACCAGCGTCACCCGCCAGGGTTCGGCACTCTTCGTGTGATAGGCTGTTTCGCCCGTCGCCATGTCGAAGGTGACGTCGGAGGAATGCAGAACGTAGTTGGAGAAGTACTCCTTGATCATGTAGCCGCGATAGCCGAGGCAGATAACGAAATCCGAAAAGCCGTAATGGCTGTAGATCTTCATGATGTGCCAGAGGATCGGGCGCCCGCCGATCTCGATCATAGGCTTCGGCCTGAGGTGGCTCTCCTCCGAAATGCGGGTGCCGTATCCGCCGGCGAGAATGACCACCTTCATGCCCACGACTTTCCCTCTCCATACTGCCTTCGACCGCCATTTCGCGGATTGCCGCGCCGGCGGTTCATTGGAGCATTTTAGCCGCGATTGCAACAATTGCGGTGGCGGGAACCCGTGTCGGCGCCCTGCAACCTAACTCCAAAGGACTAGGGGCGGCGACCGCGGGTCTGCTTGCCGGGTGCAGGGCAAAGGCGCAGAATGCCCGCCGCTGGGGGCAATGGTTCACCGCGGGAGGAGCGAATCATGAACGACATGAGCCTCACCAATCTACAAAGCGGAATAACAATGGTCAGCGCCGCGGCAATCGAGGCATTTACCGCGCGCCTTCGCGGGCGCGTCCTGATTGCGACCGACGCCGCCTATTACGAGGCGCGCACGATCTGGAACGGCATGATCGACCGTAGGCCCGGGCTTATCGTGCAATGCGCTGGAGCTGCCGACGTCGTCAATGCGGTGCGCTTCGCGGCGGAGAACCAGTTGCTCGTCGCGGTGCGCGGCGGCGGTCACAACATCGCCGGCAACGCGGTCTGCGACGGCGGCATGGTAATCGATCTCACGCCGATGAAGTCGGTTCGGGTCGATGCGACGACGAAGACGGCCTGGGTCGAGCCGGGAGCGACGCTTGCCGATCTGGACATGGAGACGCAGGCCTTCCGTCTTGCATTGCCGACCGGCATCAACTCGACAACCGGTATTGCCGGCCTGACGCTCGGCGGCGGGTTCGGCTGGATCACGCGCAAATTCGGATTGACGATCGACAACCTGCTTTCGGCCGATGTGGTCACGGCGAACGGCGAGCTGGTGCGGGCGAGCCCCACCGAACACCGCGACCTTTTCTGGGCCATCAGGGGCGGCGGCGGCAATTTCGGGGTCGTGACGACCTTCGAATTCCGCCTGCACGAACTCGGCCCCGAGGTGCTCTCCGGGCTCGTCATCCATCCCTTTGCCGAAGCCGGAAGCGTGCTTCAGCAATATAGGCAGGCGCTCGAAAATGCGCCGGACGAACTCACCTGCTGGGTGGTGATGCGCCAGGCGCCGCCGCTGCCCTTCCTTCCGACCGAATGGCACGGCAAGGAGGTCGTCGTGCTCGCCATGTGCTATTGCGGCGATCTCGAAGCGGGCGAGAAGGCGATGGCGGGGCTGCGGGCGATCGGCAACCCGATCGCCGACGTGGTATCGCCGCATCCCTTCGTCGGCTGGCAGCAGGCTTTCGACCCCTTACTCGCTCCGGGTGCCCGCAACTACTGGAAGAGCCACGACTTCATGGAGCTTTCCGATCAGGCGATCGGGATTCTCACCGAATCAATCCGGCAGTTGCCGGGCCCGGAATGCGAGATATTCATCGCCCATGTCGGCGGCGCCGCCGGTCGCGTCGCGCCCGAGGAAACCGCTTTCCCGCAGCGCAACTCGCACTTCGTCATGAACGTGCATGGCCGATGGCGGGACCCGGCGATGGACCAGGCCTGCATCGACTGGGCGAGGCATCTCTTCGAGGCGGCAAAACCCCATGCCGCCGGCACGGCCTACGTCAATTTCATGCCTGAGGACGAGATGGACCGGGTCGAGGCCGCCTACGGCGCGAACTATGGCCGGCTCGTCGAGATCAAGCGGCATTACGACCCGCTCAATCTCTTCCGGATGAACCAGAACGTCCGGCCGATAGAGGAACGCGGGGCGGCCTGAAGCGGGCGGCCTCGTTCGTAAGGCAACACCTGGAGGCAGTTCATGAAGGAGGAGACGACCCGCGAAATTCTTCAATGCGCGGCGGAACACGCCGCGCGTTTCCGCGAGAAAATTACGGAGCTGCCGCAGCGGCCGGAGCTATCCTACCCCGCCGCCTTGGAGACCTTTCGTGAAACTCTGCCGGAACGGGGAAGCGCCGGTAGCGAGGTGATCGGCGAGCTTGCCGCCAAGGCGGAGCCGGGGCTTCACGCGATGACCGGGCCGCGCTTCTTCGGCTGGGTCATCGGCGGTTCGCATCCGGTTGGGGTTGCGGCCGACTGGATGACGAGCGCCTGGGGCCAGAACGCCGGCAACCACCACGCGGCGCCGGCCGCAGCCGCCGCCGAGGCGATCGCGGCCTACTGGCTGCTCGATCTTCTCGACCTGCCGCGGGAGAGTTCCGTCGGTTTTGCGACCGGGGCGACGCTTGCCAATTTCATCTGCCTTGCCGCAGCGCGGGGAGAGGTGCTGCGGCAGGCCGGATGGGATGTCGAGGCGCAGGGCCTCTTCGGCGCGCCGCCGGTCGTGGTCCTGATCGGCGACGACGCGCATGCGACGGTCTTTTCGGCGCTGCAGTTTCTCGGCTTCGGGCACGACCGCTTGCTTCGCGTCCAGACCGACGAAATGGGTCGCATCACCGGGCCGGCTTTCGCCGGGGCAGCGGCGCAGGTCTCCGGTCCCTGCATTGCGATACTGCAGGCAGGACAGATCAATACCGGTGCCTTCGACGACTTCGCTGGCATTATGCCGATTGCCCGGGGTTTGGGCGCCTGGGTTCATGTCGACGGCGCCTTCGGCCTATGGGCGCGCGCCACTCCCGGAAAGCGCGGGCTCACCGACGGGATCAACGAAGCCCACTCCTGGGCGACCGATGGGCACAAATGGCTGCAGACGCCCTATGACTGCGGATATGCCATCATCCGCGATCAGGAAGCGCATCGCCGGGCGATGACGATCGCCGCGAGCTACCTGCCGCCGACCACCGAAGGTGAACGGGACCCGAGCCATTTCGTGCCCGAACTGTCGCGCCGAGCCCGCGGTTTTGCCACCTGGGCGATGATCAAGCATCTGGGACGCGAAGGCATTGCCGCCATGGTCGACCGGCACTGCCGCGTCGCCCGCGCCATCGCCCAGCGGCTGAGCCGCGAAGACGGCATAAACGTCCTGAACGAGGTAGCCCTCAATCAGGTCCTTGTGCGCTTCGGAGCGGCAATGCCGGGTGAGGAAGGCGACCGGCTGACCCAGGCGACGACCGCCCGGCTGCAGGCCGACGGCATCCTGTTCGCCGGTGGCGCCGTCTGGCGCGGCCGCAGGGTGATGCGGATGTCGGTCATCTCCTGGCTGACAGACGACCGCGCCGGCGAGGTAGCCGCCGGGGCGGTCATCGCCGCCTGGCGCGCCGTTCGTGATGGCACTGAGGTGTAAGGCGCTTTTGCCCGGCTCCGAAAGAAGGGCGGCGCGTATCGGAACCTCTCCACGCCCTTGCGGTTAGCAGGCGATGAGGCGGCTGTTCCATGACCGCGGCGAAGCCGCCGCGCCGTGCAAGGACAATGCAGCCGCTACCGCACCCCGACGTGCAACTCGAGGAGGAGCTCACATGTCACCGATGAAATTTCCGACCGTGACGGCTCTTGCCGCCACCATGGCCATCAGCGCCGCAACGGCCGCCGCCGCGCAGGCCCCCGCTCCAATTCCGCCCGCAGGAGAAATGCCGGCCCAGGATCAGGCCATTGAACCCGACTTGCAACCCGGCGATCAGGGGGGCGCTGGAAGCGTCACCCAAGGCGATCAGCCAGACATGATGCGCGAGGACATGGTACGCGGCGACGGGAAGCGCGGCGACCGGATGCGGCACCGCGACCGAATGCGGCACCGCGACCGAATGCGGGACATGATGATGCACCGGCAGACGATGCACCGCCAGATGATGAAGATCATGTTCGCCATCACCGATGCGGACAATGACGGCGCTCTTTCCTTCGAGGAGATCAGCACCATTCACAAGCGGGTTTTCGACAAGGTCGATATCAACCGCGACGGCAAGGTCACGCCGGAAGAGATACAGGGATTCTTCCACGATTAGGAAGGCTCCGCTACGCTGGATGAAAGCAGTTTTCCTCGCCGGGGAAGGTTACGGCCGCCCCGGCCCGTCTCATGGGGACCCTATGGCATCACTCCAGTTGAAGCGCGTCTACCAGGCGCCCGAGGCGTCCGACGGGACGCGCATTCTCGTCGACCGGCTATGGCCGCGCGGCGTCACCAAGGAAAAGGCCGGCATCGACCTCTGGCTCAAGGACATTGCGCCCAGCGACGCGCTGCGCAAGCGGTTTCATGGGAAGCCGCAGGATTGGAATGCGTTCTGCGTCGCCTATGCGGAGGAGCTCGAGAGCGGGGCGGCGGGGGCGGCGGCGGCGGAGTTGCGCGAACGGTTGAGTGAGGGGCCGCTGACGCTGCTTTATGCGGCGCGCGACGAGGCCCACAACAATGCGGTTGCGCTGAAGGCGTGGCTGGAGCGGGGAGGGACATAGGCCGCTTAGATCACTATGATTTCAAGTCGGATCGGCCTAAAATCATGGAGGTAATCGATTCTAATAAGCAGGGCGGCACGCGGGCGGAAAACCGCATGCAGTTCTCCTCATCCCGCTCTGAAGACGTGGACAGTGACCTTCACGGATCATCCGGAGCGTGGTTGCCGGTAGCAGCCCGGCATGCGGTAGCCGCATAGTAGCCATTCCTTGCATTCGCCGTGCCTGATACCGATCTATGCAATGAAAGCTTCGACCCGGACTCCAACAATAAACGTGGCATACGTCCGCCCGGCCGACCGGCCGCGCCTGCGGAGGCCGCCTTAACGACTAAAGGAGCCAGCAATGCGGGATTCTGCCAAGACCCTGAATGAGATGACGCCTCGCGAGCGCGCAAACCTGATGACCCTCGTCGCGGACGCACTTGAAGCCACCGCGGACGAGGCACAGGAAATCGGCGATGATCGGTTTGCAGCAAACTCGATCAGTCTCGCCAGAATTATCAGCGGTTGCGCCGAAGACGTCGCGACGATGGATTTGCCGGCCGCGGAGCTTCTTTTGCAGCACGGTATCTCGCTGATCGCGCTGTTCCGGCGTGAAGCGCCGCCTGTTCTGCATTAGGTCGTGTGCCTATGCTGGCCAAGCGGACCGGCTGAGAATGTCAGTGAACGCGTTAGCGTGCGGCTCGATCACGGAACTGTGCCCCGGCAGACCCAGGCGACGTTCGCAAAGGAGCGCGGACCGTCGGGCCGGCCGGCCTCGTAAGCGTCGCGCACGGCGGCACCGGTGCGCGCCCGCTCCTCCGCATCAAGCGTTGCCACATATTTTCCGAGCGGCCCTTCGCCGGCGCCAATGGGCGCCCAGTAATCGTCGAAGTTCCCGTAATCCATGCGGATCATCAGCTCGCTTTCCGTAATGTTCGCGAGACCCTGCTCGACGAATGTCCGCTTCATTTCTCCTGGCTGCATCATCGGCTGGAAGCAGTAGCGGGCGCGAAGTCGGCGCCCGCCTTCGCTGAGCGCCGCCACTGTGTCGACCATCATGCGCATACCGGGCATTCCGCCGAGATGGTCCCACACCGCCGCCGCGACGACGCCACCCGGACGCACCACGCGGCGCATCTCGGCCACGGCCTGGCCCGCTTCGGGGACGAAGTGGAGCACGAGAAGGGCGAAGGCGCGGTCGAACGTCCTGTCTTCGAACGGCAGGGCGCAGGCATCCGCTTCTCTAATCTTTATGCGCGGATTGGTGTTGCGCCGGGTCGCCTCCTCCACGAAGACGGGTGAATAGTCGATCGCGGCGATCTCTTTGAGCCTGGCGGCATCCGCGAGCGCGAAGGTGAGACTGCCGGTGCCGCAGCCGACATCCAAGACCTTTTCGCCATCGGCGACGCCGGCAAAGTCTATGAATTTCGGCGCAAGCTTCCGGCTCCAGCGGCCCATAAGCTGCTCATAGCCGGCTGCATCATGCACGTTGAAGCTTGATGTCATCAGGGCCCCCTTCGCCGCGAGTGGTAATCTAGACCTGTGATGAGGGGTTGCCAAGGCGGCACGCATCACGCGCGTCCCACTTATCTCAGCGAAGTTCTAGCTAAGCGATTCCCTTGAATGGACCAGGCCGAATAAGCCCCAGCCAGATAAAGAACACGTCGCGATCGGAGCTGCGGCGGACCTGGCCAGTCCATCTGCAACTCTGTTGTGTGGTCACGCCATTTCGCTGTTTGGGGAATGGGGGTTTCCACCGCCCTGGTCATCGTCCGACCACCCATCGTCTGGCCACCAACCCTTCCAGCACCAAGCACCTCTTCCGTCTGCGGTCGCGCCGGATACCGCCGCACCGGCTCAAGCGATCTGCTGAGCTCGGCGCCCTTGGGCGCGCAAGCCTGTTCCAACCGTTAAAACTAAGCACTTCCGGACGGAAAACCGTTACACATTTTCCTGGAAGTGCTCTACTAAATGTCGGAAAGTCCCGCTTCTTCGATGTCCGCGGCTCCGAGCATCAGGAACTGGTTCAGCAGCCACGCCGCGGCCGGGCCCGGCGGGGTATCCCGGCGCCAGATGCCGCCGAAACGGTAGATGCCCCCCTTGTGGTCCGGCATGGAAAGCCGGAGCAGCGCACCACTTGCCAGGTCGGGTTGTATGAGTGGGAGAGGCATGTTTCCGCAGGCCGATTCCCTCGCGCAACAGCGCTGCTTCACGCCAAGATCCGCAAGCCGACGCGGGCTGTGCACGAAAAAATCCCCGCCTGCGGTCCGCTCCATGCGCCCGAGCGGGTGATGGGGTGCCGCCACTGGGGCCATTGATACGGAGCCCGCCGCGATGCACTCACGCCTCGAACGCCGGTCGCCAAGGGACCGGAGATGCCGATGATGGCGTTGTGGTCCAGTACTGCCGCGGTCACCGCCCCGAGCGCCTCGACATGCAGTCGGAGCGCTTCGGCGAAGGCTCGCAGCACCTTTCCCAGCCGCTCCTCGGCAGCATGACGTCGACGGCCATATCCACTTCTACTTCCAGCCCGTCATGCAGGGCCTTGACCTTGGTGCGCAGGCCGTCGATACCTTCGGCGAGCCCATTCGCTTTGGCGAGCACGGCGCGCCCGGCGGCCGTGAGTTGCGGTTTGCGCGTGCCCGTGCTCGAATAGTTCAAGGTCCAGCTGCGATTCGAGATTGGCCACACCGTAGGTGATGACCAAGACGGCGTGGTTGAGCTTGCACGCGGCCCCGGCAACGCTTCCGCTATCGACCACCGCCAGAAAGACGCGGAGCTGCTCGAAGGTCGGAGTTCCTAGATTCGACACTTTCCAAAACCGCGCCACAGGGCGCAGGCCAACCTGGCCGACGACCGAGCAATGTTGGATGTACCGATGTTGCCACCCGCGGGGTACCTGGGTAGCTCCACGTAAGCCGCTCGCCATCCCTCCTTAAGACTTCTTGCCCCCGGGTTTCTTTTTCTCGAGGCTTCCCTTGAGCGCCGCCATGAGGTCGATGACGTTCCCGGCGTGGACCGGCTCTCCCTCCTTGGCTTTCGGCTTGGCTACCTTCTTCGCCGACTTCCGCTTGCTTTCTATAATTTCGAGCAGCTTTTCTTGAACGGGATCGCTGACCATGTTGGGATTCCACGGTTTGCTGCGCTCTTCGATCAGCGAGGTGACGAGGCTCATCAGTTTCGGATCGTTATCCCCATCGCCGATATCGGCGAAATAGTTCTCCGGCTTGCGCAGCTCGTCGCCATAGCGAAGGGTCCATACGACGATGCCTTTGCCGCACGGTTCCAGCATCACGGCTCGTTCGCGGCGGCCGATCACGAGCCGGGAAATGCCGGCGACCTTCTCGGCTACCATGGCGTCGCGGATCACGCTGAATGCTTCGTGGCCGACTTCGTCCGAAGGCGTAAGGTAGTGAGGCTTCTCCAGCCAGATCCATTCGATCATATCGCGCGGAACGAATTTCTCGATGTCGATCGTCCTCGCACTTTCGAGAGCGACACTCTCCAGCTCTTCGTCCTCGATCACGAGGAAATCGTTTTCACCGCGCTCGTAACCTTTCACCTCGTCGTCTTCGTCGACCTCCTTGCCGGTCACCGCATCGACATACCTGGACACGACGCGGTTGTTGGACTTGCGGTTGAGCGTGTGGAAGCGGACCTTCTCGGACTCGCTGGTCGCCGGCATCATCGAGACGGGGCAGGTGACGAGCGAGAGCTTCAGGTAGCCTTTCCAGTATGGGCGTGGGGGCGCCATCGTTCACCTCCCTAGCTGGCGCGGCGGCGCTGGGCGGGCGCGCTCTTTGCAGCCGTTTTCGCCTTGGTCTTTGCCGCGCTTTCCTTGCCCGCGCGCTTCTTCGAGGCTGCCGGGGGCTTCTTCATCCCGGCGCTTTGGCGGAGCGCCTCGAGCAGGTCATTGGCTTTCGAGACTTTCGGCGGTGCGCGTTTCGGCAGCGACTTGCCTTCGAGCTTGGCCTTGATCAGATCGGCGAGCGCGGCCTCGTAGCGATCGTCGAATTCTTCGGCCGAGAAAGTGCCCTTCTTCATGCCGATGATGTGCTTGGCGAGATCGAGCATCTCGCCCTCGATCTTGGTGTCCGGAATCTCCTTGAAGGCCTCCTTTGCGCTCCGGACCTCGTAGTCGAAGTTCAGGGTCGTAGCGATCAGTCCCTTGTCATGCGGTCGAAGCAGAACGGTGCGCATGCGCCGGAAGAGGACCGTTTGGGCGATTGCGGCGACCTTCTTCTTGCGCATGCCTTCCCGAAGCAAGGCAAAGGCATCCGTGCCCATCTTGTCCGGTGTCAGATAATAGGGCTTGTCGAAATAGACCTTTTCGACGTCGTCGCAGGGAATGAATGCCTGGACCCGCAAGGTCTTGTCGCTCTCCGGAACGGCTGAGGCGACTTCCTCCGGCTCGAGCACCACATATCGCTCGTCGCCGATCTCGTAGCCCTTGACCTGATCTTCCTTTTCCACCGGCTTGCCGGAGACGCTGTCAATGAACTCGCGCCGCACCCGGTTTCCGGTCTCGCGGTTGACCGTGTGGAAGGCGATCCGGTCGGAGGTCGACGTCGCGGTATATAGCGCCACCGGCGCAGTGACTTCACCAAATCGGAGATAGCCCTTCCATTGGGCTCGTGCCGAGACTGCCATGGCTAACTCCCTGCATATCCAGGGGAGTCAACCGAATCGCATTCCGCTTTGTTCCGGTACGGGGCAAATCTCTTGAAAGATACGGAGCGAAGCAGAATGGGGATGACGAGGCTCGACAAACGATCGGCTCACAAAGCGTCGTTCAAGAATCTCGTCATCCCCGCTCAGATCAGCCCGCGTCCTTTGGCACCGGCGTGTTGAGCAGCTGCTGCTCCCAAAGGAAGGCGATGCCGCTGCCGGCGGCATGCTGCACGAGCACCTCCGAAAGCTCGGCGGCATGTCCGGGGCCAGCCGCGCTGCCATTCCGCAGCCACCGCCAGCCAGGTCATCATGTTCGCGCCAGCCGTGATCATGCGCTGGATGGCGACCTCGTGGGCCTCGACCGAAGTGCCGCCGGACGCATCGGTGACAACCGTCACGTCCCAACCTTCGCCGAGCGCCTGGATCGCCGGCGCAACGCATATCTCGGTCCACCGCGAGGATGAGCTGCTTGCGGCCGGTGGCCTTGACCGCGTCCACGACCTTCTCATCCTGCCAGGTGTGGATGAACGTCCGATCGATCACCTCTTGGCCGGGAAACACGTCAGTGATCTGGGGGAAGATGCGGCCGCCCCGATCAGCGATCACGCTCGTCAGAATCGTGGGCACGGCGAAGGCCTTGGCAGCCTTCGCCAGAGCCGCCGCATTGTTGACCAGCATCTGCGGTTCGTGGCTGTTCACGTTTGTGAGCTGATAGGGCTGGTGGTCGATCAGAACGAGGACCGAGTCTTGAGGACGAAGAAGCGAATCAAGTCCGTTACGAGGGTCATCAAGACCTCCTTTGTCCGCCGCTATGGACGGCAATGGGTTTCACGGGAGACATGCGCCAGCGGGCGACGTTGCCTGGACGCAATTTGCTGTTCCTTCTGGTTGCGGCCCGACTCGGCATCGCCTGGCTCCCCGATTGCATCACACACGAATATGTGGCCTCCGGCACGCTCGTTCCGATTATGAGACGCTATCCCCACCTTCGGCAGGCGCGTATGTCGTCCGACCGCCGGGTCGGCACCCCGCTCGCAAAGTCCGGGTCCTCGTAGAAATGCTGATGAGTACTTCGCACGAAATCCGGACGTTTGGGATCTCGACCGTTAGAACACGAACAGGGCGAAGCCTTATCAACGAATTGCGTTCGACGGTTGCTCCACTGCGAGCCGAATAGGAATTCGGCGATCGTCTGGGCAGCAGGCCGATTGGCCAAAATTTCGATGACAACATATTCAGCCGCAAGAGCGCGGTATCTGGAAAATCATGGTCGATCTCAATCAGGGTTTTGCCAATCCGCTTTCCGACGAAGCGCTTTTCACCTGGCACAAGATGCCTGACCGGGGAGGGCGCATTGAAACGATTGGGGCGTACCTCGCCCATAGCGACCCGATGCAGGTGATATCGGGTAGAATCGGCCAGCCCAAAATCCATTTTGAGGCACCTCCATCCAAGCAGATAGATCGATGGCGGCGCCGGCAGCGATAAGGCCTCTTATGCAGGCGCATACGTCGGTGTGGTCGCAAGCTTGGCTAACCCTGCAGGCAGCACCAGCGAGGCGGCGGGCGATGTATCCCGTCGTCCTCGAACCAATCCCATGTTCGGGGATGGGATGAGAAGGGGCTTGCTTTCCAAAACACAAAAGACCCGCGATCCGGGGCCGAGGAGCGGGTTAGCGGTACGCATGATACGAGGTGCGGCTTTTATTGGGCGAGGCTCGTCGCCTTCTGCGGTTAGCAACGAGCCTCTGGCCGCCATGAATGAGGCGGCTGCTAACCAGAAGCAAACCACAGATCAGATCCTCCACCGATTCAGCTATCAGTGTTAACGGGCTCGTCCTTACGGGGAGGAAGAGGGTATCCCCCTGCGTCTTGGAGCTGAAGCCACAGCCACACATTCATCCAGGAAGGCTTGCGTCAGCCTGATCTTTCGGTTTCGACCAAAAGCGAAATGGGCTCAATCGGTCTTGCGTTCAGAGCCTTTAGATTCTCGGCGGCCTGCGAGCTGCGCTGCAAAGTCCAGCAAATTGTAAACCGCGCGGTGCGCCGCGATTTCCGAGAGGTCAGAAGCCGGTTCGTTTCGGCCGGCCCATTTCGCATCGCTATCGTCCATGTAGGGCATTGGCCGAAACACAGGAAACCGGAAAAATGGTCGCAACTCTGGAATGGAGGTTTGAATATGACGTCAACACGCTGGTGATCCTGTTCGGCTTTGGCTGCGGCCTCGTAGCGTGGGGCGCGCGACACGGCAGAGGGTGAATGCCAATCAGGATTCGCAGGCAAATTTCATCGATTGCCTCGACAAGCGCCTGACGGACGTCTCCCTCCGGTAGATCGATAATCACGAGCCGAATATCGGCGGTGGAGAAGCAGGCGGCCGAAGCGGCTACCTCAATGAAGGCTGTCGAGAACACGCTCAACAGCCTTTCCATCGTTACGCGTGTGATGCGCGAGACCCTGCAGCGGATCGAGGCCAGTCAGCGGCGCGCAGCTCCGGCGTTAATGCCGGCACTGCTAGTGGTGTGACAGCCACCGTCTGCCGAGATATTCCAACGTTTTCAGGCGGGCGGTATCGCGTTCGTGGTTAACGCCAACCGACTTCCGCCGATATGGAATCGTTCTCTTTGGAGTGTCTGGCGCGGGTTTCTCGTCAGTGGATGCGCTTTCTTCCGGTAGGCTGTGATCGTCTCGGTCTCGCATCCTTGAAAGTCCTGTAAAGCGTGCGCACCTCAGAGCTTCCCAGAAGGGACGACGCGGGGAGCTCTATGAATTAGCCCCCGAAAGGCCCGGACATGCTCCCCCACTTAGCTAAGTGGGTAGGAGTAATGTTGGTAATATGACTAGCAGCAATTTTAAGATGGAAGTCCTCTCCGGGCCGGAACGTCGGCGGCGCTGGAGCACGGCAGAGAAGCTGGCGATCATCCACGAGACCTATGAGGCGGACGCGACGGTGAGCATCGTCGCGCGTCGGCACGGCATCCAGCCGAACCAGTTGTTCGCCTGGCGCAAGCTGGCGTCCCAAGGGGCACTGACGGCGACGGCCGCCGAAGAGGAGGTTGTTCCGGCATCCGAATACCGGGCGCTTCAGGCGCAGGTGAAGGAGTTGCAACGACTGTTGGGCAAGAAGACGATGGAGAGCGAAATCCTGAAGGAAGCCCTCGAAATCGCCGGTAGCCCAAAAAAAATCTGTTGCGCTCGCTCTCTCTTCCGAGGGGGATTTTGGGATGAAGAGCGTTTGCGAAACTTTGGGTGTCGCTCGCTCGAATATCGCCGCGCGTGCCGCAGGCTCCCCTTCCAGAGCCAGAGGACGCCCGCCACTACCTGATCGCGAGCTGGTGGAGGACATCAAGGCCGTCATCGCCGATATGCCCACCTACGGCTATCGGCGTGTCCATGCCATCCTGCGTCGGAATGCCCGGAAACTGGGGCGTTCGTGGCCAAATGCCAAGCGCGTCTACCGGGTGATGAAGCTGCACAATCTGCTATTGGTGCGCCACACCGGAGCGGTCGATAATCGTCTCCACGAGGGTCAGGTCGCTGTCGAACGTTCGAACATCAGATGGTGCTCCGACGGCTTCGAGATCGGCTGCGACAACAAGGAGAAGGTCCGGGTCGCCTTCGCCCTCGACTGCTGCGACCGTGAAGCAATCGCCCATGTCGCCACCACCGAGGGCATCAAGAGCCAGGACGTGCAGGACCTCGTGATCACAGCAGTGGAGAACCGCTTCGGCCGCATCAACATGCTGTCCGAACCCATCGAATGGCTCACCGACAACGGCTCCTGCTTCATCGCCAAGGACACCGCGTCCTTGCTCCGCGACATCGGCATGGAACCGTGCACGACGCCGGTGCGCAGCCCGCAATCGAACGGCATGGCCGAGGCCTTCGTCAAAACCTTCAAGCGCGATTACGTCGCGGTGAACCCCACCCCGGATGCCGAAACCGTCATGGCGCAACTGCCGTTCTGGTTCGAGCATTACAATAATCTTCACCCGCACAGCGCCTTAGGATATCAATCGCCGCGCGAGTTCATCAGCTCGCAATCTCAAACCTGAGCATGTCCGGTCTTTTGGGGGCAACTCCACTCTAAGGCATCACTCACACGAGCGGCAGACGAGAATGCCGCTCCGGGTGACAACTCCAATATGCCTCGATGATTTCGCTCAGCGCTCCGCCTAAGAACCTTTGCCATCGATGAGCCGGACTAAGGTTCGGCCGACATGGACACGAGACTTGCAGACCTAAAACGCAAGCCGCGGCTCCTCATCGAGCTTAACCAGCTCGGATATGAGGGGGGATGTGCAGCACCTATCCGCAGCCGATGGTCGGTACGGGTGGATGGGACTGCCGACTGCAGTTAGGCCATCGCCCCGGGCCTATGCGAAAACGAAGTCCGCCCTCGAGAAGTTGGCAGCGGTGAGACTGCCGTTGGGATCGTCCACCAGGATGGAGAACGCGTTCCCGGCAGAATTGTAGCCCTTCACCAGCACGTCGCCGCCGGTGGCGTCGTAGGCGTAGATCGTACCTGCGGCGCCGGAGTTGGAGTACTGCTTGACCCCGAGCGTCTCGATGGCAAGCAAGTCCAGGCCATCCTGAAAATCCATGACGGTATCCTGGCCAGATAGTGCCCCTAAGCCCTTGAAGACAAAGCGGTCGGAATCGGATCCGCCCCAGAGTATGTCGCTTCCCGCGTCGCCTGAGAGAACGTCTCGGCCTGCGTCACCCCGCAGTGTGTCATTGCCAGTGCCGCCAAAAAGGCGATCCTGATGGATGCCGCCGCTCAGATAATCGTCGCCGGCCCCGCTGGTCAGGATGTCATCTCCGTCATCCCCAAAGGCCCGGTCGTTACCGGCCCCCACCGAGATTCTGTCATTGCCGCTGCCACCATGGGCTTCGTCGCTTCCGCCCTCCGAATCCAACACATCGTTGCCGTCGCCGCCATCGAGATAGTTGTTTCCGTTGCCGCCATCGACGATGTCGTCGCCGATGCCGCCATAGACCCGGTCGTTTCCGGATTGGCCCTTTAGAGCGTCGTTGCCCCCTTCGCCATAGATGGTATCGTTGCCGGCGCCACCACCTACCGCCTGCTGCGTCAGCTTGCCCGTTGCGGGGTTCACCCGATTGTTGAAGCCGTCGTCTCCGGACCCAGCAAAAATAATGTCGTCGCCCTCGTCTGCGTCGATGTAATCTTCTCCCGCGCCACCAAAAATCTTGTCGTGTCCCCGACCGCCCAGCATCTGGTCATGGCCATGGCCGCCATCGAGAACGTCGTTGCCTTCCCCGCCGTCAAAGATGTCGTTCCCTATTCCACCCATGAACGCATCGTTCCCGAGGCCGCCGTCGAGCCGATCGTTACCCTCGCCGCCCTCGGCATAGTCATCGCCGACGCCGCCGACGATATAGTCATTGCCATCGCCGCCAAAGATCCTGTCATTGCCGACGCCGCCGTAGAGATAATCGTCGCCTGCATATCCCCATATCTGGTCGTCGCTAAGAAAGCCACGGATGACGTCAGACAGGCTAGTTCCATTGAGGATCATTTCTTCCCTCTAGATTTCGCGGAGCGGTAATTCGTGAGAAGGCTCAAAGTGACTAGCGGATCTTTTAAGGCTTAAAAACAAAGCGCACAATTCGGACAGGTGGACTAGACCACTTGTTGGGATACTTGCTAGCGAAAGTCGAGGGTGACCGAGCCAGCAGATTAGCCCGCAGACAAAAGCCCGAGGCGAGGGGCCTGGGCCTTCCATCGAGATGGAGTGTAGGGCTGGGGGCCATCCCAAACCCCTTATGGGTTTGTCTGTAATGCGACGGGCCACGGGCGGTGGCTTCAAGAACCTTTGTGTGCCGTTCTGGTTAAGTGGTTAAGCGCCTGCCACATTCGGGCAAGAAATGCCTCAAAAAGAGAATTCCGAAGTTTTGCGTCTCGGTTCAGCCTGGCGACCTCTTTTTCGGAGTGTACGAACGACGTCGACCCGTAACGCGGTGGCAAAGAGCGCCGGCCGTGCTGCAACTGCGTTTCACCTGCTAGTCGGCTTCCTTACCATCCAGCACAATTTCAACGTCCAGCAGAACGTCTCTGGTGACAGCTATCATATGGGCGGTCACGACTATGGCGGCTTTCGTCGCCGGGATCTTTATGAACAAGTTCGTCGAGTTCCGGTTGGACACGCGGGCCACATCGAAGACGCGTCTCAACGACTTCGATGGAACAACAAAGGCGTCTCTTCTGGGGAAACCGCAGCTCGACCAGAGGATCTCGATGCGAGGTAGTCTGTTGGAATTCCAGATAGCGGCGCGCGAGATAAGCTACAACCGGCGCTGACCAATCAGGCGCTTTCCCTTGATTCCGTTTCTGCTGAGAGTAAAATATCCGCAAGCGACGTTCGAAGCGGTTCCCTTGAATGGAACAGGGCAATTCGCCCCAGCTATGTGACGGCAAACGTCGCGATCGGAGCTGCAGCAGTCCCCCGCTGCAGCTCTATTTGTGTCAGGCCATCTCTCGGTCTTGACGAACGGGGCTACCGCCGTCGCCGCCGCCATCGTCATCCGGCCCCCAACCTTGCCAATCATCACCCAGCGCTTCCTTCGCCTGGCGACCATGGAGACGGGCGATGAGCATCTGTAGCAGCTCGTGCTCTGAAATGCCGCTCTCCGGCGGCGGGTCGGCGGCAATGTCCTTCTGGCAGTCCCAAATGAGCTGCTTCATCTTCTCTTTGCCGGCCATGGTCCATCTCCTCGGCAGGTGAACACGTCACCGGGCATGAGGTTCCAGTCCTTGCCGACGGCCGGTCGGCTCCTATCCTTTATCCATGTTGATGGAGGAAAGCATGGCAGATAATCCGAAGAAGAGAGGCCGCGACCGCGAGCTGGTGTCCGAACAGGAGCACGAGGTCGCGTACCTCATGCGAACGGCGAGGGTGACGCGGCAGAAGGCGCTTGAGGCGATCCGCGAAGCCGGGCCGAACCGAGATAAGGTGATGGACTACCTTCAGTGCAAGTAGAAGATATCAAAAAGAGTGAGTGCCCGCACCAGGGGATGGTGGCGGGCACTCTGAACAGGTTGGGGGACCTGGTGCCGCGGAATGCGCGGCGCCACGAATAACGCATCTCGTGCGACTTTGTTCCAGGCTTCCTGCAGCATTTATTTACCAGGTTTGGCCTTCCCTTTGGCGTTATTTCCTCCTTTACCGCCCTTCGTGCCATTTCCACCCTTGCCGCCCTTTGCACTATTCCCGCCGCCGCCCTTTCCCCCGGAGGCGCCGCTGCCGGATGCTGCGATGGCATCAGAAGTGAGGCTGGTCGACAGCAATATGGTCACTGCAGGCGGGGTGACTGCCGCGAAGCGGCCGCAAGCCTTTAAAAACTCGCGCCTATCTTCCTCGGCGGGCGAACCCTCTTTTCGAAGCTCGTCCAATTGCTCACCCTCCGTTTGGCTGCGGTAATTCTACAGCAGTTGCTAATGTTCACCAATATAGCTTTCTCTATAGCCGTTGGCCTGCATCTGGCCGCTGATCGCTCGACCGCATCTGCGCGATTTTCCATTCGGGCCGATGCTCAAAGCAGAACCAACTCGGCTCCGACCGGCCGACGGTGAAACCAAAGCCACCCCATCTCGTGCAGCCAGGATGCTCGCAGCAATGGACATAGCGGCCGGTCTCGTAGTGGGGTTCGCGCCATGTTCGTCACTCATCCGCTTGATCCTCCTCCTCGGCCGGCGCCAAACTGCTGCTCGAAAATCTCTTCCCAATTCGGATGGCAGGAAGCGCCGACGTGCTTCAATGGCTCACGCCAGCAGTGCGGCCGAGATTATCCGCGCGATCTCCTTGCGCGCGCTATCTGCTTTTGGTCGGTCGCGGTCGCAGGCGGCCCGCCGCAGTTCAAGCGGGATCGAGTAGAGCGTCTGCGTAACGAATGGTGTGATTGCCGGAGACCGCAACACCGTCTCGACATCGAAGATTGCAAAGACCCCGAAGGATTCGGCAACTCCCATAGCGAGTTCGTGGACGCCGCGCACCTCGACGGGACCGCGATACTGGTCGAGACCGGCACAGGCCCGCCTTTGGTGCAAAGGCATTACCGCAAGATCGACTTCAATTCCGGTTCCTATCTCATCTTCAAGTGTTCGCATGATGCGCGCCTTTCGCCCCTGGACTGGCGCGCCGCATCGCCGCCGAATGTTCCTAATATGTTCTCTCAGCCAAAAGAGTCAGTTCGGCTTTTTCCGGGTCCTGTGTTAATGGTTAGATGGCCAAAGCATCCTCAAAGAAGGCTTGCGATATCGCTCCAATCGATCCCATGCCGGCGCGTGTCGATCCCTGCCTTGCGACGCTGGTCGACAAGCCGCCGAAGGGGTCGGACTGGGCTTACGAAGTGAAGGGCACGTGTGTGGACGCCACGGAAGATGCAAGCGGAAACTTACCTCGGTACAGGCATGTGGTCAGGCGCTGACGTTTGTCCAGCCTCATGTGGCGAGATCGAGGCGCCGCGGGCCTTTATGGAGTTCGTGGATCGGATCCCAATCGGCTACACTTGCTTCTGAGCACTCATCCCACTGCTGGTTTATCCAATCCCGTTCCTGACCGATTGCCCATAATCGCCGTTAGACCTCACCACATTCCCGATGTCTCGCGACTTCTGGCTGCTGCATCAGGCAGGGCCAGGGGCCGGATCTTCGTAGACGCCCCGCGAGCCATGAGAGCCCAGGCGATACGCGCCAATTTGTTGGCCAGAGCGACTGCAATCAGCTTTGGCGGTTTCGTCAGAATCATTCTTGCCAGCCAGGTACCAGCCGGCGCGCCGCGTCGCCTCGCCCAACGGACGACGGTCGTGGCTCCAATGATGAGCAGCCGCCGCAAATCTCGCTGCCCATTTTCGATGTCCTTCCCAGATGCTCCTTGCCTCCGGACGAGTTCTGTTTTGGCGTAAGCCCGAAACACGCCGCAAAATCACGGCCCTTGGAAAAGGCCGCCGCCGAGGGTGCCAAGGCTTCCATTGCTGTGGCGCAAATTGCACCAATACCTGGAATGGTGGTCAAGCGCGAGGCAACCTAGTCCTGTCTAGCTCTGGCCCGCAAGTCTTGCTCCAGGGCGTTGATCTTAACCCTCCATCAAAGGAACCAGACATGCGTTCACTGATCTTTGCATCGGTGGCGGCGCTTTCGCTCGCCTCCTGCACGACGACCGGCTCGATAGATTCGGCCATCCAGAAGAATCTGCCGCAGGTTTGCTCGGCGGCCGCGACGGCTCACTCAGCATTCCTGATCGTCGCCAGCACCGGCAACATCAAGTCCCGAACGATTGCCCGCGAGGCTGCGGCCTGGTCGGCGCTTGACGTCGTCTGCAAGAACCCCAGCAGCGTCACCGCCGCAACCGCGCTTGTGAAGGCTGCCGAAGCCTATGCGGCAATCACCCTCGCCCTGCGCGAAGCCAAAGCCGCAGAATAAGGAGAGACCTTCATGAACATCTCGAAAGCAATCGCCGCCGCTGCTGGGGGCGCCCTGACCGGCACGGCGGGCATTCCCTTCATGCCGGAAAATACCCCCTGGTACGGCTATCTGGCGCTCTACGCGCTCACGATCGGGCTGCCGGCGCTGCTAACCTACATCGCGCCGAAGAACACGCAGTAACGACAACGGGCCGGCTCTCATTCTCAAGGGCCGGCTCTTCCACCGTGGCATTGTATTACGAGGGCAGGGGCTTGGCTGAACAGGAACCCGAACAGATAGTTGCGACGCCGAAATGGAGGTTCGCATATAACCTCAACACCCTCGTCATCCTGATAGGCTTTGCCGGCGGTGTCGCCGCTTGGGGGGCTACATGGGAGCGGCTGAGTGCGAACCAGGAAGTGCATGCCTCTTCGATCGATCGCCTCGACAAGCGCCTGACTGCGGCGGAGGTATCCCTACGCCAGCTCGACAAGCACGAACTCCGGATCTCGGCGGTGGAGAAGCAGGCGGCCGAAGCGGCCACCTCTATGAAGGCCGTCGAGAACACGCTCAACAGCCTTTCCACCGATACACGTGTGATGCGAGAAATATTGCAGAGGATCGAGGCCAGCCAGCGCGACGGCGCCCAGCTGGGGCAGTGAAGTGGCAGCGCCCCCGGCGAGGTAGGGCGCTGTCTGCTCAGGTCGACTCCGGCAGTTGGAGGGGAAGTTCTAAGAAGCCGACATGAGTTCGCGCTGAGCGTCGCAACTCGCCAGCGACCGCCTAACTCCTCAGTTTCCACATCGTTCCGAAGAACTCCGGTTCGGTCCACCACTTCGTGGGTGCCGCGGCGCTGATGTCGTCACCGCCGGCTGGGTCTTCGTCATCGGGCAACCAGCCTTGCCAGCCATCTCCCAGCGCATCCTGCGCCTGCTGCCCGTCGAGGCGGCTAGACAACTGCTGGAGCAGCTGGCGCTCCGAAATGCCGCTCTCCGGCGGAAGGTACGCGGCGATGTCTCTCTGGCAGTCCTGGATCAGCTTTCTCATCTTTTCTGCACTCATCTCAATGGACACTCCCTTTTGAACAGCAAACCCCGCGCTGTGGCGGGGCTTGTTCTGTCCGAGACAGCCCGTTCAGGACCAGAACATGACACTCCGGGCTGTCGTACTTGAGTGCACAACTTGCTGGCATAACGTTGGTTCCGCGCCTAGCTCTTAAGGATTACCGGCGCTGCGAAGATGCCGGTGTCCGCTGCAGGAACGTCATCCAGGGCCGGGCTAAAAAGCGAATGCCCGCGCGCGGGGACGACACGGGCACTGCTAAACAGGTTGGCGACCTGTGCCGCAGAGAGCGCGGCGACACGGTAACGCATCTCGTGCCACTTTGTTCCAAGGCTGCAGCATTCCGTTGGGCGTGTAGTGTCGTCGCCAGCCGGCCACCAGCGCTTCCTTTGCCTGCTGGCGGCCAAGACGGGTCATGAGCCGCTGCTGCAGCTGGTGTTCCGTTACGCCGCTCTCGTCAGCTTCTTCATCTTTTGCGCGTCGGCCATGGCCTGTCTCCTTGCCCGATCAACACGGCACGGCGCGTGAGCTTCCGGACTTGGACGCCGGTTGGGCCACAGCGGTAGTGGGAAAAAGCGATGAAGTTTCTGGGGAACCATACACCATGCCCGCACGTTCAGTGCGATTCAGCCGTACGGGAATAGTTATGGAAGCGGTTACAATATTGCTCGCTGACGATGAAGCGCTGCTGCTCATGGATTTCGAGGTCGCGCTCGCCGATGCGGGATTTCATGTGACAGCGGTCACGAGGGGCGGGAAAGCGATAGAGATTCTCAGGGCTGCAAACGCCCCAATCGATGGAGTGGTTACCGACATTCGGTTTGGCGAATACCCGGATGGCTGGGAAGTGGCGCGTGTTGCCCGCGAGATCGACCCTGACATACCGGTCGTTTACATCAGCGGCCACGGCGCTGTGGACTGGGCGTCGAAAGGTGTCCCGAACAGCATTATGATTGAAAAGCCGTTTACCTCATCGCAGCTGTTAACGGCCGTTTCCCAACTCCTTAACGCCAGACCACCCCGTGCTTCTCAACATGATGCCGGCGACACAGGATGACCAGCGCGTAATTCTCCCAATAACGCAGGGGTCGCCATTTTGCGCAGCATGTCCCGATCGCGTACGCCGGATTGAAAGAGCGAAATTAGCCTTACGGCGATATGCTCTGCATCTTCGCAGTCTCGGCCAAGTCCTCTCTCAGTCAAGAGTTGGGTTAAGATTTCGTCCAGAAGGCTGACGCCATCAGGCATGATCGCATCTGGATGCTGATGGTGCTGCAGCATTACGCGACCTCCGCATTGGGGCGAAAGCGCAATGATCTCTCAGTCAGCGGTGCCCGTGTCTTGTGCCGCTGATGGTCCACTATGCTCCCCAGGTATGACACTGGCAAGAAGGCTTGCCTCTCGCTTCATCACGGGAAGCGTAGTCTCAGACCTTCGCCACTCACGAACCAGACTATGGTCCGATACGATCATGCGGCGAGGAAATGTTCACCACTAGCTCGCACCTTGTCTATGAACAATGCGCCCCTATCCTCCTGTTCTTAGATGGAGGAACTACATGGCAGACAATCCGAAGAAGAAAGGCCGCGACCGCGAACTCGTTTCCGAACAGGAGCACGAGGTCGCCTACTAGTATCTTGGCAAGCAAATAGGTGGCCGTGAAATCAACAAACGTCCAAGCTTTCGCCCTTCCGAATTAATCCGGACGTCTTGCTGGACGGGAAAAGCCACTTGGCGAATACTGCATGGCTCCCAGCGCGCTGGAGCATGAAAGGTAACGAGCAAACTTTTCAGCAACAATTTAGAGCAGACCCCGCCACGAGCCACGGGATGTTGGTGGCGGGGTCGCTTGCGACGAAGGTCAATGCCGCGGCTGTGCCTCATGGCGGGAATTCCATTCCGGCCGATGCTCGGAGCAGAACCAGTGCGGCTCGTCGCGGCCGACTGCGAAGCCGAAGCTGCCCCACTTCGTGCAGCCGGGGTGCTCGCAGTAGTGGACAAACGGACCGGCTTGGGATGTGGGGCTTGGCTCCCAGTTCGTCACTCATGTCGATCGCCCCACGGCCGGCGCCAAACTGCTGCTCGAAGGCCTCTTCCCAATTCGGATGGCAGGAGGCGCCGACGTGCTTCAAGGGCTCGAAATGGTATCGCGCCAGAAGTGCGGCCGAGATTATCCGTGCCATCTCCTTGCGCGCGCTTTCTGCTTTCAGCCGGTCGCGGTCACACGCGGCCCGCCGCAGTTCAAGCGGGATCGAGTAGAGCGTTTGCGTAACGAATGGCGTGATCGCCGGAGACCGCAGCACCGTCTCCACATCGAAGATGGCAAAGGCCCCGAAGGATTCGGCAATGCCCTTGGCGAGTTCCTGGACGCCGCGCACCTCAACGGGACGGCGGTACTGGTCGAGGCCGGCGTAGGCCCGCCTTTGGTGCGAAGGCATTACCGCCAGATCGACTTCAATCGCGGTTCCTATCTCATCGGCAAGTGTTCGCATGACGCGCGTCATTCTAGTTTCGCCCCTGATTGATGGAATGGCGCCGCATCGCCGTCGAATGTTCCTAATATGTTCTCTCAGCCGAAAGAGTCAATTCGGCTTTTCGCGGGCCTGTGCGTTAATGGGCTAATGGCCAAGCCATCGTCGAAAACACCGCGCGGCACCTCATCGCCGGACCCGATGCCGGAGCGGGTTGATCCATGTCTGGCGATACTAGTCGTACAAGCCGCCAAAAGGGCCGGACTGGGCCTTTGAGATGGGACGGCTACCGTCTGGCCGTTCACGTGGAGCCGGACAGGGTACGGATAATCACACGCGGCGGCTACGACTGGACGCAGCGCTTTGCTTCAATCGCGGCAGAGGCGCGCCAGCTTGGTTACGAAACCTTAATCCTCGACGACGAGGCGGTTGTCCTTGACGATCAGGGGCGGTCGGATTTCGGCATGCTTCAGCGCGCGCTCGGTAAGCGACCTAGCTTGCATGATCCACGCGAAATCATCTTTTTGCTTTCGACCTTCTCTATGTTGATGGTTGGGACCTGCGCCGACTGCCGCTTCGCGAACGCCGGTGGCTGCTCGACCCGATAGTCGCCGGCCGTGCCGGTGCCATCCGGCTATCGGAAGAGGTGCAGGCTGATGGCGACGAGTTCTTCCGCGTCGCCTGCGCTCACGGCCTCGAAGGCATCATCGCCAAGCACGCCGAGAAGCCCTACCGATCCGGCCGGGGCGAGTGGTGGCAGAAGATAACCTGCAAGCGCCGGGATAGCTTCGTGATCGTGGGATTCGAGCCGTCAACCGTGCCTGGTCATCTCGGCCGGCTTCTGCTTGCCGCGCGGAAGGCCGGGGAGCTCGTCTATGTCGGCGGCTGCGGTACGTGCTGGTCACATGAGCTTTCGCGAGAGCTACGGAAGCTGCTTGAGGGGATGACGACGAAATCTCCAGCAGTCGTCCTGAGGAGGAAGGGAGCCGTCTTCGTCGAGCCGGTCCTGGTCGCCGAGGTCGAGTATTGCGCCTGGACCGACGATGGGAAGCTACGGCATGCGTCGTTCAAGGGGATAAGGTCGAGAGAGGACGAGGCGGCAGTGTTCCAGTTCCCCAAAGGTATCGAGGAATAGGCGTAACTCCGCACGAAATCGTGCCGTGTCCGCTTCACTCCCAGTTACCGTGAGAATACTCGATCAGTGCCGCTCGCACCCATGATGGCGTAGGGCGGCGAAGTCGCAGCATTGTCGGCTGCTACTCGCCCGTTTGGGGGTTTCTTGCTCCTTCGCCCTGCGCTTTCCCCGAGCCTGTCGGACCACTCTCCTTGGAGCCAGGCGCTTCGGCTCCGTTTTGCGGCCCGCCCAACCAATCTTTTGTACCTGCCGTCTTCTTCGCCTGATCACCGGTTCCGGTGGGCGCTACGGCGGTCTGCCCGTTTTGTTGATAACCGGCTTCGGTCTCCCCGCTGGGCTGCTCGGGAGGCTTTCCCCTGCCAGTCCAGGAATTGCTTTTTTCGCCGGCGGCAGCGCCATATTCCGGAGGGTCTTCGATTGTCTTCTTGGCGGGAGGGGTCTTAGAGTTTTCGGTCATGACGATCTCCACTGTTGCGCGTTGTTGGATTGCGTAGGCGAACCCGCTCTGTTGAGCCGGCGTCAGGTCGTCCAGAAGGGTGCGGCGTGGTCGTCTGCTGCATCGATAGTTCGCTGAGCCTGACATTCCTTTCAGTCACGCTCACGAACGTCATGTAGCTATCAGGCTAGCGCATCAAAAACTACCCTGCGTTTTAATGGCCGGCGCCGATTTACTGTCGCAAGTTGCAATTTTAAATCTGGCACCAGCATGGGATTTTCTAGAGGCGAAACGATCAGAGAGCGGGAGGACGAAGCTTGCTCGAGCTGATCTAGACCGCAAGCGGCAAATCCAAAACCGAGTCACGGGGTCGCGAATAGTCCCCGACTGACCTTCCATTGTGATCACTGGGTTGTGCCGGGAACAGTTTCCCGAGTTCATCGTTTGAATGCGATCCGCGTGCTCTCCGGGAGGAATATATCCATGACCGACCCTGTTGCCGCTCATCGTGCCCGCGACCCCGATTACGTTTCTGATCCTTCGGTGAATGCCGCCCTCAACAAAATTTCCTGGGGAGCAGTCTTTGCCGGCATGGTGCTCGCGCTCGCGGTCCAGTTTCTGCTAAATCTTCTGGGTGTCGGGATCGGAGCCGCCGTGATCGATCCGGCGACAACGGACAATCCGGACCCAAGTACGTTTTCCATTGCCGGCGGTCTCTGGTTCGTTGTCTCGGGCATCGTCGCCGCCTTCGTCGGTGGATATGTCGCCAGCCGCGTCTCCGGCCGCCCCAGCAAGGCCACCGGAAGTTACCATGGGCTGACCAGCTGGGCGGTCACGACATTGGTCGTGCTTTATCTGCTAACGACCTCGGTCGGTACTTTGGTCGGTGGCGCCTTCAGCGGTTTAAGCAGCATCATCGGGGGCGTCGGCAAGACTGCCGCAACCGTGACGACTGCCGCCGCCCCGGCCGTTGCCACATCCGTCGATCCGATTGCCGACATCGAGCGGCAGGTCAGAAATGCGACCGGCGGCAACGATCCGGCGGCTCTTCGCGACGCTGCGGTGGCCGCCGTGCGTGCGGCAGTCACCGGCGACGAAGCGACCGCGGAAGAAGCCAGAAATCGCGCCGCTGACGCCATTGCGAAGGCGCAGAATATTCCGGTTGATCAGGCGCGCACCCAAGTTCAACAATACGAGGAAAGCTATAAAGCCTCGGTGGAGCGCGCCAAACAGCAGGCGACCGAAGCCGCCGACACGGCTGCCACCATCGTTTCAAGTGGAGCGCTTCTTGGCTTTGTCTCGCTAGTTCTAGGTGCCGTCGCTGCTTGGTTCGGTGGTGCGTTAGGAACGACGCGAACGGTGGCGCCGACTAACCGGGTGGGCTAGACATCCTTCCCATCCAACACAATCTTCAACGTTCTGATGATGTCGGCCGCCTCCAGGAGGACGTCTCTGGTCCCCGCTGGAGACAGGTCGCGGGGCGCGTGCCGAGGCGACCTGGATATCGATCACAACGTTCAGGGCGCGGTGGCTGCCAGCGACGCCCGTCTGTCTGCTCATCTCGCGGATCGTGTCAACCGACCGGTTGAGCAGCCGCTTCACCTCAAACGGCGTCAGCCTGTCCGCCTCGTTGGCGGCTCTGATAAGCTCGGCGATGAAATGGGTAGTGAGGCACATCGTCACTTATGCCCAGCCGACGTGCTCGCGCTTTGCAAGCTTCAGGAAGAGGCCGAACCAGAAGCGGTGCTCCTCATTGTCCCGGCCGTTGTATGCTTCCAGCGCGCAGTATGCGACAGATGCCGTTGGGTTCTTGCCGTGCTCGGCCACGGCTGCCTCGATGGCGTCTTCTTCCGTTAAGTCCTGCCAGTCGGTCATTTGCTCACGCCCCCAGTCGTGAGGCTAAGACTCGAAGATATTTCACGAAGGCCAAGTGGACAGGTAAGGCGAGCCCCAACTACAGGGCGGTCGGCCGGGCGATGGAAATTCTTGAGGGCCAAATGAGCATCAGTGGCCGGATGAGGGTGACGAACGCACCAGCCGCCACGTCTGAGGTTGGCTGTTAACTCGCCGCGTTTGCACAGTCTCGATGGACGCTCGGTGGTACTAAGGCCGTCTAGCCTTGCCGCTTGGTTTGTCCAAATCCTTGAGTGCCCGGCAAAGCTCCCATGCGGTCTCTTTCTTCATACGCAGGCGGGCAACGATATCCGCTTTTCGGAGGCCTTCTCCGTCCTGTGTGGGCTGCAAAGGAAACTCGGATAATCCCCTCCTCCTCGGCCAGTTCGGTAACGAGGTCCACGTGCAGAGGAGGCTCCCCCTTGTCGAAAAGAATGACCACGTCTTCAGGACGGCTACCAATTCGGATCTTCCCGACGTTCGGCATTACCCAAGCCTCCACCTGGTAAGGTTGAAAGCATAAGAGATATCGCTTATATGCTCAATAAGCGATATCGTTTATACGCAGGGGGAGGTCGGTTTGACTCACTTTCCGATATCGAATAATCCTCGCCGCATGGGGCGGCCACCATTGAAAGTGAAGCCTATTCTTGTGCGGCTGCCGGAGGGCGTGCCCGAGCGAATTGACGCGCTGGTGGGCAAGAACAAGAGAGCAGAATTCATCCGCCAGGCTGTCGAGGCGGAGCTCGATCGTCGCGAAAGGGCCAGTAAGGACGAGTAGCCTCGCGGCGCTCAGACTTCCCAGTTCTCCTTTCCGTCCGGCGCGAATCCGTCGTTGATACATAAGGCTCCGTCGGATGCCGGAAAAATTTTAACCTCCAGCGTCCGCAGGTCGACCTGGACACTGGCGCCTACCTTCTTGGCGGCCCGGAGAATTCGCTCGAGGTCGGCTTGCCTGAACGCGCCCCTACTCATTGCGCTTCAGTGCGGCGAGCCTGAGCCGGGCTGCCTCTTTCGCAGTGATGTTTTGCGGTGTTGCCGTCGAGCTAACCGGAGAAGGAAGCTTGCACCGCTCGACCATGCGCCTGATGGCATTCCGCGTGACGAAGTCTTTGTTCGCGATGCGAAATATTTCCAGATTGCCCTTGCGGGCTTCTGTTCGAAGCGAGGATTTTTTTATCTCACCGCGGAAGAAAAGCTCTGCGGCCTTTGAGAGTGAAATGAGTTCGTCATCTCCGATGTCATTAGACATGAGCTTGTTCTCAGGCGATTGCCGGCGCTTCCTATGTGCTTCCTGCCCTTAACTAGACGTATGCCAAATCTGCCGTAAGTGGTTGAAAGACTGGCGCACCCGACAGGATTCGAACCTGTGACCTTTGGAATCGGAATCCAACACTCTATCCAGCTGAGCTACGGGTGCATCCGTTTGGCGGCAGGGCCGCCGAAGCAGGCTGTGAGCGGTTCTTAGCCTAGCTTGCGCGCCGCTTCAATGGTGATTGACTGAGTTTGCAGCGGAAATTTGCGTTTGGTGTCCGCGCGAAGCGGCTTGCGCGAAGAAAATGCCGCGTCCGTCGACGCGGCATTGGGGGCGTTCGTGTCGCCTCACGCCATCTGCATGGCGCCGGGGCCGGGGATGGCCTTGGGGGGCACCTTGCCCATGATGATCATGCCGAGCACCTCGTCCTTGGTCACGTCCTCGGTGCGGGCGTGGCCGACGACCTGGCCGTTTTTCATGACGGAGACGCGGTCGGCGAGGTCGAAGACGTCGTGGATGTCGTGGCTGATCAGGAAGATGCCGATGCCCTCGCGCTTCAATTGCTTGATGAGCTCGCCCACCTGCGCGGTTTCCTGCGGCCCGAGCGCCGCGGTCGGCTCGTCCATGATCAGGATGCGGGCGTCGAAGAGGATGGCGCGGGCGATCGCCACCGATTGCCGCTGGCCGCCGGAAAGCGCCTTCACCGGCTCCTTGAAGCGCTGGAAGTTGGGGTTGAGCCGGCCCATCACTTCGCGGGCCTTGGCTTCCATCGCCACGTCGTCGAGCGTGCCCCAGGGGGTGCGCAGTTCGCGGCCGAGATAGAGATTGGCGGCGGCGTCGACATTGTCGGCCACGGCGAGCGTCTGGTAGATCGTCTCGATGCCGTATTTCTTGGCGTCGCGCGGATTGTTGATCTCGGCCGGCTCGCCGTTGATCAGGATCTCGCCGGCATCGCGCTTGTAGGCGCCGGAGAGAATCTTGATGAGCGTGGACTTGCCGGCACCGTTATGGCCGAGGAGGGCGACCACCTCGCCGGGGTAGAGATCGACGGAAGCATCGTCCACCGCGTGGATGCCGCCGAAGGAGATGGAAATGTTCTTCATTTCCACGAGCGGAGTGCGTTGTTCAGTCATGTTCGAACTCCTGATTATTTTGCGCGGGCGCGGTAGACGGTGTCGAGCCAGACGGCGGTGACGAGCACGACGCCGACGACGATCCGCTGGAAGGGCGTATCGATCCCCAGAAGGACCATGCCCGACTGCAGGGATTGCATGACGAGCGCGCCGATCATCGCGCCGGCAATGGTGCCGACGCCGCCGGCAAGCGAGGTCCCGCCGATTACTGCGGCCGCGATCGTGTAGAGCTCGTCGAGCTCGCCCTGGGCATTGGTCGCCGCGTTGAGGCGCGCCGTCGAGATGGCCGCTGCGATGGCGCAGAGCACGCCCATCAGCGTGAAGATCTTGACGGTGACCCAGCGCGTCTTGATGCCGGCGAGCTCGGCCGCTTCGGGGTTGCCGCCGAGTGCGAAGACGTAGCGGCCGAAGCGAAGGCGGGTGGCGATGAAGGTCATGACGATGCCGACGACGATCGCGACCAGGACAGGAATGGCAATGCCGTGCGAGATCTGCAGGCCTCCGTCAGGCCAGGCGATGCCGTTCGCATCGGCATATCTGCGGGCGATATTGACCGGCCAGTAATAATGGTTGGCCACGGCGACTGCGCCAAGCACCAGGGCGCAGCCGAGGATCGACAGGAAATATTCGGCCCAGACAGGGCGCAGCGGGAAGCCGAAGCGCTTGCGCTGCTTGCGCGAATTCAAAATGGCGCCGACGATGGCGATACAGGCGAGGAAGCCGACGATCCAGCTTGCCGTCGCGCCGATGGAACCCTCGGTGCCGCCGCCCATGAGACGGAAGGTGGCGTCCATCGGCGCAACCGTCTGGCCGCTCGTCACGAACCAGGTTGCGCCGCGCCAGACCAACAGGCCGCCGAGCGTCACGATGAAAGCGGGAACGTTGAGGAAGGCGATGATCGATCCGTGAAGCGCGCCGATGGCGCCGCCGACCGCGATGCCGCAGGCAAGGGTGATCGCCCAGGTGGCGGGATGGCCGAGGCCGAGATATTGTGGCAGGACCTGCGCCTGCAGGACGCCCATGATCATGCCGCAGAAGCCGAGCACGGAGCCGACCGAGAGGTCGATGTTGCGGGTGACGATGACCAGCACCATGCCGGTCGCCATGACGGCGACGGATGAGGTCTGGACGGTCAGGTTCCACAGGTTGCGCGGTTTCAGGAACAGGCCGTCGAACAGTCCGCCGGTCATCACCTGGAAACCGAGCCATATGATGATCAGCGCGCCGACCATGCCGAGCAGCCGGGTATCGATTTCGGTGGCACGGAAGAAGCGTTTCACCGGGTTTTCGTCCGTCGTGCGGGCGCGGCCGGCCTGCGTGCCCGGTATCTGATCGGCCCGTGTCTGGTTGGCTTTTGTGATCTCGGCCATGGCCATGCCATCCCCCACTTATCTGTCGATGTCGTTCGATCCGCTTCGCACCTTGCAAGAGCGCCGCAACGGTGTGCGTTGCGGCGCTCTTGAAGACCAGAGATCGGCCATTTCGTTGCGGTTATTTGCAGGCAGCAACGTCGCTCTTGGCGCCCTGGCAGGCTTCTTCCTTGGAAATCCAGCCGGCGTCGATGACGACGTTCAGATTGTCCTTGGTGATCGCCAGCGGCGCGAGAAAGACGGACTTCATGGCGACGCCCTTCGGCCCGCCGTTGAAGGTCTGCACGCCTTCGACTTCGTCCATGGTTTTGCCGCCGGCAAGCGCCACGGCGATTTCGGCTGCCTTCTTGCCGAGCTCACGGGAGTCCTTCCAGACCGAAACCGTCTGCGTGCCGAGCGCCACGCGGTTCAGCGCAGCCTTGTCGGCATCCTGGCCGGAAACCGGAACCGAGCCCGCAAGGCCCTGGGCGTCGAGGGCCGCGATCGCGCCGCCGGCAGTGCCGTCGTTGGAGGCCACGACCGCATCGACCTTATTGTCGTTGGCGGTCAGGAACTGCTCCATGTTCTTCTGGGCGTTCTCCGGCTTCCAGCCATCGGTATAGGCTTCGCCGACATTCTTGATCTTACCCGCGTCGATCGCCTCCTTCAGGACTTCCAGCTGCCCGGAGAAGAGGAAATCGGCGTTCGGATCGGCGGAGGAGCCCTTGATGAAAACGAAGTTGCCTTCCGGCTTCTGCTTGAATACCTCGCGCGCCTGAAGGCGGCCGACTTCCTTGTTGTCGAACGTGATATAAAAGGCGTCGGGATTTTCGATGAGGCGATCATAGCCGACGACCGGAATCCCCTCGGCGGCTGCCTTCTCGATCGCCGGGCCGATTGCGTCGGAGTCCTGCGCAAGCACGATGAGCGCGTTGGCGCCCTGGGCGATCAGCGACTCGATGTCGGTGAGCTGCTTGGCGGCGGAAGACTGCGCGTCGGCCGAGATATACTTATCGCCCGAAGCTTCGAGCGCGGCCTTGATGGCGGCCTCGTCGGTCTTCCAGCGCTCTTCCTGGAAATTGGACCAGGAAACGCCGATGACCAGATCCTTGGCGATCGCCGCGGAATGCATGGACGCTATGATGGCAGCCCCCGCCATCAGCTTCAAAATGGATTTCATCCTATCCTCCCAAATGGCCCGGCCGCGCGCACGAACCTCCCGCACGCATCCCCGACGAGCCTCCAGATGCTGCCGCTATCGCGTCGCCGCGTTTTTTCTCGACAGTCGAGAAAATAAATGTCAGAGTTTCCGCAAGCTGTCAACAAGGGCGCCGAAGCGTGTGAATCATTGCCGCAGCGCGTTGAAATCGCTACGGAAACATGAATGCGCCTTGTCTTCTCGGCCGTCAGATGCTTTGGGAGGGGCATGTCTTCGAGGGACCCGCTAACGCTAATGCATGTTTCACTTGATCGCACCGGTTCAGGGATTGAACATGCGGCACCTTGAAGAGCTGCAGCGCGCTTTGAGCGCCTCCTCGGGCGCGCGGCGCTGCAAGGCGAACCGATGCTGACCAAATCCAGCACCGAGCTTGTGCGTCAGCAGAACAGCGCCCTCGTTCTCTCTGCGCTCCGCCGTAAAGGCTCGCTCTCCCATACGGAGATTGCGGCTCAGACGGGTCTTGCCTCGGCGACGATCTCCGTCATCACCGCTGAGCTGGAGCGCTCCGGGATCATCGCCAAGACCGAGCAGCACGTCCAGGGCGGCCGCGGCCGCCCGCGGGTTCTTTTCGAGCCGAGACGCGGCTGCGGCTACGTGATCGTCGTGCGCATTTCCTCCGACGTCGTGCAATACTCGCTTGCGGACTATGGCGGCATCCTGCTCGACCGTTTCGAGGATGCGCGCAGCCATGATCTTCGCGGCACTGCCGCTTTCGGGGAGGTTCTGGCAGCAGCGCTCGAACGCCTGCTCGTCCGCTCGAATATCTCGAAGGACGAGGTGCTTGCCATTTCGATCAGCAGCAAGGGGCTCGTGGCCGGCGGTGGCGCGCGGCTCATCTGGTCGCCGGTTTTCGGCAGCGAGCAACTCGACTTCGTGGAACTGCTCCGGCCCGCCTGGCGCGCGAGGATCATGCTGAGCAACGAGTCGCTGCTGGTGGCGCACGCCCTCGCGGTAAGGGAAGAGGAAAGAGAGAGCGGTTTCCATGCGCTTGCCGCCGTCTCGCTCGGTCACAGCATCGGGCTTGGGCTCGCCAGAAGAGGCAAGTCCGGCGAGCTCGATGTCTCGGCGCCGGATTTCGGTCATATGCTGCATCAGGCGTCCGCGGGGCTTTGCCGCTGCGGCAGCTATGGCTGCATCGAGGCGGCAGCGGGCTTCTACGGGATCCTGCGCACGGCCTTCGAGGTGCCCTCCGACACGATACCGGCGAAGTTCGTGCCGCTTTCGGAGATGGACAAGATCGCCGCGAGCGCGCGCCAGGGGAATCGGATGGGCGGCTATGCCTTCCGCCAGGCCGGCTTGGCGCTCGGAAACGGCATTTCGCGGATGCTCAGTCTCTACGAGCCGATGCCGATCTTCGTGACGGGGCCGGGCACGCGCTATTTCGATCTTCTGGAGAAGGGATTGGAGGAGGGCCTCGCGCATTCGCTGCAGGTCCGCCTGCAGGGCATGCCGCAGATAAGGGTGGTCCCGGACGAGCAGCGGCTTGTTTTCGACGGTCATCTCGATCGGGCCCTCGGTGCGATCGACGGCGACATTGCAGCAGCGGGACATCCGTGAGGCAGCCGGTCTGCCGGGCCGCTGTCGCAGAGTTCCGGCTGACGCGAGTGCTGCGCAGTCTTCAATTTACGGTTATTTAGAGTCTCGTTGCCAAGCTGTCTTCGGCGTGGGGGACGGCGATGTTTTCAGCGATTGCATGCATACGCGATGATCATGACTGGCGCCTGATCGTGGTGGCGGCGGTCGTCTGCCTTGCCGGCAGCGTCGCGACGATGCTGCTTCTCGAGCGCGCCCGGCGCAGCGCAGGCAGTCAGCGGCACCTCTGGATTGCGGTCTGCGCTTTGCCTGCGGCGTCGGCGTATGGTCGACGCATTTCATCGCGATGCTCGCCTATGACGGGGGAATCCCCATCGCCTACGGTGTCGGCGCCACGAGCTTTTCCATCGCGGTCCGCGATCGCGGCGTCCTGGGTTGCCTTTTTGGTCGGCCTGGCTGGAACCTCGCGCCATGCTCCGGCCGTTGGCGGTTTGCTGCTCGGGCTCGGAATTGCCGCCATGCACGTGAGCGGCATGCACGCCATCGAGGTCCAGGGACGGGTCGCATTCGATCCGGAAACGAGTTTCGCCGCCGTTCTTCTCGGCACCTTGATCGCCGGGCTCGCCCTGCATTCGTTTCAGGTGCTGCGCGGCGTGCGCGGCCTCGCCGCATCCATCCTGCTCCTGGTGGCCGCGATATGCGTCCTGCACTTCACGTCGATGAGCGGCGTCGTCCTGATCCCCGACCTGAGCGTCGCGGCAACGCACGTCTTCGATCCGTTCTGGCTGGCGGGCGGCGTCATCGCCGCATCGACCACGCTCATTCTCATGGCCTTCGGCGCTCTCTTCGTCGACAGGCACCTGACGGACCTCAAGGGGCTCGCCAATGCCTCGCTGGAGGGCATGGTGATCCTTCGCGGCGGCGAAGTCATCGAAGTGAACGAACGCTTCGCCACTCTCAGTGGCCGAAAGCCCGCCGAGCTCGTCGGCAGGCAACGGCGGGAGCTGTTCGCCGAGGCGCCCGAAAGACGGAGCTCGAACGACCTCGGGGCCGGAGAGGGGGCAAGCGAGGGAGAGCTCCTTCACGCGGACGGCGGGTACGTGCCCGTCGAAAGGCTCTGCCGAACGATCGAATACAAGGGCCGGCAATGCGACGTGATCTTCGTGCGGGATCTGACGGCGCGCAAGGATGCCGAACGGACGATCGAAAACCTCGCTCACCACGATGCGCTGACGGATCTTTCCAATCGAAGCTCCTTCGACCGCCGCCTGAGGCAGGCCTTGGCCGCCGCCGTTCACCACGATGACGCGCTGGCGGTTCTGTGTCTCGACCTCGATCGCTTCAAGGCCGTGAACGACATTTTCGGCCATGGGGAAGGCGACCGTATTCTCAGGAAGGTGGCCGATATCCTCCGGGCGGCGGCAGGAGAGGCCGACACGATCGCGCGGCTGGGCGGCGACGAGTTCGCCATCGTCCAGACCGGGGCGGCGCAGCCGGAAGCCGCACGACTACTCGCGGACCGTATCCTCAAGCTCTTTTCGGAAGAGATGGATACGCGGCGCGATCCGATGGCGGTCGGCGTCAGCATCGGCGTAGCGATCTGTCCGGGCGACGGCACCACCGCCGAGCGGCTCTACGGCAATGCCGATACGGCACTCTATCGGGCGAAGCAGACCGGCAAGGGCATCGCGTGTTTCTTCGACGCCGAGATGGACGCAGCCGTGCGCACGCGCCGGCAGATCGAAAACGATCTGAGGCACGCGGTCGTCAGGCGGCAGCTCTTCCTCGAATATCAGCCGCTGGTCGACGTGCGGGACGACAGGATCGTCGGCTACGAGGCGCTGTTGCGCTGGCGCCGTCCAGATCGCGGTCTTGTCGGGCCAAATTTGTTCATTCCGATCGCCGAGGAGAGCGGCTCGATCATTCAGATCGGTGAATGGGTGCTGGAAGAGGCCTGCAGTGAGGCGGTGCGTTGGCACGAGCCGCTGCCGGTCTCGGTCAACGTCTCACCGGTACAATTCCTCCTCCCGAACCTTTTCGACCGGATCGAATCCATCCTGATGCGGACCGGGCTGGGAGCGAGGCGGCTCGAACTGGAGATCACCGAAGCCGCGCTGATGCATAACCGCGACGACGTCCTCGCAACTCTTGTCCGGCTGCGTCTCCTTGGCGTCCGGATCGTGATGGACGACTTCGGCACCGGCCACTCCTCGCTCAGCAATCTCCAGACGTTTCCATTCGACAAGCTCAAGATCGACTGCAGCTTCACCGCCTCGCTCGACAAGGATCCGGCAGCCCATGCCATAATTCGCGCGATCATCGCTCTCGGCCACAGTCTCAACCTTCCCGTCGTCACCGAAGGCGTCGAGACCGAGCGGCAGAGACAGATCATCGTCGACGAGGGTTGCCGGCAGATCCAGGGGTTTCTGACCGGCCGGCCCGGGCTGGCGCCGAGCGTGGACGCGGCCTCATCATCCTCCACGATGCCGCATCGGGTAGGGGCTTAACTCGTTATAAGACAAAAAGGCCGGCCAGCGCCCGGCCTTTCTCCACGATAAGGCGGCAGGCCGTCAGGCGATGCTGATCTGGCGCTTTTCCGCAACCGAGCGGACCGCCGCATCGGCGAGCGCCAGCGCGGCAAGGCCGTCGTTGCCCGACGGCGCGATCTCGGCGCCTTTTTCTATTGCGGCTATGAAGCTTTCGATCTCGTTGGCGTAGGCTTCCGTATAGCGCGTCATGAAGAAATCGTGCAGCGGCGGGCGCGTGTAGCCATCGCCGGTCGCGATCTCGATCGAAACGGGGCGCTGGTTTTCAGCGGCGACGGCGCCCTTGGAGCCGTGAACCTCGATACGCTGGTCGTAACCATAGGTGGCGCGGCGCGAGTTCGAGATGATCGCCTGCTTGCCGGATGCCGTCTGCAGGATGACTGAGACGCTGTCATAGTCGCCGGCGTCGCCGATCGCCTTGTCGATGAGCACGGCCGCAGTCGCGGCGACCGAAACGGGCTCCTCGCCGAGGAGGAAACGCGCCATGTCGAAATCATGGATCGTCATGTCCCGGAAGATCCCGCCCGAACGCTTGATGTAGTCGACTGGCGGCGCACCGGGATCGCGCGAGGTGATCGTCACCATCTCGACCTCGCCGATGCGCCCGTCGTCGATCGCCTTGCGCACGGCCATGAAATGCGGGTCGAAGCGGCGGTTGAAGCCAACCATCAGCTTGGCCTTGGTGTCGGACACGACCTTCAGGCAGGCCCTGACGCGCTCGGCGTCGAGATCGATCGGCTTCTCGCAGAAGATTGCCTTGCCGGCACGGGCGAAGCGCTCGATCAGATCGGCATGAGTATCCGTCGGCGTGCAGATCACCACGGCGTCGATGTCGGCGGCAGCTTCGATCGCATCGATCGTCCGGACTTCGCATCCATAGGCGCCGGCGATCGCTTCCGCGGCGGCCGGAAAGGCATCCGCCACCGCGACAAGGCGGGCATCGGCATTGCCGCTGACGGCTTTCGCATGAACCTTGCCGATACGCCCGGCGCCCAGAAGACCAAATCTCACTGTCATCACTGTCGTCCTTGAATTCCGGTTTGCGACCGGGTTGGCACACGATGATTGACGCTCATCGCGCGAAGGCGTCGCGGGGCATCCGCGGAGGAACTGGAATGAAACGGCCAATTGGTGAATACACGGAATATTTATTCCAATCTCCTTGGCGCCGTCAAGTGTCAACCGCCTGGAGCTGGGTAGCAACTACCCATGCGTCCGGAAACCAATGTTCGGCCCAACCTTTTTATGATTGTGATCTAGCAACTCAGAGGCGATCAGGGCTTCTTGTCATCGAGGAACGGCAGGACTTCCAGCCGTTCGGCGAACCTTCGCGAGGCCATGTTTCCCTCCCGTTTAAGATGCGAGGCTGCATCAATGACATCCAACAGGGAAGGGGACTTCATCTCCTTTGTCGACCAGAGACACAAAGGGCCGTACAGCTCGAACGCCTGGTGACAGAGCGACACAACAGAGTCAGGCGCGGCCCCGCGAAGGGCCCCACTACGTCTCGCAAATCTCTTGTCGCAGAAGAAGACATTTCAGCACCCGACTACATACAAAAACATATGCGCTCGGCGCACTTTCCAAAAGTGGCCGAACGCATCGAACCGAAAAGATGTACCTGCTACCTATTTGCAGAAATATGCAGTAGATGAACTTGCCATAAGTCTCCCCAGAGGAACCAGAATGATCAAATTCATCGATCCGGATCATCCCTTCTATCGTCCCTTGTGGATCCGGCTGCTGATCATCCTGTTCTGCGCTGTATGGACGGCGGTGGAGTTCTACGGGGGGCAGGTGATGTGGGGGACGATCTTTCTGGTCGTGACCGCCTATGCGGGCGCGTCCCTCCTCGTCTTTTACCGGCCGAAGGAGGAGAGCCAGAGCAAAGGCGAAACCACCGGCGACACGACCGACGGCACGAACTGACGCTTATCCAGTCACCGTCGGCTTTTCGATTCGCCTCAAAGCCTCGTCGATGAGCATGTTGGCGAGCTTCATGCGCAAGGTCGCATTGAGCCGCGCTTCCACTGGCAGCCTGTCGGGATGATTCGCGGCGGCGAAACGCCTTCGCTTGGCCGCGAGCGTCAGCGCGGTTTCCGCTTCTCCGAGCGCGAGCTCGGAAGCGACTTCCGCAAGGCTGGTGCGCTTGAGATAGTCGGGCATGGAGAAAGGTTCGGATCGCTCATCCGCCGCCAGTGCGCGATAGGCCTGTTCCACGGCGCCCCGGGATGCCCACGCGTGGGCCGAGCTTTCGGCAATGAAGCCCGGCGCCGCGCCGATGACGGTGCCCCGCCATCCGCCCCTTGCCTCGTTCGTTAGCTCTTCGGCCTGCTCGGCCTTGAGCCGCTCGAGCACCGAGTGGAATACCGACATGCCGAACATCAAGTCTCTCCGGGCAGGCACTTGGTTGGCAGGATCTTGCGATATCAAGATTATGCGGACCTGATCACGCCCTGCTCTGCTTCAGGATCAGATCGTAAAGCAGCTTTGCGCTCGGGGGGAGAGCCCGGCCTTCCGCCGTGATCAGCCCATAGGGTTTGATGCGGATCGGAAATTCGGTCGGCAAAATCCGGATCTCGCCGGCTTCCGTGCCGTTGCCCGCCACCAGCCTGGCGACGTCGAGCGCAACCGGAGCGATCGCATTGGTGTTCCGCACGATCGACAGCGTCAGGATGGTCGATGAAGTATTGATGACCGTTGCCGGAAGCCGGACGCCGGCGGAAGCGAAACTGTCTTCGACCGCGCGTCGAAGCAGTGTACCGGGCGGCTGGAACACCCAGTCGTAGGCCGGGAGGTCGTGGGCGCTGGCTGACGCCTTGTCCAACAGCGGGTGGCCCTCCCGGACGATGAGGCAGACCTCCTCGAAACCGATTTCGACCAGGTTGAACAGCCGCGGATTGAGGTCGTCGGGGATCCGCCCGACGATGAAATCGTGCCGCGCCGCCAGAAGCTCCCGCGTCAGCACGTTGCTGTTGTCGATCTGCACGTTGATCTCGATCCCGGGATAGGCCGTCGACACCTGGCGGATCGCCGGCACTGCGAGATTGAGTCCCGGGCCGGTGACCGATCCGAGCGAGACCGATCCGCCGCTGCCGGTCTTCAGCTCGTTGATCTCGCGCGCAGCCTCGCGCAACTCGAGAAAGATGGTGCGGGCCCGGCGCGCCAGGGCCTCGCCGTAGCGGGTCAGTTCGACGCCGCGCGCCACCCGCTCGCAGATCGGCGCCTTCACGATCGCTTCGATCTCCGCGAGCATGCGCGATGCCGCCGGCTGCGAAATCCCGAGCGAATCGGCCGCGGCGCTGATGCGCCGATGGTCGTCGATCGCCAGGATGAGCCGCAAGTGGTTGATCTTCAATCCGGAGCGGAAAAGCCCCGTTTCCAGCAGTTCTCCTGTGAGCCCGGCTGCATTCTGCCTGCCATCGAGCATCGCATTCGGTTCCGTTTTCAAGAGTTTCAAAAATCACACTCTTTTAGAGTGGTATATCAATTTTGATATGCATGCAAAGCGATATTGTATTTGACAGTTATGGCAATTGATTCCAGTTTCCCAGCATATGCGCCAGCGCATGCGGGAGTATGATAAGACGGGGAGGGCTTCCTTTATCTTGAACCACCGCCGGGGGGTCACGCTCCGCGACGGTGATCGCTGCGCATAGACGGAGGCCCCGCGCCTGCCGGTTCAACACTCAGGGAGAGATCTGATGAAATTCTTTACTTCGCTTCTCGCGGCTGCGGCGATCACGGTCGCCGGCTTCGCTGCGCCGGCAGTCGCCCAGGAAAAGGGCATGGTCGGCATCTCCATGCCCACCAAGACGTCGACGCGCTGGATTTCCGACGGCGAGACCATGGAGAAGCTGTTCAAGGAGGCCGGCTATGCGCCGGACCTGCAGTTCGCCGACGATGACATTCCGAACCAGTTGGCGCAGATCGAGAACATGGTGACCAAGGGCGCGAAGGTCCTCGTCATCGGCGCCATCGACGGCACGACGCTCTCCGACATCCTGCAGAAGGCTGCCGATGCCGGCGTCAAGGTCATCGCCTACGACCGCCTGATCCGCGATTCCGGCAATGTCGACTACTACGCCACCTTCGACAACTTCCAGGTCGGCGTGCTGCAGGCGACATCGCTCGTCGAGGGTCTGAAGCTCGACAGTGCCACCGAGCCGAAGAACGTCGAACTTTTCGGCGGCTCGCCGGACGACAACAACGCCTTCTTTTTCTACGACGGCGCGATGTCCGTCCTGCAACCTCTGATCGACAGCGGCAAGATCGTCGTCAAGTCCGGCCAGATGGGCATGGACCAGGTCGGCACGCTGCGCTGGGATGGCGCCGTGGCTCAGGCCCGAATGGAAAACCTTCTGTCGTCCGCGTATACCGATGCGAAGGTCGATGGCGTTCTGTCGCCCTATGACGGTCTGTCGATCGGCATCATCTCGGCTCTGAAGGGCGTCGGTTACGGCTCCGGCGACATGCCGATGCCGATCGTCACCGGTCAGGACGCCGAACTGCCGTCGGTCAAGTCGATCCTCGCCGGCGAACAGTATTCCACGGTCTTCAAGGACACCCGTGAACTGGCCAAGGTCACCGTCAACATGGTCAACGCGATCATGGATGGCAAGGAGCCGGAGGTCAACGACACGAAGACCTATGAAAACGGCGTCAAGGTCGTTCCGTCCTACCTCCTGAAGCCCGTTTCCGTCGACAAGTCCAACGCCAAGGACGTTCTCGTCGGTTCCGGCTACTACACGGAAGATCAGCTCAACAACTGATGCGGCGAACCGGGAGGGTGCGCGACACGCTCGCGCACCCTCTTAATCCAGGCGGCATGCGTCTCGTGGCAATGTCGCTGTAGCACTTTGGCCCGCCGCGTGGTTTTATTTCGTATCGGAGCCGGTCGAAACAACCGCGCAGCACGGGAGAGCGCCTGCAGTCTCTCCCACTGCAGCTGGAATGGCTGAGTATGGACAATATCATTCTTGAAATGCGGGGCATTACGAAGACGTTTCCGGGCGTCAAGGCCCTGGACAATGTCTCGTTCAAGGTCCGCGAAGGCGAGATCCACGCGCTTGTCGGGGAAAACGGCGCCGGCAAGTCGACCTTGATGAAGGTGCTGAGCGGAGTCTATCCGGCCGGCACCTATGAGGGCGAGATCCATTACGACGGCGAGCTTCGCCAGTTCAGCACGATCTCGGACAGCGAAGAGCTCGGCATCATCATCATCCATCAGGAACTGGCGCTCGTTCCGCTGCTTTCGATCGCCGAGAACATCTTTCTCGGCAACGAGGTGGCCGAAAAGGGCGTGATCCACTGGCCGCAGACCTTTGCCCGCACCCAGGAGCTCCTGAAGAAAGTGGGCCTGAACGAGTCCCCCGCGACGCTGATCACCGATATCGGCGTCGGCAAGCAGCAGCTGGTGGAGATTGCCAAGGCGCTTTCGAAGAAAGTCCGCCTGCTGATCCTCGACGAGCCGACCGCATCCCTCAACGAAAACGACTCCGACGCGCTTTTGAAGCTGCTCATGGAGTTCCGCAGCCAGGGCATGACGTCGATCATCATCTCTCACAAGCTCAACGAGATTAAGAAGGTTGCCGACCAGATCACCATCCTGCGCGATGGCGGAACGGTAGAGACGCTCGACTGTCACAAGGAAGACATCAGCGAGGACCGGATCATCAACGGCATGGTCGGCCGGGCCATGGAAGACCGCTATCCGCCGCGTGAACCGAAGATCGGTGACACGCTGCTCGAGGTGAAGAACTGGAACGTCTACCATCAGCATCACCGCGACCGGCAGTTCCTGCATGACGTCAGCTTCAAGGTTCGCGCCGGCGAGGTCGTCGGCATCGCCGGGCTGATGGGCGCCGGCCGCACCGAGACGGCGATGAGCGTTTTCGGCAAGTCCTGGGGCCACAAGATCACCGGCGAGGTGACGATGCATGGCCGGCCGGTGGACGTGAGCACGATTCCCAAGGCCATCAAGGCAGGTCTTGCCTATGTAACGGAGGACCGCAAGCAGCTCGGCCTCGTGCTGATCAACAACATCATGCACAACACCACGCTCGCCAATCTGCATGCGGTCGCATCGAACGGCGTCATCGACGAGCGCAAGGAACGGAAGGTCGCCGCCGAATATCGCTCGAAGCTCCGCATCCGTTCCCATTCGATCTATCAGGAGACGGTCAACCTCTCTGGCGGGAACCAGCAGAAGGTCGTCCTGTCCAAGTGGCTGTTCACCAATCCCGAAGTCCTCATACTCGATGAGCCGACGCGCGGTATCGACATCGGCGCGAAGTATGAGATCTACACCATCATCAACCAGCTCGCGGCCGAGGGCAAAGGCATCCTGATGATCTCGTCGGAGATGCCGGAGCTGCTCGGGACCTGCGATCGCATCTATGTCATGAACGAGGGGCGCATGGTGGCCGAGCTTTCCAAGGAGGAAGCAAGCCAGGAATCGATCATGCGCGCCATCATGCGTTCAGGGGAGAAACACTAATGGTCGCCGATACGAGCACCGAAACCACCAAACCGTCGATCGGTGACTACCTCAGGAACAACATTCGCGAATACGGCCTGCTGGTCGCGCTCGTCATCATCATGCTGTTCTTCCAGTTCGTCACCAACGGCGTCCTCTTCAGGCCCGTCAACATCACGAACCTGGTGCTGCAGAACTCGTTCATCGTCATCATGGCGCTGGGCATGCTGCTGATCATCGTTGCCGGGCACATCGATCTGTCGGTCGGCTCCATCGTGGCCTTCATCGGCGCGATTTCGGCGATCATGCTCGTCAAATGGGGCTTGCCTGCCTTTGTGGTCATTCCCGCCTGCCTGATCGTGGGCGGTATCATGGGCGCGGCGCAGGGCTACTGGGTCGCCTATCAGAAGATCCCTTCCTTCATCGTCACGCTCGCCGGCATGCTGGTGTTCCGGGGAATGACCTATGTGGTCCTCGGCGGCCGTCCGATCGGACCGTTTCCGAAGGACTTCCAGATACTGTCGACCGGATTCGTTCCCGACTTTCTTTACTTCCTCAGCCCGAGCCCGGAGACGATCAAGAACATGGTCGCCCTGGTCGCCGTGCTGTTGCTCGTCGGCTATGCGATCTTTGCCGGGGTTCGCAATCGCCGGATCAACGAGCAGCACGGCACGGAGAACGAGCCGTTCGTCTTCTTCGCGATCCAGATGGCGGTCATCAGCCTGGTGGCACTGTTCCTCGGCTTCCAGCTTTCGACCTATCGGGGCCTGCCCAACGTCCTAGTCGTCATGGGCGTGCTGATCGCCGTCTACACCTTCGTCACCACGCGTTCGACGATCGGCCGCCGGATATACGCGATGGGCGGCAACGAGAAGGCGACCAAGCTCTCCGGCATCAATACCGAACGGCTGACCTTCTACGCCTTCGTGAACATGGGCGCGCTCGCGGCGCTTGCCGGCATGATCATCACGGCCCGTCTGAACTCGGCGACCCCGAAAGCCGGCGTCGGCTTCGAGCTCGACGTGATCGCGGCCTGCTTCATCGGCGGTGCGTCCGCCTCGGGTGGCGTCGGCAAGATTACCGGCGCGGTGATCGGCGCTTTCATCATGGGCGTCATGAACAACGGCATGTCCATCATGGGCATCGGCATCGACTACCAGCAATTGATCAAGGGCCTCGTGCTGCTCGCAGCCGTGTTCTTCGACGTCTACAACAAGAACAAGGGCAAGGGCTGACCGGCTTCCGCTCGGCCCCCGATGATCGCAACAGAAAAACGCGGCATGTTTGCCGTAACTGGGTGGCGTGAGCCACTCTCGGGCGAAGCGCTGCTTTTCCGCAAGGAAAGGCATCGTGGAAGCCAATTCATCAGGAAGGACAGAACGTGCTGATTTCTCAGGTCAGGAAAGAAGACGGTTCGGTTATCGTCGCCGTGCGTGCCCCGGGCGAGACGGCGCGTGCCGTCAGGGGAGCGGAGAGCGTCTATGCTCTGGCGATGGAAGCGGCCAATAGCGGCCGGAGCCTCAGGGACGTCGTCGACGCCAAGGGCTTTGGCGAAACGATCGATCTCGAGGAAGCCTATTCCCAGGGGCGGCTGCTTTCGCCGATCACGCATCCCGATCCCGCCCACCTGCATCTGACGGGGACCGGGCTCACGCATCTTGGCTCCGCTGCAACGCGCGACGCGATGCACAAGAAGGCGACGGAAGCGACCGAGGAAACGCTGACCGACTCTATGAAGATGTTCCGCATGGGCCTCGAAGGCGGTAAGCCGAAGTCCGGTGAGAAAGGCGTGCAGCCGGAATGGTTCTACAAGGGCAACGGCACCACGGCTGTGGCCCCGGGCGAGCCGCTCGTGTCTCCGTCCTTCGCGGAGGATGGCGGCGAGGAGCCCGAAATGGCCGGCATCTATGTGATCTCCGACAAGGGCGTCCCCTTCCGGCTCGGCTTTGCGGTTGCCAACGAGTTCTCAGATCACAAGACCGAGCGGGTCAATTATCTGTGGCTCGCACATTCGAAGCTCCGGCAGGCGAGCTTCGGGCCGGAAATCCGCATCGGCGCGGCTCCCGAGGATATTCGCGGGGCATCGCGCATCCTTCGCGGCGGCAAGGTGCTGTGGGAGAAGCCTTTCCTTTCCGGTGAGGCGAACATGTCGCACAGCTTCGCCAATCTCGAATATCACCATTTCAAATACGGACTCTTCCGCGCACCGGGAGACATCCACGTCCACATGTTCGGCACGGCGACGCTCTCTTTCGGTGACGGCATCCGCACGGAGGAGGGAGACGTATTCGAAATCGAAGCCAAGGAATTCGGCCTGCCCCTGCGCAATCCGCTGGCGATCGCGGCGGAGGAAGAGGTCGCTGTCCATCAGCTCTGACATATCTCCAATGGCAAGCCCGAGGCCGTGAACCATCACGGCCGCTTGCGGCAAGAAGACAAGGAGGCTGAAGCCCATGACACTTCACCAGAACCTGATCGCCGGCGAATGGGTCGGCGGAGACGGCGTTGCGAACATCAATCCGTCGAACACCGATGATGTCGTCGGAGAATATGCACGCGCGAGCGCCGAAGACGCGAAAGCCGCGATCGCGGCGGCAAAGGCTGCCTTTCCCGCGTGGTCGCGCTCCGGCATTCTCGAGCGCCATGCGATCCTGAAGAAGACCGCCGACGAGATCCTGGCGCGCAAGGACGAGCTGGGACGCCTTCTCTCGCGCGAAGAGGGCAAGACGCTCGCCGAGGGTATCGGCGAGACGGTCCGCGCCGGCCAGATCTTCGAGTTCTTCGCCGGCGAGACCCTGCGTCTTGCGGGTGAGGTCGTCCCGTCGGTCCGGCCGGGGATCGGCGTCGAGATAACCCGCGAGCCGGCCGGCGTCGTCGGCATCATCACGCCTTGGAATTTCCCGATCGCCATTCCCGCCTGGAAGCTCGCCCCGGCGCTTTGCTACGGCAACACCATTGTCTTCAAGCCGGCCGAGCTCGTTCCGGGCTGTTCGTGGGCGATCGTCGACATCCTCCACCGGGCGGGTCTGCCGAAGGGCGTGTTGAACCTCGTCATGGGCAAGGGCTCGGTCGTCGGCCAGGCGATGCTCGACAGTCCGGACGTCCAGGCGATCACCTTCACCGGCTCGACCGCGACCGGAAAGCGGGTCGCCGTCGCCTCGGTCGAACATAACCGCAAGTACCAGCTGGAGATGGGCGGCAAGAACCCGTTCGTCGTGCTCGACGATGCCGATCTCGCCGTCGCCGTCGAAGCGGCGGTCAACTCAGCTTTCTTCTCGACCGGCCAGCGCTGCACCGCCTCGTCGCGGATCATCGTCACCGAAGGCATCCATGACCGGTTCGTCGCCGCCATGGGCGAGCGGATCAAGGGTCTCGTCGTCGACGACGCGCTGAAGCCCGGCACCCATATCGGACCGGTGGTCGATCAGAGCCAGCTCAACCAGGACACCGACTATATCGCCATCGGCAAACAGGAAGGCGCCAAGCTTGCCTTCGGCGGGGAGGTGATCTCGCGCGACACGCCCGGCTTCTATCTGCAGCCGGCGCTGTTCACCGAGGCGACCAACGAGATGCGCATCTCGCGCGAGGAAATCTTCGGGCCGGTCGCGGCCGTCATCCGCGTCAAGGACTACGACGAGGCGCTCGCCGTCGCCAACGACACGCCGTTCGGCCTGTCTTCGGGCATCGCCACCACCAGCCTAAAGCATGCGACGCACTTCAAGCGCAATGCCGAGGCCGGCATGGTGATGGTCAACCTGCCGACGGCGGGCGTCGATTTCCACGTGCCGTTTGGCGGCCGCAAGGCTTCCTCTTACGGCCCTCGTGAGCAGGGCAAATACGCCGCAGAGTTCTACACCAACGTCAAGACAGCCTACACGCTTGCCTGAAGAAAACAGGGCGTAAAGCCGGCGTGTCCAGCCCGCGCAGGGCGCAAGGAAGGAAGAAATGAAGAAGAAAGCTGAGTGGCCGCGCAAGCTCCGTTCGCAGGAGTGGTTCGGCGGTACTGGCAAGAATGCCATCATGCATCGCTCCTGGATGAAGAACCAGGGGCTTCCCGCCGACACCTTCGACGGGCGGCCGATCATCGGCATCTGTAACACCTGGTCGGAACTCACGCCGTGCAATGCGCATCTGCGCGACCTCGCTGAGCGCGTGAAGCGCGGGGTTTACGAGGCGGGAGGCTTCCCGGTGGAATTCCCGGTCTTCTCGACCGGTGAGAGCACGCTACGCCCGACGGCGATGATGTTCCGCAACCTGGCGGCGATGGATGTCGAGGAATCGATCCGCGGCAATCCGGTCGATGGCGTCGTCCTGCTCGGCGGCTGCGACAAGACTACGCCCAGCCTGTTGATGGGTGCGGCAAGCGTCGACATTCCGGCGATCGTCGTCTCCGGCGGCCCCATGCTCAATGGAAAGTGGCGCGGCAAGGACGTCGGGTCCGGCACGGCGATCTGGCAGTTTTCCGAAATGGTGAAGTCCGGCGAGATGTCGCTTGAGGAGTTCATGGACGCCGAGCAGGGCATGGCCCGTTCCGCGGGAAGCTGTATGACCATGGGCACGGCCTCGACCATGGCGTCGATGGCCGAAGCGCTAGGCATGACGCTTTCGGGCAATGCGGCCATTCCCGCGGTCGATGCGCGCCGCCGGGTGATTTCGCAGCTTACCGGCCGTCGCATTGTCGAGATGGTCAAGGAGGACTTGAAGCCCTCCGATATCCTGACCAAGGAGGCCTTCGAAAACGCCATCCGCGTTAACGGCGCCGTCGGCGGCTCGACCAATGCGGTCCTGCATCTGCTCGCGCTTGCGGGCCGTGTCGGCGTCGATCTTTCGCTGGACGATTGGGACAGACTCGGCCGCGATGTGCCGACCATCGTCAACCTCCAGCCTTCCGGCAAATATCTGATGGAGGAGTTCTATTATGCCGGCGGTCTGCCGGTCGTGATTAAGGCGGTCGCGGAGATGGGCCTCCTGCACAATGACGCCATCACCGTCAGCGGCGACACGATCTGGAACGACGTCAAGGGCGTCGTGAACTACAACGAGGACGTAATCCTGCCGCGGGAAAAGGCGCTGACGAAATCGGGCGGCATCGCCGTCCTGCGCGGCAATCTGGCGCCGCGCGGTGCTGTTCTGAAACCTTCGGCCGCTTCGCCGCACCTTATGCAGCACAAGGGCCGTGCGGTCGTATTCGAAAGCATTGAGGACTATCACGCACGCATCAACCGTGAGGATCTCGACATCGACGAGACCTGCATCATGGTACTGAAATATTGCGGCCCCAAAGGCTATCCGGGCATGGCCGAGGTCGGCAATATGGGCCTGCCGCCGAAGGTCCTGAAGAAGGGCATCACCGACATGATCCGTATTTCGGATGCTCGCATGTCGGGTACGGCCTACGGCACCGTCATCCTTCATACCGCGCCGGAAGCCGCGGAAGGCGGACCCCTGGCGCTCGTCGAGAATGGCGACCTGATCGAGGTTGACATCCCGAATCGCACGCTGCATCTCCATGTCTCCGACGAGGAACTTGCACGACGCCGTGCGTCCTGGGTATCGCCGGTAAAACCGCCCACGGGCGGTTATGGCGGCCTCTATATCAAGACCGTGATGCAGGCTGACGCCGGCGCCGATCTGGACTTCCTAGTCGGCGCGCGCGGATCGGTGGTCGAGCGCGACAGCCACTGATGCCGTGAACCCGGGGAGCCGTCGGGTACGGAATCTCTCCGCGACGTCATCACCAGACGGGGCAGTCGCATACTGCCCCGCCTTGAAAAGTTGTATGCTCTACGCCAGTTCGTGAAACTTGTTCGCGTGTTGGGAATTTTCCTCAATCGGGCAATCGCATCCCCGTCGCAAGAGGAAGTGAACATGCGGAAGAAAGCCTTCGTTCTCTCTGTCGGTCTCATAACGAGTCTGACCTTTATTCCCAGTACCCCCGGCTTTGCACAAAGCGTCGGAGGCAATGGTGGCCTGAACGTCGGGGTGTCGCTCGGAGGTTCGAGGGGCGTCAATGCCAATGTCGGCGCATCGCTGGGCGGATCCAGAGGTGTCAGCGCCGATGTCGATGCGTCCGTCGGAGGATCGCGCGGGGTCAACACTTCGGCCACAGCATCCGTCCGCGGCAGCCGCGGCGTCAACGCCAATGCCAATGCAAGTGCGGGCGGCAGCCGCGGCCTCAATAGCACTGTCAGCGCAAATGTCGGCGGCGGCAACGGCATCGACGCCGATGCGGACGTCTCGCTCGGCGGCAGCCGCGGTCTCAACGCCAATGTGAGTGCGAATGCCGGCGGCGGAAGCGGAGTCGGACTGGACGTTGGCCTCGGGATTGGCGGTGGCAGCTCGGGCGGCGGCGGAGGTGGACCTGACAACGGCGGCGGCGGTGGCGGACCGGGTGCCGGTGGCGGCGCGGGCGGAATAGGCAACCCCGGCCAAACTCCAATCGCAGCTTTCAACGCCATGTCCCCCAACGAGCGGCGCACGGTGCTGAAGCGCTGCCGCGATGTCGTCAATGGCGGCTATGACCGGGGATTGGTCGCACTCTGCCGTATCCTGCAGTCCAATGCATCGCGCTGAGTGGAGCGGAAGACTTACCTGGATCATTTCACGGTTTCATTGAAACGGTGAAATGATCCAACCTCTCTTCGATAACACCGCGGACCAGTTCCGCTTCAATTCTGAGCTTGGCTCTGCCCTTGTTGCTCGACCGTCACGGCCACCTTCAGAGTCTCGGTGCCTGTGCCGTGCACCAGTCCCGACACCGGCGCGGCATCGCGGTAGCATAGCCCCGAGGCGATGCGGACATAGCGGTCGTCCGGGCAGACCTTGTTGGCGGGATCGAATCCCACCCAGCCAAGGCCGGCAATGTGCACGTCGGCCCAGGCGTGGCTTGCGGTCTGCTGCGGATGGTCCTCCATCATGAGGTAGCCAGAGACGTAGCGTGCGGGCAGGCCAAGGGTCCGCGCGGCAGAGATCAGGATATGGGCATGATCCTGACATACGCCCTTGCCGCGCTCCAGTGCCTCCTCGGCGGAGGTCCCGACCTGGGTCTCACCCTGTTCGTAGCGTACGGTCTCGTGAATGATCGTCATCAGCGCGTGCATGCGCTCGAGTTCGGTGGCGCCTCCGGCGGCTTTCGCGAGCTCGCGGATCCGCTTGCCCGGCTTGGTGAGCGGGGTTTCACGGGCGTAGAGCCACAGCGGCACATAGGACTGGTGAGCGCCGAATACGCCGGCCCGGTCTTCCGTTTCGACTTCGCCTTTCGCCTCTATGCAAAGGGTCGTCCGATCGGCGTCGAGGCTGACGAGATGCGTGCGGTTGCCGAACTGGTCGTCATAGCTCACTTCTATGGCGGCGCCGTCCACGAGCGTCTTCCAGTTCCGGACGGTCTGGCCCGGCAGATTTACCGGCGTGAGGCGCAGGCGCTGCAATGCGTATTGTACCGGTTCGTCGTAATGATACTCGGTCGTGTGGCTGATTTTCAGATACATCTACGCCCCCTGAAGCTCATTGATAGAACCGGTAACCATCGGAGATTTCCCGGCCGAGGCGATTGTTCTGGTTGATGAACTCCTTGAGATATTGGTGTAGTCCCTGATCCATAATTTCCGCGATCGACTGGCTGCGCAGCAAGCCGAGCGTCTGCTCGGCGGTCTCGTGCGCCGCGTGCCGCTCGCCGTATTCGCGCGCGAGATAACCGAGATTGGAGACGAGCTTGTCGTAGCAATAGGCCAGCGAGCGCGGCATGCGGCCGTTTGCGATCAGGAAGTCGGCGATATTTGCGGGCCTGAGTTCGGCATCATAGACCCAGCCATAGGAGCGGTGTGCGGAGACCGAGCGCAGGATCGACTCCCATTGGACGTTGTCCATGGACGATCCGACCGCGGAGACTGCCGGCAGAAGCACGTAATATTTGACGTCGAGGATGCGGGCGGTGTTGTCGGCTCTCTCGATGAAGGTGCCGATGCGAGAGAAGTTGAATATCTCGTTCCTGAGCATCGTGCCGTGGAAGGCGCCCCGGATAAGCCCGGCCCGCCGCTTAATCGTGTCGATGATCTCCGGCATGTCGGTGGTCTTCGCCCTCCTGGCGAGGCTTCCCTTCATTTCGATCCAGCATTCGTTGATCGCTTCCCATGTCTCGCGCGTGAGCGCCGTGCGGACCATGCGGGCGTTGTTGCGGCCGGCCTCGATGCACGACATCACGCTTGACGGGTTGGTGCGGTCACGCAGAAGGAAGTCGATCGCGTCGCCGCTCGTCAATCCTTCGTGGACCTGATCATAGAGTTCGCGCACGTCCGCGCTTTGCAGCACCCCGTCCCAGTCGTCCTCGGCCGCTTCGCTGCGCGTGAGCGACATGCGCAATCCGGCATCGATGAGGCGGGCGCTGTTCTCCGCGCGCTCGATATAGCGGAACATCCAGTAGAGGCCGTTTGCAGTTCTTCCCAGCATGGCCTCAGTCCTCCAGCACCCAGGTATCCTTGGTCCCGCCGCCCTGGCTGGAATTCACCACCAGGGAGCCTTCTTTCAGGGCCACGCGGGTCAGGCCGCCCGGAATGATCTGAACCTTGTCGGAGACGAGCACATAGGGACGCAGATCGACGTGGCGCGGCGCAATGCCCTTGTTGACCATGATGGGCACCGTCGAGAGCGACAATGTCGGCTGGGCAATGTAGTTGCCGGGACGGGATTTGAGCTTCTCGGCGAAGGCTGCACATTCCTTTTTTGTCGCGGTCGGGCCGACGAGCATGCCGTAGCCGCCGGAGCCGTGAACCTCCTTGACGACGAGCTCGGCGAGATGTTCGAGCACGTATTTGAGACTCTCTGGTTCCGAGCAGCGCCAGGTGGGCACGTTCTCGAGGAGGGGTTTGCGGCCGGTATAGAATTCGACAATTTCCGGCATGTAGGAATAGATCGCCTTGTCGTCGGAAATGCCGGTGCCGGGGGCATTGGCGATGGTGATATTGCCGGCGCGATAGACATCCATGATCCCCGGTATCCCGAGGGCGGAATCCGGGCGGAAGGTGAGGGGGTCTAGGAAATCGTCGTCGACGCGCCGGTAAAGCACGTCTATCGCCTCGTACCCGCGTGTCGTGCGCATCTTTACCCTGCCGTCGATGACGCGCAGGTCCGAGCCCTCCACCAGTTCGACGCCCATCATATCCGCCAGGAATGCGTGCTCGTAGAAGGCCGAGTTGTAGATCCCGGGCGTGAGGACGGCAACGCGCGGCTTGCCCTCGCAGCCGGCCGGAGCGAGCGAGGAAAGGCTCTGGCGAAGCAGATTGGGATAGTTCTCTACCGGCCGCACGCGGTTCTGGTGGAACAGCTCCGGAAACATCTGCATCATCGTTTCCCGGTTTTCCAGCATGTAGCTGACGCCGGACGGCGTGCGGGCATTGTCCTCCAGCACATAGTACTGGTCTTCGCCGGTGCGTACGATGTCGGTACCGACGATGTGGGTGTAGACGCCGCCCGGCGGCCGGAAGCCGATCATCTGCGGCAGGAAGGTGTCGTTCTTCTCGACCAGTTCGCGCGGGATGCGCCCGGCGCGGATGATTTCCTGCTTGTGGTAGATGTCGTCGAGAAAGGCGTTGAGCGCGATGACGCGCTGTTCGATGCCTTGGGCGAGCCGGCGCCATTCGCGCCCGGAGATGATGCGGGGTATGAGATCGAAGGGGATCAGTTTTTCGGAGGAATCCGCGTGTCCGTAGACTGCGAAGGTGATGCCCGTCTTACGAAAAATCTTTTCGGCTTCCTTCGATTTCGCGATGAGCCGGTTTCTGTCCTGACTGGCATACCATTGATGATAAGTCGAATATGGCTGGCGCGGGCTGCTGTCCGCATTGATCATTTCGTCAAATGTCAAAGGCTGGTCCCCTTATTTTCGACCATTTGAATACAACGCAGAGTGCAATGCAAGAAGCGTGCACATTTGCCGTCGAAGAATTTGGCGGGTGGCGGCGCGGCCGGATGCGGCCGTATTCGGCGTTTCCGGGCGAGAACCGGGGCAGCGGCACGCGCAGCCTGGGCTTCCGCTGCGCAGAAAAAACGGGCTGATGCCCGGATTTTAGGCCCTTAGGATTCGAGGAGACGCGTTCAGCAGGTTGTGGAGCGGCGGTTCCTATTCGCTGATGCTATCCATCAGAAAAATTCCTTTGACGGGGCGCTATCGCCGCTCTATCGCGGCAGCGGCGATCCTGCGCGGATCGTCGTGAATCCATTCGCTCAGGAAAGATTTCATGCTCGTGGCCCCGGCCATCTTCGTGCTGCTCTGGTCGACAGGCTGGGTCGTTGCAAAATATGCGGCCATCTTCGCCGATCCGCTGACCTTCCTGGCGCTGCGCTACAGCTTCGCCATTCTGCTCTTCATCGGCTTCTGTCTCCTGAGCGGTGCGCGGTGGCCGCGCTCCGCCACGGCGATCGGCCATGCCGTCGTGTCCGGCATCTTCCTCCACGGCCTCTATCTCGGTGCCGTATGGTGGGCGATCGGGCAAGGTGTGCCCGCGGCGATCTCCGGCATCATTGCCGGCTTGCAGCCCCTGATGACGGCTGCGGTCGCGCCTTGGCTGATCGGCGAGAAGCTGGCGGGTCAGCAGAAGTTGGGTCTTATCCTCGGCTTTTGCGGCATCGCGCTTGCGGTTGCGCCGAAAATGCTGGCGATCGACGCGACCGCAACGCCGATCCACCTGCTGCCGCTGGCCGTCAACGTTCTCGGCATGGCCGCCGTCACCTACGGGACGCTCTATCAGAAACGTTATTTGCAGACTGGCGACATCCGGTCGATTGCAGCGCTGCAATATGTGGGAGCGCTCCTCGTCACCATCCCCCTGGCGCTCATGCTCGAGGACCTGCGGGTCACCTGGAATATCGAACTTGTCGCGGCGCTCGCCTGGTCGGTCCTGGGCCTCTCGATGGGAGCGATCGCGCTCCTGCTCTATCTCATTCGCCGCGGGCAGGTATCGCGCGCGGCATCGCTCATCTATCTGGTGCCGCCGCTTGCCGCCGGCGAGGCGGCGCTGTTCTTCGGCGAAGCGCTGACCTGGCCGATGATCATCGGCACCGTAATTGCCGTGACAGGGGTCTATCTCACCAACCGAAAGGCCGCGGGGGGAACAGCGGCGAGCGAGCCTGCAAAGGAAATGCCGGCGGTTTGACGAGCTCTATGGCGAGGTGCACTCGCAGCATTGAACGCGCGCCGTCCGGTGTCGTCGGTCGCAACTTTCCATGACCGGCTTCCATTGGACGCCGACCTGTGCCAGCTTACGCGCATGTTCGTCGTCGTCGCGCTCCGGCGCTTCCTGTGTCTGCTCGTCTTGCTCGCGGTCGTGATCGGCCCCGTGAGCGTCGGCGCGGCCACGAGCGCGATGGCCTCGTCGGACATGCAAATGGCGGCCATGGCAAGCACGGATGTCTCCGAGGACATGTCCTGCTGCCCGCGGCAACCGCCCCTAAAGAACGACTGCGGAAGCGCATGCCCTCTAGGGCTGGTCTGCGCCGGCAGCATCCTTGCACACGCGGACCGGGCCGAAGGCTGGAGCGTCTACCGCGACGCGCGCGACGCGTCGCACGCCCTCCTGCAGGACAGCGAACTTTCGTCGGCCACCATCGACCCCCCGGCGCGGCCTCCCAAAGCCTGAATCTCACTCTTCGAATCGACGGAACTGCTCCGCCCGACAGAGGTGGGGCGTCCGACCATCGACATTTTCCAAGGACGCGGCCGACAGGCCCGTCGGGTGAGAGTTCACATGACTGCAATCCGTCTTATGCCGAGAGCAGGCCTCGCCTGCCTTGCCCTGGCGCTTTTCTGCACGAACGCCTACGCCGCCGCTACGGACTACCGGTTCGAGCTCGTCGAGCCCGAGATTGCCGAGGGACCGGAAGCGATCGTCGCCGTCCGTCTCATCGACGAGAGGACGAAAGTGCCGGTTTCCGGCGCGATCATTTTTGCGACCCGGCTCGACATGGCGCCGGAAGGTATGGAGGCGATGACGACCGCCGTCGAAGCGATGCCTTCGACAGAGCCCGGAGTTTACCGGTTCAGGACCGATCTCGGCATGGAAGGTGGCTGGCGCTTCAAACTGGTGGCCAAGCTCCAAAGGGAGGCCGAAACCGTTCAGGGTGAACTCCTTCTGGGTCGGCTCCCTCGTCCTGGCAGGCGGAGGAGGCTACGTAGCCGGGACAGGCGGCCTTACCCCACAGTTCTTCCTTGGTCAACTGCACGAGAACCCACGCCGCCTGCGGCAAAGCCGGCGGGCAAGATCATCTACTACCGGCACCCGGACGGGGTGCCGGAATGTTCGGCGGCGCCGAAGCAAACGGCAGACGGGCGCCCGTTCGTCGCGGTCAGGCAAAGCGAGGATGTCTCTTTCGAACCGCTGGAGGCGGTTGCGGAGGGTCCGGCCGCCAGCGAGCGAAAAATCCTCGATCTATCTCGATCAGCTATTGCGGGAGCGGTGCGCGGCTTGCGCGGCCGAGGGGCGTTCCCTGACGCATTCCGATCTGCAGGAGGCCATCATGGTGGGGGCGGTCGAGCGGGTCCGGCCGAAGATGATGACCGTCGTCGCCATCATGGCGGGGCTTGTGCCGATCCTTTGGAGCACCGGGTCCGGGTCGGAGGTCATGCAACGGATCGCCGTCCCGATGATCGGCGGAATGGTATCCTCGACGATCCTGGGTGGTCATTCCGGCCGTTTACGGCTTGGTGAAGGGCTGGCGGCTGTCCTCGTCGAGTGCACCGAAGAAAGTCAGTCAATTCAATGCCGCACAACCAATGTTCAAAGGAGAGCAACCATGAGAAGAAGAGAGTTTCTGTTTTCCGCGGCCGCGGCCGCGTCGGCTTGGACGATCGGGCCTGCCTTTGCGGCCGGCCGGGAAATGGTCGTCTACAAGGACCCAAATTGCGGTTGCTGCCATGCATGGGCCGAGGCGATGAAGGGAGCCGGCTTTGCGGTAGGCATAAAGGACGTCGACGATCTGTCTGCGGTAAAGCAGCGCTATGCGATACCGGATGAGATGCAAGGCTGCCATACGGCTGTCGTCGGCGGCTATTACGTGGAAGGCCATGTACCGCTGGATGCCGTGGAAAGGCTCCTCGCCGAGCGCCCGGACATTGCCGGCATCGCGGTCCCGGGCATGCCCGTCGGATCGTTGGGCATGGGGGACGACCCTCGCGCATCCTATGACGTGTTCGCGGTGAAGAGAGACGGCACCAGCGCGATCTATCAGTCCGTCAGACCCAAAGGCTAACTGGCGCAGGTGACGCAGGGCAGTGTCGAAACGGCGGGCATCTACCCGCCGTTCCACGACGTCATTGCGCCTAAGGGCGTTCAGCGCATGAAACACCAAACGCTCTAAGTCTTTGACGCTGCGCACTTATCCTCGAAGTGCTCTAGAGCGGGATGAGGAAAAGTGTGTGCGGTTTTCCGCCCGCATCCCGCGTCTCAACTTCTTGGAACCGATCACGTTCATGTTTTTAGGTCGACCCGACCTAAAAGCATCGTGATCTAGCGCTGATGGCCGCGACCGTCGGCACGCTGCGGTCGATTGCCGCCGCCGTTGCGTTCGCCTGACTGTTCGCTCCCACGGCGGCCGGCCTGCTGCGGTCCGGGCCGCCCATGGTGCTTCTGCGCCTTGTGATTGCGGTGGCCTTCCGGCCGTCCGTCCGCCGGTCCATGCCCGACAGCACGCTGGTCGCGGCGCTCGTGCGAGCGCTCGTCGCGCAGCAGTTCATCGCCGGCGAATCCGCCGGCTGCCGCCTGGCGCTGCGGCCGATCGCGGCGGGGTCCGCCCTGGCGCTGCCCTGCGCCATTGCCGCGAGGCTGGGCGTTACCACGAGGCTGACCGTTGCCGCGACCGCCACGTCCCTTGGAGGGGCGCGCCTGGTCGGCGGGCGCTTCGCCGCTGGCGACGGCGATCTGGATGCCCATCAGCTTTTCGATGTCCCGCAGCAGGCGGATTTCGTCCGGCGCGCAGAATGCGATCGCGATGCCGTCGCGGCCGTTACGGGCCGTGCGGCCGATACGGTGCACATAGGCGTCGGGCACTTCCGGCAGGTCGTAGTTGTAGACGTGGGTGACGCCTGGAATGTCGATCCCGCGAGCGGCCACATCCGTCGCCACGAGCACGCGGATCTCACCGTCGCGGAATGCCTTCAGCGCGCGCTCCCGCTGGCCCTGGCTCTTGTTGCCATGGATCGAGGCGGCCTTGAAGCCGACATGGTCGAGATGCTTCATCAGCTTCTCGGCGCCATGCTTGGTGCGGCTGAAAATCAGCGACAGCCCATCGGGATTGGCAGTCAGCGTCTGCTTCAGGATCGTCGTCTTCAGGTCCTTGCCGGGGACGAAATGCACATATTGTTCGACCTTGTCGGCGGCCTTACCCGGAGGCGAGACTTCGACCTTGACCGGATCGGTCAGATATTCGCCGGCAAGCTCGGCAATCAGCTTCGGCATGGTTGCGGAGAAGAGCAGCGTCTGACGATTCTTCGGCACCAGCTTGGAAATCTTGCGCAGGTCGTGGATGAAGCCGAGATCGAGCATCTGGTCAGCCTCGTCGAGAACGAGGTAGCGAGCCTGTGTCAGCGTCACCGCCTTGCGAGAAACAAGGTCGAGCAGGCGGCCGGGGGTCGCGACGAGAATGTCGACGCCACGGGCGAGCTGTTCGGTCTGCTTGTTGATCGAAACGCCACCGACGACGAGGCCGATCTTGAGCGGGCTCTTCTTTACGAAAAGCTTCAGGTTGGCCGCGATCTGGTTCACCAGTTCACGGGTAGGTGCGAGCACGAGAGCGCGAATGTTGCGCGGATCGGGACGTCTGCCATCGGCTACGAGCTTTTCGATCATCGGCAGGCCGAACGCAGCGGTCTTGCCGGTGCCCGTCTGCGCAAGACCGATGAGGTCATGGTCTTTCAGGACCAGCGGAATGGCTTGAGCCTGGATGGGCGTCGGCTTTTCGAAACCATTGGCGGAGAGTGTCGCCACGATGTGCTCGGAGAGGCCAAGCTCTTTGAAAGTGGACAATGCATATACCTTTCGGGGCGCCAAACGCTCTCGCCGGAACGGCAGGATGCGGTTCCGGTGTCATCTGGCGTCAAGAACCCCGCGTGAATTGGGAACTTGTGGGTTAATAGAAAATCGTCAGGCGCCTGTGCTGCCGCGGAGGGCGGCGATGTTTCGCGCTTTTCCTTCTTCACGGCTTCGAAGTGATGCCGAGGGCGCGCTCACGCGGCGGCCGGAAGGTGACGCAGGCCTTAGATCGTTGTTTTGCGCCGGAAAGTCAAGCCGCATCTTTTCGCAGCTGCGAAGGCAGCGCCGTCTATCACGCCGGCAGGCGCAAAACATCGTCCCGGCGAAAGGGCATGACCACGCGCCGAGTTCCGCGGCGATAGCCGGCAAAGAAGCAGCGCGTCATGTATGTTCCCCTTGCAGAAGAAGGGCCTGAGCGTACAATCTGGCCGCTTGGCCTCGCCGATTGCCGGCTGCTGACGGGCTCGTGATGCGAGCAGGCCACGGCGACACGGAATGCGCAGATATTCGGCGGCAAGGAACCTGACGCGGCCTCAGCCGTTCTGTCCGTGAGCCTCGCCAACCTATCTGCCATCGACACGGGGAGACAATAGTGCGGAACCGAATCTGGATACTGACAGCCGATGGAAACACGGCGCGCATCGTGAAGGACGTCAACCTGCTGAAGGATGGCAGGCAGCAGCCGGAGGAGGAGACATTCCAAATCGAGACCAAGCGTCGTCAGGACATCATGGCCGACAGGCCCGGACGCAGCCATTCGTCGGTCGGTCACGGCCGCTCGGCGATGGAGTATAGCAGCGACCCCGTACGGGAGGAGCAGCATCGCTTCGCCATGGAGATCGCCGGGAAGCTCGACCACTATGCCCACGACCATGCCTTCGAGAACCTCGTGATCTGCGCGGCGCCCAGGACGCTCGGCGACCTGAGGAAGCTGCTCTCGCACCAGGTCAAGGAAAAGACACTTGCCGAAATCGACCGCAATTGCGTCGCCGTCCCCACCGATCAGTTGATCGCGACGGTCAAGTCCGTGGTCTTTCCGGGATAAGCCCACCCGGATCCGGGAAATCAGGATTTGTCGCCGCGCAGCATCTCACGCTTGCCGGCAAAGCCGGGGCGGCGCTCGACGGTGAAGCCCGCGGCCGCCAGGTTGCGGCGGACGAAGCCGGCTGCCGCATAGGTCGCGAAGCTGCCGCCTGAGACGGTCCTGTCGAACACCAGCCGCATCAGTTCTTCCGACCACATGTCGGGATTGCGCGAGGGGGCGAAACCGTCGAGATACCAGGCGTCGAAGTCCGGAGGGGACGCTGAAACGCCGTCGAGCGCCGCGCCGATCACGACGGTGAGCCGTACCTGCCCGGTAAAGGCGATGTCTACCTGGCCGGCCGGGTTCGTGGGCCAATTGGCAACGAGCGCCTGCCGCTCCTCGTCGATTTCCGGCCAATGCGCCAGCGCGCGGTCGATCTCGTCGGCTTGCATGGGAAAGCGCTCGAAGGAAACGAAATGGAGGCTCCCCGCCGCCGGCGACTGTTTCCATTGGCGCCAGGTTTCGCAGAAATTGAGCCCCGTGCCGAAGCCGAGTTCGCCGATCGTGAATGTGCCGCCCGCTTCCCAGCGTTCCGGCAGCCGGTTGCCGGCAAGAAAGACGTGGCCGCATTCGAGCCGTCCGTCGGTGCGGCAATAAAAGTGATCGCCAAATTCCTTCGAATAGGGCATATCGCCCTCGTGCCATTCGAGGTTTTGCCGCGAGGATGAAGGGCTCTGGCCGGGATCGGTTCCTGTCATGGTGAACCCGATAATTCTCCGGCCCGGGAAGGTCAATCGATGTGCGAAGTTTTGATCGTGGGCGGCGGCGTCATGGGGCTCTGGGCCGCCGTGATGGCTGCCCGCGCCGGCCTCACGACGCGGCTTCTCGAGCGCAGACTGATCGGTTCCGGCGCGAGCGGCGGTCTCCTCGGCGCGCTCATGCCGCATATGCCCGACCGCTGGAACGACAAGAAGCAGTTCCAGTTCGATGCCCTGGTGTCGCTCGAAGGCGAGATCGCCGCCCTTGAAACAGCCACCGGCCTCTCGGCAGGCTATCGTCGCTCCGGCCGTGTCATGCCCCTTGGCAAGCCGCATCTGCGGGAGATCGCTCTTGGTCGCGAGCAGGATGCGGCGCAGAATTGGCATACTCCGGCACGCCGGTTCCATTGGCATGTCCGCGACGCCGATGCAGGCGGTTGGCCGGCCGCCGATGCGGCGCCCTTCGGTGTCGTCCATGACACGCTGGCCGCCCGGCTGGCGCCGCGCAGCCTGCTTGAGATGCTGCGGGCCGCATTGGAGCAATTTCCGCATGTCCGGCTCGAGGAAGGGGCGGAAGTCGTCTCGCTTGATCCGGCGCGCGGCCGGATTTCACTCGCGGACGGGCGCGATTTGACCTGCGATCGCCTGATCCTCGCCGCGGGCGTCGAAAGCTTCTCCTTCATCGACGGTTTGACCGAGCCGCTGCGGGCACCGAGCGGCGGTGCGGTCAAAGGCCAGGCGGCGCTGCTTCGCGCCGATATCGATCCGGCTTTGCCCATCATCTTTGCCGACGGGCTCTATGTCGTCCCGCATGAAAGCGGCCAGGTGGCGGTCGGCAGCACGAGCGAGAACCGGTTCGAGGAACCCTATTCCACCGATGGCCAGCTCGATGCCCTGCTTGCCCGCGCAACGGCTCTTGCGCCCGCTCTGCGCGGCGCCCCGGTGGTCGAGCGCTGGGCGGGCCTGCGCCCCAGATCTACGGGGCGCGAACCCATGGTCGGCCGTCACCCCGATCACGAAAGGGTCTTCGTGTTGACGGGCGGATTCAAGGTGAGCTTTGGACTGGCGCATGCTCTGGCGCGATCCGCGGTCGACGAGATTGCCGGCCGTCCAGCCAGCGCGCTCCCCCAAGCTTTCCAATGTGCGCACCATATCGCGGCATTGCGATAGGCGAGGCTGGCTTCACGACCCCGTTATGGCCTGCGTAATTCGTCAATCTGTCACGCAAATCACTTAACACGCCGCCATTGGATCTCGAACGGGATGCGGGCGGAGCGCACGTTTCCTTATTCCGCTTTCACGGACTTCCGGAGCTTGCGCCATGCGCTATGCGATCTGTTTCACCCCGCCGATGGGAGACCCGCTTTCTGCGGCAGCTGCCAGCTGGCTCGGCCGCAGCGTCTATTCCGGGGAGGCCGTGGAACTGCCGTCGATTGCCGGCCTTGCGGTTTCGGAGATGGCCTTTTACACGGCCGTTCCACGCCGCTTCGGCTTTCATGCAATGATCATGGCGCCCTTCCGCCTGAGGCCGGATATGGACGAAGCGCAATTGCTCAAGGCCATGATGCTTTTCACGAGCGGGGAGACGCCGTTCCAGATCGAGCGGCTGGAGGTTGCGCGCCTCAGCCAGTGCTGTGGGCTGATGCCAGAGGTGCCCAGCCAGTCGATGCATCTGCTCGCCGCCCGAGTCCTGCAGGCGCTCGACCGCTTTCGCGCTCCGCTGAGTGAGGACGATATCGAACGGGCGGACCCGGACAGGCTCACGGCTCCGCAATTCACCAACCTGCATCGCTGGGGCGATCCCCATGTGATGGACGAATATCGTTTCCACATGCCGCTGACCGGCCCTCTGAACGTCGATGTGGGGCGGCGGGTTGAGGCCCCTTTGCGCGGATTGTTCGAACCGCTGCTGACCGAGCCGCTCCTGATCGGCAGCCTCGCCCTGTTCATCGAGCACGAGCCCGGAGCGCCGATGCGCGTGCATTCGCAGCATCCGCTTGGAAAGATTTCCGCGCGCCCGCGGGCTAAGGCAGGACTTTCGGTCGGGCAGCGCCCCGGCACGGACACTCTTGCCACGCCGCCGGTCGCGGTGACCGCCTCGCTCCCCGGCAGGCCGTAACCTCGGAATCGCCATTTTTCTCATCTCGACAATCCGGTGCGGGATGCTACCGTTCCGGAAAAGTCGAAGGGTGAAATTATGTCCGAGAATTCCTATCCGCGCGACCTCGTCGGCTACGGGCGCAGGCCGCCTGAGGTGCGTTGGCCGGGCGACGCCGATATCGCCGTGCAGTTCGTGCTGAACTATGAGGAGGGCGGCGAAAGCTGCATTCTCGACGGCGATCCAGCGTCCGAGTGTTTGCTGTCGGAGATCGTCGGCGCTCAGCCATGGGCTGGACAGCGCAACCTCAATATGGAGTCGATCTACGAGTATGGCGCCCGCGCCGGCTTCTGGCGGTTGTGGCGGATGTTCACGAGCCGGGGCGTGACGCTGACGGTCTATGGCGTGACGCTCGCCATGGCACGCAATCCGGAAGCCGTCGCCGCCATGAAGGAGGCCGGTTGGGAGATCGCCAGCCACGGCCTGCGCTGGCTCGAATACAAGGACGTTCCGGAAGATATCGAGCGCCAGCACATCCGCGAGGTCGTGCGGCTGCACACCGAACTGACCGGCGAGCGCCCGCTCGGCATCTACCAGGGCAAGCCCTCGGCAAATACGCTCAAGCTCGTGTTGGAGGAGGGCGGTTTCCTCTATTCCTGCGATTCCTACGCGGACGAGCTTCCCTATTGGGTCCCCGGACCGACGCCCAGCAATCCGCATCTTATCATTCCCTATACGCTCGACGCCAACGACATGCGCTTTGCGACCAATCAGGGCTTCAATTCCGGCGACCAGTTCTTCACCTATCTCAAGGACACGTTCGACGTGCTCTATGCGGAGGGCAGGGAAGGCAGCCCGAAGATGATGAATATCGGCCTGCACTGCCGTCTGGTCGGGCGGCCCGGTCGCGCCGCGGCGCTTGCGCGGTTCATCGACTATGTGATGTCCCACGACAAGGTCTGGGTGCCGCGCCGCATCGACATCGCGCGCCACTGGTACGAACACCACAAGCCCAACGGTACCCGCTGATGTCGGAGCGCGATGATTTCATCCGGCGCTTCGGCGGCATCTTCGAGCACTCGCCCTGGGTCGCGGAACGCGCCTATGATCGCGCGGCTTCTTCCGGATTGACCGCTGGCAACGTCCATTCGGCGCTCTGCAACGCGTTCCGCGCGGCTTCCCCGGCCGAACGGCTTCGGGTATTGCGGGCTCATCCTGATCTTGCAGGCAAGCTGGCGGTGGCGGGCGAGCTCACGGCCGATTCGAAAGCCGAGCAGGCGTCTGCCGGTCTCGACCGGCTCTCCCCCGAAGAGCATTCGCGCTTCACCGGGCTGAACACGACCTACACCAAGAAATTCGGCTTTCCCTTCATCATCGCGGTGAAGGGGCTGACGAAGGAAGACATCCTCGCCGCTTTCGAGAGGCGCATTGACAATTCCAAGGAAGAGGAATTTGAAACGGCCTGTGCCGAGGTGGAGCGGATCGCCCGCCTGCGGCTCCGATCCATGCTTCCGGGAGACGACAATGCCTGACACCATTCCTGATCTGTCCGTCTGTGCGGCCGAGACGCCACGTTTCGCGTCCGGGCCTTCGCGTGCCAACGCGCAGAGAGCCGGAACGGCAGGCTGATGTCGCATATGCTTTCGATCGAGCCTCTGACCAGGGAGGCTTTCGCGCCGTTCGGCAGCGTCATCGAGGCCGACCCGGCCTCGATGCGCTTCATCAATGGCGGCAATACCGAACGGTTTCACGCGCTCGCACGCGTCGATGCGGCGGGAGAGGGTGCCGGCGTCATCATCAACATCTTTCGCGGGCAGCCCCGGGTATTTCCCTATTCCGTGACGATGATGGAGCGCCATCCGCTCGGCAGCCAGAGCTTTTCGCCGCTCCGGGACCGGCCGTGGCTGGTTGTAGTCGCCGAGGATCAAGGCGACCGGCCGGGCCGGCCGAGGGTCTTCATTGCGGATGGCAGGCAGGGCGTCAACTACGGCCGCAATGTCTGGCATCATCCGCTGATGTCAGTGGGCGCCGTCAGCGAGTTCATCGTTGTCGACCGCGAGGGGCCGGGCAACAACCTGGAAGAGTTCCACTACGACGAGGCTTTCGTCATTCCCGATCCATCAAGCGAGGAATTGCGTTGAGCAAGACCTACTCACGGATTTGTAAAGAAATCCAGGACGCCAAAGAAAACGACATAAGTTATTGGAGCATGTATAAGCAGCCTAGCTCAGTTCGGAATTGATAACCTGTATAGTCTATATAATGTAGTATAATAACGTCAAAGATATAATAACCAGTAAAGCAGAAAGCAAGGGATACCAGGTAATCGGCTCATCTAGCTCCCGGTAACGGCAAGTCGCGAAGCTGCCACATTGATCGCTCTGCATCTGTAGGTTGTCAAATTATATCTATTTTTTTAGTAGTTGTGTCAACCTTTCAATAGAGGGTTTTCAAAGTTTCATGGAAACACTGAGCGCTCTAAGAATTTAAAAACTGCGCACTTCCGGACGGAAAGCCGTTACAAGGCTTTTCCTGGAAGTGCGCTATATGCGCGGGTCGTAAATCGTAAAGAGGCATGTCGGCCGCCAGCTCTGAAATCCAATTCTAGTCAAAGCGTTCAGCTTTCCATGGCGCGCACCCGGAGGCCGCAGCCGCGAAAAAGGTGGCTAGGCGCCAGCGGAAGAAGTTCCGGAGCGCCGGCGCCGGTCCGGGCGCACGGTGTTCCAGCCGAGTCAGGGCAAATGTCGTCACCGTGCCGGTAATATCGCTTTTCCGCGTTCGACTATGGTGTTCCTGTCAGCCTCGCGCAGGAACCCGGCGGAAACGAGCGCCGCTTTCTGCGGACAGCGCGGCCCGCGATGCAGGACAGGGGTTGCTTCTCGAAGGAAGAGAAGGCTAGCTTCCTCCACAATGACAGGACTTGCGAGAGGGAGATACATGAGCAAGTCAGGCCGCCTGACGACCCACATTCTCGACACCGCGCTCGGCAGACCCGCCCACGGGCTGAAGATCGATCTCTACCGGCTCGAAGGCGATGCGCGGCACCTCATCCGTACGGTCCATACCAATAGCGACGGCCGTGTCGATGGACCGCTCATGGAGGGGGCCGGGTTCGCGACCGGGACCTACGAACTGGTCTTCCACGCCGGTGACTATTTTAGGTCCGCGGGCGTGAAGCTTCCGGATCCCGCCTTTCTCGAGCTCGTTCCCCTGCGCTTCGGCATTGCAGATGCCGACAGCCACTACCATGTGCCGCTGCTGCTCTCGCCTTACGGCTATTCCACTTATCGCGGCAGTTGAAAACGCGTCGGCGGAAAAGCACGCTGGCAGACATGACGGATGAAGACTAGGACCCCCGAAGCCTCTGCAAGTACTTAGAGTCTGTAGGCAACTCATGACTACGCATCGCTCCTGCGAGCAGGCTCCATGCGCTGCATCTCAAGTCAGGGTCATGCCGCCATCGACATGAAGCTCGACCCCATTGACAAAGCTTCCCGCATCGGAGGCGAGGAAAAGTGCGGCGCGCGCCAACTCTTCCGGCCGGCCAAGCCGGCCCGCAGGGATCAAGGAAGCCATGCGGTCTTCGAAAGCCGGCCGCTCGGCCTCCGATACGCCCAACTTGGCGAGGATTTCGGTCTCGACCGGTCCCGGGCTCAGGATGTTTACGCGAATCCTGCGCGACTTGAATTCGAGTGCCCAGTTTTTAGCAAAGGCGGCGGTTGCTGCCTTTGAACCGGCATAGACGGTGTGATCCGGAAGAATTTTAGTGGCCGCGAGCGAGCTTGTAACGATGATGCTTCCGCCGTCGCGGATCAGAGGGGCGATCGTCTGCACGCCGAAAAACACGCCGCGCGTATTGGTTGCGAAATGCCGGTCATAGTCTTCCGGGGTCACCTCCGCGGAGGGAGTGAGATTGATGACCGCAGCATTGGCCATGTAGATGTCGAGCCCGCCGAAGCGGCTGTTCACGGCGTCCGCCAGCCTGCGATGGTCGCCAAGGTCGGCCGCGTCGCCCACGAAGCCGATGGCCGACGGACCGATTTCTTGCACGGCGCGATCGACAACATCCCGTCGCCGTCCGGTAATGATAACCTTCGCCCCTTCTTCCGCGAACAGACGAGCAGTCGCCTTGCCGATCCCGCTATTACCGCCGGTGATGACGGCGACCTTGTCTTTGAGGTGGTGCATTGTTTATCTCCTTTCGACTAGAAACTAGATAAACGGCGCCGCCCGGGATAATTAGATCATGGGCGGGCACATGAGCTGTGCCGCGGAGGCGCAATTGCCGAACCTTCTCAACGAAATTCCCGGGTTGATGGCTTTTGTGCGGACGGTAGAGGCCGGATCGTTCAGCGCTGCGGCCCGCGACCTGGGAACAACACCGTCGGCGGTGTCGAAAGGTGTTGCACGCCTGGAAAAGAAAATCGGTACCCGGCTCTTCCTGCGATCCACGCGCGCCCTGATGCTTACCCAGGATGGTCAGTTGTTCTTCGACCGCGTTGCGCCGCTGTTGCGGGACTTGGGGGCAAGTGAAGAGGCGATCAGATCAGACATTGCACCCTCCGGCCGCTTGCGCATCAGCATGCCGAACGAAATGGCCCCCCTATTGCTGCCTCGTCTCTTCGGAAGTTTCGCGGCCGACTATCCGAACCTGCATATTGAAGTCGGACTGACAGACCGGTTTGTCGATCTGATCAGGGAGGACTATGATGTCGCGTTGCGCGTCGGGAATTCCGCTCCGGGGGATTATATGGTTCGTCACCTGGCTGACCTACCGATGACGATTGTCGGGTCTCCGGCCTTTCTGAAAACCTGGGGAAATCCTGCGACCGCCGAAGCGCTGGCAACTCTGCCCTTCGCCCGCTATGCGCTGGGCGGCATCACTCAGCCAATGCGTCTGCCGGACGGGAGGAGTTTCATACCCTCGGGGCGCGTCGATTGCGACTCAGGAACCGCACTCATTCAGGCTGCGCTCAGTGGGCTCGGAGCGGCCTATCTTTTGCGGTGTCTGGTAGCGAAAGACCTGGAAGGAGGCAGGCTTGTTGCACTCGCGACAGGTTTTTCGTTCCCCAGCGCTCCATTTAGTGCCCTGCACGCCTTTGGGGGCACGGTGCCGTTGCGTGTAAAACTCGTCTGCGATTTTATCGCCCGAGAGGCAAAAGCCATCGCCTTTATCTGAGCAGCCGATGTCGGGTTGTCAAAATCGTGCTTCCGCCCTCTCGCGCACCGTCGGGGGCAAGGTTTCCCATACCCTGATCAGTTCGCCGATGGAACGGACCTCCATCTTACGCATTACGTTGGCACGGTGCAGCTTGACCGTGACCTCGCTGATGCCAAGGTCGAAGGCGATTTGCTTGTTGAGGCGTCCGCGCGTCACCACCTCGCGTAGGACTTCCCGTTCGCGCCGCGTCAGTGTCTTCAAACGTTCAACATTGCGCTTGACCACGATCGCTTCCGCTCGCTGGGTTTGATCCAACGCGATAGCGGCTATGACCGCATCGAGCAACGTCCGGTCCGACACGGGCTTGGTGAGGAAATCCACCGCGCCATCCTTCATCGCTTGAACCGTCATCGGGATATCGCCGCGACCGGTCAGGAAAATGATGGGCTTGCCAATGCCGCGCTCGGCCAGATGGTGCTGGAGATCGAGCCCGCTTTCTCCTGGCATGTGGACGTCAAGAATCAGGCAGCCCGGGCCATCCAATATGTCAACGGCGTTGAGCAGTTCCTGCGCCGAGGCGAAGCTGACGGGCTGGAAGCCCGCCGAGAGGATCAACTCGGACAAACCCTCGCGCACGGCTGCGTCGTCATCGACGACGACGACAATTGGTTCGGCTGAACTTTTTTTGCGTTGTGATAACAGGGGGGCTGATGTTCCAGCCGACTGGCTAAGTCTCATGTCACCCTCTATCTCTCGATTTTCGCAACGCCTTGCAAACAGCGACCAGCAGGTCAGGAGCGTCGAAGGGTTTGCGGAAAAAGCCGTTAACGCCCTGGGCGCCACCCTGGTCAGCGATTTCGTGGCGTCCTGTAGTCAGGAATACCGGCAACTCCGGACACGCACTCTTCACCCGGTCACGAAGTTCGAAGCCATTTATGCCGGGCATCCCGATGTCGGTTATGAGCAGGTCCAGATTCGATAGTCCGTGATCGAGCAGGCCGCTGGCCGAACCAAAGCAACAGGCGGTATATCCAGCGGATTCCAGAAGCTCTTCCAGCGAGTCAAGCAGCCTTGGATCGTCGTCGACAACCGCGATCATCGGTCTTGTTTTGTGCATGTCGGGAATGCCTCCTGCATCGTACGCTCCAGGAGTTCGCCGAGCGCCCCCTTGATGCTGCCGCGTCGTCGCAATGAAAGCACATACCCCCTTGTCATGTCGCCCCCTTCGCTACATTTGGTAAGGTGAAAACGAACCTCGCGCCGCGCGGTTCGTTTTTTTCCGCCCATAAACGTCCGCCGTGTGCTTCGACGATCGAGCGACTGATGGCGAGACCCATGCCCATTCCATTTTCCTTTGTCGTGAAGAAGGGCTCGAAAATGCGCTCGGGAAACGCGACCCCGTTTCCGTTGTCGCCTATCTCGATCCGCACTTCGTCGTCCACCTGATGCATGCGCACATCGACAGTTTTGTTGTCGTCAACGGCATCCATTGCCTCCATGCCGTTGCGAATGAGATTGACGAGGACCTGCTGTACCTGGATCCGGTCGACTGTAACCGGCGCAAGGTTAGTTTCCACGTCGATGTTGAGCCGGATGCGACGGCGCAAGGCTTCGGCGGCGACCAGACTACACGCTTCCGAGATAACGTCCGAAAGAACCAGAATGCCTCTATTCTCCACCGACTGCTTGAAGAGGGCTCGAATCCGGCTGACGACGTCCGCCGCTGACTTGGCGTCGCGGATGACACGTTCGGTCGTGATCTTGGCGCGTTCGATGTTGACGGGGTCTGCCGAAAGCCATCGGTAGCATGCGTGCGAATTGGCGACGATCGCCGCCAAGGGTTGGTTTACTTCATGTGCGATGGAAGCCGACAGCTCGGCAAGGCTCGCTGCCTGGCCGGCGCGCGCAAGCCGATCCTGTGCCAGTCGCAATTCTTCCTGCATCCGAACCTCTCGGTCGACATCCAGACAAATAACATTCCATTGCACGATGGCGCCTTTCTCGTCGCGCATCGGCGCCGCGCGCGTCTCGATCCAGCGATATTCGCCATCGAAACGCCGCAGACGATGTTTTCTGCGATAAGGTTCTCCGCTTTCCAACGAACGCGCATACTGCTCCTTGACGCCCGCAAGGTCATCCGGATGGACGCCGGCATCGAGCGTTGCATCCAGTCGGGATTTCGCCCCGCCGTCGAGTTCTTCAAGCTCATAACCAAGGAAATCACGGAGCTGCTGGCTCCGATAGACCGGCTCGCCGTTTGGCGCAGCGCAATCGATCATGGCCGGCAGGGTTTCCACCAGTTGCCAGAGGAAGCGTTCCCTCTCGCGCAATGCCTCCTGTGCGCGCATCTCCTCTTCGATGTCGATTGAAGCAAAGTACCACTGTACGATTGGGCCGTCCGCGCGCCGCAAAGGCTGAGCGCGCGCCTCAATCCAGCGATAGTTGCCGTCCTTCAGGCGCCGGCGAAACCGATTGACGAAGGGTTGGCCGGTCGCAAAGCCTTGCGTTGCCCGTGCAAACATTGTTGGAAAGTCGTCGGGGTGAGCCACTTCCCGGGCCAGTGCATCGAAATCCTTGATCTCCGCCCCCGGCGCGCCAGCCTGATCCTGATATCGCTTGCTGACATAGGTCAGTTCGCCCGTCGGCGCGAAGCTTAGGGTGCTGAAGGGCACGGCCTCAATCATCTGCTCCAGCTGCTGCTTGCTGTTCCGCAGCGCTTCTTCCACGTGCATAATGTCGTCGATGTCGTGCGAGAGGCCGTACCACTGGAGGATACGTCCCTCCTCATCGCGCATCGGCTCAGCGCTACCCTCCACCCAGCGATAGACGCCGTCGGCGCGTCGCAGTCGATACTTCATGGAGAATCGTTCGCCGGTCGCAACGCTGTGAAACAACGCGTTGCTCATGCGCGTTTTGTCGTCCGGATGCACGACAGCGCCAATGATAGCAGCCAGAGGATGAACGCCTTCAACATTCGCGTTAACGACGTCCGGGCCCAGAAAATCGATCAGTCGCTGATTTAGAAAGTTCGGGACACCGTCGGGCGTCAACCGCCAGAGATAGCTGGGAACCATGTTCACGAGCTGCGAGAATTCCCGCTCGCGTGCGCGCAGAGCCTCTTCGGCCCGCTTCCGCTCTGTGATATCGATAAAGCCGACGAGGCTCTTGTCGGCAATGGCGCCGGGCTGGGCAGTAGCGAAAACGACGTCCATGACGCTGCCGTCCATCCGCGCCACTCTGGTTTCTTCCTGGAAGACCTCTTCGCCGCGATAGCGTGCTTCGATGGAGCGGCGGATGGTGGCAAGGGCCGGCTGCCAGTAGCGGGTGATCGAGCCGCCCATTTCTTCCCGGCTATTTGCGCGGAACATGTCAATGACATGCTGGTTGACCTCTTCGACCTCCAGCGCTTCCAGCGCGTGGCTGAGGAATTCGGGGTTCTCGTCAATGTAAGTTTCGAGACTGACGACGCCCTGTGCCCGCATTTCTTTGAACATTGGGATAAGCTTGCCTGCATCTATCTGGGCAAGACCGATCGGCATATAGTGGAAGAGTTCGCGGTAGCGACGCTCGCTCTGCTTGAGCGCCTCTTGCATTCGGACCTCATCATCGATGTCGATGGAGATTGCAAACCATTGCAAGATGGTTCCGCTGTCATCCCGCAAAGGCTCGGCCCTGCCATCGACCCACCGATAGGCGCCGTCCGCACGCCGCATGCGATATTTTATGGAGTACGGTTCGCCCGTAGCCAGGGACCGGCGAACGGCTTGCAGCAAGCTATCGGCATCATCGGGATGGACGAGGGTCTGCACGGCCGTCACCAGCCGGCTTGCATTCGGCTTTTCCAACTGTTGCAGGTCAAGCCCGAAGAAATCAGTAAGACGCTTGTTGAAGAACGTCGGCTCGCCTTCGGGGGTCAGCCGCCGGATATGAACTGGGACCATGTTCACGATCTGAGAGAGTTCCCGCTCTCTCTCCCGCAAAGTAGCCACGCTTTGTTGCAGGTTCGACAATGCCAGTTGATACTGGCGGGATATGGCGGCGACGATGAGCGCTGAAAATGCCGAAATTGCCAAGAAAAGTTGTAGCATGAACTGCTTGTGGCGCTGGGTCTCGTCGTCGCCGGCAAACGGACTGGTTCCGGATATCGTGAATATCGCCGTGATCAGTGTGAGGAGGACCAGGACGACGACCGCACCCTTGACCTCGAAGCGCACCGCGGCCCAAAGAAGTGGTGGCATGATGATGTATGCAAAGGGTAAGTAGCCGCTGAGCGAAAGGGCGGCGACTCCAAGAAAAATCAGCCCAAGAACGCAGGCTTCTGCCAATCGGGCCGCCGAAAGCTCGGTCTTGTCGCGCCAGTTCTGGATTACGATAAATGCCAGCGGTGCAACGATCAAGACACCAGTGGCGTCTCCAATCCACCAGAGCGGCCAGGCGCCGGTGAAGGTTTGCGATAATATGCGGAACCAGGCGAGTGTCGCACTTCCGACGGTGGCGCTCACCACCGGTGCAACTCCAGCACCCAGAACGACGAAAGCGAGAACCTCCCGCAAGGTTTCCAATCGAATCGATCGCTTTAAGGCCCAATTGACCAGCGAGGCACCGATCACTGCCTCTAGGGCATTGCCGACATATATCAGCATGGCGGCAGGGAACGGGCTGTGGAACCACAGGAAATTGCTTAGCACCTCGGCGAAACATCCCGCCAGAAGCCACCACGGCCAGCTCTGCCTTTGGACAATAGCGAGCGTGGCAATGAAGAGCCCGCTAGGAGCCCAAAAGGAGATCCCGGTCCCAGGGACAATTGCCAGGGCGTGCGCAAAACCGCAGCCCAGGACGTAGGCTACGATAAAGAGAGCCAGATGCCGGGGGTGGGGACGATACGGCCAGATGAGCATCATCGGCTGCTCCGACAAAACAAATGAAACATAAGATCACCAGCGTTCGAGCGAATTAGCTTTGAGAGGGTGCTGGCGGTTGCGCGCGCACCCTAGTCTGGCGGCTGTGCGGCCGCAACTTGCGGCAATCCATGTTTGGGCGCTCCTTGAGAAATAGCGCCGAGCCTCAATGGGCCCGCGACGTTGATCACGAAGGCTATGGGAAAGGCCAAGCACCAGTTCGCCAGACGAGTGATGCCTCCTCAGGGCGATGATTTTCAGCGATGGTCGAAATCGAATGCCGGCGAAGCAGCAGAGCGCTGCGCAAATGACGATCCCAATGATCATCGCCGGACATTTATCGCGCACGAGAATTCGACCGAGCGGCGACACCGGGCGATCGCCGCATGCGGATGCGTCAGCAGCAATAGCTCTACAGCGGCAGCAATCGTTCTGGCGCAGCCGCAGATCGCTTTCGATAGATCATTAGAGGACACACCGGCATTGAGTGTGTCGCGATCGACTTTCACCCCGCTTCCACCCAGGAAGCGCAAGCCATCCACGACATAGAACAGAGGAGCGTTCAAAGATGAACCAGATGAGCAGCAATACTCAGGAGGCAAGCATGAAACGGGAAAACGCCTCATATGTCGGTAGACCCGCACCCGAGGAGCTGGTGCCGTCACGCTACGCGGTGCAAATCGGCGAGATTGAAGTCCTGGTGATCAGCGATGGGGTGCTACCGCTTCCAACCGCGATGCTGGGCCATAACGCCGACCCGGCCGCCCGTGCCGCGTGGTTGGGCGACATGTTTCTGCCGCAGGACGCGTTCGACTGGGCGCTGAACGTCGTCGTGGTCCGTAGCGGCGAGCAGACCATTCTCATCGACGCTGGCCTGGGACTCGACCCCGACTTGAACTTGCCCCGTGCTGGGCAGCTGATGAAGCGGCTGGCGGCCGCCGGCATCGACCTCGCATCCGTGACCGACGTGGTACTGACCCACATGCACATGGATCACGTTGGCGGACTGCTGGTCGACGGGGTGAAGGAGCAGCTGAATCCGGACCTGCGGATCCACGTTGCCGCTGCCGAGGTCAAATTCTGGGAGTCGCCCGATTTCACCCACGCGGTCATGCCGGAGGGGTTCCCGGACGCGCTTCGGGCGGCCGCCAAGCGGTTCGCCAAAGATTATCAGAACCACCTGCGGCTGTTCGAGGATGAGCGTGAGGTGGCGCCGGGCGTGGTCGTGTCTCGTACCGGCGGGCATACCCCGGGACACAGCGTGGTCCGCGTGGCTTCGGGCAACGACCGTCTGATGTTTGCCGGCGACGCCGTGTTCGCGGTCGGATTCGACCACCCCGACTGGCACAACGGTTTCGAACACGACCCCGAGGAGGCAGCTCGCGTCCGCGTCCGGCTTTTGCAGGAGCTGGCGGCGACCGGTGAACTGCTGGTGGCAACGCATATGCCGTTTCCTTCCGTCGGCCATGTCGCGGTCGATGGCGACACCTTTCGTTGGGTGCCGGTCTTCTGGGACTACTGACCGCTTGTGGAATTGAGGTCGAACCAGAACGTGCAACTTTGAAGGCCGTGTTCAGGACGGCCTTCAATCCCTGGCGTCAACGGGCTTTCTCAAATTCACCTATCGAGCGACGCGCACCGTATGGGCCCTCGAAAATGGAGCCTCTCATGAAAATCGTGATCATCGGCGGAACCGGCCTGATCGGTTCGAAGACTGCAGAGCGCTTGCGCAAGAAAGGGCATGAGGTCATTGCCGCTGCCCCGAAAACCGGCGTCAACACCCTCACCGGCGAGGGCTTGGCGGACGCACTGAAGAATACCGAGGTGGTTATCGACCTCGCGAACTCGCCCTCCTTCGAGGACAACGCCGTGCTCGAATTCTTTCAGAAAGCGGGCAGGAATCTGATGGCGGCGGAAATGAAAGCCGGCGTAAAGCACCATGTCGCCCTCTCCATCGTCGGCGCAGATCGTTTGCCGGATAGCGGCTATCTTCGAGCCAAGATTGCTCAGGAAAAGATCATCTGGGCAGCCGGCATACCCTATACGATCGTGCGCTCCACACAGTTCATGGAGTTTCTCGGCGGTATCGCCGAGGCGGGCACGGTCAATGGCACTGCTCGCCTGTCGACGGGTTTGTTACAGCCGATAGCGTCCGAAGACGTCGCCGATTTCGTGACGGACGCGGCCCTTGCCGCGCCGGCTAACGACATCATCGAAATCTGCGGGCCCGAGCGCGCTCGTCTTTGCGATTTTGCCGCGCGCTATCTCAAGGCGATCGGAGATTCCCGCACCGTCATCGCAGATCCGGATGCCCGGTATTTTGGGACAAAACTGGAAGAGGGTTCACTCGTCTCGGACAAGCACCCTCGCGTCGGCCGTATCGGTTTCGATGAGTGGTTTGCGACGACGCCCAGAAAGTAACGATCGGCGCACGGGCGGTCTATTGGGCAGCCCGGTGCCCCCAGTCACGAAAGGATAGAAGACATGATCAAGACATTGCATTTTGCCGTCGTGTTGGCGGCTCTCCTATCAGGGACGGCGCTCGCACATGATTCGTCAGGTGGCGATGAGGGCGCGAAGGTTACGCTCGTCTATGAGCATGAACTGCCGAACGTTCCTGGCAAGAGCGTGAAGGGCGTTCTCGTCGAGTACGCTCCGGGCGGCTTTTCGGAGGGCCATACACATCCAGTATCCGCCTTCATTTACGCTACCGTTCTCGAGGGCGCCATCCGCAGCCAGGTCAATGACGGTCCCGTTACGGTTTACAGCGCTGGTGAAAGCTTTTCGGAATTGCCAGGCGATCGCCACGGAGTCAGCGAAAACACCAGCACTACCAAGCCGGCAAAGCTGCTCGCCGTCTTTGTGGTCGATACCGCTGAAACGGAACTGACCTTCCCGATCAAGGAATAGACTATCAGGCCGGGCCTCCAGTGTTGGCGCCCGGCCGCGTCTTTGATTCAACCACAATCGAGGATTTGTGCCATGTTTGGTGATGACAACTCGGTACCGCTTGTCCTGGTCAACGTTCTGGGGGTTGCCGGGATCGTCGTCTGGCACATCCAGGGCGGCACCCGACCGACGGGCCGTCTGATCGCCCAGATTCTGTTCTTCAGCGTCATGAGCGTGGTGCTTTACCTTGGGGGTATCGCTCCGTATCGGCCTGATGGCGTCCATTTGCAGGGCATTGGAGCGCTGCTTTCAAAATCGGCCAGAATCCTGTGGTGGGCCCATCTCGCCTGGGCTGTCATCGGTTTCATCCAGATCTACGTCAGGTTGAACCGAAGGCCGCGGGAAGCACACCTCATCCAGGATATGGCCATTGCCGCCATCTATCTTGGTGTGGCGCTTTCCGTTGTAGGTTTCGTCTTCGGCATGCCGGTCGGCACCTTGGTCACGACGTCGGGTGTCATCGCCGTTATCTTCGGCCTTGCGTTACAAAATACGCTCGGCGACGTCTTCTCCGGCATCGCGCTGACACTCGGCAGAGCCTATGCGATAGGGGACTGGATTGAGTTGACCGACGGAACCGAGGGCCGCGTCATCGAAACCAATTGGCGCTCCACCAACCTGTTGAGCGCTACGCACAATGTCGTCGTGCTGCCGAACAGCGTCTTGGCAAAGCAGGGCATGACAAATCTCAGCCGCCCCGACGAGACGCACCTGATCACGTTACGTGTGCGCGTCGCGGCAACGCAAAGGCCGCGCGTCGTCGAGGAAATCATGCGGTCTGCGCTTCAATCCAGTGTCCTGATCAATAAGAGCCCGCCGCCGGTCGCCGCCCTGAAAGCAATCGACGCCATCGCCATCGAAGTCGAGCTTCAATTCCGCGTAGACAACGTCGCAATTCGAACTCCTGCCAAGAATGAGATCGTCGACCTCCTTCATGACCGATGCGAAGCAAACGGGCTTTCGCTCGCTATACCGGCTGAAAGCCTTGCTTTCATGCCACCGATCGACAGCCAATATCTGGCGACGCTCTCCTCCCGGCCGGTCCGGGTCACCGCCTCATAAGATCGTAGCCAGCTGTGGATTCAGGCGCACTGGATGGACGTGAGGGATCGTTGAAATAGCTATCTCGCGTGCGACTCAGCTGTCTATCTGGATGCAGTGGCATATCGTGCATCAACGTCGCGTTATCCCGGAAACCGAAAGCTGATACCCGAATGGGAGCAGATCGGATTCAAGGCAGATTTCGGCGGGATATTAACCATGTGGAAAGCGCCATCCTTCCCTAGATCACGATGTTTTTAGGTCGGGTCGACCCAAAAACATTGAACGTGATCGTTCCAAGAAGTTGAGGCGCGGGATGCGGGCGGAAGACCGCACACACCTTTCCTCATCCCGCTCTAAGGCCTGTTGAGATTTGGATTTCCTGCCGCGGCTTGTTTGATCTCCTCATCCCTGTGCTCGTCACAGGGATCCAGCCAGACCAAGTCCTTGGGCTGAAAGAACGTTCTCCGCGCCGCCCACGCGGCGCCGCTGGATCTCTGTGACAAGCACAGAGATGAGGGCGAGGAGAAGCGCCATCATCCATCTCGCAGCAACCGTCTTAGACTCCAGATGAATCTCAACTGACCTTAGTGCAGGAAGTCCAGCCGAACTACGCAGGTAACCGATGTTCGGAGGCCGTCGCGGCAAATGCACTGCGGATGGCCTGTTTGGTGAGCATCGGTGCAACCTGCAAAAAGCGGTCTGGTGATTGTCGGGCTCTCTAACGCGCCAATCTTGACTGGTTCGAGCGGGTAACTTCGTGACGGTCTCTTCGCCAACCCCGGCCTGTCTGCGATGTCGTACGTGCATGCCACGGATCGAGATGCCAGTGGTGCACGCAAAGGTCCGGGACAGATGTGAATTGACGGGGTGCCTCATGAGCAGGCCGGAATGTTGCAAACTGCGCTCTTGCTCAGAGCGCAGTTCGTGCCTTGAAGCGATCAGAGGTCCGTCACACGCTCCGGATCGGCGGAAGCCAGTGCCGCGGCACGCTCGGGCTCCGGCGGATAGATCCAGACAGTGTTGATCTCCTGCTTCGTCGCCTTCGCTTTTTCGCCGACCATCTCCACCTCGCGATCCCAGCCCCGGGTAAAAAGGGCTCCGGCATCGCCGAGGTCAAGGCAGGTGACATAGGCTTTCTGATGATATTGCCGTGGCGGTACGCCTAACAGTTCGGCAGCGGCATTGTTGCCCGCGAAGGCGCCCATGCGTGTGGCGTGCTGGCACGACATCAGTGCGTAGTTGCCGCAGTCGTCGCAAGCAGCGCGCGCGGCATCCCCGGTGGCGAAGACGCCTGGCACGGACGGTACACGCAGGCAGCCGTCGACCAGCAGCCGGTCGAACTTGTCACGTTCGCCGGGAATTTTAGTGGTAACCGGATTGGCCCGCATGCCTGCCGCCCAGATCACCGTCATGGTTTCGATATGCTCGCCAGTACTCAGCGTGACTCCGGACTTGTCGAGCGATGAAACTCCGGCGTTGAGCCGCGTCTCTACGCCGAGCCTGCGCAGCGCGTCCTCAATGATCGGGCGAGCGCCTTCACCCATGTCAGGGGCGACCGCGCTGCTGCGGTCGATGATGATGACGCGCGGATTGGCGGTTTTGTCGAATAGGGTCCGCAGCCGCGAAGGCATCTCGGTCGCCGCCTCGATACCTGTGAAGCCGGCGCCGGCAACGACGATGGTGTCACGCGCGGCCGAGGCCGGCATCTTCGCAAGCTCGTGGAGATGGCGATCGAGGGCAATGGCGTCATCGACATTGTCGATGCTGAAGGCGTATTCGGCGAGGCCCGGAATATTCGGACGGAACAACCGGCTGCCGGTGGCGAGCACAAGGCGATGATACTGAAGAGTCTTTCGTTCACCCTCGGCATTGACGACCTCTACGGTGCAGGCCTTCGTATCAATCGCGTCAACACTACCCTGCACGTAGGCGATATCGACGGCGTCAAATACATTCTGCAAAGGCGCCGTCAGGGTCTCGGGGTTCGGCTCGTAAAGCCGTGGGCGGATGACAAGCGTCGGTTCCGGGGATACCAGCGCGATTTCAAGCTCTTCGGGCGAGACGCCTTCGATATCGCGCAGACGGGCTGCGGAAAGTGCGGCGTACATGCCGGCGAAACCGGCGCCTACAATCACAAGTCTCATAATGTTTACTCCGTGTCCTGTGGTTTCGAAGGGCGCGCGCCGCCGTTGCCGCTCCGGATGGGAGACGATCGATGGCGCGCGGGTTGGTGAAGTGAGGTTGCTCAGGCCGTGACGAAGGCCAGTATGTCGGCGTTGACGATATCTGCATGGGTCGTGCACAGCCCATGCGGCAGCTTCTCGTAGATCTTCAGTGTCGCGGCCTTAATCAGCTTCGCCGATAACGGAGAGGAGGTGCCGATCGGAACGATCTGGTCGTCATCGCCATGCAACACCAACGTCGGCACGGAGATGCTCTTCAGGTCTTCGGTGAAATCAGTCTCCGAGAATGCCTTGATACCTTCGTAATGCGCTTTGGCGCCGCCCATCATGCCCTGACGCCACCAATTTGAGATGACCGCTTGCGAAGGTTCGGCACCCGGGCGGTTGTAGCCGTAGAATGGACCACTCGGAAAATCGCGATAGAACTGCGAACGATTGGCGGCCAGTTGGCTGCGTAGTCCGTCGAATACTTCGGGCGGTAGACCGCCGGGATTTGTGGCGGTCTTCAGCATCAAAGGCGGCACTGCCGCAATCATAATGAGTTTGGCAACGCGGTTCTTGCCAAAGCGCGCGACATACCGCGCGGCTTCACCGCCGCCGGTCGAGTGACCGACATGGATCGCGTTACGAAGATCGAGGTGGTCGATCAGTGCGGCGACGTCGGATACGTAGTGATCCATGTCGTGACCCTCGCTCGCCTGGCTTGATCGGCCATGACCGCGGCGATCGTGAGCGATCACGCGAAAGCCTCTGCCGAGGAAGAAGAGCATTTGATTATCCCAATCATCAGAGCTGAGCGGCCAGCCATGGTGAAAGACGATGGGTTGCGCGGACTTCGGTCCCCAGTCCTTGTAGAAAATCTGAACGCCGTCGCTGGTTGTAATGGAGGTCATTGCATTGATCCTTTGCACATGTTTGTTTTACGCCGCCCATCGAAGTGAAGGGGCAGTGGCTAAAATCGGCCATGCTGGCCACTCCAGGTCGCCGCACCGCAATCGACCCGCAGTCCGAGCCCAGACCATCCCGTGTTTCGCCAGGATCAAGTGGCATGGGCGCAATGATGGTTTAGCGGAGCAGAACTGCGGCTGCGCCAGAGGGATTGGCGCCATTAAAGCGCAATTGCGGTTAAGCGATTGCGCCGACGCACATAGGCCGGTCGCTATCGGTCTGCTTTCGAAAGAGTGGCCGAGACTGGAGGCGCAGGAAAAACGGGAATGCGGCCGAGCCATACCCGCGGGCGTGCGGGCATAGTCGTCACGCGGTCGAGCCGATTGAATCGTAGAAAAACGCGCTGTTTCGAAATGTGAAACGAGGACGAGAGGAACTTAACCGTCAGCCGTGGCTGCGCCGCCACTCGGTCGGTGTTTCGCCGGTCAATTTGCGGAACGCAGCTGCAAATGCTGTTTGCGAGTTATAACCGAGAGAGGCTGCGACCGAGGCGACCGAATTTGCAGGATTGCGCAGCATGTTTATGGCTTGCTCAAGCCGATATTGACGCAGCCAGTTGTGCGGTGAGAGCCCCGTGCTTTCCTTGAAAGCGCGACAGAAATGAAAACGTGACAGCCCGGAATCAGCTGCGAGGGCGGCGAGGGAGACGTCCGCATCGGCGTCGGACCGCAATCGTTCGATGGCCCGGCGCAGCACATTCGGTGCCAGGCCGCCGACCGCCGGTTGATAGCTCGGCGCCTTGCCCGTATGTGCAGCCAGCAGGCGCGTGGCCAGAAGATCAGTCAGCTGTTGCCTGAAAAGTGTATCCAGTGCCCTATTGCCTTCCAGGACATCGGCTGCGCTCAGGAGCAACCGAGATGTAATGGGGTCCGGATGCGCCGTTCGCTCCAGAAGATCGGTCGGCGTGAAAGTATCGGTTGCCTCGGCAATGCGTGTCAGTGTCGTGTGAGGGAGATAGAGCTGAACGACATCAACCGGCTTCGGAATATCCCAGCGGGAGCTCGATCCAGCCGGGATTATTATCACAACCCCACGACGAAACGTGCCACTCTCGACCGACCTTCCGGACCGTCGTTCCATGCGCTGTATCGTGCCGTTGTAAGCCATGACGACGTGGTCGGTCATGGGCTCGACGACGTCATGCAGGGGGCCATGGTTCCAATGAGCAATTGCACCGCCGGAGGGATCCGCCGCGAGATGAATAGGTGCTGTCCGCAGAACGCGCGACATCTCGGTTGCAGGTGTGTGATCGGCAAGCCGCACGCCGTCTACGCTCACGTCGGCTGAATCATCTGCCTCGCTCTCGCGGGAATTGCAGGAGCAAGGCGCGCTCATAATTGCGCGCTCGTTGACTGACGCTGCTCACATATGACCCCGCCAACAATCGCAGGATCATTGGGGATGCGCGTGTGATGGCCGACACTGTCAGTCCTGCTACCCATGAGATCCCCAATGTCGCGAGCAATGTCGCGGTGCTTTGGTTTTTCGCGCGTTGTGACGCAGGGAAAATATAAGAACTCCCGGAGGGGGGAAATCTATTCTCCAGGATAGGTTGCCTTAGCGATTGGACCTCGTTCTCGATCACGCGGGCTTCAGCGTCCCGCGATGCGGCACTCGCGGCAAGCACTAGACGGCCTATTGCGAGGGATGTTCACCCTCTCGCCAAATTGCCGAACGTGCCGTTCTGCTCTAAGTCTTTGAACCTACGCACTTCCGACGGAAAACCGCTACACGCTTTCCTTGAGTGCTCTAATCCGCAATGATGTCGCGGCCGACCTCGGTGATGCGGCGTTTGCCGCAGAGCGCCATGGTCGTGTCCATCTCCTTGCGGATGATGTCGAGCGCGAGTGTCACGCCTTAGTTGCCGAGCGCGCCGAGGCCGTAGAGGAAGGGGCGGCCGATATAGGTGCCTTTCGCACCGAGCGCGATCGCCTTCAGGACGTCCTGGCCGGAACGAATGCCGCCGTCGAGGTGTACCTCGATCTGGTCGCCGACGGCCCCGACGATGCGCGGCAGCATGCTGATCGAGGAATGCGCGCCCGTCGAGCTGGCGGCCGCCGTGGTTCGAGACGATGATTGCGTCGGCGCCGCTCTTCGCCGCCATTTTTGCGTCTTCCGGATCGAGAATGCCCTTGAGGATCAGCGGACCAGCGCCAGCCGCACAAATTCCTGCCTCTCTCCCATAACCGGCACCTCTTTCCACGGCATGGACAACCTCCTCTCGAAGCCAATCCATGCCAGTATGAACGTGTCAGCCATCTCCCCGAACACCTGTCAGTTATGTGTCCGGGCTAGACAACGAGCACAGGGATGAGGCGGTCAAACCAGCGGTGACGGGGAACACCAGACAGGATCCCCGACAGTCTTCAGTCAACTCTCGACATGATGTCTTCTACAAGCGATGGGTGTCTCCCTGAATAACCGGCGTTATCGACTGTGGTCCATCCACCGTTCCCGTCATCGACAATACGGCTCCGCATTCCCCCCGCCTTCGCAATGACGTCGTAGTCCTGACCGGCATCCGCGGGATAGGAAAATGTCATTACAAGTGGTTCCAGGCCGACGTTGACAGAACGATGGATCCAAAAGGGTGGCACATAGCACATAGTCCTCGCGCGTATCTCGATCGTGCGAATCTCGCCATAGGGCGATTCCAGCAGCATCACGCCTACGCCAGCCTCGCCATAATACATTTCCGGCCGATTGGGCCTCGCATGGATGTGGCCCCGCGTCATGAAATACTCGTCACCGATCTTCCCAGGCTCCATGCGCGTGACGCCGATGATGATGTCACCCCCATTGGCCGATGGCTTGTAGTCCGTAACCTCATAGGCGACATCATCACCGCGGGTTGCGATAAGCGCTTGATATGCGCTCTCGTCCTGATACAGCCCTGCAAGATCCCGGAAGGTTTTGACATAGCGGTTCGTCGCACCCTTCAACTGGCCTGTTGCAACATCGACCTGACAGACTCCCGGCTCAAACAATATCAACACTTTTCTCCTGTTCTCTAATTTCGTAGCAAAACTACCAAATAAAATTGCGAGCGCAAATCCCAGCGCCTGCCGCAGGCGAAACGTGGGGCATTATCGCCTTGTTGCAGCGCACGATTTGTCACTTATGTGGTATAGTATCAAAAATGGGGTTAATTTTGCTTGACCAATCTCGAAGCTTGTAATTAAACTACGGAATGGAAGCCGAAACCGCTTCCTGTCTCATGGAAATCGGAGGAGTTACCCATGAAGAAATCAATCGCAGGATGCATGTTGGCCCTCATGGCGAGCGTCGCTTCCGCTGGCATCGCAAACGCCGCCGACTGCAAGGTTGGCATCGCTATGTACACGCTTGGCGCACCTTATTTCGCCGCTCAGGTGGCGGCAGCGGAAGATCAGGCCAAAAAGGCCGGTTGTGAAGTTACCAGCGCCGACGGCCAGAACGACATGACCAAACAGATCGCGGACGTGGAAGACATGGTGGCGCGCGGCGTTAATCTGCTGATCCTCAACCCGCGCGATCCGGAAGGCCTTGTCGCGGCCGCAGACGCTGCAACGGCCGCTGGCGTGAAGGTCGTCGTCATGGACTCCTCTATCAACACGAAGGCCAACGTCGTCACCCAGGTTCGCTCTTCCAATGACCAGAACGGTGTGCTTGTCGGCCAATGGCTTGCCAATGCCATGAAGGGCAAGCCGATGAAGATCATCCTTCTATCGGGCGACAAGGGTAACGAAGTGGGCCGCGATCGGCGCCTCGGCGTTTTCAAGGGCCTTGTCGAAGGCCAATTGGTCAACGACGGCAAGGTCAGTTTCGAAGTCGTGGGCCAGGGCTGGGGTGGCTGGGCCCATGAAGGTGGCCTCGCCGCGATGGAAGACCTCCTGACCGCGCATCCGGACGCCAATGTCGTTCTTGGCGAAAACGACTCGATGGTGCTTGGCGCCATGAAGGCTCTCGAGGCACAAGGCAAGACAGATGTTCTCGCGCTTGCCGCTGCGGACGGCCAGAAGGAAGCATTGGCACTGATCAAAGAAGGCAAATACGGGGCAACCGGGCTTAACGACCCGGACCTGGTCGCGCGTACCGCGGTCGATATCGGGCTCAAAGCAGTCAACGGCGAACTGCCAGCCGACTTCCCGAAGCTCAATCTGACGACACCGGCCGTCATCACCAAAGAAAACGTCGACAAATATTATCGCGCCGACGCCGTTTTCTGATCTGCTCCTCCCAGGAGGCTGCAAAGCCGCCGCGGACTGGACAACGGGGCTCCTGCCTCGTTGTCTGCAGCCATTGTTAGGAGGGCCATGGTGACCGAACTTGCCAATCTGAAATCAATCTCCAAGTCCTTCGGGGGCATTCACGCGCTTCGGTCCGTGAATTTCGACGTGTGGCCGGGGGAGGTTCATGCCCTTCTCGGCGAGAACGGTGCTGGAAAATCCACCCTTATGCGCGTTCTGGGCGGCGAGATTATCCCCAGCCAGGGAGAGGTCGTCATTAATGGAAAGCGGACCGAGCTTCGCGATCCTCGAGACGCACGCGCACTTGGCATCGTCGTGATCCACCAGGAGCTTGCCCTTGCCCCTGATCTCAGCGTGGCAGAAAACATTTTTCTTGGAGAGCTACCGACCCTTATTTCCCGATTCAGCCTGCGAAGACGTGCAAAACAGCTGATCGACCGTCTGGGTTTCGATATCGATCCCGGGCGCCTTGTCGGCACCCTGTCCGTCGCCCACCAGCAGGTGGTCGAGATCGCCAAGGCGCTTTCGCAGGACATCAAGATCATCGTCTTCGACGAACCGACCGCAGTGCTCGGTGCTCAGGATGCGATGAAACTGCACCAGATCATCCGGGGCCTGCGCGATCGTGGAGTCGGCATCGTCTATATTTCGCATCGCCTCGATGAAGTGTTCGATATCGCGGATCGAATGACAGTAATGAAGGATGGGGAGACGGTCGGAACAGTCGCGACGACGGACGTCAAGATCGACGATATCATTCGCATGATGGTCGGCCGGCCAATCGCCAACATGTTCCCGGAGCGCTCGCAGCGCACCATCGGCGCCGAACTGCTCAACGTGAAAAAACTCAATGCGGACCGGATGGTTCGCGATGTCAGCTTTTCTGTCCGCGCCGGCGAGATCGTCGGGCTTGGAGGCCTGATCGGATCAGGCCGCACGGAAGTCGCACGCGCGATTTTCGGCGCTGATCCGCTGGACAGCGGCACGATCAGCCTCAAAGGGAAGGCCCTCAAACTCAAATCGCCCAGAGACGCGGTGAAGGCCGGTATCGGGCTCGTCCCGGAAGACCGCAAGGAGCACGGCGTCGTCATCGACAAGCCGATCCGCGTCAATGCAACGATGGCCAGGATGTCGTCGGTCGTGAATGCCTTGGGCTTCCTCAAGCCAGCCTTGGAGCGCACCGACGTCACCGCACTTGGCAAGAGCTTGCGGCTCAAGGCTTCCAGTATCGATGCACCGGTTTCCAGTCTGTCGGGCGGCAATCAGCAGAAGGTCGTGCTGGCGAAATGGTTTCACGCCGGTGGCGACGTTATCATTCTGGACGAACCCACACGCGGCGTCGATGTCGGCGCGAAGGCCGAGATCTATGCTCTGATCAACAAGCTCGCCGAAGACGGCAAGGCAGTTCTGGTGATTTCCTCAGAACATCAGGAACTCTTTGGTCTTTGCGATCGCGTTCTGGCAATGGGCCAGGGGCAGATCCGAGGCGAACTGACACCCAGCAACTACTCGGAAGAAAATCTGCTTGGCCTGTCGATGATGGGCGGAGCCAGAGCGAGCAACCAAGGCAGCCAGGTATGACCCACACAACAGACACAGTGACGCCGCCGGAACAGAAGGGTTTTGTCGACTATCACTCCATCGTTCAGCGTTTCGGGACCCTGGCCATCTTTCTCGTGCTCGTCGCCGTAGCGACCTGGTGGTCGGACAGTTTTCTCACTCGCGGCAACCTCCTCAACGTATTGCGGCAGGTTGCCTCGACAGCCGGCATCATGGCCGTCGGCATGCTGTTCGTCATCCTGACGCGCGGCATTGACCTTTCGGTTGGATCGGTCATGGCCCTGGGTTCCGTACTCACGGGCTACTTCTGCGCGATGTTAGGCTATGGCACCGGGGCGACCATTTTTCTTGTCTTGTTGTGCGGCGCTGCCTGCGGCCTGGTAACGGGCGGTTTCATCGCGTATCTCAGGCTGCCGTCCTTTGTCATGTCGCTTGCCATGATGGCAGTCGCGCGCGGCCTTTCCCTCATCATTTCCGAGGGGCGACCAATTCCGCTCAGCGATGCGGGCGCAGCTTTCAGCAGTTTCGGTTCCGGCTTCGTGCTGGGCATTCCCCAACCAGTCATTTTGATGTTCGCAATCTATATCGCCGGCGGTGTCGTCCTCAACTTCACCCGGTTCGGACGCGTCATTACGGCAATCGGTTCCAACGAGGAGGCTGTCCGACTCTCCGGTATCGCCGTCCCGCGCTATATCGTCGCCGTCTATGTGATCTCCGGTTTGCTCGCCGGTTTGGCAGGTATCATCGCCGCGAGCCGCACAGGCGTCGGCTCTGCTCAGGTCGGCATCGGGGCCGAACTCAATGTGATCGCCGCCGTCGTCATCGGTGGGGCGAGCCTGATGGGCGGGAAGGGCGGCGTCATCAACACGCTGCTTGGCGCTTTGGTCATGGGAATTATCACCAACATCATGAACCTTGCAGGCGTGCCCGGCTATCACCAGCAGGTTTATATGGGAGCGATCATCGTCGTTGCCATGCTGTTGCAGTACAGCACCGGCTCTCTGAAGCGATGAAATCATTCTCCGGCAGATAACGACGTAACAGTTACAGAGCCCAGCTTAATGAGACGGGCGGCATGAAGGCCGCCCTTCGACCGGTCCACGTCGCGAAAATTCCCGCATGTGATTAATTGTCACGACAGCTGTCCTAGCAAAGGTAACCAAATGACGCAGATGCTAACAGGAGACGCCATGCGAGCCATCGTGCTCCACGCCCCGGGCGATATACGGCTTGAAAAGCGGCCAAAGCCGGTGGCCGGCCCCGGAGAGGTCCTGCTGCGCGTCGCATCCGTCGGCGTGTGTGGGTCGGATCTGCCCCGCATGCTGGTCAAGGGCGCATGGAAGATGCCTCTCATCACAGGCCACGAGTTTTCCGGCCATATCCATGCGCTCGGTGAAAACGTCGAAGGCTGGGAAATCGGCGAGCTGACCGCTATTGCGCCGCTGATGCCGTGCAATCAATGCATAGAATGCAAGACAGGCAATTTTTCCCGATGCCGCGACTATGATTACTTCGGTAGCCGCCGCGACGGCGCTTATGCGGAATTTGTCGCCGTCCCCGTCGAAAATCTCATCAAGACACCGCAGCACGTCGATCCCAGGGCTATCGCCATGACCGACCCTGCCTCGATCGCTCTCCATGCCATCTGGAAGGCCGGCGGTATAACGGCCGGCCAGACCGGGGCCGTCGTCGGGTGCGGCCCGATCGGTCTGTTCGCGATCCAGTGGATGCGCATCATGGGGGCCTCGAGAGTGATCGCCGTCGATGTCACGGAAGAGAAACTCGCCTTGGCGCGTCAGGCGGGCGCCGATCTATGCATCCTGTCTGCCGATTTTGCCGACAACAAGGAACGAGCCGATCTTGTGATCGAGGCCGTCGGTATCGATTCGACGATCAACGCTGCCGTCATGCTGGCTGCGCCGGGCGGACATGTCACGTTTATCGGGATACCTGTCCCCGATGTGAAGCTGTCGAACGCGACGTTCCAGAGATTCCTGCGTCAGGAAGTTTCACTGCACGGCTCGTGGAACAGTTTCGGTGCGCCTTTTCCCGGCCCGCAGTGGACGACAACCGTCCAAAAATTCGCGACCGGGGAACTGAAGTGGGAATTCATGATCTCGCATGATCTCGACCTTGCCGAACTGCCTGGTATCTTTCAGCGCTTCGCGGCGAAGGACCTGCACTTCTCAAAAGTGCTGTTCCGCCCCTGATCGTTCGGGAGACGGTGGGGCAAACAGGGAGGCAAGTTAGGGATGGTCGCAGTTCTCAGTCTGGATTTTGGAACCGGCGGCGCGAGGGCAGCGATCTTCGACACGCAGACGAACCACATCGTTGCGCGTGGCGAGGCGACTTACAGAACGCAGCATCTTCCGCCCAACCGCGCCGAGCAGAATCCTGAAGACTGGATGACCGCGCTCGTCTCGCTCGTCCCCGATGTCGTTGCAAAGGCCGGTTCGCCCGATATCGCTGCGGTTTGTGTAGCGACCTTCGCCTCGACGGTTGTACTCTGCGACCGGTCTGGCAAGCCGATTGCCCCTGCCGTCCTCTGGATGGACGCACGCGCGGCCGACGAAGCCGCGTTCACTGAAACCGTGGACCACCCCATTCTCGCAGACAGCGGTGGTTCGGATGCGGTCGAGTGGCTGGTCCCGAAAGCCATGTGGTTCGCGCGCCGAAAGCCGGACCTCTGGGCGCGCACGGAAGTCATTTGCGAGGCTCTGGATTTCGTCAATCACAGGTTAACCGGTGTATGGGCCGGCTCTCTGATGAATGCCACATGCAAGTGGAACTACGATAGCCGGAACCGCAAATTCTGCGAGGATCTCTATGCTCTGCTCGGCGTGCCGGACCTTGGTGCCAAGCTTCCGCAGCGAATTGTGGACATCGGGGACGTCGTCGCTCCCATGCTTCCCGAGATGGCACGTACGCTTGGCATTCCGGGTAATCCTGTCGTGGTGCAGGGTGGCATAGACGCGCATATGGGAACATTCGGTGCCGACGCGGTGACGCCAGGCTCCATGCTGTTCATCGGCGGGACATCGAATGTCCACCTCACGCAGGTACCGGATGACGGGCGTAATATCCGCGGGGTCTGGGGTCCTTACCCCAACGCCTTGACGCCCGGCTTGCGAATGATCGAGGGCGGCCAGGTCTCGGCTGGTTCCATTCTTCAGTGGCTGAGCAACACCATCTTCGGGCTTGATGATGCCGGCTTCCGATCACTTTGCGCGGCCGCTGACGCAATCGAGCCGGATTCCACCGGGCTCCTGGCGCTGGATTATTGGATGGGCAACCGTACACCCTACCGGGATGCACGGCTGCGGGGCGCCTTTTTGGGTTTGTCGCTGTCTCACGACCGGGCCAGCATCTACCGTGCTACTGTGACTGCGGTCGCACTCGGGGCGGCGAATGTCGTCTTCGATCTGGAAAAGCAAGGGGTGGCGATCGACCGGATCGTCATGTCTGGCGGCATCATGAAAAACCGTCTCTGGCTCGAAGCAACCATCGATGCAATAGGTAAGCCCGTGGAGCTTGCGCTCGATGACAACCTTTCGCTGCATGGCGGCGCCGTCGCCTGTACGGTGGCGCTTGGACTGTTTCCAGACCTGACGACCGCGGCGCATGCGTTGCGCGCGCCTGTCGTGAAAAGAACGCCTGATTTCAATCGTCACAGACAATATCTCGCTATGTTTGCCGACTACCGCGAAGCAACGGATGTCCTGACGCCCGTCTTCCATAGGCTTTCCGGTAACGTCGAAAGCACACGGACGGAGAGAGTATGAAAGACGAAAGCGAACGCGTCAGCAATCGCCTGCCGATGGACGAAAGCCGCGAGCACCTGATGGTCAAGGTTGCGCGCATGACCTACCAACAGGAACTGAATCAGTCGGAAATCGCTGCTGAGACCGGGTTGAACCGCTGGCAGGTTAGCCGTCTCCTGCAGGAGGCGCGCGACCTCGGCATCGTGCGCATCGAAATCATTCCACGCTCGCCGCGCCGCCCCGACCTGGAAACCGCCTTGCAACAAACCTTCAACCTGAACGATTCCGTCGTGGTTTCCAGCGACGGCGAACAGGCGCAGAGTTTGGACACCGTCGCTCAAGCCGCCGGCCAGTACATTGCTTCTATCAAATCCAATGGCGCAACCGTGGGCGTTTCCTGGGGGCGTACGATGGGCGCCGTTGCCCATTGGCTTCCGCTTCAATGGAGCGATGGCGGCGAGGTCGTACAGATCAATGGAACGGTCGCACCCATTTCCGGCGTCACGTATCATAACGATGTCGCCGGGATCTTCGCACGCAAGGCAGGTGCCCGCCTTGTGCCGCTGCCAGTGCCGGCAATTGTCGGCCAGCGCGTCACCCGTGAGGTGCTCGAACGCGACCGGATCGTCGCCGATGTTCTGACCAAGGCGCGCTCGGCACAAATTCTCATTTTTTCTTGCGGAAGCCTGAGCGAAGAATCGGTCCTTGTCCGCTCGGGCAACATTTTGAGGGACGAACTGGCGACGCTTCTTTCAAAAGGTGCGGTGGGCGATGTCCTTGGCCGTTTCATCGATGTCAATGGCGAGATCGTCGACGCGGAATTGGATGCCCGCACGATCGGCCTTTCGCTTTCCGATCTGAAGACGAGTGGAAAGGCTATCGGCATCGCGGCCGGTAGCGAAAAATTCAACGTCGTCCTTGGCGTGCTTCGCGCCGGCCTGGTCAATGTCCTCGTCACCGACGAGGCAACAGCGACATTCGCATTGGAGCACGCATGAGTGTCGACCATTCTCAAGGCTCTCTGCCCAATATCGCCCGTAACCGGCTACCGCGCTCGGACCCGAGATTTTCGAGGGTCACGCCATCGACCGGCCCCGGGTGAAGGGGGCTCCGGCTTCGCCGAGGTCAAGGCAGGTGACATAGGCTCTCTGATGATGTTGCCCGTTTGCTGAACGTGCGGTTCTGCTCTAAGTCTTTGAAGCTACGCACTTCCGATGGAAAACCGCTACACGCTTCCTGCCTGCTACTCGGCGATGATGTCGCGGCCGACCTCGGTGATGCGGCGTTTGCCGCAGAGCGCCATGGTCGTGTCCATCTCCTTGCGGATGATGTCGAGCGCGAGTGTCACGCCTTCCTTGCCGAGCGCGCCGAGGCCGTAGAGGAAGGGGCGGCCGATATAGGTGCCTTTCGCACCGAGCGCGATCGCCTTCAGGACGTCCTGGCCGGAACGAATGCCGCCGTCGAGGTGTACCTCGATCTGGTCGCCGACGGCCTCAACGATGCGCGGCAGCATGCTGATCGAGGAATGCGCGCCGTCGAGCTGGCGGCCGCCGTGGTTCGAGACGATGATTGCGTCGGCGCCGGTCTTCGCCGCCATTTTTGCGTCTTCCGGATCGAGAATGCCCTTGAGGATCAGCGGACCGCCCCAGCGCTCCTTGATCCACTCGACGTCCTTCCAGGAAAGCTGCGGGTCGAACTGCTCGTTCGTCCAGGCCTGAAGCGAGGAGAGGTCGGCGACGCTCTTGGCGTGGCCGACGATGTTGCGGAAGGTGCGGCGGTTGGTGCCGAGCATCTTCATGCACCAGCCGGGCCGCGTCGCCATCATCCAGAGGTGTTTCGGCGTCAGTCGCGGCGGCGCGGACAGGCCGTTGCGAAGGTCCTTATGGCGCTGGCCGAGGATCTGCAGGTCGAGCGTCAGGACGAGCGCGGAACACTTCGCGGCCTTGGCCCGGTCGATCAGATCGAGCACGAACTGGCGCTCGCGCATGACATAGAGCTGGAACCAAAACGGCTTCGTCGTCACCGAGGCGACGTCCTCGATCGAGCAGATGCTCATGGTCGAGAGCGTGAACGGGACGCCGAACGCCTCGGCCGCCTGAGCCGCCAGCATCTCGCCGTCGGCATGCTGCATGCCCGTCAGGCCGGTGGGGGCGAGCGCGACCGGCATCGAGACCTTCTGTCCGATCATCGTCGTTTCGAGCGACCGGTCGGACATGTCGACCAGCACCCGCTGGCGCAGCTTGATCCCGGCGAAATCCTCCTCGTTGGCGCGGTAGGTTCCCTCCGTCCATGCGCCGCTGTCCGCATAATCGAAGAAAAGCTTCGGCACGCGCCGTCTGGCCAGGGCCTTCAGGTCCCGTATTTCGAGAATCTGCGTCATGGATCGGCCTCATCGAGTGAATGACAGCCGAGCCCTTATCATGATTTCGGAGGGCTTGTAATAGTTGCAGAAAGCGAGAGGTCAAAAAATCTTACCTCTCGTTTTCATCTCTGCTCAGGTTGCGCCAAGGGTTGATTTGCAGGGCTTGCCGGCGACGTAGGTCTCGACGACGGCGCGGTCGTCGCCCATCGTCTGCAGGAGAAAGAGTTCGTCGGCCAGCGAATTGACCACTTCGGCTCTGAGCGCCATTGCAGGCGTTGCCGCCATGTCGAGTACCGCAATGTCCGCATCGGTGCCGGGCTCCAGCGTGCCGATACGGTCGGCGAGAGATAGCGCCTCGGCATTGCCGCGGGTCATCATGTAGAAGCTGTCGAAGGGGTTCAGCCTTTCGCCCTGCAACTGCAGGATCTTGTAGGCCTCGTCGAGCGTCTTCAGCATCGAGTAGCTGGTGCCGCCGCCGATGTCCGAGGCGACGGAAACGCGCACCGGTTTTTGCCGGCGCTTGAGCGCCCGCAGGGGAAAAAGGCCGGAGCCGAGGAAGAGATTGGACGTCGGGCAGAAGACGGCGACCGAGCCGGTCTCGCTCATCGCATCCGCCTCGCGCTCGGAGAGGTGGATGCAATGTCCGAACAGGCTTTTCGGCCCCAGCAGCCCGTAGCGGGCGTAGACGTCGGTATAGTCGGTCGCCTCCGGATAGAGTTCCGAGGTGTAGGCGATTTCGTCACGGTTCTCGGAGAGATGCGTCTGCACATGCAGGTCGGGAAATTCGCCGACGAGAGATTTCGCGACCTCCATCTGCTCCGGCGTGGAAGTGATGGCGAAACGGGGGGTGATAGCCACATGGTTGCGGCCTTTGCCGTGCCAGTCGGCGATGAGGGCGCGGGTCTCGTCATAGCTCATCTCCGGCGTGTCGAGCAGGCCCTGCGGCGCATTGCGGTCCATCATCACCTTGCCTGCGACCATGCACATGCCGCGCTTCAGGCTCTCGGCGAAGAAGGCGTCGGCGGAGGTCTTGTGCACCGAACAGTAGGCCGTCGCCGTCGTCGTGCCGTGGCGGATCATCTCGTCGAAGAAATGGCGGGCGATCCGCTCCGCATGCGCCGTCTCGACGAAACGGCATTCCTCGGGAAAGGTGTAGGTGTTCAGCCATTCGAGCAGATCGGCCGCGTAGGAGGCCATCACCTGCATCTGCGGAAAATGCAGATGCGTGTCGATGAGGCCCGGCACGATCAGGTGCGGGCGGTGGTCGATCTCGGGGACCTCCTCAGGCGCTGCCGCCTTGACCGCTGCATAGGAGCCGGATGCCTTGATCACCCCGTTCTCGACGAGAAGCGCGCCGTCGCTTTCGTAGGCATAGGCAGCACTGTCGTCGATACCTTGAGGTTCGCGATGGAAGCTCAGCAGGCGGCCGCGAATGAGGGTGGATGTCATCGTGTCTCCCCGACGGCGCTTTCGAACCAGGCCGTCACCAGCCTGCGCTCTTCCGCCGTCATGTCGCTTATGTTGCCGGGCGGCATGGCATGGCTGCGCCCCGCCTGGATATAGATTTCCCGCGCGCGGGCAGCAATCTCGGCGTCGCTTTCGAGCGTGACGCCGTTCGGAGCCCGCACAATTCCTTCATAGGCCGGCTCGGCCGCGTGGCACATGCTGCAGCGGGTCGAGATCGTCTCCTTGATTGCGGGAAAATGCGCGTTTTCGGCAAAGCGCCGGAAGGCCGGTGCCGTGTCGGCCCGTTCTTCTCCCGTCAGTATTTTCGGCGCGGTCGAGAGCCACATGATCAGGATGAACAGAAGCGTGGTGACAAGCCAGGTCCAGGTGGGCCTGCCCTTGCGCGCATGCGTGGTGTTGAACCAATGACGGATCGTAACGCCCATCAGGAAGACGAGCGCTGCGATGATCCAGTTGAAAGCCGTCGCGAAGGCGAGCGGATAATGGTTTGAGAGCATGAAGAAGATGACGGGCAGCGTCAGGTAGTTGTTGTGCAGCGAGCGCTGCTTCGCCTGGGCGCCGAGTCTTGGATCCGGCATGCGGCCGGCGATCAGGTCGGCGACGACGATCTTCTGGTTGGGGATGATGATCAGGAAGACGTTGGCCGACATGATCGTGGCGGTGAAGGCGCCGAGATGCAGGAAGGCGGCGCGGCCGGTGAAGACCTGGGTATAACCCCAGGCCATGGCGACCAGTACCAGATAGAGCAGTGCCATCAGTCCCCAGGCGCTTTTCCCGATCGGTGACTTGCAGAGAAGGTCATAGAGGACCCAGCCGAGACCGAGCGAGGCAAGCGAGATCAGGATCGCGGTCGTCGCCGAAATGTCCAGGACATGCCGGTCTATGAGAAAGAGGTCGGCGCCGCCATAATAGACGATGCAGAGCATGGCGAAGCCCGAGAGCCAGGTCGCGTAGGACTCCCACTTGAACCAGGTGAGGTGCTCCGGCATGGCGGCTGGCGCCACCAGATATTTCTGGATGTGATAGAAACCCCCGCCATGGACCTGCCATTCCTCGCCATAGGTGCCCGGGGGCAGCTGGTCGCGCTTTACGAGACCGAGATCGAGCGCGATGAAATAGAAGGACGAGCCGATCCAGGCGATGGCGGTGACGACATGCAGCCAGCGTACGGCGAAGGCCAGCCATTCCCAGGCAATGGCGAATTCATACATTCGGGTCCCCTCTTTCTCTCCGTTGACGCAGCTTGCGAGAAAAAGCCGAAACGGGAAAGGGGCGTTCTCGGCAATCCACGCTACAGGCTTAGGCGCCGCAATCCTGATTGAACTCTGAAAGAATCCAGTCGCGAAAATTGCGGATCTTCGGGACGTTGCGTCGAGCATGCGGATAGACCAGCCAATAGTCGTGGCCATCGCTGCCGCGCAAATCGAAGGGTTGATAAAGCCGACCGAGCGCGACGTCATCGGTATAGAATTGAGGAGTGAGGATCGCAACGCCTTGCCCGGCGATTGCGGCGCCTGCCTCGAAGGACTGGGCGCCGAGCCGTGTCGGAACCCGGCCGTCGAGGTCCGCGTCGCGGACGCCGGCAGCGCGAAACCACAGCGGCCACCAGCGGTCTTGAGGGTCGATGATGCGGAGCTTCAGGAGGTCCCGCGGTTCATTCACGCCGCCGATCGTCGAGGCGAGCGCGGGACTGAGCATTGGCGTAAATTCTACTTTCATCAGTCGATGGCTGACGAGACCCGGCCAAACGCCCAACCCGGACCGGATTGCCACGTCCACTGCCTCTATGCTGAAATCGATCATTGCATCATTCGCCGACAGCCGGACGGCCATGTTGGGCTGAGCGAGTTGGAACGTGCCGATATGGCGGGCGAGCCATTGCGAGGCGAAGGTCGCGGTCGAACTGATGAGCAGGGTGGACGCTGCATCGCCGCGCGCGGAGGCGACCGCCTCCTGCATCAGTTCGAAGGCTTCCGTCACCTTCGGCGCCAGACGTTGGCCGACTTCGGTCAGTGCAATCTGGCGGGGACGCCTCAGGAACAGCGGCTCGCCGACGCTCTCTTCGATGAGTTTGATCTGGTAGCTGACGGCCGTCTGGGTCATGCCGAGCTCGTTGCCGGCCTTGGTGAAGCTGCCGAGCCGGGCTGCGGCTTCGAAGACCCTCAGCGCATTCAGCGGGAACTGCTTCGACATCTTCATGGATAAGTTCTCTTGATGCATACAGACGGATGTTCGATTGGAATCCGAGCATCTATCGGGGCATGCTGCAAGTCAACTTCACCGCTTGCCAAGGGTGCTCAGATGTCTTGCGATACATTGGAATATACTGAAAGAAAACCGATTCTCCCAGTGAACGGGATCATCCGGTTTGCCGCTTCGGCGCTGCGCCGCATAAGAGGCCGGAGCTTAAGCCTCGACCTTGAATCCACATCCGAATACATGAAAAAGGACTTGGGGTTACTCGACGGCCGCATGGCCCGGCAGGACGACGACATGCTGCGGTAGAGAGGCTGTTCATTCGAGCCGTTCGCTACAGTTCAAGGCCTATTGAGATTCGGGATACCCGCCGTGGCTTGTTTGATCTCCTCATCCCTGTGCTCGTCACAGGGATCCAGCCAGACCAAGTCCTTGGGCTAAAAGAACTCCTCCCGCGCCGCAGACGCAGCGCTGCTCTCATCTTCGTGACGAGCACAGAGATGAGAGTGAGGAGAGATTGCCGTCCTCAACGGGCTCTTGCCCGGATGCGGGCGGAAAACCGCTCACACTTTTCCTCATCCAGCTCTAAGCCGTTCCACCGCCATCAGGACACGTTCGGGCGTTGCCGGGGTATCGAGCCGGGGGCACTCGCGATAGCCGGCGACGCTGGCGACGGCCATCGACAGGGCCTCGACCACCGAAATCGGCAGCATGAGGGGCGGCTCTCCCACGGCCTTCGATCTGCCGATCGTCTCTTCGGCGTTTTCCGACCATTCGGCCAGGCGCACGTTGAAGATCTTCGGCCGATCCGAGGCAAGGGGTATCTTGTAGGTCGAGGGCGCATGCGTCCTCAGGCGCCCCTTCTCATCCCACCAGAGCTCTTCCGTCGTGAGCCAGCCCATGCCCTGAACGAAGCCGCCCTCGATCTGGCCGAGATCGATCGCCGGGTTGAGGGAACGGCCGACGTCGTGCAGCACGTCGACGCGATCGACCAGGTATTCGCCTGTCAGCGTATCGATCGAGACCTCGGAAACGGCCGCGCCATAGGCAAAGTAGTAGAAGGGCGTGCCGCGGCCGGCCGCCCGGTCCCAGTGGATGCCAGGCGTTGCATAGAAGCCGGCGGCGGAGAGCTGGACACGTGCACCGTAGGCCTCCTGCACGAACTGCGCAAAGGGAACGAGCTCGTCGCCGATACGGACATGATTGGCCACGAAGGTGACGTTTTCGGCCGTCGTCTGCCAACGCTCGGCCGCAAAGGCGACGAGCCGCTCCTTGATCTGACGCGCGGCATCGAAGGCGGCCATGCCGTTGAGGTCGGAGCCGGAGGAGGCGGCTGTCGCAGACGTATTCGGCACCTTGCCGGTCGTCGTCGCGGTTATTTTCACCCGGTCGATGTCGATCTGGAAACTGTCTGCAAGGACCTGCGCCACTTTCGTATAGACGCCCTGGCCCATCTCGGTGCCGCCGTGGTTGAGGTGAACCGAGCCGTCCGTGTAGATGTGGACGAGGGCGCCGGCCTGGTTCAGATGTGTGAGGGTGAAGGAGATGCCGAATTTCACCGGCGTCAATGCAATCCCCTTGCGGATAACCCGGCTCGATCTGTTGAATTCGATAATCGCCGCCCGGCGCGCCTGATAATCGGCGCTCGCTTCCAGCTCATCGACGATCCGGCGGATGATGTTGTCTTCGATCTTCTGGTGATAGGGCGTGACGTTGCGGCCGGAATGCGGGTCGCCATAGAAGTTCAGCTTGCGGATTTCGAGCGGGTCCTTCCCGAGCGCGTAAGCGATCTCCTCGATGATCCGCTCGCCGCCGAGCATGCCCTGCGGCCCGCCGAAGCCGCGAAAGGCGGTGTTGGAAACCGTATTGGTCTTAAGCGGTTGCGAGGTGAGCTTCACATGCGGATAGAAGTAGGCATTGTCCGCATGGAAAAGGGCGCGGTCGGTGACCGGGCCGGAGAGATCGGCGGAGAAACCGCATCGCGCGGCATAATTCGCCTGGACCGCCCGGATGCGTCCCTCCTCGTCGAAGCCGACATCGTAATTTACCAGGAAATCGTGCCGCTTGCCGGTGGCGATCATGTCGTCGTCCCGGTCCGGGCGGAACTTGACGGCGCGGCGAAGCTTGCGCGCGGCGACGGCGGCGAGTGCCGCAAACTGGTTGCCCTGCGTTTCCTTGCCGCCGAAGCCGCCGCCCATGCGGCGGACATTCACCGTGATGGCGTTGGAGGGAACGCCGAGCACCTGCGCGACCATACGCTGGACTTCGCTCGGATGCTGCGTCGATACCCAGACGGTCATTTCGTCATCCTCGCCGGGAATCGCGAGCGCGATATGGCCTTCCAGATAGAAGTGCTCCTGGCCACCGATTCGCATGTGCCCCTGGATGCGGCGGGGCGCCCGCTCGAGCTCGCCTTCGGCGTCGCCGCGCTCGAGTGTCAGCGGCGGGGTCACCAGCTCGCCGCCGGTTGCCACAGCATCGACGACATCGATCGCCGGCAGGAAGTCACGATAGGTTATCCTGGCGAGCCGCGCGGCGCGGCGGGCGACGTCGCGCGTTTCGGCGATGACCGCGAAGGCCGGCTGGCCATGGAACTCCACGCGCCCGTCGGCAAGCACCGGCTCGTCGTGCAGATGGGTGGGGCTGATGTCGTTGGAATGCGGCATGTCCCTTGCCGTGAGCACGCAGACGACGCCGGGCACTGCGGCGACGGCGGCGAGGTCCATCTCCAGGATTTCCGCATGCGCCCGGTTCGTGAGGCCGAGCGCGCCATGCAGGGTGCCGGCGGGTTCCGGCATGTCATCGATATAATCGGCGGTACCCGCCACATGCTTGTGGGCGCTGTCGTGACGGAGCGGTGCGTGCATCGGTCCGGTGATGGTGCTGACTTCGAGGGTGGATTTATCCATGCCGGGGCCTCCTGACGAAGGATGAGGAGCCCCTCATCCGCCTGCCGGCACCTTTTCCCTGCAGGCGGGGCGAAGGGATAAGCGGTGCGCGCTCGTCCTCTCTGCGAGCCCGTTCGTCGACTGGGAGGAAGGAAGCGGCGTACTCGTCCCCTCTCCCCGCAATCCAACCGGTCAGGGGCAATTCCCATCCGCCAATATCGCGACAGGCGCTCATGCCACTTCCTCGAACCGCTGCAACCGGACCGTCTCTCCGATGCTCTCGAGGAAGAAGCGCATCAGCAGGTTTTTTGCCGCAAGCATGCGATAGGCACCGGTGGCCCGCCAGTCGGTGATCGGCTGATAGTCGGTCTCGAAGGCGGTCTGCGCAGTACGGACCGTCTCCTCCGTCCAGGGCTGACCGATCAGCGCTGCTTCAACGGTCTTCGCCCGCCTCGGAGTTGCCGCCATACCGCCGAAGGCTATCCGTGCGGTTTTCACCCGGTCGCCGTCGAGCGAGATGCGGAAGGCGCCAAGCAGGGCGGAAATGTCCTCGTCGCGGCGCTTCGAGATCTTGTAGGCGGCAAAGCGCTCGTCCGCGGGCAGAGCCGGGACGAAGAGGCTCTCGACGAATTCACCGGGCCTGCGATCCTGCTTGCCATAGGCGATGAAGAAGTCCTCGAGCGGCAGCGTCCGCTGGCCGTCCTTCGAGCGCAGGGTAACCGTCGCGCCGAGAACGATCAGGGGCGGCGGGCTGTCGCCGATCGGAGAGCCATTGGCGATATTGCCGCCGATCGTGCCCATGTTGCGCACCTGGTCGCCGCCGATGCGGTCGAGCAGCCGGCCGAATGACGGATAGGCTGAAGACAGGGCCTCGTGCGCCGCCGTATAGCTCACGCCTGCACCGATCGTCAGGCCGGCTGTCGAGCTTTCGATCCGCTGCAGTTCGGCAATGCCATTGATGAAGACCACCGGATTGAGCGAGCGCATCTGCTTCGTCACCCAGAGCCCGACATCGGTGCAGCCGGCGACGATCGTCGCGCCTGGATGATCAGCGAGAACACCCGCCAGGTCCGCAGCGTCGACGGGTACGATCAGACAGTCAGCGCCGCTGCAGACAACGATCGTCTCCGTCTGCCCCATCGCATGAAGGCGCGCCGTAACCGCTTCCCGCGTGCGGGTGACCGGGTCGAAGAGAGCGGCCGGGCGCTCCGCGGCCGCAGCCTCCGCCGCGCGCACGATCGGTTCGTAGCCGGTGCAGCGACAGAGATTGCCCTGCAGCGCCTTTTCTATCGCCGCGCGGCTCGGTTTTTCATCGGCAAGCCAGAGCCCGTAAAGCGACATCACGATCCCCGGAGTGCAGAAGCCGCATTGGGAGCCGTGAAAATCCACCAGTGCCTGCTGCACCGGATGCAATGTGCCGTCTGCTGCAGCCAGGTGCTCGACCGTCACCACATGCGTGGCATTCAGCGAGCCTGTGAAGCGGATGCAGGCGTTGACGCTTTCATAGACGAGTTTTTTCGCTCCGCTGGCATCCTCGGCGAGCCGGCCCACGAGCACCGTGCAGGCGCCGCAGTCGCCTTCCGCGCAGCCTTCCTTGGTGCCGGTGAGGCGGCGCTCCAGCCTCAGGAAATCGAGCAGCGTCGACGTCGGCGCGACGTCGGAAAGGACGATCTCGGAGTCGTTCAGGATGAAGCGGATGCTGTCGGATGCCTGTGCCATGCCACTTCCTTGTCCCTCAACCGGCTTTTCCCTCAGTCGTCGGCTACTGCGCCGTCCAGCCGCCATCCATCGAGACATGCGTCCCGGTGATCTGGGCGGCATCGTCGCCTGCAAGATAGAGCGCCAGGGAGGCAACCTGTTCGACGGTGATGAACTTTTTCGTCGGCTGTCCCTTGAGCATCACCTCGTTGATCACCTGTTCCTCGGTGATGCCGCGCGTTCTCGCCTGATCCGGTATCTGCTTTTCGACGAGCGGCGTCAGAACGTAGCCGGGGCAGATCGAGTTCACGGTGACACCGCTCTCCGCCACCTCCAGCGCCACGGTCTTCGTCAACCCCATGATACCATGCTTGGCGGCGACATAGGCGGACTTGAAGGGGGAGGCCACGAGGCCATGAGCGGACGCGATATTGATGATCCGGCCCCAGCCCTTCTTCTTCATCGGCGGAATGGCGCCACGAATGGTGTGAAAGGAGGAGGAGAGATTGACGGCGATGATCCGGTCCCATTGCTCGACCGGAAAATCCTCGATCTTTTCAACGAACTGCACGCCGGCATTGTTGACGAGGATATCGGCGCCGCCGAAGCGATCGGCAACCATCGCCATCATGTCGGCGATTTCGGAGGGCTTGGTCATGTCGGCCGGGTGATGAAGCACCGTACCGGAGCTCAGGCCTGCGACTTCGTCCGTGACGGTCCTGATCTCGTCCGGCGCACCGAAGCCGTTCAGGACGATATTGGCACCGGTCTTCGCCAGGGTCCGGGAGATCGCCAATCCGATGCCGCTTGTGGAACCCGTTATCACCGCAGTCTTGGTCATTCCCGCTCTCTCCGTCCTGATGCCGCACAGGTCTTTTGCGACGCAACAGCGTCAGCCTACGCGCAAATGCGCGCCAGTGACAATTGTGTTTTTCCGCCCGGCAAAGCAGAGTCCGTGTCCGCGGGAGCACTTGGCAAAAGTTGCGTTTTGTTTTCGTTTGACATTCGTTTTTCTATCGTATTGAAGTCGTTCGAATGTCGCCCTCGAGGAAGGGCGAGAGGGGCGGAGTGAGGAAAGCGTATGCGGGCTTCCGCTCGCATTCCGGTCGGTCCTTTCAATCGCGTGCCGAGGAGGGGCATATGGGCGGATATATTCTCGCGATCGATCAGGGCACGACGTCCACGCGCGCGATCGTTTTCGACGGCAACCAGAAAATCGCGGGCGTCGGGCAGAAAGAGTTCAAGCAGCACTTTCCGAAGTCAGGCTGGGTGGAGCACGATCCGGAGGAGATCTGGCAGACGGTCGTCAGCACGGTCAAGGAAGCGATCGAGAAGTCCGGCATCACCGCGAACGATATTGCCGCGATCGGCATCACCAACCAGCGGGAGACGGTTGTCGTCTGGGATCGCGAGACCGGCAAGCCGATCCACAATGCCATCGTCTGGCAGGACCGCCGCACTGCCGCCTTCTGCGACAAGCTCAAGAAGAAGGGACTGGAAAAGACCTTCGTGAAGAAGACCGGTCTGCTGCTCGATCCCTATTTTTCGGGAACGAAGCTCACATGGCTGCTTTCCAATGTGAAGGGCGCGCAGGCGCGCGCAGCCAAAGGGGAACTCTGCTTCGGCACCATCGACACCTTCCTAATCTGGCGGCTGACGGGCGGCAAGTGCTTCTGCACCGACGCGACGAATGCCTCGCGTACCCTCCTATACAATATCGCCGAGAATGCCTGGGACGACGAGCTCACCGAGATCCTGCGCGTGCCGAAGGAGATGCTGCCGGAAGTGAAGGACTGCGCGGCCGACTTCGGCGTCACGGATCCGTCTCTCTTCGGCGCGGCGATCCCGATCCTCGGCGTTGCCGGCGACCAGCAGGCGGCAACGATCGGTCAGGCCTGTTTCAAGCCGGGCATGCTGAAATCGACCTACGGTACGGGCTGCTTCGCTTTGCTCAACACCGGCAAGGACATGGTCCGCTCGAAGAACCGCCTTCTGACCACCATCGCCTACCGCCTCGACGGTGAAACGACCTATGCGCTCGAAGGCTCGATCTTCGTAGCCGGTGCTGCCGTGCAATGGCTGCGCGACGGGCTCAAGGTGATCAAGGCGGCGCCCGATACGGGCTCGCTTGCCGAGAGCGCCGATCCCTCGCAGGAGGTCTATCTGGTGCCGGCCTTCACCGGCCTCGGAGCGCCCCATTGGGATCCGGATGCGCGGGGCGCGATCTTCGGCATGACGCGCAATACCGGCCCGGCAGAGTTCGCACGGGCGGCACTCGAGGCCGTCTGCTACCAGACCCGCGACCTGCTGGAGGCCATGCACAAGGATTGGCGCCGTAACGGCAATGATACGGTCCTGCGCGTCGATGGCGGCATGGTCGCCTCCGACTGGACGATGCAGCGCCTGTCGGACCTGCTCGACGCTCCGGTCGACCGACCGGTCATTCTCGAAACCACCGCGCTCGGCGTCGCGTGGCTTGCAGGCAGCCGCGCCGGCGTCTGGCCAAACCAGGAGGCGTTCGCCAAGTCCTGGGCCCGCGACCGCCGCTTCGAGCCGCATATGGACGAGGCCACGCGCAAGGTGAAGCTCAAGGGCTGGCGCAGCGCAGTCAAGCGGACGTTGATTGCTGCCTGAGTGTTGAACCTTCCACGTTGCGCTTCAGCGCTGCGGCAGAAGCCTTCCCAACGATCCTCATTCCTGTGACAAGCGCAGGAGTGAGGGAAGAAAACACACGCCCTGACCCATATCCATGGAAATATATGGAGCCCGCGCTCTGCGCGTGCTGCCGTCCGCGACCTTTGTGCGCCGTCACGTCGCTCGAGTTCCCCCTTGACTCATTCATAGCTGATTGGCTATACATCAACCCATAGTCAACCGGGTATATGTCCCAAATGTCCGACGCGCACGACATGCTCTTCAGAACGCTTGCCGATCCGACTCGGCGGGCTCTCTTCGAGCGGCTGTGCCGCGAAGGGGAGAGGACGGTCGGGGCTCTGACGGCTCGCGCCGGTGTCTCACAGCCGGTCGTCTCCAAGCATCTCGGCGTCCTGAAGCAGGCTGGATTGGTGCGCGACCGCCACGAAGGCCGCCACACGTATTATAGCGCGCAACTCGGTGCGCTCGCGCCGCTGGTCGACTGGACGCGTGAGATGGCCGGGTTCTGGCAGAGCCGCTTCGACGATCTCGAAGATCTACTGAAAAGGATGGACCAATGAACGAAACACGTTCCGTCGTCGTCGAGCGGGAGATCGCTCATCCGCCGGAGAAGATCTGGCGCGCGCTCACCCAACCACACCTGATGGAGGAGTGGCTGATGAAGAACGACTTCAGTCCTGTCGTCGGGCACCGTTTCAACCTGCGCGGTGAGTGGGGTGGGGTGTTGGACTGCGAGGTCCTCGTCGTCGAGCCGAACAAAAGACTGAGCTACGCCTGGAATTTCGCCCATGAGGATCCGGCCTACGACTTGAAGAGCGTGGTGACCTTCACCCTCGTCCCGACAAGCACGGGAACCCAGTTGCGCATGGAGCAGGTCGGATTCCGACCGGATCAGCGGCAGGCCTATGGCGGCGCCAAGGCCGGATGGCAGCAGTTCTTCGAAAATCTGGAGCGCGTTCTCGCGGGTTTGAGCTGAAACCCGCCTGCCGGGCCGGTCGGGGCTGGCTCGCTTCATGTCAATGGGAGATCATTCAATGGATTGGAACGCCTGGATACGTCAGATCCACCGGTGGTTATCCGTAGTCTTCACGGTAACCGTCATCGCCAATTTCGCCGCCATGGGATTGGAAGAACCTCCTGCATGGGTGGTCTATTCCCCGCTGCTCCCGCTCTTCCTGCTGCTTTTCACCGGCATCTATATGTTCGTGCTACCCTATGCCGCGAGGTGGCGCAGCGGCAGGCCTGCGGCGCAATGAGGTGAAGAGATGGCCAGCAAGACCCCGGTGAAGAGCGAGAATGTTGCAAAGAAGGCCGCCGCCAAGCCGGCCTCGGGACAGCCGACCCTGCTCTCGGGCGGCAACCCGCAGATCGCGAAGGGCTATGGCGATGGCCCCGTGCAGGCCTACATCACGGCCATGCCGGGCTGGAAGAGCGATGTCGGGCGCCGCCTAGATGCTCTGATTGTGGAGGCCGTTCCCGGCGTGCACAAGGCGGTCAAGTGGAACTCGCCTTTCTACGGCGTCGAAGACGATGCCTGGTTCCTCAGCTTTCATTGCTTCACCAAGTACATCAAGGTGACGTTCTTCCGCGGCGCTGCACTCGATCCTGTCCCGGCCGGCAAGTCCAAATATCCGGAAGTACGTTACCTCGACATTTACGAGGGCCAGCTCGACGAAGCTCAATTCTCCGCCTGGGTAAGGCAGGCCAGCCGATTGCCCGGCGAACGTATGTGAGCGACAACAACCATCAGGAAAGTGACGGCCATGGACAACAGGACGAGCGGTTCGAACGGAGAAGGAGCGTCTCCCTCCAAACTGATCGATGCGAAAATCGATGCGCTTGACGATTGGCGCGGCGAGACGCTCGCCCGGATCCGGAAACTCATCCGGCAGGCCGACCCGGAAGTGATCGAGGAAGTGAAGTGGAGAGGGGTCCCCGTGTGGGAACACGCTGGGATAATCTGCACCGGCGAAGTCTATAAGGCGGCCGTGAAGACGACCTTCGCCAAAGGCGCCTCGCTTGAAGACCCTTCAGGCCTTTTCAACTCCAGCCTGGAAGGCAATACGCGGCGTGCCATCGATTTTCATGAGGGCGAGGAGATCGACGAAGAGGCGTTCATCGCGCTCATTCGTGCCGCGGTGGCGCTGAATACGTCAGCACGCACAAGCACTCGTTCGCGAGGGAAGCCGAAGAGCGCCTGACTCCGATGGACGTCGGCTGGAAACAGTGCGTTTCCCAAAGGCGCATTTGCGGCCTGATCCTGCGCCGATTATCTCTAGCGCAACGTTAGATCTCGCAGGAAGCCAGCCATGGAACTCGGACTCTATACATTCGCCGACGTCGATCCGAATGCAGCCGACAAGGGAGCCGAGGGGCGCCGGCGTCTCGCCGATCTCCTGGAGGAGATCGAGCTTGCCGATCAGGTGGGCCTCGACGTTTTCGGCCTCGGCGAGCATCACCGGCCGGACTATGCGGCGTCGGCACCGGCGGTGATCCTCGCGGCGGCTGCCGCGCGCACCAGCCGCATCCGGCTGACGAGCGCGGTGACGGTGTTGAGCTCCGACGATCCCGTCCGCGTCTTCCAGCAATTCGCTACCCTCGACCTCCTGTCGAACGGACGCGCCGAGATCATGGCGGGACGTGGCTCCTTCATCGAATCATTCCCGCTCTTCGGCCAGTCGCTGGACGATTACGACCAGCTTTTCTCCGAAAAGCTCGGTCTGCTTTTGGCGCTGCGCGATAGTGAAAGGGTCACCTGGTCGGGTGCGCTGAGATCTCCGATCAACGATCGCGGCGTTTATCCGCGCCCGCTGCAGGACCCGCTGCCGCTCTGGATCACGCTCGGCGGCACGCCGCAGTCGGTTGCGCGTGCCGGTGCGCTCGGTGTGCCGATGGCGCTGGCTATCATCGGCGGCGAGCCGGCACGCTTTGCGCCGCTCTTCCAGCTCTACCGCGAAGCTGCGCGCCGCTCGGGGCAGGATCCGTCGAAGCTGAAGACGAGCATCAACGTCCACGGCTTCATCGCCGATACTACGCAAGAAGCTGCAGACCAATTCTATGGGCCGCAAGCCGAGGTGATGAACCGCATCGGACGCGAACGCGGCTGGGGGCCGACCAACCGCGCCCACTTCGATCAGGCGATCAGCCCGACGGGCAATCTCTTCCTTGGCGATCCGGAAACGGTTGCCAGGAAGATCGTTGCGCATCGGAAGCTCTTCGGAAACGACCGCTTCCTGCTGCAGATGGCGATCGGTCCGATGCCGCATGACCGGATCCTGCACGGCATCGAACTTTACGGCACCAAGGTCGCGCCTCTGGTACGCGAGATGCTGGCGGAGGAGCGCGCTTCTTAAGCCGGCCGCCTCCGTCTCCACTGGCATATGCGGCGTCGTAGCGCTAAATGTGGCCGCGAAAGCGAGACATCCATGACCCTCAACAACGACGAAGACCTCGAAAGGCTGAAGGAAATCGGCCGCATTTGCGCCAATGCGCTCCAGGCGATGGGCGAGGCGCTGGAACCCGGCATCACCACGGCCGAGCTCGACGCGATCGGCCGCAAGGTGCTGGCGGAGGCCGGCGCCCGTTCGGCACCCGAGCTTTGCTATGATTTTCCCGGCGCGACCTGCATCAGCGTCAACGAGGAAATCGCCCACGGCATACCCGGCCGCCGGGTGATCCAGCCGGGCGATCTCGTCAATATCGACGTTTCCGCCGAAAAAGGCGGGCTCTTCGCCGATACCGGGGCGTCCTTTCCCGTGCCGCCGGTCAAGACCGAGATCGACCGGCTCTGCCGCGACGGCAAGCGGGCGATGTGGGTGGGCCTGAAACAGGTCAAGCCGGGCCAGTCGCTTGCCGCGATCGGCAATTCGATCGGCGAGTTCGCGCGCAAGAACCGCTATTCCCTCGTCGCCAATCTGGCGAGCCACGGCATCGGCCGGTCGCTGCACGAGGAACCGAGCGAAATTGCAACCTGGCCGGACCCATCCGAGCGGCGGCGGATGACCGAGGGCATGGTTTTCACGGTCGAACCCTTCCTGTCGATGGGGGCGCAATGGGCCGAAGGCGGCGACGACGATTGGACCCTCTACAGCGAACCGCGCGCACCGACTGTCCAATATGAGCACACGGTGGTCGTCACCCGCAGCGGGCCGCTGGTCGTGACGCTGCCGGGTTAGGGCGACTTAGGAGAAGTGTGCGACGGAAGTCTCACCCCCCTCTGCCCTGCCGGGGATCTCCCCCGCAAGGGGGAGATCCGATGGTGGAGCGCTCTGCGTCAACGTCAGTCTCGCAACAAGTTTAAGCTTATTTTAGAGGCAGGGAGATCGCCTCTTGCCGATCTCCCCCTTGAGGGCAGGGGAATCGCATTTAGCAAATAAGCGGTTGTTTTGTTGCGGCAAATCGATTCTTGGAGTTCTCCGCTGACTTGGAGGTCTCGATGAGTAGATTTGCCGCTTGCTTTGAAGATTTGCCCGATCCGCGCGGTCGCAATGCGCGCCATCCGTTGACGTCGATCCTGTTCATTGCCGTTGCGGCGATTGTCTGCGGTGCGGAAAGCTGTACCGATATGGCCGATTTCGGCGTTGCCAAGAAGAAATGGCTGAAGACAATCGTGCCGCTGCCCTATGGCATTCCCAGCCATGACACCTTCTCCACCGTCTTCCGCCATCTCGATCCGGATGCCTTTGATGCGTCCTTTCGCCGTCTCACGGCGAGCTTTGCGCAGGGTCTCGAAGGGGTGGTAGCGATCGATGGCAAGGCGGTGCGCGGTGCCTACCGGCGCGCCGCCAAGGCCACGCCACTCCACTTCGTCAATGTCTGGGCTGCCGGTCCCGGTCTGGTCATCGGCCAAAAGCTCGCGCCGGGCCGCAATGAGGTGCAAGGGGCTCTCGATGCGCTCGCGCTGCTGGCACTGGAGGGCTCTATCGTCACCGCCGATGCCCTGCATTGCCGGCCCGACACCGCCCGCGCCATCCTCGCTGCCGGCGGCGATTATGCTCTGGCACTGAAGGCCAACCAGCCCGGCCTCTTGGCCCAGGCGCTCGCCCGCATCGAGGACGCCGACCACGTCGAGAGCATCCAGATTGCAGCCGAGACTGCCCATGACCGCACCGAGACACGCCGCGCCAGCGTTGTGGCTGTCGACGATATCAACTTTCCGGGCCTGCAGGCCATCGGCTGCGTCGAGACCACAAGCCGTCATACCAACGGCCATTTGACCAGCCATGTCCGCTACTTCCTGCTCTCCACCACCATGTCGCCGAGCGCGCTGATCGAGGTTGTAAGAACCCATTGGCAAATCGAAAACAAACTGCATTGGGTTCTGGATGTCCACTTCCGCGAGGACGCCGCCAGAAACCGCAAGGACAACGGCCCTCAGAACATTGCCTTCTTGCGCAAGATCGCTCTCAACCTCTTGCGATCTCACCCCGACAAGGCTTCTATCCGCCGGAAAATCAAAAAGGCGGGCTGGGATGACCAATTCCTCACTTCTCTTATCGCTCATATGCGATAGCCCTGCCCTTGAGGGGGAGATGCCCGGCAGGGCAGAGGGGGGTATCACACCCGCTCCCGCTTTTCTCAGCGCGCATCGTTCGATTCCATCAATGAACCGTTCAATTATAATGATTTGCCGCTCTCTTGCTGCGATGCAATAAGAGGGCATGAGCACTCTCCAGAGACGGCAGGACCGTAGCGAACCAGGGTCGAGGCACTCGACAGAGCCGAGCGGCTTCGAGACCGCCGGCAGCGGTTCGAGCGGAAGTCTCGCAGCGATCGCGATCGCCGGTGCGGTCGCCATGGCGGTGGCCATGGGCTTCGGCCGGTTCTCCTATACGCCCATCCTGCCGGCGATGATGACCGACACCGGCCTTTCGCCTGGTGATGCAGGTCTCGTCGCCTCGGCGAATTTCATCGGATATCTCGCAGGCGCGGTGCTTGCCGGCTATGGCTGGGCCCACGGCCGCGAACGCGGGGTCGGTCTCGCGGCGCTCGTCGCGACGACCCTGCTGCTGGCCGCTATGGGACTTACATCCTCGGTGCTCGCCTATTCCATCATCCGCTTTCTTGCGGGTCTGGCGAGCGCCTTTGCGATGGTCTTCATCTCGGGGATAGTGCTGGGGCAGGGGCTCGCCGCCAGGTCCGAGCACGTGCCGTCGGTGCATTTCGGCGGCGTCGGTTTCGGCATCGCGCTTTCCTCTATCGCCGTCTGGGTTGCGCCGCTCGCAGGTGTCGCGGGCCTTTCGATGTCGCAGGCCGACTGGTTCGTGGGCGCGCTGGTTGCGCTGGCGGGCACTGTCCTGGTCGCCGCGCTGCTGCCGGCGAGCCGTCATGCCGCCAATGGCGGCCGACCGGAGGTGCCGCTCGTCCGTTCGCGGCCGCTCATGGCGATGACGCTCACCTATGGGTTTTTCGGTTTCGGCTACGTGATCACCGCCACCTTCCTCGTCGCCATGGCGCGCGACGCAAGCGGCGGCCACAGCGTCGAGTTCCTTGCCTGGCTGATCACCGGAGTCAGCGGCGCCCTGTCGGTCTATCTCTGGCGCTTCGCCGTGCCGCGCTTCGAGCTGGCCGGCGTCTATGCGATCGGCCTGCTGGTCGAGGCGGTCGGCCTCGTGCTGACGGTCTCCTTGCCCTCGCCTTATGCGCCGCTCGTCGGCGGGCTGATGCTGGGCGCCACCTTCATGATGGTCACGGCCTATGGCCTGCAGATCGGCCGGCAACTCGCCCCCGAAAGCCCGCGCCGGGCACTCGCCTTCATGACCGCCGCCTTCGGGATCGGCCAGATCCTTGGGCCGCTGGTCGCCGGCTGGCTCGCGGAGCGGACCGGAAGCTACGCTTTGCCGACCTTGGTCGCGGCCGTCGTTCTCATGATCTGCGGGATCGTCGTTCTCGCCGAATTGCGCAGGATAAATGAAGCTTTGGCACGATGACGGGTGCTCACTAAGCCGGGCAGGCAGCGTCGGCAGCCGCATGAAATAACAGTAACATTCGCATTCCGTAATTGTTGCGGAATGTGAATTGCCCTAGTTTCGGCGCATCAGGACGCAAGTCCTTGACCCCCCGAAACGAGAGTGCCGTCCCTTGTTCCAATCCTTCTTCCCCAAGCCGAAGCTGTTTTTCATATCTTCCGCCGTCTGGAGCCTGCTCGCCGTCCTTGCCTGGTATGCCGGGGGGCGGGACATTGGCGCCTACCTGGGCTTGCCGCCGCTTCCTCCAGGACAGGAACCCGTCATCGGCGTGTCCGTTTTCTGGTCCACCCCTTTTCTTTGGTTTTACATCTATTATGCGGTGGTCGCAGGGCTATTCGCAGCGTTCTGGTTCGCCTACAGCCCGCATCGGTGGCAGTATTGGTCGGTACTCGGCACGGCTCTGATCATTTTCAATACCTATTTTTCGGTTCAGGTCAGCGTCGCGATCAACGCGTGGTACGGCCCTTTCTATGATTTGATCCAGCAGGCGCTGGCGCGTACGGCGCCGGTCACAGCAGGGCAGCTCTATTCGGGAATGATCGGATTTTCGGGAATAGCCTTCGTGGCGGTGACGGTCGGTGTGCTCAACCTCTTTTTCGTCAGCCATTACATCTTTCGCTGGCGCACGGCGATGAACGAATTTTATGTCGCGCATTGGCCCAGACTGCGCCACGTCGAAGGCGCATCGCAGCGTGTGCAAGAGGACACGATGCGTTTCTCCAGCACAGTCGAGAGGCTGGGTGTTGGTCTCGTCAGCTCTATCATGACGCTGATCGCCTTTCTCCCGGTACTCTTCAAGTTTTCCGAACAGGTGAACGTCCTGCCCATTGTCGGCGAGATACCGCACGCCCTTGTCTGGGCGGCCGTATTCTGGTCGGTCTTTGGTACGGTTTTCCTGGCCGCAGTCGGCATCAAGCTTCCGGGACTGGAATTTCGCAATCAGCGCGTCGAAGCCGCATACCGGAAGGAACTGGTCTATGGCGAGGACCACGAAGACCGTGCCGATCCGATAACGCTCGCACAGCTCTTCGACAATGTCAGGCGCAACTATTTTCGCCTGTATTTCCATTACATGTACTTCAATATTGCCCGCATTTTCTACCTGCAGGCCGACAATCTCTTCGGCACTTTCGTGCTGGTCCCGGCAATCGTGGCGGGAAAGCTCACACTCGGCGTCATGAACCAGGTCCTGAATGTGTTCGGGCAGGTGCGGGAGTCCTTCCAGTATCTCGTCAATTCCTGGACGACGATCGTCGAGCTCCTGTCGATCTACAAACGCCTTAAAGCCTTTGAGTCGGTATTGGTCGACGAGCCGCTGCCGGAAATCGACCGGCAGTTCATCGACGCTGGCGGTAAGGAAGAGCTGGCTCTGTAACGGCGGCATCAGAAGGCGGAGCGATCCGCCTTCCTTCTCGCAGCCTCGATAATCGGCAACGCCTCGGCATAGCTGACGCAGGCGACCTCCGGCTTGCTGCAGGTTTCCGAGAGAAAGCGATCGAGCGCCCGCCAATAGGCGCCGCCGTTCATTTCCACGAAGTGGAAGCCGAGCTGAAGAGGGATCCGCTTGCCTTCATATTCCTTCCGGAAGGCATTGCGGAAAGCCGCAAGCGTCCGCTCCTCGAAGCGGGCGCTGTCGCGTTTGTTCTCGACACCCATCGAATGGCGGACGAAGAGATTGTAGTCCATGCCGATAACCGGCCGGTGGGAAGGACCTTCGGGAATGAGCGGCAGGCCGAAGCGCGGCAGACCGCCGACGAAGCTGGGCCAGCCGGGCCCTTTGGTCACGAGGCTCGCATCATAGCTGAAACCGAACGCCTCGAGTGCAGGCACCAGGCCGTCGCTGAGTGACAGGTAGGGTGCGCGAAAGCCCTTGATGTCGTTCTTCGCGAAATCGGCCCAGCCTTCCGGCTCGGCCTCCGGCTTGCCGGCTTTCTTCCAGGCTTCGGCGAGCGCCACGCGGAAGGCGGAAAACTCCCGCTCCCAATCGGCCTTGCTCCAGCCTTTGCCGTCGAAATGGCCGCAGGCGTGGCTGCCGAGGTCGTGACCTTCGCGATGCGCCTGCCAGATGTGGCCGACGCGGACAGCGAGCTCTTCGCGGCTTTGTGCGAAGCCGACATTCGAACGTCCTTGCTTCTGTCCGGGCGCCCGGTAGGTCTGCTTCCCGTCGGCCTTCGTCATCAGGAAGGTGCAGGAGAGGAAATAGGTGAAATGCGCGCCCGTTCGCCTTGCCATGGCAAGGCTTTTCTCCCAAAGCGCGTTGTCGTGCGCGCCGTCGAAGGAGATGACTACAAGCTGTTTGCCATTCGGCGACGGGGGTGCCGGCGGCGGATCGGCTAGGGCGAGAGCGGGAAAAAGAGCGAGTGATAAAGCCAGGAAAATACGAATCATGTTTCAACTGTGACGTTTGGTTTCGTCGCAGTTGTCCGGAAATTGCGGCAATCCTTTGATTGGGCTGGAAAATAGGCGCTATCGAAGGTAGTGCGTAGTGAGGTGGATCGGCAAAGCGCGGCGCTGTAGCGGCCCGACATCTCAAACAAGCGGTGACCCATGGCCATACTCGTTCTCGGCATCATCATATTTCTCAGCATGCACCTCGTCCGCGTGGTTGCGCCCGGCTTTCGTGCCGGCATCATCGACAGCCGTGGCAAGGGCACATGGATGGGGCTCTATACGATCGTCAGCCTCGTCGGCCTCTGTCTGATCATCTACGGCTTCGGTCAGGCGCGTGGCGAAACGGGCATGCTCTACGATCCGCCGATATTCCTGCGCCATATCGCCCTTCTGCTGATGCTCGTCGCCTTCATCGTGCTTGCCGCCGGCTTCCTGCCGGCGGGCCGCATCGCCGTCGCACTGAAGCATCCGCAGGTCCTCTCGATCAAGATATGGGCGCTGGCGCACCTCCTTGCGAATGGCGAGACGTCCTCGGTCCTGCTCTTCGGTTCCTTTCTCGCCTGGGCGGTGATCCTGCGCATCTCGTTGAAACGGCGCGAGCGCGCGGGCGAGAAGGTGCTTCCCGTGTTCAAATCGGCGCGCAACGACGTCCTGGCGGTCGTTATCGGCCTCGTCGCCTTTGTGCTCTTCGTCTGGAAGCTGCATGAACTTCTGATAGGCGTTCAGCCGGTCGTCCTCTAAATGTCGATCTCCCCCTTACATCAGGCGTAAAATCGGGTAGAACGCGCCAACTTCTTCAGATCAGGCCGGGCGGCCGGGACGGGACATGGTAAACCAGGACGACAGCTTTATCCGCGAGGTCAATGACGAACTCCGCTCGGACCAGATGAAGGCCGTCTGGACGCGCTTCGGCGGCATCATCATCGGGATTGCCGTTCTGATCGTGCTCGGCACCGTCGGCAAGGTCGGATACGATTACTGGCAGGAGGCCTCCTCGTCGCAATCGGGCGACACCTTCCTCGCGGCGCTCAACCTTGCCCGGGAGAACAAGTCGGACGAGGCGCTCGCCGCTCTGACGGAGCTCGAGAAGGACGGTTACGGATCCTATCCGGTTCTGGCGCAGCTGCGCGTTGCGACGCTGCAGGCGCAAAAGGGTGAAACGGATGCGGCAGTCGCCGCGTTCTCCGGGATCGGCAGGGATACGCGTATTCCGGCCGCGCTCCGCGATGCGGCTCGGCTGCGAGCGGCTTATCTGCTTATCGATGCGGGAACCTACGAGCAGGTGTCATCCGAGGTCGAGCAACTGGCCGTTCCGCAGAATGCCATGCGTCATTCGGCGCGCGAGGCGCTTGGCCTTTCGGCCTACAAGGCCGGTGACTATGCCAAGGCGAAGAGCTGGTTCCAGCAGATCGTCGACGACGCGCAAAGCCCGCGCGGCATCATGAATCGGGCGCAGATGCTGCTGGATGTGATCGCGTCGACGGGCAAGGCCTGACGCTAGAAGCATGTCGCCCGAAGTGCCTAGCGGTTTTCGGATAGCGGCATGCACAAAAACAGAAACTTAAAGCGCGTCGCGTGAATTCCACTGAACGCGAGGCGCTTTAGCACGGATGTAAAGATGAGCTTCACCGTCGCCATTATCGGGCGCCCAAATGTCGGCAAGTCCACCTTGTTCAACCGCCTGGTTGGCAAGAAGCTGGCGCTCGTCGACGATACGCCGGGGGTTACCCGCGACCGGCGTCCGGGCGACGCGAAGCTGGTCGACCTCAAGTTCCGCATCATCGATACGGCCGGTCTCGAGGAATCGTCACCTGACAGCCTGCAGGGGCGGATGTGGGCGCAGACCGAGGCGGCCATCGATGAGGCGGATCTGTCGCTCTTCGTCGTCGATGCCAAGGCGGGCCTGACGCCGGCAGATCAGACGCTCGCCGAGATGCTGCGCCGCCGGGGCAAGCCCGTCGTCGTCGTCGCCAACAAATCCGAGGCCCGCGGCTCCGAGGGCGGCTTTTACGACGCCTTCACGCTCGGCCTCGGTGAACCCTGCCCGATCTCGGCCGAACACGGCCAGGGCATGCTCGATCTGCGCGACGCGATCGTCGCCGCACTCGGCGAGGAGAGGGCGTTCCCGCCAGCGGAAGACGTTGCCGAGACGAATGTGGATATCCGCCCCGCTGCCGGTGAAGGTACCGAGGACGAAGAGGTCGAGCCCGCCTATGACGAAACCAAGCCGCTCCGGGTGGCGATCGTCGGCCGGCCGAATGCCGGAAAGTCGACCCTGATCAACCGGTTCCTTGGCGAAGACCGGCTGCTGACGGGGCCGGAGGCGGGCATTACCCGCGACTCCATCTCCGTCGAATGGGACTGGCGCGGCCGCACGATAAAGATGTTCGATACGGCCGGCATGCGCCGCAAGGCGAAGGTTCAGGAGAAGCTCGAAAAGCTCTCTGTTGCGGATGCGTTGCGGGCGATCCGCTTCGCCGAGACCGTCGTCATCGTCTTCGACGCCACGGTCCCTTTCGAGAAGCAAGACCTGCAGATCGTCGATCTGGTGCTGCGCGAGGGGCGTGCAGCCGTGCTTGCCTTCAACAAATGGGATCTCGTCGAGAACTGGCAGGCACTGCTTGTAGACTTGCGCGAAAAGACCGAGCGGCTGTTGCCGCAGGCGCGCGGCATCCGTGCAGTGCCGATTTCCGGGCACACCGGTTATGGCCTCGACCGGCTCATGCAGGCCATCATCGAAACGGACAAGGTCTGGAACCGGCGCATTTCCACGGCGCGCCTCAACCGGTGGCTGGAATCGCAGCAGGTGCAGCATCCCCCGCCGGCCGTCTCGGGCCGCCGCCTCAAGCTCAAATACATGACGCAGGTCAAGGCGCGGCCACCGGGTTTCATGATTTCCTGCACACGCCCCGAGGCGGTGCCGGAGTCCTACACCCGATACCTCATCAACGGATTGCGAAACGACTTCGACCTGCCGGGCGTGCCGATCCGCGTGCATTTCCGAGCGTCGGAGAATCCCTTCGAGTCGAAGGCGCGCAAAAGGCGCTGAGAGCCCGGCGGCAGCAGAAGAACTCACAATTCGTTTCGCACTGCGCCGTTTTTTGATGCGATATGCGGCGCTAATTAGAGTAAATCTATGTAGCAGGTGAATTGATTTCCTTGCCGCCACTTTAGGCTTGATCTATAACTGAATCCTAGGATGCCGAAGTAAGCGAGCCGTGGCAGATTGGCTCGGCAGGCTGGGAAACGGCACTTGGCTCTCGAGAATTGGACGATCCGCGTGATCGGGATCGATGTGTCTGGGTCGCGGTCGCGATAAAGATCGCGTGCTTTTCTCGTTTGCCGCGATCCTTCTCGAAAGCGATGTTCTCATGCTGACAAAAAAAGGAAAGTACGGTTTGAAGGCGATGGTCGATCTTGCCCAGCTTCAGCCGGGCGAAACGGCTTTCATCACGGAAATCGCCCTTCGCAACAACTTGCCGAAGAAGTTTCTCGACACGATCATGCTCGAACTCAGGAATGCCGGCTTTCTTCGCTCGAAGAAAGGCCCGGGCGGCGGCTACGCGCTGGCGCGGCCCGCATCCGAGATCCGCGTCGGTCAGGTGATCCGGACGCTCGACGGGCCGCTGGCGCCGATCCGCTGTGCGAGCCGCACGGCCTATGAAGTCTGCGACGACTGTTCGGACCCGGAAACCTGTCACGTGCGCCGTTCGATGATCGTCGTGCGCGATGCCGTGGCCGACATCCTCGACAACATGACGCTCGCGCAATTTGCAGCAAGCGAGAGAGAGGCCGCCGTAGCCCCGCTTCTCAGCGAAGCGGGCTGAGCGCGGCCCCTTCGATACCTCTTATAAGCCGGGCTTGCATACCCGCTACATCGGTGTAACGCCACTCCTCCCCAACGCCTCATGCCTGTGCCTGTCACAGGTATCCAGCCAGCCCAAGTCCTTGGGCTGAAAAAACACTCTTCCGCACCGCAGACGCGGCGCTCTCATCCCTGTGACAGCACAGGGATGAGGGCGGAGGATGCGGTCCCCCCGCGGCAGACATTGGTTAACGTCCACACCTTGAAGTCATCAACGCGAACGTTCGTCCTCACAGCAGCCCGCCGCGCGGCTTTACGCCCTTGAGGTGGTAGTTGCCGACGAGGTGATGTTTCCAGCGCACCGGGTCCTGCAGTGCGTGGGCGCGGGCGTTGCGCCAATAGCGGTCGAGATTGAGCGCGACTTTGGCAGAGGCGGAGCCGACGAGATCGAAAAGCGCATTGGCTGCCTCCAGTGCGGCCTCGGCGGCAAGGACCTTGGCGGCGGTAACCGAGAGGCTGGCTTCGACCGCGTGTTCCTCGGTCGGATCGACCTGAGCGGTATCGACCTTGCGACCGGCATGCTCGATGAGCGCGGTGGCCGCCTCGAGGCGTATTGCGACTTCGCCGACCCTGGCGGTCGTCAAAGCATCCTCCGATGCCCGCTCCATGCCGTTGCCCTTGGCAACTGCCGCGTCTCGGACGAGATCGAGGGTCTCCCGGAAGGCCGCCCGCGCGATTCCGAGATCGACGCCGGCATGGATGATCTGGCCGACGGAACCGACCGTGTTCGGTCGCTCGAAGCCGCGGTGATGCGGCACGACAGAACCGAGATCCACATGAACTTTCTCAAGGACCGCGGTGCCGCTGCCGGTGACGCGCTGTCCGAAACTGTCCCAGTCGTCGATGATCCGGACGCCGTCCGCTGCGCGCGGAACGAATGACATGGTCATGCGGTCGGCGGCGTCGAGCGCGGAGATCGCGAGCCAGTCGGCGAAGAGAACGCCCGTACAATATTGCTTCCGGCCGTTGATGCGGTAGCCCGCGCCATTCCCGGTGATCCGGGTTTTCTCGTCGCCGATGATCTTGTCGCCGCTTTCCGAAAGTGCGCTGCCGAAGCGGTCCCCTGCCATGGCGCGACCGAAGAAGAACTGTTTCTGCTCTTCGGTGGCATGCTGACGCAGCGCCTCGAGGACGTAAAAGTGGCCTTGCGGGATCTGACCAATGGAGCTGTCGGCCTCCGACAGGATCGCCGTGATCTCGGCAAGCACGACGTTGGAGACGTCGATGCCCTCGTATTCCGATGGAATGCTGATCGCCAGCAGCCCCGATTGGGCCAACTGGTCGAGTTCGTCGTGAGGAAGGACGCGCTCCAGGTCGCGCTCGCTGGCGCGATCGGAGAACCGGAGCGCCAACTCCCTTGCAATCGCCAGGGCCTCTTCCTCGCTCTCGATGCGGTGCGGCGTCGGCTTGGTCTTTCCGGCGAATTGCGAGATGTTCCCCATCCTTGTCCCTCCGTGGAGCATTGCCGCCGCCCTCTAGTATGGAGCAGACGCTATTTTCTTCCAGCCCCTCCCGGAAGCGGTCGCGCAGGTGGGCGCTCGGTAGGGGTGATTGCTTGGAGTAAGAAAATTCCCTTGCAAAACAGCGGGGTATGCGTGTCGACGGCGTGCCGTTGCCGTCCCCTCGACAAAATAGCTTGCCGTTGGCCAACTTTGCAATAGAATATAAAAATTATAGATTACTCCGAAAAGGATGACCACCATAGGCCGAAACGTTGCCGCATGTTTCTTACGTCGGAGTCGATTTGAGGGTACAACATGCAAGAACTGGAAGTCCTGCAGCGGCCATTGCGCGCGCTAGGCGGTATTCGGCCGGAGAATTATTTCGCTTGAAGCGGGAAGGAGGCGGCGCAAGGCGTTCTTTGGCTGGCGCGTCGATCCGGAAAATCCCGACGGGCGAGCGGTATACGACCCCGTGAAATTCACCAGAGCTTTTGTGTGTCTCGAAGTCCTGCTTAAGAGTTGCCCAGATCACGGAGCGACAGCCAGCTCGCGAAAGGAGCTCACATGACCGTTCTTGGATTGTTTGCCGACAGGTCAGCGACGGCCGCCTCGTCCTCGAAGCCGTTGATTGCGATCGTCGGCCGTGGATTTTCCGGCATCATGATGGCGATCGCGCTAATGAAGTCGATGCGGGGATCGTTCCACCTCACCATGTACGACCCGCATCCATCGATCAACGGCGGCCAGGCCTTTTCCGCGGCGCAGCGCTGCGAGATTCTCAACAGCCGGGTGCGCGACCTCTCGGTCGCGGCCGGCCAGCCCGACGATTTCAACGACTGGCTTTGCGCCAATGATGAGTTCCGAACAGCCGTTCCGGCGGCAATCCCGGGCTTTCGGCAGATTTTCGTGCCGAAAGGCATCTTCAGCGACTACGTGCATCAGCGCTTTTCCGAGGCGCTTGCCCGACGTTCCGACATCACCGTGAGGTTCTCCCACGAGCAGGTCACAGGCTTGCGGAAACTCGCAAGTGGTCGCTTCAGCCTTGTGCGCGACGGCGGACATGACGCATGCGACATCGTCATTCTTGCAACGGGCTTCGGCGTGCATCCACGCGACCTCGAGGTTTCTGACGAGGAGCGACCGCTTATGCGGACGCGCCGCCTCGTCGACCCGCGCCACGCGGTCCTGCTCGGCAGCGGCATTCGCGTGGTCGACCAGCTTTTCCAGATGCGCGATAACGGTTATGCGGGAAAAGTCACGCTCGTTTCGCGCCACGGCTTCCTGCCGCAGGCGCATACGCAGCTCGCAGCAGCCCCGAGTTTCCCCGTCGATCCGATGCCGCAGGGCCTGCGCCGGATCGTTCGGTTCGTGCGTCAGGCCTGCGCCGAAGCCGAAGCGAAGGGGCAAAGCTGGCAGTCTGCCATGAACGGCCTGCGCCGGCGGGCGCGCTCGCTCTGGCAATCGCTCTCGGCGCAGGAAAAGCGGCAGTTCAACCGTCACCTGCGGGCCATCTACGACAGCCACAGAAACCGCCTCCCGGCGGCTGTCCACGCGCGGCTGCAGCAGGAACTTGCCGAGGGGCGGACCGTGCTTCGCCGCGGGCGGGCGGGGCGGCGACTGCCGGAAGGCATCATGGTGCGCTGGGCGGGCCAGCATGCCGAGGAACTGCTCAGGGCCGATCAGGTGATCGAATGCCGCTGTTCCGCCCCGGACCTTGGTACGCCGTTGCTCCGGAGTCTTTTTGCGGGCGGGCTTGCCGAACCCGATGAACTCGAGCTCGGCATAGCGGTCAGTCCGACGGGAGAAGTCTTGAGCCCGTGTGGACGCACGCCGAACCTCTTCGCGATCGGTCCGCTCGGATTGGGGAGCCTGCCCGACATCGACCTCGTACCTGAGATCGTCACCCAGACCTATGCGGCAGCAAGGCTTATCGCGACAGGCAAGCGACTGGCGCTGAAAGCCGGATAGACGCTACCTCGGCGGCCGGATTGGTGGTCGACGAATGCCGATCACCCGGACCGCTGTGGGCAGTAGCGGCCAGGCAAATTCACACGGTTGACTCAACGACGGCACGGTCGTCGCTGCGCAGCAGGTCTTCGATATGATGGATGCCGTCGACCATTACAGCACGCGCCCGACCGTCGCAATCATCGGCGGCGGCTTCACCGGTGCCGTGGTCGCGACGCACCTGGCGCGGGATCGCGCCATGGATGGCTGGCAGATTGCCCTGTTCGAGCCGCGGGAGCGGCTGGGATGCGGCCTTGCATACGATACCGCGGAGCCCGCGCATCGCGTCAATGTCCCGGCCGCGCGCATGAGCATCGATCCGGACGATCCCGACCATTTCATGCGCTGGCTCGAGCTTCGGGGCGAACCGCGCGACGATCCCGAGGCGCTTGCCCGCGACGGCCATCTCTATCCCGCCCGGCAGCTCTTCGGTCGCTATGTCGCCGAGACGATCGCGCCGTTCCTGGAACACGGGCGCATCGCACACCATCGGGAGAGGGTGATCGCCGTCGAGCGTCAGGGAGCGGCCTGGGCAGTTCGCGGGGCGGGCGGGACGCTAAGGCGCGCCGACGTGCTGGTGGTGGCGACGACGCACCCGGCCCCGCAGGCGCCCGCGGGCATCGGCGCTGTCCTCGCCGGGCACCCACGGTACGTACCGGATTCGACCGAGCCGGATGCGCTCGACAGGATCCGGTCCGGTGACCGCGTGCTGATCATCGGCACGGGACTGACTTCCGCCGACGTGATCGCCACTCTGCGCAGGCGCGGGCACAAAGGGCCGATCACCGCCTTTTCCCGCAGGGGTCTGCGTTCGCGTGGACATGCCGACCGGGCGCAGGACCCCTATGGCGACTTCGTCTCGCGGCCTTGGAGATCGGCAGCGAAGTTGCTCTCCCAGGTGCGCCGGACGATCCTCGATGCGGAAGCGGAAGGCTTTACATGGCATGCGGTCCTCGATGCGCTCAGAGCACAAGGCGGTGAGATCTGGCGCAATCTGCCCATGACCGAGCGGCGGCGGCTTGTCCGTCACGTGCGGCCTTTCTGGGATGTGCACCGTTTTCGTGTGGCTCCGCAAATCGATGCGGTCGTGAGCGCGGGGCTGAGGGACGGCGATATACGCGTCCTCGCCGGTTCGATCGCTCATATTGCGCGCGTCGGCAAGAATGTCGCGGTTACTTTCCGGAGGCGGCGGGCCGGCGGAACGGAAGAAGGGGAATTCGACGCCGTGGTGATCACCACCGGCCCGGCGCACCGGTCGATCCTGCAAAGCCAGTCCTGGCTGGAGTCGCTCGGAGCCGCAGGCTATCTGCGCCCCGACACGGTCGGACTGGGCCTCGCCTGCAGCGAAACCAGCAGGGCGCTCGACAGCGAAGGCAGGGAGGTGGACGACCTCTTCGTCGCCGGTCCTCTCGCCCGCGGCACCTTTGGCGAACTCATGGGCCTGCCGCAGGTCAACGACCACGCCATTTTCGTGGCGGCGCAGATAGCCGCGCTGGCACAGGCGCGCCGGGTGCACCGGGGCGCGCGTCCGCACTCGGCCGCGGCACCGGCCGGCTGACGCCCGTCCCGGCAACGCCGATGCAACTTCTGCGGCAGCATGCCTGCGGCATCGCTTACGCTTTCCGCGATTCTGCACTATATTGGGATGCGTTGATTTTCGACGAAAGGTGGAGCGGGCGAGGTGGTTTGCAGCTATCCGCCTGCGCCCGCAGACGAGAAGCCGTGAGGTATCGACGGCGAATGGCTCGCATCCTCATCCTGTTGTTCAGTCTCCTGTCGGCCTTCGCATTTCCTGTCACGCCGGTGCCCGGAGCCGAGCGCACGGCGCTCGTCCTGCACGTCAACGGCGCCATAAGCCCCGCCGCGGCAGAATATGTGACGCGCGGCCTTCAGCAGGCCAGGGATCGCGGCGCCGCGCTGGTGGTCCTGCAGATGGACACGCCCGGCGGACTGGATACGTCGATGCGCGACATCATACGCGCCATCCTCGATTCTCCCGTGCCGGTCGCGAGTTTCGTATCTCCCAGCGGAGCGCGGGCGGCAAGCGCCGGCACCTATATCCTCTATGCGAGCCACATTGCGGCCATGGCGCCGGGGACGAATCTGGGCGCCGCGACGCCGATCGCCATCGGCGGAGGATTGTTTGGCAATGACGAGCAGGAAGGCGAGGAAAAGCCTGGCGATCCGGACAAGCCGGAGCCTCGCAAACCGGCCAATGCCGGCGAAGCGAAACTCATCAACGATGCGGTCGCCTATATCCGCGGCCTCGCGGAGTTGCGCAACCGCAACGTCGACTGGGCGGAGCGGGCCGTGCGCGAGGCCGCGAGCCTTTCCTCCGCCGCAGCCACGCGCGAGCAGGTCATCGACTTCACCGCCGTCAGCGTCGACGACCTCTTGAAGCAGGCCCACGGCCGCGCCGTCCGCATCGGCCAATCCGATGTCCGGCTCGATACGTCCGGGCTCGCCATAGAGGATCTGCCGCCGGACTGGCGGACGCGCCTGCTGTCGGTGATCACCAATCCGAACGTCGCACTCCTCCTGATGATGGTGGGACTCTACGGGCTCATCTTCGAGTTTCTCGCGCCCGGCACAGTGGTGCCGGGTACAATCGGCGGCATAAGCCTCCTGCTCGGTCTCTACGCGCTTGCGGTGCTGCCGGTCAGCTATGCCGGCGTCGGCCTCATCCTCCTCGGGGCGGGGCTGCTGGTGGCGGAGGCGCATGCGCCGTCTTTCGGCGTGCTCGGCCTCGGCGGCACCGTTGCCCTGGTGCTGGGCGCTGCCATTCTCTTCGATACGGATATGCCCGGACTGCAGGTGTCCTGGCCTGCACTGAGCGGTATTGCGATAGCCAGCCTGGCTTTCAGTCTGCTGGTCGCCCGTCTCGCCCTTGTGTCCCGCCGGCACAAGGTCGCCACCGGCGCGGAAGAGATGATCGGCATTTCCGGCAAGGTCGACAGTTGGGCGGGAGCGGACGGCTACGTGATCGCGCATGGCGAGCGGTGGAGGGCCGTCAGCAGTGAATCGCTTGGCCCGGGAGAGGACGTGATGGTCGTCGGCCGTGAGGGCCTCACGCTCAAGGTGGCGCGCAACGCTGCGCCCGGAGGAGATGGAGACCGCTCATGACCTGGCTTGGAAATCTTGCGCCCTTTGCCGCCGCGCTCCTGTTCCTGCTGATCGTCGTCGCCTATGCGATCAGGATCCTCAGGGAATATGAACGCGGCGTGATCTTCACGCTCGGCCGTTTCACCGGCGTGAAGGGACCGGGGCTGATCCTGCTCCTTCCCTATGTGCAGCAGATGGTGCGCGTCGATCTCAGGACCCGTGTTCTCGACGTGCCGAGCCAGGACGTGATCTCGCGCGACAATGTTTCGGTGCGGGTCAGTGCTGTGATCTATTTCCGGGTCATCGACGCGGAGAAATCGACGATCCAGGTCGAGGATTTCATGGCCGCGACGAGCCAGCTCGCCCAGACGACGCTGAGATCAGTACTTGGCAAGCACGATCTGGACGAGATGCTGGCGGAGCGCGACCGTCTGAACGAGGACATTCAGAAGATCCTCGACGTGCAGACCGATGCATGGGGCATCAAGGTCGCTACCGTCGAGATCAAGCATGTCGACATCAACGAATCGATGATCCGGGCGATAGCGCGCCAGGCCGAGGCCGAACGCGAAAGGCGCGCCAAGGTCATCAATGCCGAGGGCGAGCAGCAGGCCGCGGCGAAACTGCTGGAAGCGGCCGAAATTCTCGCCCGGAAACCGCAGGCGATGCAATTGCGCTATCTCAGCACCTTGAATGTCATCGCCGGCGAAAAGAACTCGACGATAATCTTCCCGTTCCCGATGGAGATCGCCGACATGCTGGCGACGAAGAAGGAGGGTTCCTCCTAGAGCGGGATGAGGAAAAGTGTGTGCGGTTTTCCGCCCGCATCCCGCTCTAACTTTTTGGAAACGATCACGTTCATGTTTAGGTCGACCCGACCTAAAAGCATCGTGATCTAGAGCGGGATGAGCAAACTGAGTGTGGTTCCGTCGGAGGTGCGCAGTTTCAAACGGATAGGTCGAAATGCCGAAGAAAAGTGCGGGCGTTCTGCTTTATCGATACGAGGCGGGCAACCTCCTCGTTCTGCTCGTCCATCCGGGCGGGCCTTTCTGGATGAACAGGGACCTCGGCGCCTGGTCGATCCCGAAGGGTGAGTATGATGCCGATGAAGAGCCGGAAGCCGCTGCGCGCCGGGAGTTCCTCGAGGAGACCGGCATCGCGATAACGGGCCCCTTGGAGTTTCTCGGCGAGGAGCGCCAGAAGGGCGGCAAGCTCGTCACGGCCTATGCGCATGAGAGTGAATTCGACGTAGCCAGCCTGCGCAGCAACGTGTTCGAGACAGAGTGGCCGCCGCGGAGCGGCAGGATGCAGGTCTTCCCGGAGGTCGACCGCGCCGGATGGTTCACGCTCGAGGAGGCGCGCAGCAAGATAAATGTTGCGCAACGGCCGTTCATCGATCGGCTGGAGGCATCGCGGAACGCCAACCGCTCCGCGGGCTCCGCCTCCTGAGCGGTTGCGTTCACCCGGTCTGCATCAATGGGCAGCGCGCAGGCCCGGTTGCGAGACCTCCCTCCGGCGGAAGGCCACCTGGATCACGCCGGAACGGCAAGGTGCCGCCTCGACACCCGGCACGATCTCGACAGGAACTCCAAGGCCTTCAAGCGCTGCGATCTCCTCGACGGTACCGGCAAGCGCCATCGGGTTCCCGGACCGAAGGCGCACAACGCGCTTCCCTTCCCCGACGAGAGCCGCGATGTCTCTGCTTCGACCCTTGGCGCTCGGCGCGACGGGGACGCGCCTTGCCTCCCGGCGCGCCAGTTCCAGGACGTCGTCAGGGATCCATTCGTCAAAGAGGATCACGTCGGCGGCTTGCAGGGCGCGAACCGCCTTCAAGGTAAGGAGTTCCGCGTCGCCGGGTCCGGCGCCGACGATGGTGACGCGGCCGATGGCGGAGGGGCGCGTGACCAGACGATCCACCTCCGCCATCAGCCGCGTCTCTACACCCTCCTCCGGTGCATCCAGAAAGACCCGGTCGACGAAGCGCTCCCAGAAGGCGCGGCGCGCGGCGCCTGGTTTCAGCCGCGCGTTCACGCGGTCGCGGATCGCCTGCGCCACCGTCGCCCACTGTTTGAGTGCCGGCGGCAGCAGGGCTTCGATCCGCCGGCGGAGCGCCTGCGCCAGGATCGGTGCCGCGCCGTCCGTCGAGATCGCGACGACCACGGGCGAGCGGTTCACGATCGATCCGAACTGGAACGCACAGAAGGCCGGTCTGTCGATGACGTTGACAGGCACGCCGGCGCTCCGCCCGGCCAGGAAGAATGCTTCCGCATCGGATTGCTCGTCGCAATCGGCAACGGCGATTGCCGCGTCGCGAAAAACACCGACATGCCACGCCTGGTCGTGGTGAATGAGCCGGCCGCGATCATGTGCGGGCCCACGGGCGAGGAGGTCGAGGAAGAGATCGCTCAGCGACGCATGTGGCGCGTAGACGTGAACTTCGGCGCCGCAGGCCGCCAGCAGCTCGGCCTTCCAGGCGGCCGCATCGCTGGCGCCGGCGACGACGGCCTGTTTGCCGTTCAGGGGCCAGAAGAGCGGCAGCGTCGCGAGTGCGGCCACGCGTTGAGGCTTTTGGGCCAGATTACTCCGCAGCGAGGGTGAGGCAGCCATTTATGATTCCCTTGATCTCCGCGCGGCAGGAGCCGCAATTGGTGCCGGCGCTGAGCCTCTCGCCCACCGCTTCGACGCTGTGGCAACCGTCGCGGACGGCGGCAGTGATCTGGTTGACGCCGACGCTGAAGCACGAGCAGACGGTCGCGCCCGGATCGGGCGTGTTGGCGCCCGGGCGGCCGGCGGTTACCGCGAAGCGCTTGGCGAGATTGTGGTGCGAAGCGCCGAGCTGCGATACCGCCCAGCTGCGCGCGACGGCGACCGGCCGCGAAGAAAGGAACAGGGTAGCGAGCAGCCGGTCCCCTTCGAAAAAGGCCAGGCGAAGCTCGCCGGAGGTGCGGTCCGTATAGCCGATCGGTTCGATCCCGGCGGCGATCGCAAAGGTCTTCCGGCACCAGTCGAGCCAGTCGGCATTCGTTTCGGCGAAGGCGAGTTCCACCCGCCACCCGCCCTCGGCCCTGGCGAGCGCCCAATAGGCGGCGTCGAGTTCCTGAGGTTTACGCGCCGAAACCGCGAAGCCATAGGCGGCGGCCGCAAAGCGGCTCGCACGGACCGGCATGTTCTTCGACGCCGGCTGGCCGGAGACCGGGTCGGTGACCGGCGCAACCAGCGCATCGATCCGGGCCTTGGAGGCGAACTGGTCGTTCCAGTGCATGGGCACGAAGAGATTGCCTTCCGCCTGCCGGTCGGTGACCAGCGCCCGGACGATCGCCGCCCCGTTCGGACTTTCCAGGGTGACGAGGTCAGCGTCGCTGATGCCGGCCCCCTGTGCGTCACGCGGATGAATCTCGACGAAGGGCTCGGCGAGATGGCCCGACAGCCGGGCGCTCTTGCCCGTGCGCGTCATGGTATGCCAGTGGTCGCGCACCCGGCCGGTGTTGAGCGTGAAGGGGAAAGCATCGTTAGCACTTCTTGGCCGTGGCACCTCGACCGCGACGAGGCGCGCGCGGCCATCCGGATGATAGAATGCGCCCTCGGCAAAGAACCGCTTCCTCTGCGGCGCGCTGCCCTGGGGCTGCGGCCACTGAAACGGCCTCAGTCCGTCATAGGCTGGGCCGTCGATCTCCGCATGGGCGCTGATGTTGAAATCGCGGCGTCCTTCGTTTTCGAACCCCGAAAGCGCGGCGTGCTCGGCGAAGATCTCGGCTGGTGAACCATGGGTGAAGGCCGCGGCGAAGCCCATGCGCCTTCCGACTTCGGCGAGTTGCCACCAGTCGGGCCGCGCTTCGCCGGGGGCTGCGAGAAAGGGGCGCTGGCGCGAGATGCGGCGCTCGGAATTGGTGACCGTACCGTCCTTCTCGCCCCAGCCGAGCGAGGGCAGGAGCACGTGGGCGTGGCGGGCCGTGTCGGTCTCTCTCACGATGTCGGAGACGACCACGAAGGGGCAGGCTTTGATCGCCGCTTCGACGGCATCGGCGTCGGGCATCGAGACGACCGGGTTCGTCGCCATGATCCACAGCGCCTTGATGCGTCCGTCTGCGACCGCGCGGAACATGTCCACCGCCTTGAGGCCGGGCTTGCTCGCCACTGCCGGCGCGCTCCAGAAGCGCCGTACCTGATCCCGGTGGAGCGATTTCTCGATGTCCATATGGGCGGCAAGCATATTTGCCAGCCCCCCGACCTCCCGCCCACCCATCGCATTGGGTTGCCCGGTCAGCGAGAAGGGTCCCATTCCCGGCCGGCCGATGCGGCCGGTCGCAAGATGGCAGTTGATGATGGCATTGACCTTGTCCGTCCCGGCGGCAGACTGGTTTACCCCCTGGCTGTAACAGGTCACGACCTTTTCGGTCGCCTCGAAGAGCCGGAAGAAGGCGCGAAGCTGCGCCACTGTCAGCCCGGTCGCCTTGGAAAGCGCGGGAAGCTCGAACCTGGATGCGGCCGCGACGGCTTCGTCGAAGCCGCTCGTGTAATTCGAGATATAGTTCCGGTCGACCGCACCGCTTGCGGCGAGATGGGCAAGCAGGCCGTTGAAGAGGGCGACGTCTCCGTCGGGCGCGATTGCCAGATGCATGTCGGCGATGTCCGCGGTCATCGTGCGCCGGGGGTCGATGGCGACGATCTTCATCTCCGGGCGGTTTGCCTTGGCTGCGGAGAGACGCTGATAGAGCACCGGATGGCACCAGGCCAGATTGGAGCCCGTCAGCGCCACGAGTTCGGCGAGCTCCAGGTCCTCGTAAGCGCCCGGCACCGTGTCGGAACCGAAGGCCCGGCGGTGGCCCGCGACGGAGGAGGACATGCAGAGCCGGGAATTGGTGTCGATATTCGCCGAGCCGATGAAACCCTTCATCAACTTATTGGCGATGTAATAGTCCTCCGTCAGCAATTGTCCCGAGACGTAGAAGGCAACCGAATCGGGACCGTGCTCGGCGATACTGCGCGAAAAGCGTTCGGCAACGAGGTCGAGCGCCTCGCTCCAGCCTGCGCGACGGCCGCCGATTTCCGCGTGAAGGAGGCGGCCGTCGAGATCGAGCGTCTCGGCGAGCGCCGACCCTTTCGAACAGAGCCTGCCGAAATTGGCGGGATGTTCCGGATCGCCCTTGACGCTCACTGCGCCGTCATCCCTCACGCGCGCAATGACGCCGCAGCCGACGCCGCAATAGGGACAGGTGGTCTTCACCTCGTGCGCCATGCTTATTCCGCCGCTGCCAGTGCGAGGCTCTCAAGCGCGACGAACAGCGCGCCATTGTCGTTGCGGATGGGGATCGTGCGCACTTCGCCTTCGTCGGCACCGAGCGCCTTGCCGGTCTCGAGCGAGATCACCCAATTGTGCAGCGGGCAGGTGACGGCCGTGCCGTGCACGATCCCCTGGGAAAGGGGGCCGCCCTTGTGCGGGCAATGGTCCTCGATAGCGAAGACCTCGTCATCGGCGGTCCGGAAGACCGCGATCTTGCCTGTGGGCGTCCTGACGCAGCGGGCGCCGCGCAGCGGGATGTCGTTGATATCGCCAATTGCAATCCAGTTCATCGTCATCGATTACTCCGCTGCCTGATTGAAGCCGACCGTCGCCATCGGCCGGAACTCGTGCTTGTCCTTGCCGGAGACCCGTTCCGACCAAGGGTCGACCTGGGCGAATTTCTGGCTGAAGACGAAGCGGTCGAAATAGGCCTTGCGCTTTTCCCCATCGTCCATGATCTGCCGGCGGATCTCGGCGAGGCCGACGCGCTTTGCCCATTTGTAAATGCGCTCGAGGTAGCGGGCCTGCTCGCGATACATCTGCGTCAGCGCGACGATATGTTCGAGCGCCTCGTCCTCCGTCCTGACCAGACCCAGAACCTCGGTGCCCTTGATGTCGAGGCCGGCGGCACCTGCGAAATGGATCTCGAAGCCGGAGTCGACGCAGATGACCCCGACGTCCTTGCAGGTCGCCTCGGCGCAATTGCGCGGGCAGCCGGAGACGGCCATCTTCAGCTTGGCCGGCGTCCAGGAACCCCACATGAATTTCTCGATGCGGATGCCGAGGCCGGTCGAATCCTGTGTGCCGAAGCGGCACCAATCGGAGCCGACGCAGGTCTTCACCGTTCTGAGCCCCTTGGCGTAGGCCTGACCCGAAACGAAGCCCGCCTGGCCGAGATCGGCCCAGACGGCGGGCAGGTCCTCCTTCTCGATGCCGAGCAGGTCGATGCGCTGACCGCCGGTCACCTTCACCAGCGGCACGTTGAACTTGTCGACGACATCGGCGATGGCGCGAAGTTCCTTCGAATTGGTGACGCCGCCCCACATGCGGGGTACGACGGAATAGGTGCCGTCCTTCTGGATATTGGCGTGGACACGCTCGTTGATGAAGCGCGACTGGTAATCGTCGGCATATTCATCCGGCCAATCGCAGACGAGGTAATAATTGAGGGCGGGGCGACACTTCGCGCAGCCGCAGGAGGTCTTCCATTCCAGTTCCTGCATGACGGCGGGAATGGATTTCAGCTTCTTCGCCTTGATCAGGCGCCGCACGTCGTCATGGCCGAGATCGGTGCAGTTGCACATCGGCTGCACCGCAGCCGGATTGTAGGTGTCGCCGAGCGTCAGCGACATGATCTGCTCGACCAGGCCGGTGCAGGAACCGCAGGAGGCGGAAGCCTTGGTGTGGGCGCGCACGTCGTCGAGCGAGGTCAGGCCCTTGGAGGTGATCGCTCCGACGATCTTGCCCTTGCACACGCCGTTGCAGCCGCAGATTTCCGCATCATCCGGCAAGGCTGCAACGGCCGCCGTAGGGTCCAGCGGAGATCCCCCCTGATAGGCCTGGCCGAAGATAAGGGTGTCGCGCATTTCGGAGATGTCCGTCCCGCGCTTCAAAAGGTCGTTGAACCAGGCACCGTCGGCGGTGTCCCCATAGAGCACGGTACCGATGATGCGGTTGTCTTTCAGTACGAGCCGCTTGTAGATGCCGGCAGTGGCATCACGCAGCACGATCTCCTCGCGTCCGTCGGCATCGGCGAAGTCGCCGACCGAATAGAGGTTGATGCCCGTCACCTTCAGTTTCGTCGGCGTGTCGGAATGCGCGAAGGCGGCGCGACGGTCGCCGGCGAGGTGGGAGGCGGCGACGCGCGCCATTTCGTAAAGGGGCGCGACGAGGCCGTAGACCATGCCACCGACTTCGGCACACTCGCCGAGTGCCATGATGTCCCCGTCGGACGTCTGCATTCCGGCGTCGACGACGATGCCGCGATTGACGGCCAGCCCGGCTTCCTTGGCAAGACCGGCATTCGGCCGGATACCGACGGCCATCACGACCAGCGTCGCCGGAATGATCCGGCCATCGTCGAGTTCGATGCCCTCGACCTTCTCCTCGCCGAGGATGCGCTTCGTGTTCGCCTTTGTGACGACCTTGATGCCGCGCTCTTCGACGGCCTTCTGCAGGAGGTAGCCTGCGGCCGGATCGAGCTGGCGCTCCATCAGTGTCGGCATGACATGCAGAACGGTGACGTCCATGCCGCGTGCCTGAAGACCTGCTGCCGCCTCCAGCCCGAGCAGGCCGCCACCGATGACGACGGCCTTTTCGCGAGATTGCGCCGCGAGCAGCATCGCCTGCACATCGTCCAGATCGCGATAGGTGATGACGCCGCGCAGTTCCTTGCCCGGCACGGGGATGATGAAGGGCACCGAACCGGTGGCGATCACCAGCTTGTCATAGCCTTCCGTGACGCCGTGGTCGGAGGTGACGGTCTTGGCGTCGCGATCGATCGCAATGATCTTGTGGCCCTTGTAGAGGGTGATGCCGTGCTTGATGTACCATCCGTCGCCATGGATGATGATCTCCTCATACTCCTTCTCGCCGGATAGCACCGGCGAGAGCATGATGCGGTCGTAATTGACGCGCGGCTCAGCGTTGAAGATCGTTACGGCATAACGCCCGGGCGCCTTTTCGAAGAGCTCTTCCAGCATCCGGCCCGGAGCCATGCCGTTGCCGACGATGACGAGTTTCTCGCGTGCAGTTTCAGTCATGTGGTCACTCCGCAGCTTCTGCGAAGCGGGCGCTCATAGAAAAATTCGAGCAGTGCTTCGCGGCAGTTCAGGTCGGTTCGATTTGGCCGGCCGAAACCGGCATAAAAAAACGCCGCTCGGAAATTGCGCTCCGGGACCGGGAGGAAACCCTTACGGAGGCAAAGACCTTGCGACGTCGGTGTCTTCGGCAGGCGTATGCGGCGCCTGAGCTCGCTTCAATCGCCATTGACCGAAGCAGCTGTAGGAATGCAAATGCTGTGCCAGATCTCTGCCCTTCGGCTATTGCCTTGAAAACTCTGCAAAAGGCGGAAAACGCCCCTTGTCGCGAAGTAAGCCGTTTGCTTTAAAAGTAAGCCGTTTGCACTCGGTGATGAAATTTTGTGCCGTTCGCGAAGATCAGCCGATTGGTGCACCGGTCTTGCCGCGCCCTTTCTGGTGCCAGCGCCGTCATCCTCGGCGTGACCCTGGTCAAGGATGACGCTCGGAGGAGCGCAGGATCGCGGGCCGAGGATGGATCGACTGCCGGGCCCTCCGAGATCCGGACGGTCCGAAAATTTATTTAGGAATAGATTGTTCGCGCGAATTGAGCCGTCGCGATGTGAAAACCGTCGACGTTTTCTCTGTTTTGAAGGCCATCGAGGGACGATTCATCGCTTGACGCCATTCGTTCATTTGTGAATATATTATTCAAACTTGTGAGAGTCCGGAGGCGGAGTCCGGGAATAGGGAGGACAGCATGAAAACCTTGATCGCTGCGGCCGCGATGGCTGCATTGTCGTTCTGCGGCATTGCCAACGCGCAGGAATACAGCCTGCGCTTCTCGACCTCGCAGGTGAATCCGAACGAGCCGATCATCAAGGCCATGAAAACCTATGCCGAGCGTGTCGGTGAGCGCTCCGGCGGACGCATCGCCATTACCGTCATGACGGGCGATCAGCTCGGCGCGCAAAAAAAGGTCAATGAGATGGTGATGAGCGGCGCAAGCCTGCTCAGCGCCACCGATTATGGTCAGCTAGGCCAGTTCGTGCCGGATCTGTCGATCCTCGCCGGCCCCTATGTCTATCCGGATCTGGCGGCGACGGACCGTCTCTTCGCTTCGGATCTCTACAAGGACCTTTCCGGCACGCTGGAGGCGCGGGGCATCAAGATCATCATGCCGAACGGCCTGTTCGGCTACCGTCACATCATCGCCAACAAGCCGGTTCGCTCACCCGCGGACCTGGCCGGCGTCACCATTCGCGTCCCCTCGTCGCCGATCATGATGGCGACCTTCGGCAACTACGGCGCAAGGCCGACGGAATTGCCGTGGGGAGACGTCTACAATGCGTTGCAGACCGGAGTCGTCGACGCGGCCGAAGGCCCCTTCGGCTCGATCGCCGGGGCGAAGCTGAACGAGACCCGCAAGGTCATTTCGAAAACCGGTCACCAGATCATGTTTACGGCCTGGGTGGCCTCCAGCCAGTTCTTCAACAGCCTGCCCGAGGACCTGCAGACGATCCTGCTGGAGGAAGGGCAGACGATTGCCAAGGAACTGACGCAGATGACGCTGGAGACGGACGACGCCTATGCAAAACAGCTCGCCGCCTCCGGCGTCGAGATCGTGACCGATGTCGACATTCCGTCATTCATCGAGGCCTCGCGTGCTGCCTATGACAAGGTGCCGAACATCACGCCCGGCATCTATGATCAGGTGCAGAAGGCGATGGCAGAGTAGGAGACGCCGGTTCCAAAGAATTAGAGCGGGATGTGGGCGGAAGACCGCACACACTTTTCTTCACCCCGCTCTTGGACACAGCTGCCGCGGGGCCGCGTCTTCGCCGGCGTGATCGCGCCCCGAATGCCAAACGGGCCTGCATCGACGCCAGTTCGGATTGCCCCTTAACAATCGAGGCATCATGGAAAGCTCACGCTCGCCGGAGGAGACAATTCCTCTCTTCAGCCTGCGCCGCGCCGATGAGGCAATCGGCGTCGCGGCGCTCCTCGTCATCGTCTTCTCGATTCTCTGGGGGGTCGTCAGCCGTTATGTCTTTCCGCAGCCGGCCGCCTGGACCTATGAACTCGCGATGATGGTCTTCGCCTATCTCGTCTTCTTCGGTGCCGTCGCGGGCGTCCGTCTCGGCACGCATGCGGCGATCGACGTGCTTGTCGCGGCCCTCCCGGACAGCTGGCGGAAAGCCGTCGCCTGGTTCAACTATCTGCTGCTGGCGCTCTTCTTCATCGTCATGACCATCCTCTTCACCTGGCAGGCCTGGACCTCACGCAATGTGCATACGATCGCACTCGATCTGTCGCGCAGCCTGTCCTATGCGCCTCTGGCGCTCGCCTCCGCCGGGATGTTCGTCCAGCATCTGATCGTCGAGAGGCCCTGGGTCGCCCGTCAGCACCGCAATTTGGAATCGCTGATATGACGCTGTTCCATCTGGCCGGCCCCTCGCTTCTCGTCGTCGTCCTGTTTTTGCTGTCGACGCCGATCACCTGGGCCATGGCGATCGGAGCGTTCGCCTTCTTCCTCATCAATATGGACATGATCCCGCTCGCCAATTTCGCGCAGGAAATGGCTGAGGGCAGTCAATCCGTGTCCTTGTTGGCGCTGCCGCTGTTCGTTCTTGCCGGCTGCATCATGAACGCCTCGGGCATCACGCGGCGTCTGTTGGCGCTTGCGGACGTGCTCGTCGGCCACATGACGGGCGCGCTGGCGCAGATGTGCACTGTGCTCGGCACCTTGCTCGGCGGACTTACCGCATCTGCCAATGCCGATGCGGCGATGCTCGCCAAGACGCTCGGCGTCGAGATGTCGCAACGGGGCTACAGCCGGGCCTTCGCCGCGGTCATCACATCGTCGGCGGCCATTATCACGAGCCTCATTCCGCCGTCGATCGGCCTTATCGTCTATGGTTTTCTGGCGGAGACGTCCATCGGCCGGCTCTTCGCAGCGGGTGTCATACCTGGCCTCGTGCTGGCGACCGGGCTCATGGTCACCACCTATTTCATCGCCCGCAAGCGTGGTTACAAGCCGTTGCGCAAGGAGCGTGCCACCCGCGCGGAGGGCGTCCGGGCGCTGATCGACGGGCTCTGGGCGCTGTCGATCCCGGTAGTGATCTTCGCCGGTACGCGATACGGTCTTTTCACCACCACGGAAGCCGGTGCGGTGGTGGTCGTCTACGTGCTCTTCGTCGCCGTGTTCGGCTACCGCGAATTCACCTTCCGCCAGATCCCGGAGGTTCTTGCCGAGGCCGTGCGCGATTCGGCCGTGGTCATGATCATGATCTGCGCGGCGGCAGCCTTCGGTTTCTATCTCGCCTGGGAGCAGGTGCCGCAGGCCATGTCCGGCTGGCTCGGCGAAGCCACCGATAATCCGCTCCTGATGCTGCTCCTCATCAACGTCCTGCTGATCGTCATCGGCACGGCGATCGAGGGGTCGGCGGCGCTGATCATCCTGACGCCCATGCTGATCCCGATCATCGACGGCGTGGGCATCGATCGCGTGCATTTCGGCGTCGTCTTCATCACGAACCTGACCATCGCCGGCATCACGCCGCCGGTCGGGGGATTGATGTACATCTCGTCCATGGTGCTGAAAGTGCCGATGATGGCCTATGCCCGCGAAGTGCTGCCTTACCTGGCGATGATGATGGTCATTCTCGTCATGCTGAGCATGTTCCCGCAGCTGTCGCTTTGGCTGCCGAACCTGGTCTATGGGACGACGGCGGTCCAATAGCGCGACGAAATACGACCTCTGCGCCACGGTGGCGCAGAGGTCGGAAACGGCCCTGGTAATCCCGGCCTTCTTACGCAGGTACTGATCATGGATGAGTTCACGCCCACCGTCGGAGTTTCTTCGACACGTCCCGCCGACATGCCGGAAGACCATTCCGCTTTGCCGGTCTGGAACGCCGAAAACTGGTTCTACGAGGATTGGCCCGTCGGTCAGCGCATCCGGTCGTTACGCCGGACGATCGGCGAGAGCGATAGCCATCTCTTCAATACCCTGGTCGTCGACATCCATCCTTATGTCCAGGACCAGATGTTTGCGGAGCGGGAAGGCATCTTCGGCCGTCGCCTCGTTGCCGGCGCCTTCGTGTTCTCGGCCGGTCTCGGCCTCGTCGCTACCAACTGCGTCAACGCCTTTTCCTATGGCTACGACAAACTGCGGTTCATCAAGCCGGTCTTCATAGGCGACACGATCTACACGATCCGCACCAACATGGAAAAAACGCCCCGCTACAAAGACCTTGGGCTCATCCGCGCCAGCTACCAGGTCTTCAAGACCGAGGGCGAGCTGGTGCTCTACTGCGAGCATCTGCAAACGGTGAAATACAAGAACCCGGCGGATTTTGCCGGCAATACCGAGAAGTAGAGAACAGAGACCGAAGAAAACGAGCTTCCGTTTGCCGGCGTCGTCGTAATCGACATGCTCGTTTCTCGGCATCCTGTTGCGCGCCGTTTCTCGTGGCGCAGGCATTATCCTCAATCGTTCGCCGACATATCCACCAATCGCATATACTCATGCGAACACGGAATAAAAACGTTTATATTTTTCGTTGAAATCGTTTTTATCAACTGATACGGCTTTCGTCGGGAGGCCGATCATGGAAAACACGCAGTCGCCGCGCGCACGGCCGGGGATCAAGGCTTTGGCCGAGGCTACGGGCTATTCCATTGCGACCGTGTCGAAGGCGCTCAACGGCTCTCCCATGGTTGCGCCGGCCACGAAGGCGCTCATCCATCGCGCCGCTGCAGAGATCGGCTATCGTGCCAACGCCCGCGGCATGGCGCTGAGGACCGGCCGGACCTGCCAGGCTGCCGTGCTCATGCCGGTAACGGCTGCGCGCGACTATGAATGGGACGGCGTCGAATATACCCAGATCCTCAGCGGCATCAGTCAGGCGCTGGAAGGCAGCGACTATCGCATGTCGGTCCACGTCGTGCGCAATGTGGAGGACGGCTGCGAGGTGGCGCGCCGGATCATCGATGAGGGTCTGGCGGACGGACTGATATTCTCAGGCATACGCGCGGACGACCCGCGCATCGATCTTCTGGTCGAGAGCCGGTTTCCCTTCGTCTCTCTTGGTCGCTGTCGGAAGCCCCTCGACTACGCGCATGTCGACATCGACAACGAATGGGCGGCCCATGCGGCGACCGCCCGGCTGATTGCCGGCGGACACCGGCGGATCGCGCTCGTCAATCCGCTCCGGCATCTCTCCTACGCCGAGGACAGGGTGGACGGCTTCTTGCGGGCTTTTCGCGAGGCGGGCCTATCGCCGTCCGACGATCTGATCGCCGAAGGCGACCTTTCTACCCATTTCGGCCGCGAGAGCGCGCTCGGGCTTCTCGACGCGGCGCGGCCGCCGACGGCCTTCGTCTGCAGCAACGAGTCGACCACGCTCGGCGTGCTTTCGGGCCTGGGCTCGCGTGGACGGCGGATCGGCGTCGATGTCGACGTGGTCGCCTATGACGACATCAATGTCAGCGCCTATTTCACGCCGCCGATCACGACCTTCTATCAGCCCATCGAAGTTCTCGGGCGAACCCTCGGGGAGTTCCTGCTGCGGCGCATGGCGGGGGAGGATGCGCGGTCGTTGAAACAGGTTTTCAGGCCAAGGCTGATCGAGAGGCAGCCCGACAGTCTCGGCGGGCGGCTACCTCACAGCGTTTGAGAAACGACTTTTACAACGGAGGAGAACAACATGAAAAAATTGATGATCGCACTTGCGGTTGCGGTTCTGGCCTCGGGCGGGGCCTCGGCCGCCGATCTCGGCGGGAAGCTGCTTAAGGTCGGCTCGGACACGACCTCGCCGCCGATGGAGAGCGTCGATCCCGCGACCGGCCAGATCGTCGGTTTCGATATCGATGTGGTGAATGCGATCTGCGCCAAGATCAATTGTCAGGCGGAATTCGTGACCACCGGTTGGGACGGCATCTTCGCAGCGCTCGACCAGGGCAACTTCGATCTCGTTGCCTCGGGCGTGTCGATTACCGAGGAGCGCAAGAAGGCCATGGACTTCTCGGATCCCTACATCGTCAACAGCCAGGCGGTACTGATGCGGGTCGAGGACCAGGGCGTGTCGCTGGAGGACTTCAAGTCGAAGGGCAAGAAGCTCTCCGCCCAGGCCAACACCACGGATGCGCAGGTCGCCGAGGGGGTGGTCGGCAAAGAAAACGTCGTCGCCTATGACAGCTTCAGCGCCGCGATCATCGCGCTCAAGAACAAAGATGTCGATGGCGTCGTCATCAACGGGGCCAATGCTGCCGCTTACGAACGCGAGTTCGTCGGCGAACTCGTGGTGGCGATCCGGGATCTCGAATCCGATCCGCTCGGCCTCGTCTTCCGCAAGGGCGATGCCAATGTCGCCGCCTTCAACGAAGGTCTGAAGATGATCCGCGACGACGGCACGCTGGATCAGCTCGTCAACAAATACTGGGGCGTGAAGTAACCTCATCCGAGCACCCCCGGAGCGGTCTGCGCTCCGGGGCCGAATTTCTGCGCAGGATCCCCGGGAGGGATGAATGTCGTTCCTGAGAAGCGTGCGGCCCAGCAATCTGATCATTCTGACAGCGCTGCCGTTCATCATCTATCTTTTCGCCTCCTCCGGAGACTACCAACGTTCGCTGAGAGCCATTCTCGGAGTCGAGAACGGCTCGTCCGCCTTCGTACCGGGTTTCCTTGCTCTGCTCGTCGCCTTTGGCTCGGGTGTCGCCGTTCTCGTCTTTTCCCGAGCCAAGGCGCCGCGGCCGCGGCTGGCGCTCGCTGCCGCCGTACTCAATCTCGCTGCGGCGGCCTCCGTGCTTCTGAGCGACGCCGTTCACCCCTACCTTGCGTCGGTCGTCGCCAATGCCGTCGATCCCTTCACGTCCGATCTCGTTGTGAAGGGGCTTAGCCCTCGGCAACTCACGGACGCCGCGGACATGACCCTGCGCGGCATCGAGGCCGTGCTTTTTCCGGCCTATTTCGCGCTGACACTGCTCGGCTTCATGCTTTTCTTCGGTGCCGGCAAGGCATCCACGCCGGAAAGCATCATGCGCCGCTTGGGAGCGTTAAGCATCGGCCTCGTCAGCAGTGGGGGGCTCCTGTTCATCCTCTTCTTTGCGCATATCGCCTTTGCCGCCGGCGTGGCGACGACGGTTCGCGCAGCCATTGCCGCCTATCTTCTCGCCGCGATCATCGGCCTCATCTGGGTCGGATTGCTTCAGTTGCATTATACGGCGCGCACCAGCATCATCTTCGCGCTCGCGACCCTCGGCCTGACGCTCGTCGCCGCCTGGTTCCTGTTGCAGCCTCGCACGGCCTATGTGCTTGCGGGGCGGCTCGACGGCACGGTCGCGATCGTCAGCAACACGCCGTCCGGCCTCATAGGCGCGGTCCGTTTCGGCCAATATCCGGGCGCGCCCGGTGAAGAGGCGGCGGTGCGAACCTTCCTTGGCCCGGCGGAGGCAGTCGCGGCGATGGAAAAGAACGAGGTGACGGCGGCGCTTCTGCCGTCGGCAGCCGTACCCGGGGGCTTGCCGCTCCTTTGGGAAACGGCGGCCTTGAACGATCGCGACCGGGCCGCAGGCATCACTTTCGCCGTCCTGGCAATCATCCTCGGTCTGCTCACCTTCGGCGGCTATCTGCACCGCCGTCATCCCCTGGCGATCGGCTCGGAGTTCGTCGTCGACACGATCCGCGGCATTCCGATGCTGGTGATCGTACTCTATGTCGGCCTGCCCTTAAGCGGGGCGCTGAAGGATGCGACACAAGGCGTGCTCGATCCGCCGAACCTGATGCGCGGCATCGTCGCTATGGCGCTCGCCTATTCCGCCTATCTGGCGGAAATCTTCCGCTCCGGCATCAATGCGATCCCGATCGGCCAGATCGAAGCGGCGCGCAGCATCGGGCTCAACCGGTGGCAGACGGCGCGGCTGGTGGTCCTGCCGCAGGCGTTCCGGATCATCATTCCACCGCTCGGCAACGAGCTGATCGCGATCCTCAAGGACACGTCGCTCCTGTCGATTCTGTCGATCCGCGACATCACCCAGCGCATGCGCGAGTTCCAGTCGGCGAGTTTCCTGCCCTTTGCGCCCTATAACTCGGCAGCCATCTTCTACATCTTCCTGACGCTCGCGGCGGCGAGCCTCATCAACATGATCGAGCGGAAATATGACATCAAGCATCGATAGGAGAGGGGAAGAGGGTGCGCGCACGGTGCTGATCACCGGCGCATCGCGGGGCCTTGGTCAGGAACTTGGACGGCAATATGCAGCCGCCGGCTGGCGGGTGATCGCCTGCGGCCGTCAACCTTCGGCGGGGAATGGGGAAACCGGCATCGAACGTCGGATACTCGACGTCACGGACGCCAGCTCGATGGCGGCGCTTGCCGAAAGCCTCGGCGAGCGGCCGATCGATGTCCTCATCAACAATGCCGCAATCCGCGGCGATACAGGCGGACTGTCGACCGTGGAGCCCGAGGATTTCCTGGAGGTGATGCGCGTCAATGCCCTGGCGCCGATCCTGATCGTGCGGGCGCTGCTCCGCAATCTCCTGGCTGGCGGCGATCGCATCGTCGCCAATATCAGCAGCCGCGCAGGATCGCTTGCCGAGGGCACGCTCGACGACGACGAAGGAGACTATGCCTATCGTTGTTCGAAAGCGGCGCTGAACATGGCAACGGTCAAGCTCGCCCAGGATCTGCGCCCGCACGGTGTCACCGTGCTGTCGCTCCACCCCGGCTGGGTCAGAACCGATATGGGCGGCCCTCAGGCGAGTGTGCCGGTTGCGGAGAGTGCCGCAGGCCTGAAGGCGATCGTAGGCAGGACCGGGCTCGCCGAGAGCGGCAGCTTCCGGGCCTTCGACGGCAGAACGGTATCGTGGTGAAGCGAGTGGAACGATGACGACGAGCGAGATCAAGAACGTGCAGGGAATAGCAGCGATCGAGGCCCTGCTTGCCGCCGAATACGGCATCGCGGGAAAAATCCTGGCGCTGCCCGGCGAGCACGATCTCAATTTCCGCATTCAGGCGAGCGACGGTCGCGCGTTCCTGCTGAAGCTGCATGCCCTCGGCGCGCCCGAGGAGCTCGACATGCAGATCGCGGTTCTCGACCATCTCGCGCGCGAGGCGACGGAACTGCCTGTCGCGAAGGCCCTGCCGAGCCGCTCCGGCGCCTCGTTCACCCGCGTCGAATTCAATGGAGAGCGCGTCGCACGTCTTCTGACGTGGCTGCCCGGGGAAACCTGGGCACGAGCCGCCAACCGCTCGAGCAACAGCGTCGAGACCCTTGGGGCGCTGCTCGGCAAGCTCGACCGCAGCCTCGCCGGTTTCTCTCATCCCGGGACCAGGAGAGAGTACGCCTGGGATATAGCCCGGGCGGAGATGCACCTCACCAATGTCGATCTGATCGAGGGTATGGAGAAGCGGCGAGCGGTTCGCGCGATCCTCGAGCACTTCGTCTCCACGGTGCTGCCGCGCCTTAAGGCTTGCCCCCGGCAGGTCATCCATAATGATGCCAATGACTATAACGTCCTCGTCGGCGCCGACGGCTGCGTCAGCGGACTGCTCGACTTCGGCGATATGGTCGAGAGCAATCGCGTGGTGGAAGTGGCGGTCGCTTCCGCCTATGCGCTGATCGGTTCGCCGGATCCGATCGGCGCCATCGCGCGGCTGGCTGGCGGCTATCACGGCGTCAATCCGCTCGGCGAAACGGAGGCCGAGCTGATCTTCGATCTCGTGCGCACCCGCTATGCCGTCAGCATGTGCATGGCGGCGAGGCAGATCCGCGACAACCCCGAAAACACCTATCTGCTCGTCAGCCAGGAGGACGTCTGGCGGGAACTGAGACGCCTCGAGCAAGAGAACCGGCCGTTCGCCATCGCCCGCCTTCGCGACGCCTGCGGTTTTGCACCGATCCCGAAGGCCGCGCGGGTGGTGCGGTGGCTGGAGAGCAATGCTCATGATTTTTCGGGCGTCATCAAGCCGCGCATCGCAAGACCGAAGCCAGCCGTCTTCGATTTTTCCGCGAACAGCTCCGGGACCTGGGCAGGTCTCGACAAGGACGTGGCGCAAGCGCGCATCGAAGCACATATTCATGCGGAGGGGGCGGATTTCGGCCTTGGCCTCTACGGAGAGGACAGAGCGGTCTACAAGGGTGACGCTTACCAGGCGACTGCAAGCCTGCGCCGCACGATTCACCTTGGCATCGATCTCTTCGCTCCCGCCAACGAGCCGGTGCATGCACCCTTCGCCGGCAAGGTCGCATTTTACCATGACGACGCGGTCCCTTACGGTTTCGGACCGACCATTCTGCTCGAACATAGGACGGGCGAGGGCGACGCGTTCTGGACGCTCTACGGACATCTCTCCCGTGAAAGCGCCTCACGGCTGTCGATCGGCCAGCCGGTCGCCAGGGGCGAAGCTTTCGCGGCCATGGGGAATCGCGCCGAAAACGGCGGGTGGGTTCCGCATCTGCATTTCCAGATCGTCACCGATCATCTCGGCCTCGAGGGCCGCATGCACGGCGTCGGCGTCAAAGAGCAGTGGCAGGTCTGGCGAGAGATCAGCCCCGATCCGAGCGTCGTGCTCGGCCTTTCCGTTCCGGCGTCGGTGATCGTCGAGCGCGACAAGGCGTTCCTGGTGCGCGAACGCCAGCGCCGCATCGGTCGCTCCCTAAGCATCGCCTACGGCTCGGCGCCTCTCAAGATCGTTGCCGGCGAGGGCGCCTACCTGATCGATGACGAGGGCACGCGCTGGCTCGACATGGTCAACAATGTCTGCCACGTCGGCCATTGCCATCCGCGCGTCGTCAAGGCGGCTCAGATGCAGATAGCGCGGCTCAATACCAATTCGCGCTATCTGCATGACAGTCTGGTGGAATATTCGCGCCGGCTTGCGGCGCTCTTCCCTGATCCGCTGAACGTCTGCTTCTTCGTCAATTCCGGCAGCGAGGCCAACGATCTCGCGATCCGGCTAGCGCGCGCCTATACCGGCAACCGCGACGTCATTACCGTCGATCACGCCTATCACGGCCATCTGACAAGCCTGATCGATGTCAGTCCCTATAAATTCGCGGGCAAGGGCGGGGAAGGGCGGCCGGCGCATGTGCGGGTCGCCGAAATCCCGGACCTCTATCGTGGACGCTATCGCTATGGCGATACAGACGCGGGGCGCAAATATGCCGAGGACGTGAAGCGTCAGATCGATGCTCTGGCGGCGGAAGGGCGCAAACCCGCGCTCTTCTTCAGCGAGGGCATCCTCGGCACGGGCGGTCAACTGGTGCTCCCGGAAGGCTATCTCAGAGGGGCCTATGCGCATGTACGTGCGGCCGGTGGGTTGTGCCTCGCTGACGAGGTCCAGGTGGGGTTCGGCCGTGTCGGCAGTCATATGTGGGCGCATGAAACGCAAGGAGTCGTGCCCGACATAGTCACCATGGGCAAGCCGATCGGCAACGGCCACCCGATGGCGGCGGTGGTGACCACCGAGGCGATTGCCGCGGCCTTTGCAAATGGAATGGAATATTTCAACACGTTCGGCGGAAACCCGGTATCGGCCGAGATCGGCCTCGCCGTGCTCGACATCATCCGCGATGAGCGCCTCATGCACCATTGTGCGGTCGTCGGAAACCGCCTGATGGATGGAGCGCGCGAACTCGCCAGCCGCCATACCATCATCGGCGACGTGCGCGGTTACGGTCTCTTCAACGGAATCGAGCTCGTGCGTGATCGCGACACCCTTGAGCCGGCCGCAGCGGAGCTCGACTTCGTCATTACCGAAATGAAGGAGAGGCACCGCATCCTGCTGTCGAGCGAGGGACCGCAGCACAACGTGCTGAAAATCAAGCCGCCTGCGCCCTTCAGCGCAGACGATTGCGACCGTTTCCTCGAGGCCCTCGACGCGGTGCTGGCGCAGGTAAAGGCCGCCTGATGGAAATTTCCTCTTTACAACGAAGTTAAACGTTTTTATTCCTCATAAAAACGTTTAACATGCTGATGAGCAAGCGGTTGATCAGCCGCCTGCCGGGAGGGGAGCTTGGCCACAATCCGCATCGACAATCTTCGCAAGTCCTTCGGCACCCATGAAATTTTGAAGGGCATCGATCTCGAGATCGCCGACGGCGAGTTCGTCTGCTTTCTGGGGCCGTCCGGCTGCGGCAAGAGCACGCTCCTGCGCTCGATCGCCGGACTTGAAAATCTCGACGGGGGATCGATCCGACTCGGCGACCGCGACATCACCGATTTGCCGTCCGCCAGGCGCGACATCGCCATGGTCTTCCAGAATTACGCGCTCTATCCGCACATGAAAGTGCGCAAGAACCTTTCCTTCGGCCTTGCGCTGAACGGCATGAAGCGAAACGAGATCGACCGGCGTGTCAACAATGCGGCCGAAATTCTGAGGATCACGGAGCTCCTGGACCGCAAGCCCCGCCAGCTTTCCGGCGGCCAGCGTCAGCGTGTGGCGATCGGCAGGGCGATCGTGCGCGAGCCGAAGCTCTTCCTGCTAGACGAGCCGCTCTCCAATCTCGATGCCGGTTTAAGAGTGACGATGCGCGTCGAACTGGCGGCGCTGCACGAACGCCTCGGCGTGACGATGATCTATGTGACGCATGATCAGGTGGAGGCCATGACCCTCTCCGATCGGGTCGTGGTGCTCGACAAGGGACGCGTCAGCCAGTTCGGCACGCCGCTCGAACTGTTCTATCGTCCGGCAAATCTCTTCGTCGCCGGCTTCATCGGTTCACCGCGGATGAACTTCCTGCCGGTGGGTGTCGCGGAGCAGGTTGCGACCCGCGTGACGCTTGCCGGAGGCGGCTTATCGCGGCCGGTGACGCTCGATACCTGTTCGTCCGAGCCGCTCAACCGGGATCGTCCGGTCACCCTCGGAATTCGCCCCGACAAGCTCGAATTGACTTCGCCGGAGGAGGCGCATCTCGCCGGCACGGTGAGGCTCGTCGAGCGGCTCGGCACGGAAAGTCACGTTCATATCCGTGTCGAGGGCGGTGGTGATCTGACCGCCGTGGTGCGCGGCACCCATCCGGTCGCGAGCCGAGATCAGGTTCATCTCCGCCTTCCCCCCGAGCACTGCCATCTGTTCGATGCCGAAGGCACGGCGATCGCGAGGCGGCTCGATCCGGAGACGAAGGCACTTATCGATAACGAGAAGGCAAGGGGCGCGCGTGCGCCGGTTTTGGAGGAGAGACATGCCTGATATGAAAACGACGATCATCGGAGCGCTTTTGGCACTGTCGGTTGCCGGCGCGGCGACTGCGCGCGCAGAGGAGGTCTTGCGTTTCGCGACCTGGGACACGGGCGAGAGCCTTGCCATCCAGCAGGCGATCGCCAAAAAATTCGAAGAGAAGCACCCCGGCGTGAAGGTTCAGGTCGAGCCCTATGCCGAGGGCTACGACCAGAAGCTCGTCGCCGCCTTCGGAGCGGGCAATCCGCCCGATGTCATGTATATGTGGAACTTCCCGCAATACTACACGTCGCTGATGCCGCTCGATGAGCTGATCGCGCGCGATTCGGCCGAGATCAAGCCGGACGATTTTCCGGAAGGCCTGATGAACACGACGCGTATCGAGGGCAAGACCTACGGCATGCCCTCGGGATTCACCACCCAGGTGGTCTTCTACAACAAGGAAATGTTCGCAAAGGCGGGTGTCGAAGAGCCGAAGGAGGGCTGGACCTGGGACGATCTGCGCGCAAAGGCAGCCAAGTTCCGCGACGAGGCCGGCAAGGTCTACGGGTTCGCCGTCGACGCCAAGCCGGACCCCTATGATTTCGAGCAGTTCCTCTGGTCGAACGGCACGAAATACATCTCTGACGACGGCAAGGAGATCGATGGCTACATGAATAGCGACGTGGCCGCCGCCGTGCTCGGCATGTTCGCCGACATGGCCAGGAAAGAGGAAGCCGTGACGCTGCACCTCGGGGACGAAACGGGGGGTGACACGCTGTTCCAGGGCGGCAAGATCGCCATGTTCCAGAGCGCCATGTGGGACAAGGCAGATATCGATGCCGCCGGCTTCAGCTATGGCGTCGCGCCGCTGCCGACATTCGGCGACCGTCCCGCCCATTCGGCACTCGGCGTTTCGGCGATCTCCATCGCCAAGGACGCCGCCCATCCCGACCTCGCCTGGGAATTCGTGAAGTTCTTCTCCTCGCCCGACTCGGTCGCGATGCGCGTCAACGACCTGCCGGTGCGCAAGAGCGTGGCCGAGGCGAAAGGGATGACGAAGGAGCCTGTGTACAAGCCCTTCTTCGATATTCTCGCCACCTCCAACACCGAAAGGCACGCCTATCTGAAGAACGCCAACTGGGGCAAGATTCAGGACAATCTGGCGCGCGCCATCGAGGCGACGATGATCGACCAGGGCAATGCCAAGGCCCATCTCGACGATGCAGTCAAGCGCTCCAAGCGCCTGCTGAAGTAAGGAGTGCGGGGGATGGACATGGCTGCCCATACGGGACCGAAGGCGGAGGTCGTTCGGCGCAGACGAGCGAATGCCGGGCGGCATCTTGCGCCCTTCCTGTTCATCTCCCCATGGATACTGGGGTTCCTCTTCTTCACCCTCGGCCCACTCTGCTTCTCGCTGACGATGAGCTTTTTCGACTGGCCCGTCGTCGGCGAGCGCACCTTCGTCGGACTCGACAACTACCGCTCGATGTTCATGGAGGACCCGCAATTCCGGGAAAGCCTCTGGATCACGGTGAAGTTCGCGGCGATCTACGTGCCGTTCAACATCGTCATGTCGTTCCTGCTGGCGCTGTTGCTGCACCATGCGACTTTCGCCAGCGGCTTCTTTCGCACGGTGTTCTATTTGCCGAGCGTGATCTCGGGCGTTGCGCTTGTGACGATCTGGAGCTGGATCTACAGCAGGGAATACGGACTGTTGAACTTCATGCTCTCGCTCGTCGGCATCGATGGACCGAACTGGCTCGGCGATCCCAGCCTGGCGCTGGTCGCCATCATCGTCGCAAGCCTCTGGGGCCTCGGCGGTACGATGCTGATCCTTCTCACCGGTCTCAAGGCCATTCCGAAAGAGCTCTACGAGGCCGCGACCGTCTCGGGGGTTCCGGGTTGGGCGCAGATGGTGTTCATCACGCTGCCGATGCTCGGGCCGATGCTGATCTTCACCTTCATCACCTCGATCATCTCCGCATTCCAACAGCTGACGATAGCGCTTCTGCTGACGAAGGGCGGCCCTCTCGGCTCCACCTATTTCTTTGCCATGTACATCTACGACAACGCCTTCAAATATTTCGACATGGGCTATGCCGCCGCGGGCTCCTGGGTGATGTTCGTCATCGTGCTGACGCTCAGCCTCGTCGTCATGCGCTGGTCCGCCGCATGGGTCTATTACGAGGGCGAGGTCCGGCCGGCCGATGGAGACCGCGATGCGTAAGACCGTCCTCTATGCGACGCTGATCCTGCTGTCGGCCCTGTTCATCGCGCCGTTCTACTGGACCTTCATGACGGCGGTCAAAAGCACGGCGGAGCTATATCGGTTCCCACCGGTCCTTTGGCCGTCCGAGTGGCACTGGGAGAATTTTGTAGCCGCCTGGAACAAGCAGCCCTTCGGCACCTATCTCTCGAACTCGCTGATCGTCGTCGTCCTTTCGACGATCGGCCAGCTTCTTTCGAGTTCGCTCGTCGCCTTCGGCTTCGCCCGCTTCCGGTTTCCTGGACGCGACGCCCTGTTCGTGCTGCTGCTCGCGACCATGATGATACCCTGGGACGTGAAGATGATTCCGCTCTACATGGAGTTCAACATGCTGGGCTGGATCAACACGCTCAAACCCCTGATCGTGCCCGCCTATTTCGCCGACGCCTTCTTCGTTTTCCTGCTTCGCCAATACATCATGACGATACCGATGGAGATCGACGAAGCAGCCCGCATGGACGGAGCGAACAGCTTCGACATCTACTGGCGCATCCATCTGCCTCTGATGCTGCCGGCCCTGGTGCTGGTCGGTACCTTCCATTTCATGAATGCGTGGAACGACTATCTGGGGCCCTTGATCTTCCTCAACGATCAGTCGAAGTACACGCTCACCCTCGGGCTTTCGATGTTCAAGGGCCTGCATGAGATCGACGTCACCTCGATCGCAGCGATCACCGTCATCCTCTGCCTGCCGCCGCTCGCCCTCTTCTTCCTGGCGCAGCGCTATATCATGGATGGAGCCGTCGGCTCTTCGGTGAAGGGATAGGCAATGCTGTTCGATATCGACCATGTTCCCTTCAGCCGAAAGGGGCGCTTCCTGACGCTGTCGACGATGCGTGTTCCCGGTCGTGACGGCGAGCGTGCGCTTTACCTCAGACGCGTCAGCGGCGGCGACGAGCGTCCTTCGCTCGGACGGTTGTGTCGTGTCGAGTTCCTGGACGGGGAAGGCCGGCCGGCGGCGACGCGCTTCCAACTGTCGCCGGATCAGCTTGTGGCGCGGACCGGCGAAGGCATCGTCCGCTTCGTCATTGGAGACGGCGAGCGGTTGCACATTCGCGGCGAAAATGCCGGCGTGCGTTTCCATGTCGAAGGATCGCGCTACGACTATGTCTACCGCACGCCCGGCGGCGAATGGTGCCTCGTTGCAGCGGGTGAGAACATGAAATTCATTCCGCGGGGCCGTCTTGGTGAACTCGCCGTTTCCGGCAAGTGGGACAGGGACCGGTCCACCGATGTCTCCTTTACGCTCTCGGGCGAGGGGACATTCGAGGGCAATGTCGATTTCTTTCGCGCCCTCCCGCCGCCGGAAGGACCCGGCAGCTTCGAGGAGGCACATGCAGCCGTTACAGCCGAGTTCGGCGCCTGGTATCGATCGATCCCGGCGGGTGTCCCCGGACAGGAGGAAGCGCAACGGCTCGCGGCCTATCTCCTTTGGGCGAACACCGTGCCGGCCGAAGGCGTGCTGACGCGGCCGGCGATCTACATGTCGAAAAACGGCATGATCAACATCTGGAGCTGGGACAATGCCTTCTCGGCACTCGGCGTCGCCGCCTTCGACGAAGAGCTCGCCTTCGGCCAGTTCGCAGCGATCTTCGACCATCAGGACGCTTCCGGCCTGCTGCCGGACTACGTCAACGACCGCGAAGCGCTCTTCGCCTTCACCAAGCCCCCCGTTCACGGCTGGGCCGTCTCCTGCATGGCGCGCGAAAATCCCGCCTTCCTGACGCCGGAACGCCGAGCCTATCTGCGCGATGCGATCGGCAGGCAGGTCTCCTACTGGCTGACCCACGGCCGCGCCGGCGACAATGTGTTGCCGAGCTACTTCCACGGCAATGACAGCGGCTGGGATAATGCGAGCTTCTTTGCCGAAGGCGGCCCGGTTCTGTCACCCGACCTTCCGGTCTTCCTCATCCTGGCCTGCGAGGCGCTTGCCAACCTGCTGGAGGATGATCCGGGAAAAGCAGCCCGATGGTTGCGTATCGCCGACGAACTTCAAGCGCTCCTCGTCGACATGCTCTGGACCGGCGAGACTTTTGCCGCGCGTCTTGCCGCCGATCCCGAACGAATTCTTCCGGGCGAGAGCCTGATCCAGTTCATGCCGCTGCTGCTGGGCTCCCGCTTGCCGGCAGCAATGTGCCGCCAGCTCGTCGCCCGGCTGGTCGAAGGTGCGTTCATCACCGATTGGGGCCCGGCGACGGAGAGCCCCCGGAGTCCCTTTTACGAGGACGATGGTTACTGGCGCGGACCCATCTGGGCGCCGACGACCTATCTCCTGTGGGATGGACTGCGCCGCCAGGGCGAGGGTGCATTGGCGCGGGAAATCGCGCAGAAGTTCTGTGCACTTGCCAACGCACACGGTATGGCCGAAAACTTCGACGCGCGCTCGGGCAGGGGCCTTCGGGACCGGGCATTCGCCTGGACGTCCGCAGTCTATCTGCTGCTGGCGCAATCCCTCCGCGACGAAAAACCGGTGAAGAGTTGAAGCCGTCATGCAGCGACCGACCATAAAGACGATAGCGCGGGAAACGGGACTGTCGATTGCGACGGTCTCCAAGGCCCTGAAGCATTCTCCGCAGGTTCGCCCGGAGACCAGGGCCGTCGTGCTCGATGCGGCCGAGCGCGTGGGCTACGAGCTCAATCTTCATGGCGTGCAGCTGCGCACCGGCAAGACCTATCAGGTTGCCGCCATCATGACGGCGCCGGGCCCGAAGGAAAACGAATGGGAGGGCGTGGAATATGCGCAACTCCTCAGCGGTATTTCCTGGGCGCTGGAAGAAAGCCCCTATCGCGTCTCGCTCTACGCCGTGCGCGACTTCGAGGAAAGCCAGGAAACGATCAGTCAGATCGTTTCGATGAAGAAGGCGGACGGCATCATCATCTCGGGCACGCGCGCCGACGATCCGCGGATCCGCTTGATGCAGGAAGCGGAGTTCCCCTTCGTGACCTACGGCATGAGCATCCACAATGCGCCGCATGCCTATGTCGATGCCGACAACGAGCAGATGATCCGCCTGTCCGTGGCGCGGTTGATCGAGCGCGGCCACAGGCGGATCGCGCTGCTCAATCCGAAAGAGCAGTTCGCCTATGGCGTCGTCCGTCTGGAAAGCTACCGCAAAGCGCTCGAAAAGGCAGGCCTGCCCTACGATCCCGCCCTCGTCGCTCATGGTCGGCTGACGCCCGCATTCGGCCGGGAAAATGTGGTGACCATGTCTGCGCTTGCCGATCCGCCCACCGCCTATATCTGTGCCAACGAAGCCACCGCGCTCGGGGCCTTTTCCGGCTTCCACGCGCGCGGGCTGGTGCATGGGCGTGACGCGGTCATCAATGCGACCGACGACCTGAACGTCAGCCAGTATTTCGCGCCGCCGATCACGAGCTACTACCTGCCGATCGGCGAGCCGAGCGCGCTGCTCGGCAAGTTCATCCTGCGGCGGATGGAGGGAGAGCCGCCCGATGCCCTGCAGACGCTCCTGATGCCGGATCTCATCGAGCGCTCGGACGACCGGCTGAGGCCGGAACGATGACCGGCCAAGATGCCGCAACGCTCCGGCGCGCAATATAAACGTTTACATCAGCCAGACCGGATCGCAATTGTCGCGACGGTTTCTCCGCCGACAATCGAAATACGACAAAGGACTTTACCTTGCACATGCCGCTGACTAGCCCCAATCACTTCAACTCCGACGCACGGACGCCTGGCAGGCTTGAGCTCGGCGTGTGCTACTACCCGGAACAATGGCCGCGCGGGAAATGGGCGGAGGACGCCCGGCGAATGGTCGAGCTCGGCCTCTCCTGGGTTCGCATCGGTGAGTTCGCCTGGGCGAAAATAGAGCCGCGGTCGGGCGAATTTCATTGGGAATGGCTGGACGAGGCGATCGATGTTCTGGGCAAGGCCGGCCTCAAGGTCATCCTCGGCACGCCGACGGCGGCCCCGCCGAAATGGCTCGTGAACCGCTATCCCGAGATTCTGCCGGTGGACGCGACCGGAGCGGTGCGCAAATTCGGCGCGCGACGCCACTATTGCTTCTCGAGTCGGCGTTACCGCTCCGAGGCGGCGCGCATCACCGAGGCGATGGCGCGCCGCTATGGCGAACACATCTATGTCCATGCCTGGCAGACGGACAATGAATATGGCGACCACGACACGATCTACAGCTATTCCGCCGAGGCGGTCGGGGCGTTCCGCTTGTGGCTGGCCGAACGCTACGGCTCGATCGATGAGCTGAACCGCGCCTGGGGCACCTCATTTTGGTCGATGCGCTACGATAGCTTCGAGGAAATCGACCTGCCGAACAATCTCGTGGAGGAGCCGAGCCCCACCCACGGGGTGGATTTCATCCGCTTCTCTTCCGATCAGGTGAAGAGCTTCAACAAGGCGCAGGTCGACATCATCCGGGCGCTTTCGCCCGGGCGACCGGTGACGCACAACTTCATGTCGCAGAACACCGATTTCGATCATTACAGGGTGGGCGAGGACATCGACATCGCCTCCTGGGACGTCTATCCGATGGGCGGCCTGCTTAACGGACGGCTCGCAGCGAAGGACAAGGAGCATTATCTCCGGGTCGGGGATCCCGACCAGCCGGCCTTCAACCACGATCTCTACCGCGCCGTCGGCCGCGGCCGCGTCTGGGTCATGGAGCAGCAGCCGGGGCCGGTGAACTGGGCGGCGCACAACCAGTCCCCCGCCGACGGCATGGTGCGGCTCTGGACGTGGCTCGCCTATGCCCATGGGGTCGACATGGTCTCCTATTTCCGCTGGCGGCAGGCGCCTTTCGCGCAGGAACAGTTTCACGCGGGCCTCCTTCTTCCAAACAGCGAGGCGGACCAGGGCTATCTTGAAGTCGCCGAAGTCGTCGCTGAAATGAAGCGCCTGCCCGAGGGAGAGGTGCGTGGCAAGGCGCAGGTCGCGATTGTTCTCGACTACGAATCGCGCTGGGCCACACGCGTCTTGCCGCAGGGGCGGAGCTATTCCGCTTCGGCGGTTGCGCTCGACTGGTATTCGACGGTGGCCCGCCTCGGCGTCGATGTGGATTTCATAGGACAGCACTCCGATATCGCCGGATACAAGCTGATCCTTGCCCCGGATCTCGTGATCGCCGAGGAGGCCTTCGTCGAGCGGCTCACGCGAGCGGATGCCAAGGTGGTCTTCGGCGCGCGCAGCGGCAGCAAGACGAGGGACATGCACATCCCCGAGGGACTACCACCAGGACCGCTGGCGAAGCTCATCGATATCAGCGTCTCGCGGGTCGAGTCGCTGCCGGAGTTTCACAGCGAGACTGTTCTCTATGGCAACGAGGCCTATGAGGCGGGCGGTTGGCGCGAGACGGTCAGGACGAGCGAAACTGTCATCGCAAGCTTCGACGGGGAGTATCGTAACGGCGCGCCGGCGCTCGTCGGCAGCGACAAGGCACGCTACCTGGCGGTTGCGGCCAACGGCGCATTGCTCGACAAGGTGATCGGCGACGCGCTCGGCTGGGCTGGGTTGGAAAGCCTGCCCGACCTCGGCGATCTTCGCGTGACGCGCCGTGGCAATCTCCGTTTCGCCTTCAATTTCGGCCGGATCCCCGCGGAGGTTCCCGCGGGCGCCTCGGCCGAGTTCTACGTGGGAGGCCGCACGCTAAAACCCGTCGATGTTGCGATCTGGAGGGAATGAACCCCGGAACATCGATGTAGCCGACCTTTCGGCGAGGTCACATCGTCGTGAGCTTGGAATGCACTTGATGACTTGTCGTGCCGTTCGCCCTAGGTCGAACGCATGACTATGCTCGTTATTACGCTCCTTGCACTTCTCGGTTTCCACTCGGCGGCAGCCGCGCAGGATCAGTCCGTCACCACCTTGCTGACGAGACTGGAGACCAGGGAGGAGTTGAAACCGCTGAAGACTGTGGTCGTTGCCAGGGACGGTGAGACGATCGCCGAGAAGGGTTATCGCGGCCACACGCCCTCGGAGTCGACCAACATCAAGTCGGCGTCGAAGTCGATCGTGTCCGCACTTGTGGGCATCGCGATCGACAAGGGTCTGCTCGACGGCCCGGAGCAGAAGATCGCCCCGCTCCTGAAGGAAGACCTCCCGTCGCAGGCCGACCCCCGGATCAACGACATCACCATCGGCAACCTGCTTTCGATGCAGGCGGGATTGGGGCGGATGTCCGGACCGAACTACGGCCGCTGGGTGTCTAGCCGCAATTGGGTTCGTTTCGCACTGGCACAGCCATTCGACGACGAGCCCGGAGGGCGGATGCTTTATTCGACCGCCTCGACCCATCTGCTCTCGGCAATACTGACCAAGGTCGGCGGCAAGCCGACACTGGCGCTTGCGCGCGAATGGCTCGATCCGGTCGAGGGTTTCCGGATCGGTGCCTGGGAGCGGGATCCCCAGGGCATCTATCTCGGCGGCAACCAGATGGCGATGAGCGCGCGGTCGCTGCTTGCCTTCGGCGAGCTCTATCGCAATCGCGGCCGCACCGCGGACGGACGGCAGGTCGTCCCGGCCGATTGGGTCGAGCTTTCCTGGCGGCCGCGCACCGCCTCCCGTTTTACCGGCGACGGCTATGGATATGGCTGGTTCACGCGCCGGATCGGCGACGAGGATGTGTATTACGCTTGGGGCTATGGCGGCCAGATGCTCTACATAGTGCCGTCCCTGAACCTGACGGTGGTCATGACGTCGGATGAAAGCGGCCCCTCGGCACGCAACGGCTATCGCGACGCCCTGCACGGGGTTCTGGCGGAGATCATCTCCACCGCCAAAGCGGATTGAGGCAGGATGGTTCTGCCCTGTGGGTATTAAACAAGAATATTAGGAAGAAGCGGTAGGGCGCGTCAACCCTTGATGAATTGACGCGCCCTTACGACTGACTGTTGGCCAGCGGGTTTTGCTATGCCGTTGGCTGCTTCGTCTTCCGGAGATAGGGAAGCACGGTGTCGAAAGAGCCGAAACGCTGCACGGCGTCCTCGTTGGAGACGGCGGCCGTGATGATGACGTCCTCGCCCTGCTGCCAGTTGGCGGGCGTTGCCACCTGATGCTTGGCAGTGAGCTGGATCGAGTCGATGGCGCGCAGTATCTCGTTGAAGTTGCGGCCGGTGGTCATCGGATAGGTGAGGATCAGCTTGATCTTCTTGTCGGGCCCGATGACGTAGACCGAGCGCACCGTGGCATTGTCAGCCGGGGTGCGGCCCTCGGACGTCTCTCCGGCGCCGGCCGGCAGCATGTCGTAAAGCTTTGCCACCTTCAGATCGCGGTCGCCGATCAGCGGGTAGTCGACCTCGAAGCCGGTCGCGACCTTGATGTCGTTCTTCCACTTGGAGTGGCTCTCGACCGGATCGACCGAGATGCCTATGATCTTGACGCCGCGCTTGCGGAACTCCGGCTCGATCCCTGCCATGGCGCCGAGTTCCGTCGTGCAGACGGGGGTGAAGTTCTTCGGATGGGAGAAGAGGACAGCCCAGCCGTCGCCGATCCATTCATGGAAATTGATCGTGCCCTGCGTTGTCTCGGCGGTGAAATCAGGGGCGGTATCGTTGATGCGCAGACTCATGGCGTGTTCCCTCCTGTACGACGAAATTCCGCTAAGAATAACGCAATCGCCGCCGTTTTCGAGGAGGAAACGAGCGATTGACGGCGGCAGAAGGAATGACTGCATCATAGCTTGCCAATCTGCGGGTATATTTTTGCCGGCTGGCCTAAAAGATAGGTCTTACAAGCCTTTGCGCGGGCGCGTTGACATCGCTCTGCTACAGCCGCATAGATAGCGCATTCCGAGGGGAGCACCAGACGGTGCTGAGATGGCGTTGAGCCGGACCCTTGAACCTGATCCGGGTCATGCCGGCGTAGGAACGGAAAGATGGCCGCCAGCGGCAAGTTCGCCTTTTCATCGCCTTTTCCTGGATCTCCGTGATGTTTCGTCTGGAGATCGATCGATGACGTCCATTGCCGTACTACTCGCAATCATCATCTGCGCTCGTGCGAAGGAGGACTGCGCATGACGGCGATTGCGCTCAGCATCGCCGGCTCGGACTCGGGCGGCGGCGCCGGTATTCAGGCGGACCTCAAGACGTTTTCAGCGCTCGGCGTTTACGGCGCCAGCGTCATCACTGCGATCACGGCCCAGAACACCAGGGGTGTGACGGCCGTCGAGGATGTTTCCGCTGAAATCGTGTCGGCGCAGATGGACGCCGTCTTCTCCGACCTCGACGTGAAGGCCGTCAAGATCGGCATGGTCTCGCGTCGGGAAACGATCGCCGCCATTGCCGATGGATTGCGCCGGTTCGGGAAACGGGCCGTCGTGGATCCCGTCATGGTGGCGACCTCCGGCGATGCGCTGCTTCGTCCGGATGCCGTTGCCGCGCTCATCGAAGAACTGTTGCCGCTGGCGCTCGTCGTCACGCCCAATCTTGCCGAGGCCGCGCTCATGACCGGGCGCGCAATCGCCGGGGACGAGGCGGAGATGGCGCGCCAGGCGGAAGCGATCATGCGGACGGGCGCACATGCGGTTCTGGTCAAGGGCGGGCACCTGAAGGGCCAGGAGGCCACAGACCTCTTCTTCGACGGCGACACTCTTGTCCGCCTTCCCGCCGGGCGGATCGAGACGCGCAACGACCACGGCACCGGCTGCACGCTTTCGGCAGCCATTGCCGCCGGCCTTGCGAAAGGCGTGCCGCTGATCGAAGCGGTGAGCGCAGCCAAGGCGTATCTGCATGCCGCAATCTCAGCAGCCGACCGCCTGGAGATAGGTCAGGGGCGCGGTCCGGTTCATCACTTCCACCGGTGGTGGAAGGATTGACTGCCGAGTGACGGCTCGGGGCGCTGAAGTGCCTCGCTATCGCCACGGTTGTTCAGCAGCATGACCGCTCCATGGCTTCGATTGGCAATCGGTTTTCGCGATATGCACTTTCTTACCCGCCGGCTGGAGGCTTTCAACCGTGACGACCTGCCGGATTGGCGGCGGTCGCCAAGCAGGGCGCGGCGTGCTCTTTCGATCCTGCCGTCGCTGGTAGAATATTCGCTCTTCTACGCGCTGGCACTGATTGCCCTTACGGCGGTCATTGCGTTAATGGCAGCCGCTTGGATCGTCGATCGCCGCAGGGTCTGACGGCGAAAGGCCGCGCACACAAGTGGCGCGGCCGCGGTCGCCTCAAGCGGCGGTGTTTTCCGTGATCGTATTCTCGACGTAATATTTGCCGTAGCGATGGCGATATTTCTCCGCCCCGTCGAAGTCGCTGTATTTGCCGAGTTCGTTCATATCCGTCTTGTTGAGGATGACGCCCAGCACCTTCGAATTGATCAACGGTTCCGAGTGGAGCAGATCGCGTACGAGCCGCGAAGGCGTCCTTCCCCATTCGACCACGAAGAGAATGCCGTCGGCCAGCGGCGCGAAGGCCTTCGCGTCGACGACAGGGGCGAGTGCGGCAAGATCGACGACGACATAATCGAAGGCGTTGCGGGCGTTCTCGATAAGGTTCGCCATGGCCGGCGAGGCGAGCAGTTCGTTGCTCTGATGCCGCTGATGCGAGGCGCCGCCGGCCGGAAGGATTGCGAGCTTGGTGCGCTGGTCCACCTTGATTCCGGCGGGCCAGGTGGCTTCTCCGGTCAGCGTTTCGACGAGCCCGGTGCGCGGGGCGGGCGTGATCATCTGCGTCAGTCCCGGCTTGCGTATATCGGCATCGATGAGCAGGGTGCGCTTGCCGCTCGCCGCCAGTAGTGCGGCGAAGTTCGCGGCAATGATCGATTTTCCCTCGTCCGGAAGGGCCGATGCAATGGCGATCACGCGGCTTTCGCTGCCGGCCAGCATCTGGTCGCAGGCAAGCTTGGCGTTGCGGAAGGTCTCCGCGAAGGTCGAACGCGGCGCGTCGACGACGATACGTGAAAGTCGTTGGAACGGCATCGTATCGTCCACCGCTTCGTCGTGTCTTTTCACCGAACCGAAATGCGCATGGACCAGTTGTGCCTTCTTTTTCATGCGCGTTCCGAGCAGCGGAACGTAGCCGAGCGAGCGATGGCCGAGGATCGAGCGTATGTCGCCCTCCAGGCGGAAAGTCCGTTCGCGGAATTCGAGGAAGGCCGCGTACGCGCCGCCGACCATCATGCCGAGCACGGCCGAGAGCGCGAGAGTCATGGTTTTCTTGGGGCTCGACGGCGACACGGGCACGCCGGCCTCGGAGATGACGCGAGCCTTGGCGATCGGGAAGGATTGCTGCTGCGTCGCCTGTTCGTAGCGCCCGAGATAGGACTCGTAGAGCGTCTTCAGAGCCGCTGCCTTCTGTTCGAGCTCCCTTAATTGCACGAGTTGCTCGCTGGCGTCGGAGGTCTTGCCGGCAATGCCTTGGATGCTCTTCCTGAGCGATTCCTCGCGCGACTGAGCGACCTCGTATTCGTTCTTGTAGCTTGCGGTGAGTTGCTGCAGTTCCTGGTAGATCTGCCGCGCGACATCCTCCTGCTCGGCGCGGAGCGATACCGCCTGCGGGTGGTCGGCGCCGAAATTGTCCGAGACTTCCCGCTCGCGCTTGCCGACGGTGAGATAGCGCGTCCTCAGGTCACGGATCACCGAATTGTCACCCTCCTTGGAGGAAATGGTGGCGTTCTTGACCGCGTTCTCCGGTCCCTGGTCGACGATCGACTTGTATTGGTCGTAACGGGCCGACGCACTTGCCGTATCGGCCTGGGCGACGATGAGCTGGCTGTTGAGGTCGGCCATCTGCTGCTCGGACATCAACTCGCCCCGCGCAGCCGTCAGACCGTTCTCGGCCCTGAAATGCGCGACTTCGAGCGCGGCGGCCTGCGAGCGCTGCTGGAGGTCCGTAAGCCGTTCCTGCAGCCAGACGGATGCGCGCTCGGTCGCCTCGAAATTGGCGTTCAACTGATCGGTCAAATAGGCACTTGCATAGCCGCGCGCGATGGTCGCCGCGAGCAAGGGGTCGCTCGAGCGAAAGGCAACGGCCACGACCGAGCTGCGCGAGACACGCTCGACCGCGAGCGATTGCTGTATGATCGCGGCCGCCTTCTGCCGCCGTCCGTTGCGCGCAGCCTCCTCCGTGACATCCGGCCCGCCCGAAAACAGCCCGGTTGCCGTCTTCAGCCATTCCTTGACCATGTCGACCGGCGAGCGCGGCGGATTGAGGATGGTATCGTTTTCCGAAAGCTTGAGCTTGTCTACGACGCGCAGCGCGAGTTCGCCGGACTTCAGGATCTCGACCGCGCTCGCAATCTGGGTATCGAGCATCTGGCTGTTTACCGGGGTAGGCTCTTCCTCGGCGTATTTGGACAGGTTTTCGTCGAGAAGGATCTGCGTCATCGACGTGTAATAGGGCGTGGCAAACAGGAGATAAGCGGCCCCCAGCGCAATGAAGAGCACGACGAATGCGGCCACAAGCCGGGCACGACGAAAGACTGCGGCGACAAGCCGGTCAAGGTCGATAAAGCCGTCTGACTGTTCTTCGCTGGGCATGATGCTGCTCAATGGAACGCTTCTTTGTTTCATGGGGGCCGTTCTGTTCATCTTCTTCTCCGGTCCTTGTTCCGGCAGTCCCGCAGGACTGCCGGAAGCCGCCGCTTATGCCGCCCGGATGCGGCTTTCGTGAGACAGAACCATGTCGCGGACGGATTCGAAAACGATATCGCCGATGTCCGCACGAGCAAGGGCGAAGGCGACATTGGCTTCGATGAAGCCCTGCTTCGAACCGCAGTCGAAGGTGCGGCCCTCATAGGGATGCGCGTGGAAGGACTGGGATTGCGAAAGCGTCAGCATGCCATCGGTCAACTGTATCTCATTGCCGGCGCCGCGCGTTTGATGGGCCAGAATCGAGAAGATTTCCGGCTGAAGGATGTAGCGGCCGTTGAGATAGTAGTTGGACGGCGCCTTTCCGGCGGCGGGCTTTTCGACCATCTCGGTCACGGAGAAACCGTGCCGGACCGTCTCGCCCTTGCCGACGATGCCGTATTTCGATGCTTCCTCGGGGGCGCATTGCTCGACGCCGACGACGTTGCCGCCAACCTCGTGATAGAGGTCCATGAGACCGGCCACGCAACCGCGCGCGCCGAAGGAGACCATGTCCGGCAGCAGAAGCGCGAAGGGCTCGTCGCCGATCAGGTCACGCGCACACCATACCGCGTGCCCGAGGCCGAGGGGGGCCTGCTGACGGGTAAAGCTGACCGAGCCGGCTGCCGGCAACATGGCCTCGAGTTCGGAAATCTGCGCGCTTTTGCCGGAACGTGAAAGTGACGAGATGAGCTCCGGCGCGTCGTCGAAATGGTCCTCGATCACCTGCTTGTTCCGGCTGGTGACGAAGACGATATGCTCGATGCCGGCCTGGCGGGCCTCGTCCACGGCATACTGAACGACTGGCCGGTCGACGATCGTCAACATCTCCTTGGGCACTGCCTTCGTCGCCGGAAGGAACCTCGTTCCGTTTCCGGCAACTGGGATTACTGCTTTTCTGACGGTCCTGACACGGTCCATTTTATCATCCTTTGCTTGTGTGGGGGTCGTTGCCCAGCGGGGATCTTTCAGCCGCCGCCGTCACGGGGGCGGCACGGGGGGCCGAATGGGAGGAGGGATGCACGAAACGCGCGGCAAGGCGGCGCAATCGGGCAGCGATCGGCATGCTGAGATGCCGGAGCGCAAGCGGGTCGGCCAGCGCGGTCTTGAGCGCGCCGGCCAACGATCTCTTTTTCAACTGATCGACGAGGACCAGGAACGAGCGAGCTTCGCGGAAGCCGCGCATGCGCCTGTGCTGCATTTTCTGCGCAAGGCCGTCGAGCGCGTAGCGGCGCAGGAACGCCTCGTCGGCGGCGATCATCGCGTCTATGTGATCGAGCCTCAACACACGCGAGATGGAACCCTCGCGGATATGATAGATGTAGCCGGCGGACGGCTCGACCGCGCAGCGCCCGCCACAGGCAAGGGCCGATGCCAGCAGGATGTAGTCCTCGCCGATGCGCAGCGTCTCGTCGAAGCGAAGCTGCTGGTTTTCCAGGAAGCGGCGCTCGAAGATCGGTTTCATGTAGCCGAAATTGTGCTCGGATCGAAAGAGCACGTTGGACTCGATGAAGGTGGGAAGCGTGAGCTGCGGCAGCCGGGCGAGTTCGGCTTCGGAGAACATCCTGAGACTGCGTCCGTCCAGCGAGACGACGTCGAGATTGTCGACGGCGATCTGCGCCCCGGCCGCGTCCGCTCGCTCGATCATCCGCCTGAGCCGGTCCGGCCGGACTGTATCGTCCGAATCGAGAACCGCGATCCACCGGCCGCGCGCCGCCCCGATGCCGGCATTGCGTGCGCCGCCCGGACCGCGGTTGCGATCAAGGGCGATCAGGCGGACCCGGGGATCCGGGATCGCCGCAGCGAGCGCGGGCGTCGCATCTGCCGAGCAATCGTCGACGACGACGACCTCGACGGTCACGCCTTCCTGCGCCAGCGCGCTTTCGATCGCGCGCACGATCGTATCCGCGGAATTATAGGCGGCCACGACGAATGTGACGTCGGGGACCCTGTCGATCGCCGGAGGGTTCATGCCGAGGTCACCTCGCGGGCTCCATATTGTTCGATTTCCTTAAGCCCCAGCAGGCCGCTGATGACGCCGGCATGCAGTACGGCGCGTAGCGCAAATCGGTTCCGCCTTGCGGCCGAAGGAAAGCAGAGGACCGCGGCGGTTGCGCAAAAGCCGGACTTTGCCCCGGCAAGGGAGACATTCCAGGCCTGGCGCAAGCCATTGGCTTTCTCGGCGAGAAGGCGTCCATGGGTCTGTCCGGAGCGGAAACGACGCTTCGCAAGCCAGGCAAGAGAGGCCCTGTTTTCCGGTACCGGCTCATGCACCCAGGCTTCCGGCGAAAAGGCGATCATTCCGCCGGCGCAGTGCATCCCGGTGAAGAAATCCGTGTCCTCGCCGCCGCTCTTGCCGAGTGAAAGCTTGAAGCGCCGGCCAAGGAGCGAAGCCGCATCGCGCCTGAGCAGCGCATTGCAGGTGTATCCGGTCCGGATCTCTCCCTTTACCCAGACCGGCAGCGTCGAGTGGAAATCGCCGCTGCGCATCCAGCCGGGGGCCGTAGGCCCGTAGTGCGCCCTGACCGGGCCGAGCACGGCGGCGGCTCCCGTGGTGCGCGCCGTTTCCAGAAGGCGGGTCAACCAGTCGCCGGAAACGGTCTCGTCGTCATCCAGGAAGGCGAGGAAGTCGCCGGTGCTGTTGTCGAGGCAGCAATTGCGGGCGATCGAGATATTCGAGTGAGGGCAGTGAACGTAGAGGATGTCGAACGGCATCTCCGGCCGAAGTCCTTCGACCAGAGCCCTGGCGCTCGGTTCCGCGTCGTTGTCGGCCACGATCACGCGCAACCTGGCGCGCTCCGGCACGTTCATCGCAGCCAGCGAGCGAAGCGTTTCGGCAAGCTCCGGCCGGCGGTAGGTGCAGACGCCGATGTCGATGTGAAGAGTTTCGTTCGGCATCAGGCCACCCTGCGGCGGAAGTCGAGGAGTTCCCGCCAGAACCCGGCGGACCAGGCAAGGTGCATGACCATGGCTGCAACGGCGGCGAGCGGTCCATAAGGATTACGCTGGCCGAGCGCCATCCAGACGCCATAGCCGAGGCATGCGGCAGCCCAAACCCCGACTGGCACCACGGCCATCCAGTTGACGATCGCGAGAAGCGCGCCGAAAGCGATGGGTGCCACCGCAAGCGGCAGCATCTGCCTGAGCCCCGGCATTGCGCGATGCTTGAGGAAGTTCTTTGCCCGGCCCCGGCCGTAGCCGAAATATTGCCAGAACAGCGGGACAAGCTTGGCACGCGGATAGTAGACCATGCTCGTCTTGTCGGTCATCCAGATCCGGTAGCCGGCCTTTCCGAGGCGATAGTCGAGTTCGGCGTCCTCGTTGTGGCTGAAGCTCTCGTCATAGCCCCCGACAGCCTTGAAGGCTTCGATGCGCATCAATGCATGGTGACCGTGCTCGGCCCAGTGACCGACGGCACCGGTGCGGTGCTTCGAACCGCCATTGCCGAGCTTGGAGTTCTGCGCGAAGGCCGTTGCCTTCTGGAAGGTGCTGAAACCGACGGTCTGCATGGCGACCACGACCGAGTCCGCGCCGGTCGCCAAGGCATCCTCGACAAGCCGCTCGCAATAATCGTCCGGATAGGTGCCGTGGGCGTCGATGCGGATCAGGTAGTCGCTGCCGGCGCCGAGTTCGGCGACGGCACGATTGACCGCCGCGCTTTGTATGCGCTTCGGATTGTCGAGGAAGAGCACCCGTGGATCCTCAGTGGCAAGGCGCCGGGCGATCTCCCGTGTTCCGTCCGTGCTGCCGCCGTCGGCAATGACGACCCGCGCGTTCAACGGTGTGAGTGACGGGCGCAGCTTTTCGATCAGCGCCTCGATATGCGAGGCCTCGTTGAGACAGGGTATGACGATAAGGCTCGACGTGGACGTCAATTCATCTGAGCTCATAGAAATCCACCTTCTTTGTGGCTGGAACCTGCCATCGCGACTACGGGAACGGTCTGCGGCGCCTGCAGCGTGAGCGTTGCCAGCTGCCGCACCAGAGCTTCGCAATCCGTCCGGTCGAACACCCAGGATCCCGGATTGCAGCGGCTGATACGCTCCGCGGCGTCGGCATAGCAATTTGGCGTCAGCGGACCGAGAACCGTGGCGAGGCTCTCGACGTCGGCTCCCTCGAGAACGAGGCCGATGCTCCGCACGGACAGGAAACGAGCGGTCTCCGTCCCCTTCATGGCGATCGGGATTCGGCCGTGGCGGCAGCCTTCGTAAAGCCTGTTCGGCAGCAGCCAGGCAGAATTCTGCCCCTCCTCGAAGTAGTCGATCGCCCAGGTGAAGTGGACCTCGCCATATATTTCCGCCAGGTCTTCAGGATTGCGATAGGCGCCTTCGAACCGCATGAAGGGCTCGTCGCGAACGAAGCCGTCGAAATCGTCGAATTCGGAATAGGCGGGCCTGCCGCGCAGGACGATCTCGAAGCGGCCCTCCATCTTGCGCGAGAATTCGGCGAGAAGGGCGAGCGATCTGCGGCAGCGAAGCGCTCCGAACCAACCGATCTTCCAGGGTGCGCCGGGCGGCGGGCTCTCGGCCGGTGAGGCCGTACGCCGCTCGACCGTGCCGTCGATTTCGAGCACCTTGTTTTCCAGAAGCATCGGCGGAGCGCCGATGCCGGAAAGGGGCCGGAAATAGTGCTCGATGAAAGCGGGGGAACTGGTGATCAACAGGCGCGCATCCTTGCCGAGTTGGCTTTCGGCCGCGCGCAGCATCCGCCCGACGATATCCTTGCGCAGCATGAGGCGGTGGATATCGAGGCATTCGTAGACGATGGGAACCGTGCCGCCGAAGAACGCGACCGCTCTCCTCGCCACGGCAAGCATCTCCAGATTGCGGGCGATGATGACATCGGGCTTGCGGACATGGCCGAGCTGGCGTTGCAGCGACAGACACGCGCGGGCGACGGCACCGATTCGCTGGGCGAAACGGCCGTCGGCGGTGGTTCCGAGTTCGATCGGCTCGACGCCGTCGATGGCCGCCAGCGGATTGTCGCCGCGGCGGAAGCCGGCGAGCGTCACGCGTGCGCCGCCCGCGACGAGCGTCAGGGTTCTCCGGCGCACTGCGGGATCGGCAAGATCCTGTGCCAGATAGAGTATCTGCAGCATGAAAACGTCCGTTTTCCTGCCCAGCCCGGGGCTGAGCTTAGTTCAATTCTTTGTGCACTGCAACAAAATGGATAAATTACTCAGTTACCGGCCATTCACTCGGATTGCGCCCGCTCCAGCTGGCAGGCGACCGACTCGGCGAACTGGCATTCGTCGCCGGCAGCCGTGAAGGCGACTCGATCGACCTGGAGCTTTGTCGGCTCCTTGTAGGAGAAGGTGCCCATCCAGTCGGTGAGCGTGTCCGTACCCCAGAGGCTGAAGAAGATCTTCTGGGCGTTTACCGGGATCTTCGCCGGATCGGTCACTTCGTGAACCAGTTCGCCGTTGACGTAGTACCGGATGCGGTTCTTTTCCCAGACGAATGCGTAATCGTTGAAACCCTGGTTGGCGCCGCCCGGAACGTCGGCGAGAAATTCGTTGCCGCCCTTTGCCGATACATACTGGTTGATCTGGACCTTCGCGGTGTTCTTTCCGAGAACCTCGAAATCGATCTCGTCATGCGGTTTCTTGTCGGCGGGGCCGATATAGGTGAAGAAGGCCGAGTTCAGGCCGGAACCGTCGGCCGCCTTTATCCGCGCCTCGTAGGTGCCGTAGCCGAAGCGCTTGCGCGTCTGGATTTCGCCGCAGGCGAAGTTGCGCTCCTTTACCTTCTTCTCCTCGAAGGTCAGCTCCAGAATGCCATCGACGGTCTTCACCTGCTTCTTCGACCAGGTGCAATTCTGATGCCCGCCATTGTTCCATCCGTCCGAGACGAACCAGACGCGGGTGTCGAGGGTGTCGAAATCGTCCTTGAAGGACTTGCCGTTGGCGCCTTCCTGCGCGGCCGCCGCGGTCGCGAGGCCGGCGAGAGGGAGCGTTGCGATGAAAGCGAGACGGGCAAAGCGTCTGTAGCGATCGATTGTCATTGTCGTTACCTTTGCTGGGGCGAATAGCCTGCCTGCGCGCCTTGCGGCGGCTGCGTGGCCATTCGTTTCGCACCTGTTCGGCTGCCGGTAAGCACTGCGAGCAGGTCCGGCGCCAAGCGCCGTACGAGATTGTGGGACGCGACGAGGATCGCAATGGCGATGAACGGCGCGGTGAAATAAAAGAGCGGATAATAGCTGAGCCCGGTGCGGTTCCAGATCATCCAGAACAACACGAGCAGCGGATAGTGGCCGCAGAAGATCCAGAAGCTCAGTCCGCTCCCGCGACCCAATTTTTCACCGAAGCGCGTGCGCACGAGCAGCTCCGAGATCGCCCAGGAGCCGATGATGCCCGCAATCGACGTCAGGCGAAGTGCCATGTCGAGCCAAAGCGGGAAATCCGGGCCGGTGTAATAGAGGCCGACGGCGATCACGACTGCGATCGCGAGGAACCCGGCCGCGATCGGTGCCGCGAAGCGATCGAGCATTTTGATGTTCACGCCATGCAGGCTCGCATAGATTCCAGCCGAGAAGCCGAACAGGATCGACTTCTTGAGAAAGATTCCGTTTGGCAGCGGCAGAATCGCATAGGCGAGCAGTGCAAGGAGCGTTACGCGCGGATAACGGCTCACCAGCAAAGCCAGAAGCGGCGACAGCAGGATACAGAGCATGAGGTCGCGCAGGAAATACAGGGGCAGGTTGACGGGCGTTGCCTCGACCGCGAAGGCCATGCTCAGCCACTGGCGCGGGGTCGCATTGATCGTGTCGGGCAGATAGCCGAAGCCGAGGCCGTGGCGCTGAATGGCGTAGACGACCACAAAGAAGGAGCCGCTCCAGATAAGGAACGGCAGGAGAACGGTCCGCGCCTTGGTCTTCAGCGTCTTCCAATAGTCGAAATCGGCAAGGCCTCTGCGAAAGAGAAGATAGCCGGAGATCGCGCTGAGGCAGGGCACACCGATCCGGAACAGGCTTTCGCCGAGAAAGACGCGAAGCCAGTCCAACATGCCGTAGTTGCCCAGAAAGGGACTCCACTGCGGATTGTACGGGACGTGCACGAATACGATGCCGGAGATCAGCAGAATACGCATCAGGTTGATGCGCGCCGAGACATTCGCGTCCATACTCACGATTTCAGTCACTCCCTATCGGGCAGCGCCTCGCGGCAGCCGTTTCAACAGAGCAGACCTCAGCCCGCAGGAAGAGAAACTAGGGCACTCCCGAAGAAAAAATATGGCGTTGCAGCAGAAAAGCGAACAGAATCATGCTGCATTGCACCTAAACCGCGAGCTCCCGCAAAAACCGACGGCCGCGGGAAGGGGTCCGCTTTCCTGAAAAATCCCGGTTTCGCGGCATGTTGCAGAAATTGCGCCCCGCAATATTTTGGGGCAATCGCCGGTTGAACGACGCAACTGTGAATTTTCAAAGTTGGGCGCGTTTTCTTGGAGGATGGACCGCGATTGAGGCAAGCTCCGGGCGAAATGCGGCAAGGTTGGGGCGCATATTGGGGGCTGAGGCCTGTTGAGATTCGGGATACCCGCCGGCTTGTTTGATTTCCTCACCCTGTGCTCGTCACAGGGACCAAGTCAGACCATGTCTTGGCCTGAGAGAGAGAGAGAGAGAGAGAGAGAGAGAGAGAGAGAGAGAGAGAGAGAGAGAGAGAGAGAGAGAGAGAGAGATGAAGGGCGGAGGAGAGATTGCAGTCCTCCGATAGCGACCTAAAATTATCGTGATTCAGCGATCCTTTGGCTTTGCGGAGACGGTCTTGGTGTCGCCTTCGCGAAGCGGCTTCGCCAGCTCGTCGATCTCGCTCTGGCGTTTCGCCGCAACCGAGGGGTCCCTCGATTTGAGCGAGGGCACGAAGATCGCCGCCAGAATACCGATCGGCCCGAGAAGACAGCCGATCAGCAGCCAGAGCAGACTATGACCGCCTCTGACCGCCGCGACTACGGCGGTAACAATGGCGCACAGGATCCAGAATTCTAAGATCATTGGCTCTCGTTTGCAGCCTTCAACAACTCGGCTTTCGGTTCACCCGGCCGACGCGCGCCGCGCAGGCATGCTCGGGCTGCGCGCGCCAGATTCCAGCACCGTTCGATTTGGCAGTTTGCTGCGCCGATGCATAGAGGCCTTTGTTGTCCGTGTCGCGATCGACTGCATTGCCGGACTCGATCAGCCAGCGGTTCACGTCCTTGCCATCGGCCCGGAAACACGTTCCGACGAAGCGGCCATAACGATCGCGGCCGGCAAATTCGCAGCGAGTCGGACGGGATGCCGACAAGAATGCATCCAGGGCCGAGGCCGATTCCTTGCCGCACCGATAATCTGCTCCTCTTTCATCGAGGCAGACCTGCCACTCTTCCGGCGCGTCCACACTGTTAAGTTGGATGCGTTCGCCCGCGATTTCAATAGTATCGCCGTCGATCACCGAGGCTTGACCGATGATCGGCTCTGCGGCCCCGGCGTCATGGGTCATGAGAAGCGTCGCCAGAACGGCGCCGATCGTCCGCGTGCTGGCAGAGCCCAGTCGTGCCGAGTGCGGCGCTCGCCTGCCGCCGGCAGCTACAGCGCTTTTGATGCGGGTCATACCCCATCCCCGTTCAGCCCAAACACCCGAACAGGCTAACCCAGGTGGGTGCCATTCACATCCTTCAAAACTATGGGTGAATGCCACCGCGGCGTGCATATCGGCGTGACTGAGCGCGTGTAGTCGCGCGAGGTTTGCTCGTCAGACGGAATGATCGCGATGCCGCGGGGTCAAAAGACGAACATATAGAGCAGGATAATGACGATGAGGGGAACGCCCATCAACCAAAGGATAATGCCTTTCATCTCGAACATCCATGTTGTTGCCGTCGAACTGTAACGCGGCGTGCCGCAAACCGTTCCCGCGACCGCGCCCCGGCGGCAACAAAAGGGCAGATTGCCGCGTCCTTTTTCTTCCACGGTCGGGCGCGTCTGACTATTCGGCGGCCCCCGCGGGAGCGGCCCTCGGCTTTCGTGCCCGCGCCATGTCCAGGAGCCTCCGCAACAGCGATCGCTCCGTCAGAAGGATCAGAACCGTGTAGATCACGCTGCCGATGGCCGTTCCGGCGATCAATTGCAAGACGGCGTTCGGCACATGTGCGCCGAAATGCTCGAGCAGGAAACGGACGACGAGCGCCATCAGCAGCGCCGCGATCATCGGCCGGCTGGATATGAACAAACCCTTGAGGAAGGGCGTGCTGTCGGCACGGAACACCACCCAGGAGTATCCGACAAGCGTTACGGCATTGACGATGCAAAGCCAGATCATCGCCTCGACCAGCGAGCCGTCGATGGCACCGTAGGCGACCGCGCCTGTTGTCGCAACCGCGCGAATCAGCGCCCACCAGAACAGGACGGCTCCCTGGCCGACCCCCTTCAGATAGGGGATGAATGTGCTGCAGGGGGTGAGAATGCCTTTCGATAGTGCGAGAAGTCCGAGGACCGGCCAGGCATAGGCCCACTGGCTCCCGAAAAGGACGAGCATAGCCGGCTCGGCAAGTGCCCAGAGGCCGAACATCATCGGCGCCAGCAGGATGGTGGTCACCTGAGTGCTGAGCATCAGCGCCTGTGAACGCCGCTCACCATCATGCATCATCTGGCCGAAGGTGGGGAATAGCACCCCCATGACGGCAGAGAGGACGACCTGGTTCGGGATGCTCGCGAAGCGGTTCGCCGCCGAATAGGCGCCTGCGTCGGACAGCCCGAGATAGCGGGATATGACGACCATCGGGGATTGGAAGGTGATGAAGTTCGCGATCTCCGAGCCCATCATGCCGAAACTGAAGCGGCTGAGCGCCAGAACGCGTTGCAGCGAGAATACGAAGCGCGGTGCGTAACGGGAAACGGCATAAAGCCCGGACAGGCGCACCAGCGCGGAGACGAAAAGCTGAGCGAGCAGCGACCATATGCCGAAACCGAGCAGCGCCAGAAGAACGGCAACAACGGCACCGAGCGATTCGGAGATCATGCTCCAGACGGCGTCCTTGCGAAAATTCATCCTCCGGACAAGCAGCGAATAGGCGACGTCGCCGCCGAGCTGCAGCGGGATCAGCAGACTCATGATCCTTAGCAGGTAGGCAGCCTCCGGCGCGCCGAGCAGCGTGGCCAGGGGCTCGGCTAAAACGAACAGTCCGAGCGCCATCACGAGCGCGATGGCGAGGTTTGCCCAGAAAACCGAGTGCACGGTTTCCATCTCCTCATCCTGCTGGATGACGAGTGCGGAGGTGAGGCCGGCGCCGCCGATCATGGCGAGGAACTGCACCACGGTGAGCGCAACCGCGACGGCGCCGAATTCCTCGGGAGACAGAATGCGGGCCAGAATCGGCACCGTGACAAATTTAAGCCCGAATGTCCCTGTCTTGGAAAGAACGCTCCAGCCGACGTTGCGCGTTACGGTTTTTGCGTTAACGGTTGGGGTCATTGGCGAGGATTCCGTGAAAGTCCTTTGAAGGAGGAATGCAAAGGACAAACTCTAGATATACGGCCGCGACCCGGTGGGAGGAGACCACGCAGACTCTTTTAGAGAAACCGCAGGGGCGAAAAGATGGCGAAGCTCACAGTTGTCATTCCGTACTACCAGAAGGAACCCGGAATTCTCCGGCGCGCGCTGGCATCCGTTTTTGCTCAGACGCTCGAGGATTTCCACGTTCTCGTGATCGACGACGAATCCCCCTATCCGATAGCGGACGAGCTTGCCGGGCTCGCCCAGGAAGAAAGGGAGCGCATCACCGTCATCCGCCAGCCTAACGGCGGGCCGGGTGGCGCGCGCAATACCGGTCTCGATAATGTTCCCGCCGACAGCGACTTCGTCGCTTTCCTCGATTCCGACGACGTCTGGACTCCGGATCATCTCCTGAACGCCTATCAAAGCATGACGCGTTTCGACGCCGATTGCTATTGGGCCTCAATCACGGGCGGCGACGCCTTCTACTATCATTTCGGGGTCGCGGATCTCGAAAAGAGCGAGACGGTCACGCGCCTCTCGGAAAACCCGCTCGTCGTCGAGCTCCCCGAACTTCAGGACGTCATGCTGAAGAACTGGAGCTTTCTCCACATGTCCTGCATGGTGATCGGGCGCAAGCTCTTCGAAAAGGTGCGTTTCGAGGCCACGCTCAAGCTTGCGGCCGAGGATGTGCTCTTCTTCTGCGACTGCGTGCTCGCATCCAAGCGCGTGGTGCTTTGCGATGCAGCGGGCGCGGTGCGTGGCGAAGGGCTCAACATCTTTCATTCGATCGATAACGACTCGCCTCAGTTCCTGAAGCAGCAGTTCAATACCTGGGTTGCACTCGACACGCTCGAAGGCCGATATCGTAACCGGCCGAAGGCGATGGAGGCGATCCGATCCTACAAGCATACCGCGCGGCGGCAGGCGCTATGGAGCCAGGCACGCCGGATAAAGCGTAGGAAACTGCCGCAGTTCGATCTTCTTGCCCGCTGGCTCTGGCGAGACCCGCGATTGATCGGCAGCGCCGCCGAGTTGGCGGTTGGAAAGCTATCCCGCTAACCTCCCTCGGCCCGATCGGGCACGCGCTGCTTGCGCTGACAACACCCGAAATCAAGCGACGACAATCGCCGCGGCGCATGTCAGGTCGCCTCACAATGCAAACGGAGACGGTCATGAAGCCGTATTATTGGGAATCCCAGCACGGAAATTTCGGTGACGACCTCAACCTGTGGCTTTGGGATTTCCTGCTGCCCGGTTTTCGCGAGGTCCACCCCGAGACGCTGCTCGTGGGGGTCGGAACGGTCTTGAACCGCGCTCTGCTGCCCGAGGCTACGCATAAGCTCGTCATCGGCAGCGGTTTCGGCTACGGCACGCTTCCCGACATGAGCGACCCTAAGGAGTGGGATATCCGCTCGGTCCGCGGCCCGCTGACGGCTGCGAAGGTCGGCGTGGCTCCCGAGCTCGGTATCATCGATCCTGCGGTGATGGTCGCCGACCTTCCGGAGTTTCAGGACCTTCGAAAGATATATAAGCGGAGCTTCGTACCCCACTGGGAATCGGCGATCGCCGGATTGTGGCCCACGATCTGCGACGCGGTCGGGCTCAACTATATCGACCCGCGTGGCGAGGCCAAGGACGTCATCCGAAAGATCGGCCAGTCGGAGCTTATCGTCGCCGAATCCATGCACGGCGCCATCCTGGCCGACGCGTTCCGCGTTCCCTGGACCGCGGTCAGCACGTCGCACAGCATCAACAGCTTCAAGTGGAACGACTGGGCCCAGACCCTCGGCGTCACCTACCGCCCCCGGCGGGTGCCGGTGTCGACGCGGGCGGAGGCCATGATCAAGGGTGCCCGTTTCTGGGGCATGGATTTCCAGGCGAAGGAACCGCAGCCGGAGGACCCGAACCGCCGACAGATCGACGGAGACCTGGCGGTCGCCGAGCGTGAACCACGCCAGACTTCATTGCGCGCTGCCGCCAAGCGAGCGCTCGCCGCGCCCGCGACGCTGGCGCTGTGGCAGGCAAGCCGGGCGGCGCCGCAATTGAGCAAGGACAGTGCGCTGGCAGAGCGCAAGGAGCGTTTCCGCGCGGTGCTCGACGGCATACGCCGGGACTATTTTTGAGGCTGATCCACGGCAAGAGTCTCGAGCAGATAGCGCACGTCGCCCTTGCCACCGAGAGCGACGGGCGCCGGCGAACCGGACGGACGAAAACGTTGGGTCTTGTCCGCAAGGATTCCGCCGATGATCGCCGGCAGTGCCGCCGGGTGGGTCAGGGCGTAGCCGAATGCACGACCAAAGCCCTGCTGGTTCTTGAGATCGAGAAAATGCCGTAGTTCGTAGCGGTCGCGAATGTGGCGCTCGTGCCGGCGGACCGCCGCTTCAGCGTCGCTGCTCAGTCGGCTCCCTGCGAGAATTGCACGATCTGCCTCATAGAGACGCTTGAGGTCGATCGTCCGGTGACTGCCGCTCAGCGAGTTGCCGCGGACGACGGCGGCATAGCCGCAACTGTGGATGATCTTGTAGCGTGCGCCATTGGCGAGCGCGCGAGCGTAGAGATCGTAATCTTCGCCGAGGCGCAGCGTCTCGTTGTAGCGCAGGCCATGCTGGTCGAGGAAGGCGCGCCGCATCAGCGGCTTCAGAAAGCCTATTTCGCCGCGCCGCACGCCGCGTCGCGAGATGTTTCCTTCGACGAAGCCGACGAGATCGATGAGTCGGGGGGTAGGGGCGAATCGGTCGATCCTGCCATGCGCGGTTGCCGCCTGCGCGGCATCGATGAACGCGATGTTGTCCGCAATGAAGTCCCAGCCGTCCTGCGAAAGCAATTGGCCCAGGCGTCCCGGAAAGAAGAAATCATCCGCGTCGAGCACGCCGATAAGCGGAGAATGCGAGATCGCGATCGCATGATTGCGCGCGGCCGCGGGGCCGCGGTTTTCTTCGAAGCGAACGACATTCAGCCGCCCCGTTCCGTCATCCGCAGCGCGTGCCACCGAAGCGCTGTCATCGGTCGAGCCGTCATCGATGACGACGACTTCTGCCGCCTCCGGTTCGGCAAGCGCCGAAGCGACCGCGCGCGCTATGGTGTCGGCGGCATTCTTCGCGGCAATGATGATGCAGACGTCCGTCGGCGCGGCTGCGGTCATGTGAGGCCTCCAGCGAGTTATCGGCTGTCGCGCCTCAAGGGCGCGAAGTTACCGGAACCATGCCGTGCGATCATGTCGCAAACGCGTCAGGCGAAAAATTTTTTGCAAGTGCGAAGGAGAGCAGCGTCAGCGGTTCAGGAATTGAGATGATGAGGCCGGTTCAGTCTGCGCAGCGAGACCTTCGCCGGTTGCTTCTCATCGTTGGCGGCCTCGGCCGTCACGAACTGCTTTTGCGAAGAAAGCCTGCGGCGCTCGCGCGCCTCTTTCCATACGAGGAAAAGAACGGCGACGAAGTAGCCGACTTGAATGAGGACCGCGCAGATCAGGGTCTGGATCGCCGTCGAGGCGAGCGATCCATTGAGGTAATAAGTTGCAACGGCAAAAGCCGCCAAAGCGCCGATCATGCTCAGAAAAACACGCGGTGCGAACATGGCGCTAATCTACCCTCGGGTCTGCGATTGGGAACCTCATAAGAGTTGTTGCCCTCTCCTCCTGCCTGGCCACTATATTAGCGCCCGCTTTTCTCTTCAACCGGGAAACGCTACTTTGTTGCAGTCGAGCATACATCGGAAATCTTTCCGCCGCCTTTAAGCATCGGCTCCATTTCGCACAATTCAAACGGGTGTGATCGCGGATAAGTTCCCCATCTCCGGGGCAGTTTGCCGCGTGAGATGGATGCGCGCGGAACGCGGCCGTCGTTCCCCTAAAATTGCCCGGCCTTTCGGAAAGCTGCCTTGGGTGCTGCCTCTTGGGGCGTGTGGCCGGCCTTTTTTCCCGATCAACTTTTGTTACACGTGTTTGAGCGGGTAGCCTCAGCAACTGTGCGCCGCAATAAAATGTTGCGATGCAAAAAAAGTGAGGGAAAGTTGCCGCGCGTCAATTTCGTGCACCAGCGGGTCCGCTGTCCGTCAGTGCAGAATGATGCGTCTATTAACAATACTTTATAATCCGAAATAACTAGCCCGCGACGATGTTTCCGGTTTGCGATGCAGCGGAGAACTATCCTAATCCCTGATTTGCGCTCTCCGAAATTAACTCTTCGTAATATTTCGCGACTTTCGCCACCTTGAACCGTCTGCGGGACGGGCGGCGCAGAGCTGCCATCATTCCGCCTTCAAAAAACAAATTCTGACCATACACTCACGTTAGATGAGCCCGCGTCCCACGGGACCGACAATCGCCAACGTAAATGGAGTCACCTCTATGAAGTCCGCGACTCGCTCGGCCAGTTCGCCGTTTTTTATCCCCGAAGAAACCGGGGCAGTCCGACCGATCGGAGGTATGGCAAAACGCAGTTTCGACATTCTTGCCGCCTCCGTGGCCCTCCTTCTCTTCAGCCCGCTCTTTTTGCTCATCATGGCCCTCGTCAAGTTCTCGGACGGCGGCAGTGTGTTTTATGGGCATCGCCGAATCGGTCACAATGGCCAATCCTTCAAGTGCCTGAAATTCCGTACGATGATGGAAAAGGGCGACGAGGTCCTCGAAGAGTTTTTCAGGATCAACCCCGACGCCTATGAAGAATGGCGTGCGACCCGCAAGCTTCAGAACGATCCGCGCGTGACCGTTGTCGGGGCAGTCCTGCGTAAGCTCAGCCTCGACGAGTTGCCGCAGCTCCTCAACATCATTCGCGGTGAAATGAGCGTCGTCGGCCCCCGTCCGGTGGTCGAAGACGAACTCGAACTCTATGATTCGGCAGCCGTCTTTTATCTGCAATCGCGTCCCGGCCTGACGGGGCTCTGGCAGATCAGCGGCCGCAACGACGTCTCCTACGCCACGCGCGTCGCTTTCGACACGCAATATGTCCAGAACTGGTCGCTTTTCGCCGACCTTGTCATTGTTTTCAAGACGATCCCTGCCGTCTGCCTCTCCCGCGGCAGCTACTGAAATCTTGGCGCCGGCCCGGAACGGGCAACGTCGAGCAACGGAAATATCCAAAAATGCAATCGAATAGACGATCAGGGAAATCCGCTGGTTCCCGTACGGTTTCCTGTTTTACCCGCCTGGCGCTCCTTGCTGCACTCGCAGCCTCAGGGGCGTCGCTGGCGCGGGCCGATGAGTACCGGCTCGGCGTCATGGACAAGCTCCGGGTTCGCGTGGCCGAGTGGCAAACCGCCGAAGGGGCGGTCCGCGACTGGTCGGCCGTCAGCGGCGACTATACGGTGGGTCCATCCGGCAGTCTTTCCCTGCCCTTCGTCGGCGATTTGCCTGCCTCCGGCAAGACGACGTCGGAGGTCGCCGAAGAGATCGGCGTCAAGATGCAGAAGCTTTTCGGTCTCAGGGATCGCCCCTCCGCGTCGGTGGAGATGGCGCAATATCGTCCGGTCTATCTCTCCGGCGAGGTGCAGACGCCCGGAGAATACCCCTATGCTCCCAATTTGACGGTATTGAAGGCCGTCAGTCTCGGGGGAGGGCTTCGGCGGGCGGATAACGGCCAGCGATTCGCGCGCGACTACATCAATGCCAGCGGGGAATCCGCGGTGCAGGTTGCGGAACGCAGCCGTCTGCTCATTCGCCGCGCGCGACTGCTTGCCGAAATCGGCAAGCGCGACACAATCCCCATGCCCGAGGAGCTCAAGAACGTCCCGGACGCCGAAAAGCTGCTCGACAGCGAGACTGCGCTTATGGAATCGCGTGACAAGCGCCAGAAGCGTCAGCTCGATGCGCTCGCCGATCTGAGATCTCTTCTCCAGAGCGAGATTGAAGCACTCGCAAAGAAAGCCGAAACGCAGGCCCGCCAGCTCGAGCTTGCCACGGAGGATCGCGACAAGGTCGACAGCCTTGCCGAAAAAGGGCTGGCGCTGAGCCAGCGCAAACTGTCCCTCGAGCAGCGGGTCGCGGACGTTCAGGCGTCGCTGCTGGACATCGACACCGCATCCCTCAAGGCAAAGCAGGATGCAAGCAAGGCGGCGCAGGACGAAACGAACCTCCGCAACGACTGGGATGCTCAGCTTGCTCAGGAACTGCAGAACACCGAAGCCGAGCTGGATACGCTGACGTTGAAGCTCGGCACCAGTCGGGATCTCATGACCGAGGCGCTGCTGCAGTCGGCGGATGCGGCCCAGCTCGAAGAACAGGCCGCCGAGATTACCTATTCGATCATTCGCGACAAGGACGGCAAGCCGACCGAGATCGCCGCCGACGAGAACACACCCGTGCTGCCCGGCGATGTCATCAAGGTGAATACTGCACTGGCGATGCGGTGAGGCAGGCATGAGGATATCCAAGGCGAGCCTTGTCAGACCTGGAGCGAATGAAGTCTACGGCATCTTCGCCCTGGCCTTGTCGCTCTTCGTCTTCGCCTATTCGGCGCGCTTCGGACAGGTTTCTATCCTCGCCTATTATGGCCTGTGGCTGCCGCTCGTCCTCGTGGACTACCGCAAGGTTCTCGGCAACTACGCCAGCTATCTATGGATATTCGCCTTCACCATCTTCGCCTGCATTACGATCTTCTGGTCGGCGGCCCCGTCCTTGTCGCTGCGCACCGGAATACAGTATCTGAGCCATGTCGTCTGTGCGCTCATCGCAATGCGCACGATCGACATCCGCACGCTGACGCGCGGCATGATTGCGGGCGCCGCAATCGTGCTCCTCTATTCGCTGCTCTTCGGTACCTATCATTACGATCCGCTGGACGGCACCTACAGCTTCGTTGGTGCATTCGCGTCGAAGAACCAGTTGGGCTTCTACGCCTCGCTCGGCATCTATTTCGCCTTCGCGGCCGTGTTTGTGCTCGGGGAGAAGGGGCTGTGGATGGGCGCGGCAGGAGGTGCCGGATTGCTTGCCGCCTATTGCCTGCTGACGTCGCAATCGGCGACCTCCGTGTTGACGACTGCGGCCGTCATCGGTCTTTGCCTCGGGATGCGGGCGATCACGGCCTTGCGTCCCGCGAGCAGGAAGCTCCTCTTCATTGCCGCATCGGTGTTCGGCGGCGTTGCCGCCGTCGCGATGATCTATGCCGGTGGCGTCGATCTGATCCTCGGCGCCTTCGGCAAGGATTCGACGCTCACCGGGCGCACCTATCTCTGGCAGCAGGGCATCGAGGCGGCGAAGGTGTCGCCACTCGTCGGCGTCGGCTATCAGGCCTATTGGGTGCAGGGTTTCTCCGAGGCCGAGCGGCTATGGGAGGAGTTCTATATCGGTTCGCGCGCCGGCTTCCATTTCCACAACACCTTCATCGAAGCGGTCGTCGAGACGGGCTTGATCGGCCTGATCCTGCTTACCATGGTGCTGGTCACAGCGTTCTTCGGACAGTTGAAGCGCTTGCTTTCGGAGGATCGCGATCCGGAGTCGATGGTACTCTTCGGTGTCGGCGCGCTGCTCTTCGTGCGTGCCTTCGTCGAAATCGATATTCTCACCCCCTACCACGTCGGGTCCTTCCTCTTGTACTTCACGGCAGGCAAACTGACGATCCCGCGCCGCCGGCGGGCAGCGACGCTGCTCTGGCCGGCAGGACTCGATCCGGCGCACTACGGGCGAACTTTCGGCCCGATGATACCGCGGTCGGGAGACAGCCGTTGAAGACGATTCACGGCATTCAATATCTTCGCGCGGCGGCGGCAATCGCCGTCGTGCTCTTCCACGCGGCGGAAAAGACCGGCCATCATTTCACGATCGGAGCCGCCGGCGTCGATGTCTTCTTCGTCATCAGCGGCTTCATCATGTGGGTCATCAGCGATCGCAGGTCCGTGACACCCGTCGAATTCATCGCCGATCGTGCCCGCCGCATCGTGCCGGTCTATTGGCTCGCGACCGGCGTGATGGTCGCGGGGGCACTGGCGGGTCTGTTCCCCAATCTGGTGCTGACACTGGAACATGTTCTGGCGTCGCTGTTCTTCGTGCCCGCGCGCTCGCCGAGCAGTGGAGAGATTTGGCCTGTGCTCGTGCAGGGCTGGACGCTCAATTTCGAGATGCTCTTCTACGCGGTCTTCGCCGGCTCGCTGTTCATGCCGCGCAACTGGCGGCTCCCCGTCGTCTCGGGGCTGTTCCTAGCGTTGGTGATCGCCGGCCGCGTGGTCGCCTTCGACGATGCGGTGATGCTGACCTATACGCGGCCGGTCATTCTGGAATTCGTCGCCGGCATGATCATCGGCGAGTTCTGGTTGAAGGGCAGGGTACCGCCACTCGCTGTCGGTTCCGCGCTGTTCGCCTGCTCGCTCGGCGGCTTCGCTCTCATCGGTGTGCTCGGTCTCCCATTCGACGAACTGACGACCGGGCCGCTGGCGGTGCTGCTTGTCATCGGCGTGCTCTCTCTGGAGGCGAACGGCTGCGTGCGGGCGCTGTCGCTGCCGGGGCTACTCGGCGACGCCTCCTATTCGATTTATCTCTGGCACACTTTTGCGATTTCGGTCGTGGCGAAGGCAGGACTTGCGATCGGTCTCGGCGCGCCCGCAACGATGTTCGCAGCGGTTCTTTCGGGAACGCTCATAGGCATCGCCGCTTACATGATGCTCGAGCGCCCGCTGCTGCGGCGCGGCCGCGCCCGGCGAGTCACGGCAGGCCTGGCAGGCCGAGCGGCCGAATAGAGCGCCTTGAGGAAAAGGCTGAACGGTTTGGACAGAAGACCGGGCAACCCATCGTTCCGGCAGCCACTGTCGCTGGTCGCGAAAGTCAGCCGCCCTGATTTCTGCGCGAGTGCCAGTTCCATGCCGATTCGGTAATCGCTGCGAGATCGTATTGCGGCTCCCATCCTAGAACCTGACGCGCCTTGTCATTGTTGGCGACAAGCGTGGACGAGTCGCCTTCGCGCCGCTCGGCGTAGCCGATGTTGAACGGTCGCTTGGCCACTTTCTCGATCGCGTCCAGCAACTCCTTCACCGTGGTACCGGTGCCGGTCCCGAGATTGAGCGCGACGCTCTCGCCGCCCTCCAGAAGATAGTCGACCGCGCGCACATGGGCATCCGCCAGATCGAGGACGTGGATATAGTCCCGCACGCATGTTCCGTCGCGCGTGTCGTAGTCGGTCCCGAAGACCTTGAAGCCCTCGCGCCGCCCAAGTGCCGCATCGATCGCGAGCGGGATCGCATGGGTTTCCGGCTCATGCCATTCGCCGATGCGGCCCTCGAAGTCGGCACCCGCGGCATTGAAGTAGCGCAGGATTACCGAGCGCAGGCCCTTGTAGAGACCGTAGTCCTTCAGCGCCTGCTCGCAGATCCACTTGGTGCGGCCATAGGGATTGATCGGGGCCTGCTTATGGCTCTCATCCATCGGTACGCTGTCGGGCAGTCCGTAGGTCGCGCACGTCGATGAGAAGACGAAGGCGTCGATGCCCGCGGCAAGCGCCGCAGACAAGAGGGTCAGCGTGCCGATGACGTTGTTGTCATAGAAGGCGGCCGGGTCCTTGACCGACTCGCCCACCTCGATCATCGCCGCGAAGTGCAGGATCGCCCGCGGCTTGTGCCGCGCAAGAACCTCGTCAAGACGCTGCCTGTCACGGATATCGCCCTTTTCGAGAACGCCCCACTTGACGAATTCCTCGTGGCCGTTGGAGAGGTTGTCGTAAACGATGGGTTGGTAACCCTTTGCCGCAAGCTGAAGGCAGGTATGCGAGCCGATATAGCCGGCGCCGCCGACCACGAGAATGTTGTTGTTCTGCACGGGCAACCTCTGGGGATGATTTCTGAAATTCGACGGGCAGGCTTGGCAATGAATAACGGCGAAATTTCCAACAGAATATGAAAGTTCTGCAAAATCGCGGCATTTTCAACAGCTTCGCGGCGCGGAAGCGCGGACTGCACCGACGTTCAATCCCGGATGTTGCATGCCATCTGCGCATTAAGCGGCGTGATCGGGAAACTGTTGCAAACTTGCAGCACGCCGGCTCTGCTTGCGGGAAAATACAATATTGCCGCTTGGCGTCCGCGAGGACCTCAACTATAAGCGGTCCTTCGGCAATCAGATCAGGGAGGTTACGATGCAGGCATTTTCTTCTCCCTACGGGGCGGATCCACGATCCTGACCCTGTGACGCAAGCGTTCGCGCTTCTTCGCAGCAGGCAGGAATTGTCATCGCCCCACCGCTTCTTCTTAGAAGCCGGCGATCCGCTGATGCCGTTCTGACCCTTTCCCCAACGGCATTTTCATGCTTTCGCAATATTGAGGCCGGTGCGCTCGTCACCGGGCAACACCTATGGCATTTACTCGTTTCACGGCGCGCAACCGCGCCTTCCGTAGCGTTTTTCGATTCTCCTGGGACCATTGGAAGAAGCAGCCGGTGCGGCTCGCGGCTCTTCTTCTAACTGTGCTGCTTTCGACGCTCGCCGATGTGCTTACGCCGCTCTACTCCGGCCGGCTGGTCGACGCGGTGATTTCAGGTGCGGCGAGCGACGACGTCGCCTGGAATGCGGCGATGGCGGCCTTCATGATGCTGATGGCCCTGTCGTTCGGTGCCATCATCCTCAGGCATGTGACCTTCATGGGTATCGTCAGCCTCACGCTGAAGATGATGTCGGATATCGCCGCGGCCGCCTTTCATCACATCCAGCGGTTCTCCAGTGACTGGCACGCCAACAGCTTCGCCGGTTCGACGGTCCGCAAGGTGACGCGCGGCATGTGGGCACTCGATCTCTTGAACGATACGCTCCTCGTCGCGCTTTTCCCTTCTATCGTCATGCTGGTCGGCTCCACGGCGCTGATGGCCTGGTACTGGCCGATGATGGGGGTGATCATCGGGCTCGGCTCGATCGCCTTCATCGCCGTCACCGTTTCCCTGTCGCTCGGCTATGTGGCGCCGATGGCGAGCCTTGCCAACAGCTGGGACACGAGGCTTGGCGGGGCGCTCGCCGATGCGGTCAGCTGCAATACCGTCGTCAAGGCCTTCGGTGCGGAAGGGCGCGAGGACGCGCGTCTCGCCAAGGTTCTCCGCAAATGGGAGAACCGGACGCGGCGCACCTGGTCGCGCGGCACGCTCAACGGTACCGCGCAGGGCGCAATGCTGCTCGTCCTGCGCGCGGCCGTGATCGGCTTTGCCCTCCTGCTGTGGGCGAGAGGGCAGGCGACCGCAGGCGACATAACCTTCGTGCTCACCTCGTTCTTCATCCTGCAGGGCTATCTGCGGGAGGTGGGGATGCATATCCGCAACCTGCAGCGGTCGATCAACGACATGGAGGAGCTCGTCGCCATTCACGCCCAGCCGCTCGGCGTTGAGGACCGGCCAGGCGCAAAGCCCATCCGCATCACCGAGGGCGAGATCGAGTTCCGCGATGTGACTTTCCACTATGGAGCCCATCGCGCGCCTCTCTACGAGGGCTTCTCGGTCAAAATCGCGGCCGGCGAGCGTGTCGGTCTCGTCGGGCACTCCGGTTCGGGCAAGACGACGTTCATCAAGCTGATACAGCGTCTCCATGATTTGAATGCCGGTGAGATCCGCATTGACGGGCAGAATATCGCCGACTTCACCCAGGCGTCGCTGCGCCAGCAGATCGCCATCGTGCAGCAGGAGCCGATACTGTTTCACCGCTCGCTTGCCGAGAATATCGCCTATGCACGGCCGGGGGCGACGCAACGCGACATCGAGGAGGCGGCAAGGCTTGCGAGCGCGCATGACTTCATCGCCGCATTGCCGAAGGGCTATGGGACGCTGGTCGGCGAACGTGGCGTGAAGCTCTCGGGCGGCGAGCGCCAGCGGGTGGCGATTGCCCGCGCCTTTCTGGCGGATGCACCCATCCTCATCCTGGACGAGGCGACGTCGAGCCTCGATTCGGAGTCCGAGGTGCTGATCCAGCAGGCGATGGAGCGGCTGATGACGGGGCGCACCACGCTCGTGGTCGCACACCGGCTTTCCACCGTACGTGCGCTGGACCGCCTTCTGGTCTTCGATCGCGGCCGCATTGCGGAAGAAGGCGACCACGGCGCGCTCATCCGCGTCAAGGGCGGCATCTATCGCAGTCTCTTCGAAAGACAGGCGCTGGAACTGACGAAGGGTCTCATCCTCAGCGAGGGATGAGGTCGCGAGCCCGGCCGAGGGCCGGTCGACCGCTAAGATGCAGCGATCGACCGGTCGGCCATTCACAAGCCGTCCTCTTTGGCCTAAAAGGCGCGCAGTAGAACTCCGGTCGCAGCCTACCCGGTCAAAACAAGGACACCTGTCATGAAGACAATTGTAATCTGCTCCGGCGGATTGGATTCCGTTTCGCTTGCGCACAAGGTCGCGGCTGAACAGGAGCTTTCCGGCCTCCTGTCGTTCGATTACGGCCAACGGCACCGTAAGGAACTGGATTTCGCCGCCGCCTGCGCCAGGCGCCTGGGCGTCCCGCACCAGATCATCGACATCCGCGAGATCGGCCGCCACCTCATCGGATCGGCGCTCACCGACGAGGTGGACGTCCCGGACGGACACTATGCCGAAGAGACGATGAAGGCGACGGTGGTGCCGAACCGCAACGCCATCATGCTTGCCATCGCCTTCGGGGTCGCTGCAGCCCGCAAGGCGGATGCCGTCGCGACCGCCGTGCACGGGGGCGACCACTTCATCTATCCCGATTGCCGGCCGGGCTTCATCGATGCTTTCCAGGCAATGCAGGACCACGCGCTCGATGGCTATGCGGATGTCGCGCTCTATGCGCCTTTTGTGAACGTCTCGAAGGCGGACATCGTCGCGGACGGAGCAAGGCACGATACGCCCTTTGCCGAGACCTGGTCCTGCTATAAGGGCGGTGCCCGCCATTGCGGGCGCTGCGGCACCTGCGTCGAACGGCGTGAAGCCTTTCACCTCGCGGGCGTTCCTGATCCGACGGAGTATGACGATCCGGACTTCTGGGTCGCGGCGACCGGCTCCTTCGTTGCCGAAGAGGTGAAATGATGTTCCGCATCACCAAGGAATTCCATTTCTCCGCCTCGCACCAGCTGAAGAGCCTGCCGGCCGAGCATCAATGCGCGCGGCTGCATGGGCACAATTACATCGTCGAGGTCGAGCTTTCCGGCGAAACGCTGAACGAGCATGGATTCGTGCGCGACTACCACGAACTCGCGCCACTGAAGCAATATATCGACGAGTGCTTCGACCACCGCCATCTGAACGACGTGCTCGGGCACGATCGGGTGACGGCGGAATGCCTGGCGCAGCATTTCTATGAATGGTGCCAGGCTCGGCTGCCCGAGACGACAGCCGTTCGCGTCAGCGAGACAGCGAAGACCTGGGCGGAATATCGGCCATGATCCACACCCGATCGAACGAAATCCGCGTCAGCGAGATATTCGGACCGACGATCCAGGGGGAGGGGGTGCTGATCGGCCTACCGACGGTATTCGTCAGGAGCGGCGGCTGCGATTACCGCTGTTCCTGGTGCGACAGCCTCCATGCCGTCGACAGCAACTACCGGCATGAATGGCAAACGATGTCGACCGAGGAGGTTTGGCAGGAAATCGTTCGGCTTTCGGGCGGTGAAGCTGTGATGGTTTCGCTATCGGGCGGCAACCCGGCAATACAGCCGCTCGGCGATCTGATCGGCCGCGGGCACGAAAAAGGCTATCGATTCGCCCTGGAAACGCAAGGTTCGGTCGCTCGCGACTGGTTCGCCGCTCTCGACGTGCTGGTGCTCAGTCCTAAGCCGCCCTCGAGCGGGATGGAGACCGACTGGGAAGCCTTGGACGACTGTCTCCGCAGTGCTGGAAACAAGCCGCAGACGGTATTGAAATTCGTGGTCTTCGATGAAGCGGACTATGCCTATGCAATGACAGCTGCCGCGCGCCATCCGCATCTTCCCGTCTATCTGCAGCCCGGCAACCATACTCCGCCGCCCGCGGAGGAGGCGGACGCGCCGATCGATATCGACGGCGTGATGGAGCGGATGCGCTGGTTGGTCGATAGGGTTGTTGCCGACAGGTGGTTCGAGGCGCGGGTCCTGCCGCAACTGCATGTCCTCATCTGGGGCAACAGGCGCGGCGTTTGAAGCAGCAGTCGCGCGTCTTATCAGGCCGCAGCACTTCGATCCGAACTCAAGGCGCACCGCGTGCGGCCACCTCCAGGCCCGAAACACCTCCGCCGAGGCGAACCGGCTTCAGGGCCGGAGCTTCGGCGTCCTTGACGAGATGGATCACGCGGGAGAACTGCACTCCGTTTCGCGGCGTTCGGCCGATCTTGATCACCGCGGTCTCCCGCAGGTCGGCCTCGAAGATCGAAAGGGCCCGTTTCAGGGCATCGGCGTCCATGGTCTCCAGCGCTTCGTCGATGACCACCCAACGGGGTTTCTGCACGAGGAGCCGGGCAAAGGCCAGGAGGCGCTGCTCGTCGTCACCGAGTTCGCGTTCCCAACGGGCCTCGCGATCGAGCGACGTCGCGAGATGGTCGAGCCCGACCTTCGAAAGCGCAGTCACGAGCACCTTGTCGGGGAAACTGTCGGCGTGCGGATAGGCAAGGGCGTCGCGCAGGCGGCCGCGGGGGAAATAAGGCGCGCGAGGAATGAAGGCCACGGCTTCGCCGGCCGGCATTCCCACGCGGCCGTTTCCCCAGGGCCAGAGCCCGGCGAGCGCCCGGAAGACCAGCGTCTTCCCGGCACGCGGATCGCCGATGATGTTGACCCGCTGGCCGGGGGAGATCTCGATACGAGACTCCGCCAGCCTGGTTCGACCCGAGCGGGAGACCACCTCAAGGTTCTCGAACGTCATGGTGGCACTCTCGTTCTCGACGAATTCGATACGCTTTTCATCGCCGTGCAGCGTGTCTGCCGTGATCAGCGCCCGGCGAAAGGCGGCAACGCGCAGCAGCGTTGCGCGCCAATCCGTGATGGCGCTGACATTGGCGACGAACCATTTCAACGACGAGTGCACCTGGTTGAACGCCCCCACCGCCATCATAAGGCCGCCGAAGCTAATGTTTCCCGCGAAATAAACTGGCGCTGCAACGAGAATCGGTGCCACGACCGTGACCCAGCCGTAGCCGTCCTGAACCCAGGCAAGATTGATCTCGGCTCGGAATATCTTGCGCGTGGCGTCGAGCACGGAGGAGAGGTCGAGTTGCAGGCGCCGTCGCTCCCCAGCCTCGCCGCCCGCAAGCGAGATGCCGTCGATATGCTCGTTGGCGTGCATCATCGAGAAGCGAAGATCGGCTTCGCGGGCGTAGCGCTCGCCGTTCAGAACGATCAGCCGGCGGCCGACGAGCCAACTCAGCCACGACGCGGAGCCGGCGTAGAGGATTGCAGCCCACACCATGTAGCCGGGAATTTCCAGCGACCGTTCGCCGATCTGGAAGGCAAAGCCCGCTGAAAGGGACCAGAGGACGCCAACGAACGAAATGAGCAGGATCGACGATTGCAAAAGCCCGAATCCGAGGCTGGTCGTGAGATCGGCAAGGTGGCCGGCATCCTCCTGCATGCGCTGATCCGGGTTCACGCCTATCGTGCCGGCATTGGCCAGCCGGAAGGCACGCCGCGGCCGCATCCATTCGCCGATCAAGTCCAATGTCAACCCTTCGCGCAGCTTCAGGCGCACCATCTGATTGAGCCACTGCTGAGCGACGTTGAACACCAGCAGGACGCCGGCGAGGAGGACGAACAGCATGAGCTGATAGAAGAAACTGTTGAGATCGCGCCGTTCGATCGCGTCGAAGAAGGGCCGGTACCAGCGGTTGAGAACGATCTGCCCGATGGCGGTGACGATGATTATGGTGAAGCTGCCGGCCGCCAGCCATAGGGTAGGCTTCAAAACCGGCGAGGCGACGAAAGCGTGCCGCATCATCTCGAACTGCTGCCAGATACTGCTGCCTTCCGATGGGGCGGCGGGCGTTCGGGCCTGAGTCTCATTGCCGGTTTGGTTCTTCATCTCCAATTCCTTCCCCTCGGCGCACACGGCATCCCAATCTAATCCGACGGTCGGTACGCGCGGCCATTGGAAAGATCCGGGACGTTGTGTTTGCGGTCGCCTCTGTGGCTTGAACAATCTGCCGGCCGGGGCGAGTGCCGTATGGCAGCGCCCGGTTTCATGCTCGGCGGCGGCGATCCGCCAAGTGGAGATTCAGTGCCGAGCAGCAGTCGGTACGAAGCAAATATGCCGTTAAAAAACTGTGATGCAGCTAAATTAGAAATCCCCATACCGTTCAATGTATGGATAACGGCGCCGCCTGAAAACCGGATTTTGGTTCGTTCCGAGGAAGTCAGACCCCACCGGCCTTGCGGAACGGCATCGGCGAGTATGCAGCAGCGACCTGCGACCCTTTGAATGTATTCGAGATTTCTTTTCCATATGTCGCGTGGGAAGCGCCTGACCGGCCCGGCGGGCTTTCCAGTAAACTTTTGTGATCTGCCGGCCCCAACCGTTATCGCCGCCCTCATCCGCGCCTCGCTCGCAGTTGCCGGGCACGATTCTCGGCCTGATCGCCGAATCGAGACATCGCAACCCCACGGTGCCGAAACCGACATTCCAGTAGCCGACTGCCGCTTCCGGTGCACAAGAGCGATTTCGGCTTGTCCATGTTACAACGATGACATAAAACGTTACCGCCGTCCTGCAGCACCGCGCGTCTCACGCGCACAAAGGTCGCTGCAGCACTTTCATCTGCTGCATGTTTTTTCCCTTGAATCGCGGTTCAGGGGGCATGCAGTGACGCGTGTCGACCCGTACTCAACAGCAAAATTCGTAAGAATTTTCATGCCAAGAGAAGGAGACATTTATGTCTATTTCACCCTCCAACATTGGCGACAAGGAAGCCGCTCCGATGCCCAACGGCGACATCGCCGCTCGCGTCAAGGCCGCGCGTGAAGCGGTCGGCTACAGCATCGAGGATCTCGCGGTCACCTGCGGCCTCGCCGTCGTCGAAATCAACGATATCGAGAATGGCACGGACTTCAGTCCAGCGAAGCTCAAGCGCGTCGCCGGCGCACTACAGGTGCCGCTTTCCCATTTCCTGCCCACAGAAATGTGAGATCGGCGGCAGTAGAAAAAAGGGTGCGCCGTTCCGCCACCTTCTGCCGCAACCGCTCAGCACCGCGACCCATTTGTAATCTAGCACCGGCCGGCTCACACGCCGGCCGGGCTGCCATTAAACGGGTGGAGGCCTTCGATCTTCTGGATGAGTTGCGTGCCGTCGAAGGGTTTTGCCAGGCGGGGCAGGGCACGAAATCGTTCAGGCAAGTCAAGCGCCGTATAACCGGTCAACAGAAGCACCGGCACCTCGCGCTCCATGAGTTCGTCGACGAGCGGATAGGCGAACTCGCCGCGCAGATTGAGATCGAGAGTAGCGATATCGAACGGATGCGCGCGGGCGGCGGAGATCGACTGAGCGAGGCTCGTGAATGGGCCGATCACCGAGTAGCCGGCAGCGACGAGATCAGCTTCAATCTGCAGTGCGACAAGAAACTCGTCCTCCACGACGAGCACCCGACATTGGTCTCCGTGGTTCATCCGGGGGCTCCGCGAGGATAGGGAACATCGATCGTGCATACCAGCCCTTGCGGCGCGAACTCGAGATGCACTTCACCGCCAAGATCCGAGGCGAGAACCCGCTCGAGCAACAGACGGCCGAAGCCATTATGCTTCGGCGCAACAACGGCCGGTCCGCCCGTCTCGCTCCAGCAGATCCGCAGCCGCTCACTTGCCACGTCGATCATCCACTCGATATCGACTCTTCCGCTCCTGACGGAGAGTGCCCCATGTTTCGCGGCATTGGTTGCAAGCTCGTGCGCCGCCATGCCGAGTGTCAGCGCATGCTTGGGCGGCAGCATCGCCGGCGGGCCCGCAAGGGTCACATTCGTCCTGCTGTCGTCGTGATACGGCGACAATTCGTCGACCAGCACGGTTTTCAGGGAGACGCCCGACCAGCTCGCCTCCGCCAGGCGCGTATGGGTTTGCGCGAGGGCCCTTATGCGTGCATCGAAGGAACGGTGTGCCGCTTTGGCGTCCGGATTGGTCGAGAATGTTTGCCGTGCGATCGACCCGACGATCGCCAGCGTGTTCTTCACGCGGTGGCTGAGCTCGGCGACGAGGAGATTGCGCTGCGCTTCGGCCTCCCTGCGCTCCGTGATGTCCATGCAGACGCCGGTCAAACGCCTTTTGGGGCCGTTGCGCGGCGAAAGCTGTCCGAAAGCCTCCATCCACCGGATTGTCCCGTCGGGAAGCTGAGCACGGTAGACGACGTGGTAGTCTCCGTCTGTCTCGATCGCCCTGGCCATCTCGCGCTCGATCAAGGGAAGATCGTCCGGGTGTATGTCGCGCTTGAAGTCGGCCAGCGTTCCTCCGAACGATCCGGGCTCAATACGGTGAAGCGCCTCCAACCCCGGCGACCAGATCACCTCACCCGTTTCGAGGTTCCACTCCCAGGCGCCCATATGCCCGGCATCCAGTGCGAGCTGCAGGCGCCGTTCGCTTTCCTGGAGCGCCTCCTCCGCCTGCTTTCGCCCGGTGATGTCGACAGCGGCAGCGACAGCTCCGACCACTTCGCCTGTGACGTCGCGCAGCGGAGTCGCATTGCCGAAGATATGACGGGAGCTTCCGTCGTCGAAGCGCACCTCCTCCTCGAAATTCTGAACCTCTTCGCCGCGAGCCGCCCTTTGTACGGGCAGCTCCTCCGGCGACAATGCGCGCCCTTCAGAGAAAACGCGGAAGTTGGTGGGGTGCTCGCCGGGAGGCGCCGACATCGACAGATTGCTGTCGTGCGGCAGCCGCAGAATCTCGTAGGAGCTGTTATTGCCGCTGATGACGCGGCAATCGGGCGTGCGTGCAATCCAGATCAACGCCGGCACGGCCTCCATGATCGCCGCCAACTCGGCCGCGCGCGCCCTTTCGTTCGCCTCGTTGCGGCGCAGCTGCTCCTCGGCCTGGCGCCGTGCATATTCGGCTCTCATGCGCTGGATGCTGAATCCGAGTTGTCGCGCGATGGTGAGCGCCATGCCGATCTCGGAATCCGCAAACCGGTGTGGCCGGTCGTAGTAGGTCATGAATTTCCCGATCAGCCTGCCCTCCGTGACGAGCGGGAAGAAGCCGAGCGCGGCGATGCCTTCGCCGACTATGCTCTCTTTCAGCTCTCGCGAGAATTCCGCGTCGTCGACATTCTCGACGAAGATCGGCTCGGGTTCGTTCGCTCCCGTAATCCAAGGGGAGTGTCCGTCGACAGCGCGCTGATAATGCTCCGAAAGGCCGCGCGCGGCGACGAACCGCATGGTCCCTGCCTCATCGAAGAGCAAAATTGAGGCGCGGTCGCAATTCAACGCGCCCTGAATGGCATCCAGTGTCGCCTCGTAGACCTCTTCTATCCGTTTGGTACGCTGCACCCTTTCGGTCAGACGATACAACGCGGCCTGCTCACGAAAGCGGGCAGCCAGTGCCTCTGCTGCGCTTTTCGTCTCGGTGATGTCGCGGGCGATCTTGGAAGCGCCGATGATGCGGCCGGTGGCATCCCTGACGGGGGAAACGGTAAGCGAAATGTCCACCAGAGTCCCGTCCTTGCGCCGGCGCTTGGTCTCGAAGTGGTCGACCAGTTCGCCTCTGCGAATGCGTTCGAGGATGCCGGGCTCCTCGCTCAGGCGTTCTGGCGGTATGAGAATGGTGATCGACTCGCCGATAACTTCTTCGGCCGCATAGCCAAAAAGCCGCTGCGCGCCGCGGTTCCAGCTGGTGATGATCCCGTCCAGGTTCTTCGCGACGATGGCATCGTCGGAAGATTCGACGATCGCGGCGAGATAGCGGGAACTGCGCTCCATATCCTTCGCGCCACTGAGGTCCATGAGGACATTGACGGCTCCGGTCAATGCGCCCGTGTCGTCGAAGATCGGCGTCGGATGCGGCAGAAGCGGGACCGAGGCGCCGTCCGGCCGGACCGCCACCACTTCTTCGCCCCTGACCGGCTGTCCTTCTTTCAATGTGCGCGCCATTGGGGACTCGTCGTGCGGGAGGGGTGAGCCATCCGGCCGCCTCAGTTGCCAACTGACGCACCAGCGATCCTTGCCGAGCTCCGGCTCACGCCCAGCAACGGCCGCAGCCGCGGCGTTGCAGTAGGTGACGATGCCCTCGGCGTCGGTCGCATAAACGGGCACCGCAAGGGCGTCGAGCACGGCGCGGTAATCGGGCGTGTCTGAAGTCGTGACATCGTCAATCGTTGTTTTGGGTAGAATTTCTGCGCCGTGCATGTTCCCTCCGCAGCCGCCGCCAACTTCAAAAAACGCGGTGACCGCTGCTTTGTTCCCCGTCCGTCCCCCAAACTCTTGGGGGTTATTAAAACTTGAGCCCCGTCTAGATTAGGCCTGAGGACCGCGATCAGCGGCCGGGGTGAGCGGAGGAAACCGACCATCAAACTGGAGACATTTCGATGAGCAAAACCGTATTGAACGCCGTGGGAACGCCGCTTTACTACAGCGGCAGTTCAACTGCGTGGTTCTCCGCCACCGGCTCAGGCCCCACACTCCATGGCACTGCCGGCAACGATTCCATGTGGGGCGACAGCTCCGTGAACGTCACCATGATCGGCGGTAGGGGCGACGACATCTATTACCTCTATTCGTCGATCAACCGGGCGTACGAGGCGGCCGGCGAGGGAGTGGACACGATAAGCACGTGGATGAGCTACACACTGCCGGCGAACTTCGAGAACCTCACGGTTACCGGAAGCGGCCGGTTCGCATTCGGCAACGAGACGGACAACATCATAAAGGGTGGGTCGGGAACGCAGACGATCGACGGCCGCGGCGGCAACGATGTCCTGATCGGCGCGGGCGGTGCCGACACCTTCGTATTTGCGCGAGGCAATGGAAGCGACCTGATCACCGATTTCAACTATGACGACATCGTACGCCTCGACGGCTACGGCTTCACGTCGTTCGAGCAGATTCTGTCCAATGTGGCTCAGGAAGGCGCCGATCTCCGGCTCCATCTCGCCGATGGCGAGAGTCTGGTATTCGCGAACACCACCGCCGACGAATTGCAGGCGCACCAGTTCAGGCTAAGCCTCGACCGTTCCGTCCTGTCTCAGACTTTCTCGGACGAGTTCAATACGCTTCAGCTCCGAAACGGTACAAGCGGGGTCTGGGATGCCAAATTCTGGTGGGCGCCGGAAAAGGGAGCGACGCTTTCGAGTAACGGCGAGCAGCAATGGTATATCAATCCGAGCTACGAGCCGACCGCTTCCGTCAACCCCTTCTCCGTCAACAACGGCGTGCTGACGATCACGGCCGCGCCGGCGTCGGAGGCGATCCAGGCCGAGATCAACGGCTATGATTACACGTCCGGAATGCTGACGACCTACTCGTCCTTTGCCCAGACCTACGGCTATTTCGAAATGCGCGCGGACATGCCGGACGACCAGGGCGTCTGGCCGGCCTTCTGGCTGCTGCCCGCGGATGGTTCCTGGCCGCCGGAACTCGACGTCGTGGAAATGCGCGGACAGGACTCGAATACGGTCATAGCGACGGTGCATTCCAATGAAACGGGCTCGAGAACGAGCATTGAAAATGCGGTGAAGGTCGCCGATGCGAGCGGCTTTCACACATACGGAGTGCTTTGGACGGAAGAGGAGATCGTCTGGTATTTCGACGATGCGGCGATCGCGCGCGCCGACACGCCTTCCGACATGCACGACCCAATGTACATGCTCGTCAACCTGGCGGTGGGCGGCATCGCCGGCACGCCGCGCGACGGTCTCGCCGACGGGTCCGAAATGAAGATCGACTACATCAAGGCCTATTCGCTCGACGCGGACTGGCAGATCTGAACCAAGGAGTTCGAAGGCCGGCAGCCTGCGGCGCCGTGCGCGGCAGGATGCCGGCCTTCGACCGGTTATTTCTGGATGCAGGTATCCGCGGTCTCCTTGGTGCACTCGTCGAGGCCGGTAAAGACCGGATCTTCGACCGGTTTGCCGGCGATCAGGTCCAGCATGACCTGCGGGGCCTTATAGCCCATTTCGAACGGCCGCTGCCCGACGAGAGCGGTGACCAATCCTTCCCTGGCGATCGCGACTTCCTCGCCGATCGTATCGGCGGCGCCGATGACGAATTCGTTCTTGGCGATCTTGTCGGCCATCGGCTTGAACAGATCGCGATAGGGCTGTGGCGCGCCGAACAGCGGCCATCCGCCCATGATCCCGAAAGCATCGAGGTCGGGATTGGCGGCAAGGATGTCGGTCATCGCCTGCACGCCCTTGGCGCCGTCGTCATTGGTGAAGACCGGGCAGCCTGCCACTTCCGTCCAGTTGCCTTCGCCCTTGAGTTCCGCCAGGCCCTTCTGGCCGGTCAGGGCGTCCCGCATACCCTGGGCGCGGCGCAGAATGTTGTCGGCGCCGGGATTGCCCTCGATGGTGCAGATCTTGCCCCCATTGGGCTTGGCCTTCTTGATGTATTCGCCGATGCGGTAGCCCATCAGATAGTTGTCCGTTCCGAGATAGGTCTTGCGCAGGGCAGAGTCTTCGGCGGCGAGATCCGCATCCACGGTCATGACCGGGACCGATGGATTGGCGGTCTTCAACGTCTGCGCGATGAGCTTCGCATTGGATGGCGAGATGGCGATGGCTGCGGTTTCCGCCTTGCCAAGCATGTCCTGGACGATCTGCGCCTCGCCGGCCTCATCCGAGGTCGAGGCCGGACCCGTGTAGAAGCACTCGTATTCCGAGTCCGGATTTTCCTTGTTCCACTTCTGGCAACCCTGGTTGATCGCTTCGAAGAAGGGATTGTCCAGCCCCTTCACCACGATGACGAGCTGTTTCTTCTGGGCCATGGCCGTTCCGGCGCTGAGTGCCAGAGCGGCAACGGCAAGCAATAGTGCCTTCCTCATTCCATCCTCCCTTGAAACAAGCGGACACGCGCGTGCCCGCGCCTTGAAATATGAGAATTTCGGTAGGCGGCGGCGTCGCGCAGCCGTCGATCCATCGAGGCGTTGAAGAGCGGCCGGTCGCGCGCGGATTGTCAAGCAGCGCCGCGATGAAGTGCCGCCTGACCCTGCCCGTGCCCCGGGGACAAGGATCAGCATGCTCTCCTCCCAGCACTAGCTAATATCCGCGCGAACGGCACGTCAACGACTATTTGTATGACAATATGAGTTTCAGCGTATGTGCGGAGCGATTTGTAGGACTATTGATTGACGCTTTCCCGCGCATTTGCGTAAATGGGACCGGTCGCCTTGCCGGGAGAGCGCGAAAGCGGGGGAGGCGGCCCGCTGCTTCGGGAGGCTAGACGGCTGTGGCAGTTCTCGAACTCGTCAACATTTCCAAGCATTTCGGCGCCATTCAGGCGGTGAGCGACGTGTCGCTCTCGCTCGAGCGCGGCGAGGTGGTCGGCCTCATGGGCGACAACGGCGCCGGCAAGTCGACGCTGGTCAAGATGATGGCCGGCAATTTCCGGCCGAGCCATGGAACGATCCGGCTCGACGGTGCGGAACTCGTGATGCATCGTCCGGTGGAGGCGCGGCAGCACGGCATCGAGATCGTCTATCAGGATCTGGCGCTCTGCGACAACCTCACGGCCGCTGCGAATGTCTTTCTCGGGCGGGAGATCAGGCGTGGCATCGGGCCGCTGCGCATACTCGACTACAAGGCGATGTACCGCCGCGCCGGCGAGATTTTCAGGGAGCTGAAGTCGGAGACGCCGCCGCGCAACCTGGTCAGGCAAATGTCAGGCGGTCAGCGGCAGGCGGTCGCAATCGCGCGGACGATGCTTTCAGAGGCCAAGATCGTGCTCATGGACGAACCGACGGCGGCGATTTCGGTGCGGCAGGTGGCCGAGGTGCTGAACCTGATCCGCGAGTTGCGCGACCGGGGCATCGCCGTCGTGCTGATCAGCCACCGTATGCCGGACGTCTTTACAGTCGCCGACCGGGTCATCGTCATGCGGCGGGGCAGGAAGGTCGCCGACAAGCCGATTGCCGCGAGTTCGCCGGAGGAGGTGACGGGCCTGATCACCGGCGCCATCGAACAGGTGTGAACAATCGGAGAGAAAGCGAGGGTCGACAATGGCAATTACGCTCGATCGGGCAGTCGGACAGAGAGACCGGGGATGGCTCTCGTTCCTGTTGGCCAGCCAGGCATTCTGGGTCCTGGTGGCGGTCATCCTCGCCTGCCTCTTCCTGTCGGTTGCCACCGACTCCTTCGCAACGGCGAAAAACCTCTACAACATCACGCGCAATTTCACCTTCGTCGCGATCATCGCTCTCGGAATGACGCTGGTCATCATTACCGGCGGCATCGATCTGTCGGTGGGTTCGGTCCTCTGCCTGTGCAGCATGGTGCTGGCAGTGGTCATGCATGCCGGTTACGGCATCGAGGTGGGTATTGCCGCCTCGATCGGCACGGCGCTGGTCGCCGGCGCATTCAACGGCGTCATGATCGCCTATCTAGGCTTTCCGCCTTTCGTGATCACCCTCGGAATGCTCTCGATCGCGCGAAGCCTGGCGATGGTCGCTTCCAACAATACGGTCGTATTCGAGTTCGGCCCGGACCACGACACGCTCCTGGCTCTTGGCGGCGGCGCCTGGTTCCTCGGCATCGCCAATCCGGTGCTCTACATGATCGTCCTGGCACTCCTCACCGGCTTCGTTCTGCGCTGGACGAAGTTCGGCCGCTACGTCTTCGCCATCGGCGGCAACGAGCATGCCGCGACGCTCACCGGCGTTCCGGTGAGAAGGATCAAGGTTGCCGTATACATGATCTCCGCGCTCGCAGCCGGCATCGCAGGCATCATCCAGACCGGCTGGCTCGGGGCCGTGACGACCAATATCGGCGCAGGAATGGAGCTTCAGGTCATCGCCGCTGCCGTCATCGGCGGCGCCAATCTTGCCGGCGGCGCCGGCACGGCCTCCGGCGCTCTGATCGGAGCTGCGCTGATCGAGGTGATCCGCAACAGCCTCGGCCTGCTCGGGATCAACGCATTCTGGCAGGGCGCCTTCATCGGCGGCGCCATCGTGCTCGCGGTGCTTTTTGACCGGATCCGAAACTTCCGGCAAAGCGAATAGACGAGGGAAGGGCGGGCTCGGCGCGGCCTCGCGTTCAAGAAACGGATCGCCGGCTCAGCCTTTGGCGAGGATGCGCCGCATCTCTTCCATGGCGGCTTCGCGCTGCGGGTCGCGTCCGCCGGCGTAGGGCAGGGCGAACGGAACGGGTACGTCCGGTTCGACGCCGCGCCCCTCCAGCCGCACGCCGTCGTCGATTACCGCATCGGAAACCGCAAGCTCCAGCATGCTGTCGTCCGGCAGGAGATAGGCGCGACCGGCAAGAAGCGCGCCCGCCGTGCGCGTCCCGACGAGCGGGATTCCATTGGCCTTCAGCGCATAGGCGAAGAGTTCGAGGCCGCTTCTCGACCCCTCGTCTATGATGGCGACGACCGGGCGGCGCCAGCGGACATTGGCGAGCATATCCTTGCCACTGCGCGAGATCAGCCTGAAGTTCGGCGTATCGCCGACGAAGAGCTCCGCCGCGTCGGGCGGGCCGCCGCCCCAGCGTCCGCGCAGATCGACGACGACGCCATCGGCGTCCTTGAGACGGCCGGTCGCCAGTTCCCGTGCTGCGATATCGAGTCCGTCGGGACTGGAGAGCGTCCAAAGACGCAGATAACCGATGCGCCGCCCATCGCTCACATTGACGGACACGCTGTTCTCGATCGCCTTTTCGAATGTGGGCAAAGGCCGTAGCCGCTCGACCGCGACACTGGTCGTAAAGGGTTGTGCGCCGGCATTGCGGCTCAGGCGGATCTCCACCTTTTGCCCGGTCCTGCCGCGGAAGGATTCGATTTCGCGATACGGCGCGCCATCCACGGACAGAACCTCGTCGCCCACCCGGATACCCGCCTTGTCCGCAGGCGAGCCGTCATAGACGTCGCTGACGAACGGCAGGCCGTTTTCCATCCGGGTAACCATGCCGACCCCGGCATAGCTGGCCCGGCCATCCGGCGGGAACAGCCGCTTCATGTCGTGGCGGATAGCGTAACGGAATATGTCGGCGAGTTCGTAATAGGCAATCGAATCCTGCGTGAAGCGGGCCGTGTGCGACGCGTCGAGGCTCGCGAGGATTCTCTCGATCGCAGCATCGACACGGGGCTCCGTGCTCTTCGCGTTCAGCGGGTCGCCGCCATCGAGTTCCTGCCGTACCGCTGCGCCAAAGCCGTCGAGCGCTGAGGGATCGTGAAAGTTGTCGGCGACGAGCGTGACGACGCGGTCGAATATCGGATGACCCGAACGCGGCAGGTCGAGGCCGAAGCCTTGGGTGGGAACGAGGAGAAGCAGGAACCCGGCCAACAGGCCCCCGGGCATCTTCGCGTGCATGGATCGATCTCCGTTCTCCGGGGATCATACCGGCACATAGGCGGCTGCAGTGAGGCCTCTCTCAACAACATTCCGTGAGATTGGCGAGAGCGGCATAGTCTCTCTTTTTCTGGAACACTTGCCCATCGCCAAAGTTGTAGGTCAGGCTGCCGATGACATGGGTACAGGCGGGAAATGGTCGTTTATCTTACAGGCTTGGTATCGCTGCTGCTCGCCGCTCTCAGCCTCGGCCCCTCCTTTGCCCATGTATTGGAGGCGCCGCCCCGGCTGTTCGTCTGGGCGCCGGAACTCTGGCGCGAGGCAACCGTCTTCAACGGCCAATTCGTGCTTTTTGCAAAGGTCGGCGGGCCGCTCGACGTGACGACGATACTTGCGGCGTGCTTTCTTTCCTACCTGCTCGCCAATGAGCGGCCGGCTTTCTGGTTCGCCCTCGCCGGCGCTGCTTTTTTCGCTGGAGGGCTGGCGGCGTGGTTCACGCTCGTCGCTCCGGCAAACGCGATCCTGGCCACCTGGAAACCGGGCCCGATACCGCCGGACTTCGAAGCGGTACGCCTTAGATGGGAGACGGGCCACATGGTCGTTGCCGCGTTGAAGGTCCTCGGCTTCGGGTCGATTTCGATCGCCCTGCTGGCACCGCGCCTTGGTGGTGGCACATAGCGCAGTGCTCAGAGAGCTATCGCCGTTGCGAGCAATACGAGGCTTACGAGGCCGAGAACGGCCCGCACAACGTGGGACCGCTCCCAGCGGTCCCGCAGGGCGGTCCAGTCCTCCTTGTCCGCGGCAGCAGAAGCGCGAGGGGCGCCGAAAGCGAAAAAGCGGGCGCCCGTTCCTCCCAGTTGCGTATCCTTGAGCCAGAAGTTGTTCACCGGGTGCGTCAGGATCCAGTACGCGGCATGCATCGCCAGCAATCCGGCGAATGCGCCGACTGTCAGCCAGAAGGCCGCCGTCCCGCTCGGCATGAGAAAGAGGAGAGCGGCAGTCAGAAGCAGCGCCGCCGGCTCTGCCGCGCCCCCGATGGTGAATCCCGGATAGTAGATTGCCTGGATCGCCTGATACACGTCCCTAGGCAATCGCAATTTGCCCGGCAATTCGAGCGCATGGGCAAGGGCCAATGCCGTTGCTATCGCGACCAGGACGATCGTGAGAACTTCTACCGTCACGAGCATTGAGTTGATCCGATTTGTCTGCTGCAGGTTCCTCGATTTTGCGTGTCTTGCGAAGGCCCGCGGCGCCGTAGGGTTGTGCCCGAACTCCGGAACGCCGATTCGGTTCCATCCACGTTCGGGCTCAGCTTCGGCTTCCGGTCTGCCGCAGGTGGCCGAACCGGACGCGGCCCGGGGCGGCCGCACGCACCATCATCATCTCGCCGATCGTTTCGTGCGTCATCAGCCCGACGAGGTGGTTGGAGCCGTCCAGGACGGCGATGGCCGGCGAATGGGATTCCTGCATGAGCCGCAGGCTTTCCTCGAGGCGTTTGCGATGATGGATCGTCGGGAGGCCGCGGCGCATCGCGGCGACCACCGGTGTCGACGGGCCTTTCTCCTTCAGAGCGCGGATCATGTCGTCGCGCGTCAGCAGTCCCTCGAAGTGGCCCGCGGCATCGACCACCGGAAATTCGCGCTGCGTGGTGGCAAGCAGCGTGTCGATGGCGTCGTCGATGGTCGCCGAGCGGTCGAGGGTCGCGAATTCGGTGATCATCACATCTGAGATCATCACGCTGCCGGAGATCTCGCGGATCTGAGCGTTCTGGGCTTCCGCCGTTGCGGCCAGATAGACGAAGATGGCGATGAAGATAAGCAGAGGATTGTAGAACAGGCCGACGAAGCCGAAGACGAAGGCAAGGCCCTGGCCGATCGTTGCGGCGATCTGGGTCGCACGCGACCAGGTGAGCCGCGAGGCGAGTGCGGCCCGCAACACGCGGCCGCCGTCCATTGGGAAGGCGGGAATCATATTAAAGATCACGAGGAAAACATTGACGCCGGCGAGCCTTGCCAGAAATCCGCTCTGGGGGTCTTCGACGCCCGCTATCTGCTCCATGCCCGAGCTGCCGAGGATGGCGATGAGCACCGCGGCAATCGCCACATTGACCAGAGGGCCGGCGATGGCGATCACGAATTCCTGGCCGGGCTCTTCCGGCATGCGCTCGAGTCTGGCGACGCCGCCGATCGGCAGCAGCGTTATGTCCGGCGTCTTGATCCCGAAACGCCGCGCCGCGGCGATGTGGCCGAACTCGTGGAGCACGACGCAGACGAAGACGGCGACGATAAAAGCAATCCCCTCCATCGCAGCCGGTGTCCCGCCGATCCGGTAGTGCATCAACCATATCCAGATCAGAAGCAGCGCGAAGGTCACGTGCACGCGAATTGCCGTGCCGGCAATCGTTCCGATGCTGAAGGACCAAGCCATGAGCGTTATGCTCCGTCCAGTTCTCAGGCCCGCTGAGGATGCGCCGTTCCATCATGACAGTTGCGGCAGCGCCACACAATCGCAGGGGCCCTTAGCCGTCTAATCGGTTGGCCGGGGGATCGTTCCGCGGGCCTCAGCGAAACGCCGTGCACTTCCGGATTCCGGCAGGATAAAACCCAAAAAAACGCGCAAGCTGCACCATGTGTATCGGAAATTTTGATATAAAACAAAACTCTTGAAATAAAAAATCATACAATTTAGCTTCATCCAAAATCGACTTCAATAAATGAGGAAACATCATGCGAGCGAAGGCTACCCTTAATCGGGAATATACAATCTCGTCCGTCGACAAGCGGGTATACGGCTCGTTCCTGGAGCACATGGGCCGTGCCGTTTATACGGGCATCTATGAGCCCGGCCACGAAAACGCGGATAAGGACGGCTTTCGAACCGATGTTTTGGATATGGTGCGGGATCTCGATATGCCGATCGTCCGCTATCCCGGCGGCAACTTCGTTTCCGCTTACCGCTGGGAGGACGGGATCGGGCCGCGCGAGGAGCGTCCGGTGCGCCTCGATCTTGCCTGGCGCACGCGCGAAACCAACCAGGTTGGGGTCAATGAGTTCGCCGATTGGGCGAAGCTCGCGGGTACCGAGATGATGCTGGCGATGAATCTCGGTTCGCGCGGTCTCGACGACGCTCGCAACTTCCTCGAATACTGCAATCATCCCGGCGGCACCTATTGGAGCGATCTGCGCTCAAAGCATGGCTACAAGGAGCCGCACAATGTGCGCATCTGGTGCCTGGGTAACGAGATGGATGGACCTTGGCAGGTCGGTCACAAGAGTGCGGCCGAATACGGCCATCTCGCCAACGAGGTAAGCAAGGCCTTCAAGTATTTCGACAAGACGCTGGAGACCGTCGTCTGCGGCTCCTCGAACGACAAGATGAAGACCTACCCGGAATGGGAGGCGACGGTTCTCGAGGCCAGCTACGACAGCGTCGACTACATCTCGCTGCACAAATATTTCGGCAACGAGGAGCAGGACACCCTCAATTACTATGCCAAGGCGATCGAACTGGACCGGTACATCGTGACGATCGGCGGCGTGATCGACTACATCAAGGCGAAGAAGCGTTCGAAGCGCGACGTCAAGATCTGCTTCGACGAGTGGAACGTCTGGTATCACGACCGCAAGGAGGATGGCGAGCGGATTGCCAGCTGGGACTGGCCGGAAGCGCCGCCGCTGCTGGAAGAGCTCTACAATCTCGAGGATGCGATCTTCGTCGGCTCTCTGCTGAACGTCTTCATCCGGAGATCGGACCGCGTCAAGATCGCCTGCATGGCACAGCTCGTCAATGTCATCGCGCCGATCCTCACCAAGGCCGGAGGTCCCGCCTGGCGGCAGTCGATCTACTATCCGCTTCAATATGCCTCGAAATACGGCCGTGGCACTGCGCTCACCGTCGCGCAGTCCGGCCCCACCTACGATTGCGAGGTGGCTCAGGACGTACCCTACCTCGACCTGTCGGCGGTGCTGCACGAGGACGGCAAGTCGATCGCCGTCTTCGCGATCAACCGCAGCCTCGACGAGCCGCTCGGCCTCACCGTCGATCTTCAGGGCTTCAAGGGGGCGAAGATCGTCGAGCACCAGATGCTCGCGGGCGACGACCTGAAGGCGCGTAACTCGGTCGAGGATCAGAACCGCATCGTTCCCAAGTCCGGCAAGGAACTCACGATAGACGATACGGGGACGCTGGTCGGCTCGCTGCCGCCGCGCTCCTACCACTTCGTCCTCTTGTCCGTCGCTTCTGCATAAGCCTTTCAGGCCCGGGCGGCCGGGTGACGCCCGGGCCAGAATTCACTATCGGGGAGGTTCAATGTCCGGAATCAAATTGACCGGCGTCAGCAAGTCGTTCGGCGCCGTGAAGGTGATCCATGGTGTCGATATAGAAATAGGGCAGGGCGAATTCGCTGTCTTCGTCGGGCCCTCGGGCTGCGGGAAGTCGACACTGTTGCGCATGATCGCGGGGCTGGAGGAGACGACCGGCGGCGAAATCAGGATCGATGCCGAGGACGTCACCCACAAGGAGCCATCGAAGCGCGGCGTCGCCATGGTCTTCCAGTCCTATGCGCTCTATCCGCACCTCTCCGTATTCGACAACATGGCGTTCAGCCTTTCCATCGCCCGCCGGCCGAAGGCGGAGATCGAGCAGAAGGTCAAGGCAGCCGCGGAAATCCTTCGGCTCTCGGACTATCTGGACAGCAAGCCGAGCCAGCTTTCGGGCGGCCAGCGCCAGAGGGTCGCAATCGGGCGCGCAATCGTGCGCGAGCCGCGGGTCTTCCTTTTCGACGAGCCGCTTTCGAATCTCGATGCCGAGCTCAGGGTCAAGATGCGCATGGAGATCGCCCGGCTGCACCGCCAGATCGGGGCGACGATGGTCTATGTCACCCACGATCAGGTCGAGGCGATGACGCTGGCGGACAGGATCGTCGTGCTGAAGGCAGGCGTGGTTCAACAAACGGGCGCGCCCCTCGAGCTTTATCGAAATCCGGACAACATGTTCGTTGCGGGCTTCATCGGATCGCCGGGGATGAATTTCCTGAAGGCCCGGGTCGTTCCCGGCAGCGGCGACAGGCTCACGATCGAGCTCCACGACGCCACCGGGGTTCCGTTCGAAATTCCGGCACGGACGGGTCCCGCCGTGGGCGAAGAGATTTTCGTCGGGGTGAGGCCGGAGCACATCACGCTCGGCGAACGGGAAGGCGGCGTTGGCCTGGACGTGACGGCCGAGTTCATCGAGGAACTCGGCGGGACCGGCTACCTGCATGCCCTCACGGTGACGGGCGAGGAAATGACTATCGAGTGCCGGGGTGAGGAGCGGCCGCAACCCAAGCAGGCGGTCCGCCTGACCTTGGCACCCGAGGAGATGTTCGCCTTCGAGGGAAGCGGCGAGCGGCTCCGTTGAAAGCGGTTTCGGATGGGAGGACATCCGGGCGAGGAGCAATGCGGCAAAAGGCGATGGATTGAACTTCAAAACAGGAGGAGAGAGACGTGAAGAAGCTACTGAAACTTGCCCTTGCGGGTGCGCTGGCGATCCTGCCTTCGGCAGTTGCCCATGCACAGACGGACATTACCTGGTGGGACTTCCTCAGCGGCGGCGACGGCGTCCGCATGAAGGCGCTCATCAAGGAGTTCAACGACACGCACCCCGACATCCGCATCAACGCGACTACGCTTGAATGGGGCGTGCCCTTCTACAGCAAGGTTCAGACGGCGGCCGCCGTCGGCCAGCAGCCCGACATCATGACCTATCATCTGTCGCGCTTCCCGCTTGCCATTCCCTCGGGCGTTCTGCGGCCGCTGGCACCTGAGGAACTCGAGGCAGCAGGCATCAAGAAGGAAAACTATGTCGAAGCGAGCTGGAACTCGGCTTCTGGCGACGGCAAGACGTATGGCGTTCCCTTCGATGTCCATTCGGTTGTCCTCTACTATAACAAGAACATCCTGAAGGAGGCGGGCCTGCTCGGGGACGACGGCCTGCCGAAGGGCCTGGACGGTCTCGACAACTTCAACGCCGCCCTCGAAAAGATCAAGACGACCGGCAAGGTCCAATATCCGCTTTCGCTCCACACCGACGAAGGCGGCTCGATGTGGCGGGTATTCTACACGCTCCTTTCTCAGCAGGGCGCCAAATTCATCGAAGGCGAGGAGATCCTGCCGGGGGGGGCCGGCGTCAAGGCGCTGACATCGATGGCCAACTGGGTTTCGTCCGGCTATTCGCCGCAGCTCATATCCTATGAGGCTTCGATCGCTCTCTTCACCTCCGGCAAGGCGGCCATGCACATCAACGGCGTTTGGGAAGTGCCGACGATGGTCGATCTCGAGAAGAACAACAATCTCGGCTTCGAATGGGGCGCTATCCAAATCCCGGTTCTGATGGGACAGCCTGCGACCTGGGCGGACTCCCATGCCTTTGCCGTTCCGAACAGCGAAGAAAAACCGATCTCGCCGGAGAAGCTGAAAGCCGTTCTCCAGATCATTGCCTGGATGAACGAACACAGCATCTCCTGGGCCGGCGCTGGCCACATTCCGGCCTACAAACCAGTAACCGAAAGCGCCGAATTCAAGGCCATGCAGCCGAATTCGACCTACGTCAAGCTCGCCGACACCGCGGTTTTCGATCCTGTCTCGCCGCTGGCAGGCGTTGGCGGACCGATCTACGAGGCGACGCAGAATTTCATCGTGCCTGCCTTGAATGGCCAGCTCGATCCGGCGGATGCCATCGAGCAGATGCGTGAAGAACTGAAGAGCCAGATGTAACGCGTAGATCAATGAACCGGCCGGCCACCGTTGCCGGCCGGTGGTTCGTAAATTCGGCACGGGAGGACTATTTCGGTGATGACGAGCGAGAGACGGAGCAAGACGCTGACCGCGGTTCTGATGATCACACCGTTCGTGATCACCTATCTGACGGTCTTCGCCTATCCCGTCTATAAGATGTTCGCCTTGAGCTTTACCAACGCACCGCTGGTCGGCGAAGGCGAGTGGGTCGGCTTCGACAATTATCTGAAGCTGCTCAACCAGAAACTGTTCTTCACATCGGTGTGGAACACCGGCTATTTCGTCGTGCTCACCGTCATACCCAACACGCTGATCGGTCTCGGTCTGGCGCTGATGGTCGTACGCCTCAAAGGCTGGCTGCAGAGCCTCATCCTGGTGCTGTTCTTCCTGCCCTATATCCTGCCGGTCTCGGTCGTCACGCAGATCTGGGAGTGGGTACTCGACCAGCAGTTCGGGATTGCGCAACATGTCATCGAATTCGTCACCGGCAGGCGCATCAGTGTCTTTCGCGACCCCTTATGGGCAATGCCCATGGTGGCCCTCGTCACCATCTGGTGGACCAACGGGTTCAATCTTCTGCTTTTCATAGCGGGCCTGCGCAATATTCCGACCGACTATTACGAGGCGGCAATGCTCGACGGCGCGACGCGCTGGCAATGCTTCAAACGCATCACATGGCCGCTGATCTGGCCGGTCACCGCGCTCGTCCTGACACTGCAACTCATCCTGCAGCTCAAGATTTTCGATCAGGTCTATCTGATGACGGAAGGCGGTCCCTTCAACTCGACCTACGTCCTGCTTCAGCTCGTCTATCGCGAGGCGTTCCGCCTCAACCACGGCGGGCTCGGCTCGGCTGTGGCGGTCTTCCTGTTCCTGATCATCGTGACCGTATCGGTGCTTCAGTACCAGCTTCTGCGCGTGAGGGGGCGCTGAGCGATGCAACGGAAATCCATCGGCAATATCCTTCTTCTGCTTCTTACCCTGTGCGTCGCCTGCATGTGGGCCTTTCCCCTCTATTGGGCGGCGGTGACGTCGATGAAGCCGGAACAGGAGGTTATCAGCAAGACGACCTTCATCCCCGACGTCTTCAACTTCTCGGCCTATTATTTCGCCCTGTTCGAGACCAATCTCGCAACCTGGTACGTGAACTCGCTCGTCACCTCGATCACGGTCACCGTGGTCGTGATCCTGATCAGCGTCATGTGCGCCTATGCGCTGTCGCAGATCGTCTTTCCGGGAAGGCGGCTCCTTTACGGGATCATTCTCGCGAGCTTCATGGTTCCATCCCAGGCGCTCGTCGTTTCGCAATTCGTGCTGATGTACCGCTTCGGCCTGATCAACAGCTGGGGCGGCATCATCTTGCCTCAGCTCATCGTCCCGGTGGTCGTGATCGTCTACAAGCAGTTCTTCGATTCCGTGCCGAAGGAACTGCGCGAGGCGGCAAAGCTCGACGGCTGCGGCGATTTCCAGATCCTGTTCCGGCTTTATCTTCCGCTCAACTGGGGGATCACGACGGCGCTGGCGATCATCACCTACATCATGGCCTGGAACGCCTTCCTCTGGCCGTTCCTCGTCACGAATTCGGAGGAGATGATGACGGTGACCGTCGGCATCACACAGGTCGACGACGCCTTCGGTGTGAAATATGCACGCGACATGGCCGTCGCCATTCTCGCGGCCATGCCGGTCGCGCTCGCCTATCTGCTCTTCCAGAAGAGGGTGACGCAGGCGCTCATGCTGTCGTCCGGCATCAAGGGCTGAGCCGACGATCCGCGGCGGTTTCGGCCGCCTCGGATCGGAATTCGTAAAACGAAACAATGCGACAATTGGCGCAGCGGCGTGTTATCAGCGCAGATCACGCCTGAGCCGGAGCGGCAGTAGCAGAGTATGGAGACGAAGCTTCTTACAGTGGACCCGATCAAGGATGCGGATGTCGTCCAGGCCTTGGGCTCAGCAACGCGCATCGAGATCCTCAACCTTCTGCGCCTGAAGGGCCCTCTGAACGTCAACGAGATCGCGACCCATATGGGCCTGCCGCAATCGACGACGGCAACCAACCTCAAGTCGCTGGAGAGGGCCGGCCTCATCCAGACCCATACGATGAAGGCGACCAAGGGTAATCAGAAGATCTGTTCCAGCATCTACGGCGAGATCCTCATCCGCTTCGACGACCGCACCAATCTTTCAGACGACGTCGTGACCGTCAGCATGCCGATCGGCCTTTTCACCGAATTCGAGGTGGAAGCGCCCTGCGGACTCTGTTCGGTCAACAACGTCATCGGCATGCTCGACGTCCAGGAAGTCTTTCTCGATCCGCAGCGCATGCAGGCCGCACTGCTCTGGTTCACGCGCGGCTATGTCGAATACAAGTTTCCGAACAATGCTAAGGTCACGGGACGGACGGTCCGCAAGATCGAGTTCTCCGCCGAACTGAGCTCCGAGACGCCGGCCACGAACGCCAACTGGCCCTCCGACATCTCCATCTGGATCAACGGCATCAAGGCCGGCTACTGGACGTCGCCCGGCGACTACGGCGACCGACGGGGCATGTATTCGCCGGCTTGGTGGAAGCTCAGCGGCTCGCAATACGGCAAGCTCAAGACCTGGACCATCGACGACCGCGGTACATGGATCGACGGCGCGATGGTGTCGACTCAGACGATAAATTCCCTCGGCATACCGGATCATCATTCGATACGGTTCCGGATAGGCATCGACGAGAAGGCGGAGAACCCCGGAGGGCTCAACATCTTCGGCAAGGGTTTCGGCGATTTCGACCAGGACATCGTCATGACGATCTATTTCTAGGTTTCCGGTGTCGGGCTCAGGTAGCGCCGTGTTCGTGGCCTCTACAAGCCAGGTCCGGAGGCGACGGATGCAGTGCAGTGCCCAAGTTCTTCTAATGGCTCGCGCAAGATCTTGTCGTTTGTGAAATGCGCACAGGGCTCATATGCATGTCTCGTCCGTTTGCCTCTTCCGGTTGTTGTGCGCCGGGCACGCGCCGTAGCTCAGGCGCATCCGGGCTGACGGACGGCCGCATTCCGCCGTGCGGCAGAGATCCACACGAACACGAGGTCTGGACACCTGTCATGACACATTTTTCCGCGACGAAATTCGTAATGGCTGCGGCTGCTTTGCTCTGCTGCGGAGCCGGCGCGCACGCCGCCGACCGAGGCGAGGAAGGAGAGCTTGCACGCTTAGTGGACGAGACGATCCGGCCGCTGATGAGGGAGCATGGCGTTCCGGGAATGGCGATCGCGGTCACCGTCCGCGGAAAGAAGTACATCTTCAACTATGGCCTGGCGTCGAGAGAGAGCGGGCAGAAGGTCACCGACGAAACGATGTTCGAGATCGGCTCGGTCAGCAAGACCTTCACGGCGATGCTCGCATCCTATGCCGAAGCGCGTGGGGATCTGGCCCTATCCGATCCTGCCGGCAAATATCTGCCCGCGCTCGCCGGGACCCGTTTTGACGACATCAGCCTTCTCAATCTCGGGACCTATACCGCCGGCGGACTGCCATTGCAGTTTCCCGATTCCGTTACCGATCAGGAGAGCATGATCGACTACTACAGAGATTGGCGCCCGACCTATGCCGCCGGGACGCACAGGCTTTACTCGAACCCGAGCATCGGCCTCTTCGGCTATCTAGCCGCAAAGAGCATGGGCGAGCCTTTCGCCGATCTGATGGAGAAGAGCATATTCCCGGCATTCGGCCTGACGAGCACCTTCATAGCCGTTCCGCAGGATCGGGCGGACGACTATGCCTATGGTTATTCGAAAGCCGGCAAGCCGATCCGCGTCACGCGCGGCGTTCTCGACTCGGAAGCCTACGGCGTAAAGACGACCGCTGCCGATCTGATCCGCTTCGTTGAGGCAAACATCGATGGAACGGGCCTGGACGAGCCGATCCGGCGCGCGATCGCCGCAACGCACACCGGATACTTCAAGGTCGGGGCCATGACGCAGGGGCTCGGCTGGGAGATGTATCCCTATCCGACGAAGCTCGACGATCTGCTTGCCGGCAATTCCAGCCGGATGGCGCTCGAGCCGCACAAGGTCAGCAAGCTCGTTCCGCCCGCGGCGCCCCAGGAAAACCTGTGGATCAACAAGACCGGCTCGACCAACGGTTTCGGCGCCTATGCAGCCTTCGTCCCGGCCGAGCGCATCGGCATCGTGATGCTGGCGAACAGGAATTACCCGATTCCTGCCCGCGTGAAAGCCGCATACCAGATACTGTCGACGCTCGAGAGCGGCCCCGGATCGGCGGACGCCCGCTGAAGCCGGCCGCGATCGTACCGCGCTCCGATCGGGGGCGCGGTGCTAGAACCGCATGACGAGAAGTGCGGTCCTCAACGCGTCGGTATTCAATAAGCTCTTGGGGGTACAAACAGGCAGATCGTCTTCCCATAGGCTTTGCCCGCCGCAGAGCACCAGTGGTACTCGCCGTCCGGCGACATTCGAACCCTGCTGTCGGCATAGGGGAGGACTTCGCCAGTAGCTCTGACGATATAGCCTTGCGGTCGCTCGCTGATCGCGGTCTGCGCGACCTTGCGGCAATCCATTGTTGAACAGCAGGCGCTCGGATACTGCCAACCGCTTGGAGCATCGTGGGCAAAGGCCGTCGTTGCGGACAGCCCGGCGAGTAGGAAGAGAAATCCGCGCATGGGGTCTCCTTTCAGGAGCAGTCACCAATCCGGACTGCAGCCGGCAGGTTCGCTACGGCGGCGGTGCGTCCAAGCGCAGAACCCGCCTAGCACTTTGCGTGCTCCATGACATTGGCCCGCAATCGGCTCCGATTTAAGGAATCATGCAGCAAGCTTCAAACCTGCGGATCGGTAAAATGATCCACCCCGGCCGGGCTTATGTCAGCCGCGACTTTCGTCCCCATTGACGAGAAAGCCGTCGCTTTCGCCCTCGACCAGCTCCATCGGCCAGACTGCGTTTACCAGCGCTTGCGGATAATGGTCCTTGAAAGCAGGCATCGTCGACAGCAGCGTTTCCGCAAGCGCTATGCCGAGGTCGCGCAGCGACAGGCGGAAGCAGGTGAGCGGCGGCGAGAGAAAGTGTGCATGCGGGCTGTAGCGCCCGATCACTGCAATGTCGCGGCCCGGCCTGACGCCCGCTTCGGAGAGGCCCTGGTAGAAGCCGATGGCGATCGTCTCATTGACGAGCAGGGCAGCCGTCGGCCGGTCCTTGATGGCCAGGAGTTCGCGCGCGATCTGATAGCCGCCGGTCTCGTTCGGCGTCGATCGGAAGATCAATTCTTCCTCCAGGGGAAGGCCATGCGCGGCAAGCGCTTCGCGGCAGCGGTCGACGAAGACATAACCGAGGTTGGCATCGTCGTGCGGACGGGTGACCGCGATGCGGCGATGTCCGCGCGCAACCAGACGGTCGATGGCGATCTGCGCCATCCCCTCGAAGTCGAGGTCGAGCCAGGGGCGGCCGGCATCCGTCAGGCTTCGGCCGAGCGTTACGAAGGGGATATTGCGTTCGGCCAGAAACTCTATGCGCGGATCGTGACGCCGGGTTGCCGAAAGGATCAACCCGTCGGCAAAACCGCGCGCGACGACGCGGCGCAGGTAATCGGTCGGATCTTCCTCGGACGAGCAGAGCAGGGCGACAAGGTCGAGCTTGTGCCTGGCGAAAACTGCCTGCACGCCGTCGAAGACGCTCATGAAGAACGTGTCGCCCTGACCGGTGATCTCCGTTCCGGTCTGCATCATGAAGCCGATGATGTTGGTGGTGCCCTGCCTCAGGCTGCGGCCGGACTGGTTCGCCACATAACCGAGCCTTTCAGCCGCCTCCAGGACACGCCTGCGAGTCTCCTCATTGACGTCGGGGCGGCCGTTCAGTGCACGCGAAACGGTTCCGATCGAAATATCGAGATGCTGCGCCAGGCGCCGAATTCCCTTCATGCGAAGCGCTTTTCCTCTCTAATCACCGGTCAACCCGGTCATACCGACCCGCAATCAACGCGACCGATATACTTTGAAGTTGAACCGGGCAGGCGGCCATAAGCAGCCCGCGATTTCCCTCTCATCGACCGAGCTTTCCGAATCCCTATTGACATGTTTCGGAAAGTCCGCATAGTTCCGTAAACGTTTACGGTGGCCGAAACAAGCCGGAAACCAAGGTTTGTGGGAGGAGAATGGTGATTTTGCGCGCAGTTCTGTGCGGGTGCGGAGCTATGGCCAAAGGTTGGCTCAAGGCGATCGCCGCGGACCGCGAACTCCAGTCGGCAATCCGGATCGTCGGGCTCATCGACGTCAATCCCGAAGCGGCTCGTGCGCTCGCGGCGGAGTTCGAGATCGAAGGCGCCGTTGTCGGTTCAGACCTCGATGCGGTGTTGACGGAGACGGCACCCGACATCCTTTTCGACATCGTCGTACCTGCTGCGCGCCGCGACGTGGTCGCCACCGCGCTCAGGCACGGCTGTCACGTGCTGAGCGAGAAGCCGATGGCCGCCTCGCTCGAGGCCGCCCGCGAGCTGATCGAACTCGCCAGGAATGCGGACAGGATCCATGCAATCGTGCAGAACCGCCGCTTCATCTCCGGCATACGCCGCATACGTCGCTTCATCGAAAGCGGCGCGATAGGAGATCTGACGGGCATCCACTGCGACTTCTTCATCGGCGCGCATTTTGGCGGCTTTCGCGAGGAGATGGAACATGTGCTGCTTCTCGACATGGCGATCCACACCTTCGATGCCGCCCGGTTCATCGCCGATAAGACACCGCTCGCCGTGTATTGCCACGAAGAAAACCCGCAGGGCTCCTGGTACGCGCACGGCGCGGCCGCCACCGCGATATTCGAGCTTTCCGACGATGTGACCTTCACCTATCGCGGTTCCTGGTGTGCCGAAGGCGCCAATACGAGCTGGGAGAGCGAGTGGCGGATTATAGGCACCAAGGGCACGCTGCTCTGGGACGGCGCCGAGGCGCTGAGCGCGAACCGTGTCGCCGGCAGCGAGGGCTTCTTCCGTCCGCTCGTACCGGTCGAAGTTCCCGAAGCAGCCGATCCGCTTGAGACGCACGGGCATGCCAGCGTCATCGCCGATTTCGTCGCTGCGGTCCGCTCCGGCACCAAGCCGGAAACGGCGGGCGACGACAATTTCAACAGCCTTGCCATGGTCTTTGCGGCGATCGAAAGCGCCCGCACCCGGCAACGCGTGACAATCTGAAGTGAGGCATCTGATGAGCAATCCAGCCAAATCCATCCGCGTCGGCACCATGGTCAGCGCCACAAAGGGCGAAGCCGCGAAGCGCATAGGCGAGATCGCCGATCTGGGGTTCGAAAGCTTCGAACCCTTCTTCTGGCAGACCACCAACGGGCAGGATCTTGCCGAGCTCGGCAAGCGCTGCCGTGAGGCAATCGGCGACCGCGACATCACGATCTCGACGCTCGGCATGTTCGGCAATCCGCTGGAGGAGACCGACATCGACCTCCAGAGCCTGCAGGGCTGGAAGGACTGCATCGACAACGCCCATCATTTCGGCGCGACATGCGTCGCCGGCTTTACGGGACGCATCCGCAACCGGCCGCTGACTGACAGTCTGCCGCGCTACCGCAAGATCTGGCGCGAGCTCGCCCAGCGCGCCGCCGATAAGGGCGTAAAGATCGCCTTCGAGAACTGCGCCATGGACGGCAACTGGGCGACCGGCGACTGGAACATCGCTCACAATCCGGACGCCTGGGAACTCATCTTCAACGAGACGCCGGACGACAACATCGGTCTGGAGTGGGAGCCTTGCCACCAGATGGTCTATCTGATCGACCCGCTGCCGCAGATCCGCAAATGGGCGCCCAAGATATTCCACGTGCACGGTAAGGACGCGACGATCCGCTGGGACGTCATCCGCGAGCACGGCATCTTCGGCAAGGAGAAGTTCGTCTTCATGCGCACGCCCGGGTTCGGCGACAGCAATTGGACCGACATCATCTCGGAACTCCGGCTCGCCGGCTGGTCCGGTTCGATCGACATCGAAGGCTGGCATGACCCGGTATACCGCGATGCGCTGGAAATGACGGGCCAGGTGCACGCTCTGAATTACCTGAAAGGCTGCCGTGGCGGCGACTTCGTCGCCGATCCGGCCTGAGACATGAACGACGGCCGGCACGGGGGGCGCCGGCCCTCGGAAAAACCCGAAAGAGGAGGAGTCCATGGGTATCCGTAAATATGCAATGCTGGGTGCATTCGCCCTTGCCAGTGTTTCCTTGCCGGCCTTTTCGGCAAGCGCTGAGGATGTAACGATCAGTGTCTGGTCGCTGGACCGGGACATCCAGCCGGCACCGAACTTGATAAAAGATTTCAACAAGCTGAACACCGGTATTAAAGTGGAATATCGGCAGATCCAGTTCGACGACGTGGTCAGCGAAGCGATGCGAGCCTATTCGACGGGGCAGGCGCCGGACATCATCGCTGTCGACAATCCCGAACACGCGCTCTTTGCGTCCCGCGGTGCATTTCTCGATCTGAGCCAGATGATCGCGAAGTCCTCGGTCGTCAAGCCGGAGAACTACTTCAAGGGGCCACTCGCCTCCGTGACCTGGGACGGGAAATATTACGGCGTCCCCAAGGCAACCAACACGATCGCCCTTTACTACAACAAGGACATGTTCAAGGCCAAGGGCCTGGACCCGAACAAGCCTCCGCAAACCTGGGACGAACTCGTCGAGGCGGCGCGCAAGCTGACCGACCCGGCTCAGAACGTCTACGGCATCACCTTCTCGGCCAAAGCCAACGAGGAGGGGACATTCCAGTTCCTCCCCTGGGCGCAGATGGCCGGCGGCGGTTACGACAACATCAACGCCGAGGGCGCGGTCAAGGCGCTGGACGTCTGGAAAACGATCATCGACCAGAAGCTCGCCTCGCCCGACACGCTGACACGCAGCCAATGGGACGCCACCGGTACCTTCAATTCCGGCAACGCGGCCATGGCGATCTCCGGTCCCTGGGAAATCGATCGTATGCTCGAGGAAGCGAAGTTCGATTGGGGCGTAGCGCTGCTGCCCGTACCGGAAGTCGGCGCTGAACGCTCTTCGGCCATGGGCGATTTCAACTGGGCGGTCTTCGCGAATACCGAGCATCCGGAAGAAGCCTTCAAGGTCCTCGAATATTTCGTTTCGCAGGACGACCGGATGTTCAAGGACTTCGGGCAACTGCCGCCGCGCTCCGACATCGCCATCCCGGCGACCGGCGAGCCGAAAAAGGACGCGGCTCTCCAGGTCTTCGTGGAACAGCTGAAATATGCGAAGCCCCGCGGCCCCCATCCCGCATGGCCGAAGATCTCCAAAGCTATTCAGGACGCCATCCAGGCGGCGCTTACCGGGCAGATGAGTTCCAAGGAAGCGCTCGACCAGGCGGCCGAGAAGATAAAGGCGGTTCTCGGCTGAGCCCGCAAGTGCTTTTCCTGGAATGATCTAAACGGCAAATGGAGTTCACTGGTGGATTGTAGCGACGATCCGCCCAGGATTTTCTCCCGAGAGAGGCGATCCCCGGCTTCGGCCGGGGTCGCCGCTGCATAGGCCGCGCAAGACTCGGCCAAGGGACAGGTGATCGCCAATGAAAAGAATTCTATCGAGCATTACGGATGGCAGGGGCTTCGATATCGGCCTTGTGAGCTTGCCGCTCGCATTCCTGTTCGTCCTCTCCGGACTGCCGCTTGTCTACAATGTCGTGATGAGCTTCCAGGAAGTCGACATGTTCAGCCTCGGCAGCTTTTCGCGGCCGTTCGTGGGCTTCAAGAATTATATCGACCTTTTCGCTCAACCCGAAACCTGGCCCATTCTCCTCAACACGGCCATCTTCGTGACCGCCTCGATCGCCGGGCAGTTCCTCATAGGCTTCGGTCTCGCGCTGTTCTTCTGGGTCAATTTCCCCGGTGCGTCGTGGCTGCGCGGCCTCTTTCTCGTCTCCTGGGTCATGCCGGGCCTCGTGGTCGGCGCCATCTGGAACTGGATTCTCTCGGGTGATTTCGGCGTCCTCAATTTTCTGCTGCGGGAAACAGGCGTGATTTCCGACAACATCTTCTGGCGTTCGGACCCGAACTATTCGCTCTGGGCCGTGATCATCGCCAATATCTGGCTCGGCACGTCATTCAACATGATCCTGCTTTCGGTCGGCCTGTCAGGTATTCCGAAGGACCTCTACGAGGCGGCCGAGCTCGACGGTGCCAATGCGTTCCAGCGCTTCTGGACGATCACTCTGCCGATGATGCGCTCGACGATCGGTGCCATTGTCGCGCTCGGGCTCATCTTCACTTTGCAGCAATTCGATCTCTTCGCCGCCATCACGTCCGGAGGGCCGAACAATACCTCCAATGTCACGCAATACTGGGCCTGGGACCTTTCCTTCCGCCAGTATGATTTCGCCAAGGGCGCGACGATCTCGGTGATCATGATCGTCTTCGTGATGTTCGCCTCCGTCGTCTATGTCCGCTCAACGCGCCATGAGGTCAGAGGATGAGCGACACTTTCCGCAACCGGTTGATGCTGGCTGTCGCGCTCGTGCTCGCGGCCATCTATCTCTTCCCGCTCTACTGGATGTACATCACCGCCCTGAAGACCGGGTCGGCGATGTTTGCGACCCCGCCGAAATTCTGGCCGAGCGAGCCACAATGGAGCATCTACGCCTTCGTCTGGGAGAGCCGCAACATGGCGCGGTATCTCTGGAATTCGCTCGTCATCGCTTTCGGCTCGGTGGCGCTGATCGCCGTGCTCGGCGTCGGTTGCGCCTATGTGCTCGCGCGCTATCGCAACGTCTGGGTGGACATCGGCCTGTTTCTCATCCTGATGCTTCAGGTGTTGCCCGCTTCGCTGATGGTGACGCCGATTTTCGTCGGCTTCTCGCAAGTGGGCCTCCTCGATACGCCGCGTCTTGCCGTGATCCTGGCGATCGCTGCCAAAAGCATGCCCTTCTTCGTGGTCCTCGTCCGCGCGACCTTCATGAGCGTGCCGATGGAGCTCGAAGAGGCAGCGCTCGTCGACGGCAATTCGCGGATCGGCGCCTTCTTCAACATCGTGCTGCCGCTCGCCCGGAACGGCATTCTCGTGAGCGCGATCCTGATCTTCATGCAGGCCTTCGGCGAATTCGTCTATTCGAAATCGATGATCCAGGCCGTCGAACTGCAGCCCGCAAGTGTCGGCCTCAACACCTTCATGGGGCCGAATACCAATGAATGGAACAATATCATGGCCTATGCCACGATCTATGTGACGCCCATCCTTGCCGCTTTCATCCTCTTGCAGCGCCGCATCGTTTCCGGCCTCACTTCAGGAGCCCTCAAATGACCCTTCAGATCGAGCTCAACGGCGTCAACAAATTCTACGGTTCCTACCACGCACTCAAGGACATCGATCTCGCGATAGAGGAGGGGACCTTCGTTGCCCTTGTCGGGCCTTCCGGCTGCGGCAAGTCCACGCTCCTGCGGTCTCTGGCCGGGCTCGAGAAGATTTCGGCCGGTGAGATGAAGATCGCCGGGGCGCGGATGAACGACGTTCCGCCGCGCAAGCGCGACGTCGCAATGGTCTTCCAGTCCTATGCGCTCTACCCCCATATGACGGTGGAGGAGAATCTGACCTACAGCCTGCGCATACGCGGCGTTAAAAAAGCGGAGGCGCTGAAGGCGGCGGCCGAAGTGGCGACGACCACCGGTCTTTCCCACCTCATGAAGCGCTATCCTCGCGAACTCTCCGGCGGGCAACGCCAGCGGGTTGCGATGAGCCGCGCCATCATTCGTCATCCCAAGGCATTCCTCTTCGACGAGCCCTTGTCCAATCTCGATGCGGCGCTGCGCGTGCATATGCGCAAGGAGATCCGGGCGCTGCATGACCGGCTGGGGGCGACCTCCGTCTATGTGACCCACGATCAAATCGAGGCAATGACCATGGCGGACCATGTCGTCGTCATGCGCGACGGGGTCATCGAGCAGCAGGGCCGCCCGCTCGATCTCTACGACAGACCGGCCAACCGCTTCGTTGCAGGTTTCATCGGCTCGCCGGCGATGAACTTCATTCCGGCGGTCGTGGAGGCGGACGGCAGCCATTTGGCTCTCGACCTCGGCGCCACAAGGGCGAGCTTCTCGCTCATCGACCCGGTTCGGCCGGGGGCATCGGTCACGGTGGGCATTCGGCCGGAACACATCCGCATCGTCGGCGCCGGGCAGGGTGCATTCGATATTCCCGTCGGCGTCGTGGAGTCGACCGGCTCGGCCACCTACATAACCTCCGCGACCCAGCCGGAACTCATGGTCGTGGAGACCGGACGCTCCGCTGCATCGGGCGGGGAGCTTATCGGTCTGGCGATTGACCCGAAGCAATTGCATCTCTTCGATGCGGAAACGGGGAAGCGCCTCGAACCGCAAAAAGCGCCATTGGACGCCCAAATCACGTCTCGCGCCGCCCCTCATCCCGCTGCCGCCACCTTCTCCCCGTCTTGACGCGTCTTGACGGGGGAAGGGGCAAGCGGCTGCGTCACAGGCCTCTCAGCGGCTCGTAAGTGAGGCGGAGGGTCCCGCGAGTCCTCTTCGCCCCGCCTGCGGGGAGAAGGTGCCCGGCAGGCCGGATTAAGGGCCATCGCCTCGCTAACTCTCCCGGCCCCTCAGATCCATGATCAACCGCTCCTGACCGACGCGGATCACGTGTTCCATCGCGTTGCGCGCGCCTTCCTCGTCGCGGCGGCGGATTTCCTCGACGATGCGGATATGCGCGATCGCGACGCGGTCGATCTCCGTTTCATCGGCTGTCGGGCTGGTAAGCTGAAAAACGCCCATCAGCGCCGCCTCGATCAGGCTGCCGACCGTCCGCATGAACGGATTGAGCGAGGCTTCCAGGAGGCGGAGGTGGAATTCGAGATCTGCGAGCGCCAGCGTGTGGGGGCTGTGGCTGGCATCGCCCATCGCGACGGCAAGCCGCATCATCCGGGCGATGTCCGCATCGCTGGCGCGGCGCGCCGCCAGTGCCGCCGCATAGGGTTCGAGGGCCAACCGCACCTCGCTCACATGACGCAGGAAATCCTCGTCGACACCGGCGCCGAAATGCCAGGTGAGCACGTCGCTGTCGAAGAGGTTCCAGTGCGCCCGGGGCAGCACGCGCGTGCCGATGCGGGCGCGGGCGACGACGAGGCCTTTGGCGGCAAGTGTCTTCATCGCTTCGCGCAGTACGGTGCGCGATACGCTGAAGCGCGCGGCGAGATCCGTGTCGCCCGGCAGCGTCTCGCCGATCGCAAACTCGCCGCCGACCACCGCCTGGCCAAGCTCCTCGACGACGAGCCTGTGGCTCGTGCGTTTGCCGCGTTGATTTCCGAAGGTCCCCGGCATGGCACCCGGTCCCGCGGCTACGCCCGCTGCCGTTCGGGGCGCGACAGGTGGATGATCCCCTTCTGCAACAGGATGAAGGCAAAGAGCAGGAGACCGATCAGGATCTTCGTCCACCAGCTCGAAAGTGTGCCGTCGAACGTGATGTATGTCTGGATGAGACCCTGGATGAGGATGCCGACCAACGTTCCGGCAACGAAGCCGGATCCGCCGGTAAGCAGTGTCCCGCCGATGACGACGGCGGTGATGGCGTCCAGCTCGACGCCGACGGCGGCCAGCGAGTATCCGGCGGAGGTATAGAGCGAGAAGACGATGCCCGACAGGCCGGCGAGCAGCCCGGACAGCGCGTAGATCCGGATCGTGGTGGCGGCAACCGGAACGCCCATGAGCTTTGCCGTCGCCGTGCCGCCGCCGAGCGCATAGATATTCGTGCCGAAGCGGGTCCGGTGGGCGATGAGAATGCCGACCGCGAAGACGAACAGCATCAGGCCGCCTATGAGGGTGATGCGGCCGCCGCCGGGCAACTTGAAATAGAGGCTCTTCAAGGTCGCGTAGAAGGGGTGCTTGATCGGAATGGAGTCGATCGACAGTACGAAGGCCATGCCGCGGGCGAGGAACATGCCGGCGAGCGTAACGATGAAAGCCGGCATTTCGAGATAGTGGATGATCGCCCCCATCAGCGCTCCGAACAGCGTCGTGATGGCCAGCAGCAACGCGAAGGCGACGAGCGGATGCATGCCGCCATGCTCGAGTACGACGGCCAGAAACACACCGGCAAATGCGATCACAGCGCCGATCGACAGATCGATGCCGCCCGAGAGGATGACGAAGGTCATGCCGACGGCGGCGATGCCGAGGAAGGCATTGTCGGTCAGAAGGTTTCCGATCACGCGGGTCGAGAGCATGTTCGGATACTGCGCGACGCAGAGCGCGGAACTTAAGACAAAGATCAAGATCGTCGCCGTAAGTGGAAGATATTTCTGCTTCATTTCGCTTCTCGCTCGGTCGGCTTGCCGGCTGCCTTCGGGATACTCAGAAACGAGACCCCCGTGCGGAAGCGCGGTGACTGGAGCACCAGGATGAAGATGATGATCGCCGCTTTGATGATGAGGTTGAACTCGGGCGGGAAGCCGGACAGGAGAATGCCGGTATTGATCGCCTGGATGATGACGGCGCCCAGCACCGACGCCGCAATGCTGAAGCGGCCGCCGAGCAGGGATGTGCCGCCGACGACCACCGCCAGAATGGCGTCGAGTTCCAGCCAGAGACCAGCATTGTTGGCATCGGCGCCCCGGATGTCGGCGGCGGCGATGATGCCGGCAATCGCGGCGCAGAGACCCGAGAGCACGTAAGCGGCCACGAGCAGGACGGGGGTGAGCACGCCCGAGAGCGTGCTTGCCTGCCGGTTGATGCCGATCGCCTCGATCAGCATGCCGAGCGCCGTCCGCCGAACGAGAAGGGCGACGAGCAGGCCGAAAACCAGCCAGATCACGATCGGCATGGGCAGGCCGGCAAAGGAACCGCTGCCGATGAAGATCAGGCCGGGATCATTGAAAGTTAGAATGGTTCCCTCGGTGATGAGCTGGGCTATGCCGCGCCCCGCCACCATCAGCACGAGAGTCGCGATGATCGGTTGGATGTCGAGGACGGCGACCAGAACCCCGTTCCAGATGCCGCAGATAATGCCGACCGCGAGCGTGGCGAGGAGGGTCTCGGCAAGCGAATGCCCCGACGTGATCAGCGAGGCGGCAACTGCGCCGCAGATCGCCATAACCGCGCCGACCGAAAGATCGATCCCCTTGGTAGCGATGACGACGGTCATTCCGATCGCCAGAAGAACGACGGGCGCGCCGCGGTTGAGGATGTCGATCATACTTCCATACAGACGACCATTCTGGATCTGCAGGTTTAGAAAACCGGGAAAGACGATTGAAATCGCTATGACAATTGCCGCTAATGCGATGAGCTGCGGCAGCAGGCGGCCGGCATAGGTCCGCATGATCGGAATCAAGACGCTTCCCTCCCGTTGGTCGCAGCGATCGCTTCGACGATCCGATGGGCAGTCAATTGAGCGCCATCGAGTTCGGCAACGTGGGCGTGGTCGCGAAGGACGACGACCCGCGTGCTGTAGGCGGCGAGTTCTTCTATTTCCGAGGAGATGACGATGAGCGACATGCCCTTCTCGCGCAGGCTCTCGATGAGCCTGATGATTTCCGCATGCGCCCCGACGTCGATGCCGCGCGTCGGCTCGTCGAGGATGAGCAGTTCCGGTTCGGTCGCGAGCCAGCGCGCCAGGATGGCCTTTTGCTGATTGCCGCCGGAAAGCAGCCTGATCGGTTTCTCGCGATCCGCCGTGCGGATATCGAGTGCCCGGATGTAGTGGTCCGCGAGCCGGTTCTGCTCCGCGCGCGGAATCGGGCGGGTCCAGCCGCGCCTTGCCTGAAGGGCGAGCACGATATTCTCGCGCACGGACAGGTCGCCGACGATGCCGGCGGTCTTGCGGTCCTCGGGGCAGAAGCCGAACTTCTGCCGGATTGCGGCACGCGGCGAGGAAAGATCGACGGTCCGGCCATCGATCTCGGCCGTACCGCTATCGGCGCGATGGGCGCCGAAGAGGATTTCGGCGGTTTCCGTCCGCCCTGAGCCGAGCAGGCCTGCCATGCCGACGACCTCGCCGGCGCGGACATCGAGATCGAAGGGGTCGATCTTTCCGCGGCGGCCAAAGTTTCGGAAACTGTAGCGTGGCTCACCCGCGACCGCGTCGGAATGGGCGGAATGGATCTCTGTCGCCAGTTCCCGACCGATCATCATTGCGATCAGCTCGCGCCGGTCGAGATCGGCCGCGTTGCGCGTGCCGACCAACTGCCCGTTCCGCAGAACGGTGATGCGATCGGAGATGGCGTAGACCTGTTCCAGGAAGTGGGTGATGAAGATGATGCCGAGCCCGCGTTCCTTGAGGCGGCGTACGATGCGGAAGAGCATCTCCACCTCGTGCGCGTCGAGGCTTGCGGTCGGCTCGTCCAGAATCAGGACCTTGCCGGAAAGATCCACGGCCCGGGCGATGGCCACGACCTGCTGAATCGCCACGGAGTAGCTCGCGAGATCACGGGTGACGTCGATATCGAGTTCGTATTCCGCGAGCAATTCCCGCGCCTTGCGATTCATGGTGCGCGTGTCCACCATGCCGAAGCGGCGGGGCTGCCGTCCGAGAAAGAGGTTCTCGGCAACGGTGAGGTTCGGCAGCAGGTTGACCTCCTGGTAAACGGTCCCGATGCCCAGCCTCTGGGCATCGAACGTGTCGCGCGGGTCGGCCTCGGCTCCGTCGAGCAGCATGCTGCCGCCATCCCGGCGATAGGCGCCCGTCAGGCATTTGATAAGCGTCGATTTGCCGGCGCCATTCTCCCCGAGGAGCGCGTGAACCTCGCCGCGCCGCAGGTGAAAATCTACCCTGTCTAGCGCCTTCGTGCCGGGAAAGCCCTTTTCGATCCTTGTGGCCGAAAGGATATTGTCACTGCTGGTCTGCATGGCTGCCGTCTCTGGATTGCCGCCCGACGAACGAGCGGGCGTCCGTTCGATGGAATGGCCCGCGGCGGCTGCCGCGGGTTCTGGCGCACTGCGCATCGGCCCGAAAATCGGTGCCGATCTTCGGGCCGAGCGCTGAGCGGGATCAGTAGCCAAGGCCCTTCTTTTCTTCGTAGACCTTCATCGGGTCGTCGGCCTGCGTGTAGAGCTTCGATTCCGTCTGGATCCATTTCGGCGGCTCTTTGCCGTCCTTCAGGAAGGCAGCAAGCGCATCGAAGGCGGGGCCCGCCATGTTCGGCGTGAGCTCGACCGTCGCATTGGCTTCGCCGGCAGCCATCGCCTGGAAGATATCCGGAACAGCGTCGATCGAGACGACGAGGATGTCCTTGCCCGGCTTCAGACCGGCTTCCTTGATCGCCTGAATCGCGCCCACCGCCATGTCGTCGTTATGAGCGTAGAGCGCACAGATGTTCTTGCCGCCGTCCTCGGCTTTCAGGAAGCTTTCCATCACTTCCTTGCCCTTCGTCCGGGTGAAGTCGCCGGTCTGGCTGCGGACGATCTTCAGATTGTCGTTGCCGGAGAGCGCCTGCTCGAATCCCTTCTTGCGGTCGATCGCCGGCGAGGAGCCGGTGGTGCCCTGAAGTTCGACGACGTTGCACGGCTTGCCCGCAACGGTATCGACAAGCCATTTGCCGGCCACGCTGCCTTCGTGGACGAGATCGGAGGTGACCGCCGTCAGATAGAGATCGTCGGAGGCGTCGACGGTGCGATCGAGCAGGATGACCGGGATCTCCGCGTCCTTGGCCTCCTCGAGAACTTCATCCCAGCCGGTCGCGACGACCGGAGCGAGAAGGATGGCATTCACCCCCTGCGCGATGAAAGAGCGGATCGCCTTGATCTGGTTTTCCTGCTTCTGCTGCGCGTCGGCGAATTTTAGGTCGATGCCGCGCTCTTCCGCCTGCTGCTTCGTCAGCGTCGTTTCAGCTGCACGCCAGCCGGACTCCGATCCGATCTGAGAAAAGCCGACGACGAGTTCGGCGGCCGAAGCGCTGCCGAAAGTGCAGGCAGCAAGGATCGTTGCACTCGCAAGTGCCTTCACGATTTTCATGATTTCCTCCCAAAGAAAGCTGCTCTTCCATGCAGCTGACGAGAAAAAATCATACTATATTACTTTTGTAAACTCACTTTTGTTGACGGCGTGACGGGCCGGTGGATTAGACTAGCCCACAGATCGTGCGGTGCGCGAGATCCCGAAGGCACCTCCTCAAAGGACCGCCAATGTGCGGTTCGGAATGGCCCCGCGGTAGAGCTCCTGGATTCGCACTTTGTTTTCCAGCGCGATCATGATGTCTTCGCTGAAGTCCACACCGTGGAGCGCTGCAATCTCTGGAAGACCGCCCGGCGTGAAGACGTTGGCTTCCAGCACCTTGTCACCGACTATATCGAGCCCGACCAGGAACATGCCGTCTTCGATGAGCTTGGGACGGAGCCGTTCCGCGATCTCTAGGATCTCAGGCGTAACGGTCGCGGCTTCGGGCGTGCCGCTCACATGCATGTTCGAGCGTACGTCGCCCTCGGCAGGAACGCGCCGGAAGGCGGCGTAGACGCCGTCGCGCTCGAGCGGTCTGCCGTTCAACAGGAACAGACGAATATCGCCGGCGACCGCGTCGGGAATGTAGTTCTGCGCGATCAGGTAGCCGCCGCCGCTGGCGACCTCGAAGATCTGGTTGAGATTGGCCTCGTCCTTGGAGTTGATCTTGAAGACGTTCTTGCCGCCGGAGCCTTGCAAGGGCTTCAGGATAGCCCCGCCCGGATGATCCTCGATGAAGCTGCGGATTTCCTCGATGCTTCTCGAGATCAGGCTGGTTGGCCGGATGATCTCGGGAAATTCCTGAAAATAGAGCTTGTTCTGCGCGAGCGACAAACCGTCCGGGTCGTTTACCACCAGAACGCCGCGTGCGGCGGCGAGTCGCCCGAAATTCGTGCCGACATAGACTGCCCATGGCCGCGTGTCCGCGTCTTCGGAAGGGTCGTTCCGCAGAAAGAGCACCTGTACCTCATGCAGGTCGAGCGTGCTGATCTTTGCCTGCTCGCCCTTGAGCGCTGTGAGCAGCGTCTCCGGCTTCTTCGGCTTCGTACCTTTCAGGGTCGTTGCGCGGATCAGCAGACTGTCGTCAGGGCGCAGCACGAAATCCCCCGGCGTGACGTAGCAGACCTCGTGACCGCGTGCGAGCGCCGCGAGCGCCAGCCATGTCGTCGTATAATAGGGGGCTTCGCCTTCGACGGAGTTGACGAAAAAAGCGATGCGCATGTGGGCCGCTCCTATTACCGCAGCATATCGAGTGGAGCCATCCGCTCGCGCGCCCTGGCAAGCCGCGACGGCGCTTCCGGACCATCCAGAAACATGGGTCGAACCGAAGGGCCGCCGAGCAGGCCGCGGGCATGCAGTTCCTGCATGACGGCAAAATGGGAGGCGGCTATCTTGCCCATCCAGAAGGGCTCGAGCGCGCCCCCTGCTGCGAGATGATCGAGCAGCTGCAGAAGTCCCCGCAGGTAGATCGCGTCCTTGACGAGACCGCCGCCGCGATAAACGCGCAGAACAACATTGAAGGCGTCCGCCCTCTGGAATCCGTGTTCGTGGACGAGCAGGTGGTAGACCTCCGGCAAGGACGCGCCATCGATCATCGCGGCGCAGGCGAGCACGCGGGCGGCGAGGAGACGCAGCCGCTCGCTCGTCATTCCCCCCGAAAGATATTCCGCGAATACCGCAAGGCCCTCCTGCATTCCTTCATACCCGGCAAGACCGGAGCGAAACAGGCGAAGCCCCTGCGCCGATCCATTGAAGTAGGTCAGAAGGTGAACGCCGATTTCGTGGCTGAGGATCGGACCGACGCGATCGGACTCCATGATCGTGCTGCGCGCGATCAGGAGCCGCCTTCCCGAAACCAGCAACCCGGCGGGAAGATCGTCCCGCACCTCCACGAGCGCTTCGAAGCCCTCGTAGCGCTGGGCATATGCGGCGATCATCTCGCCCGCCCGCATTTCGACGAAATGGCTGTCGGCACGGCGTTCGGCGGGTGCTTGCGGGTCCGCGGCGACCTTCTGGCTGCGGGCGAGGATCTCTTCGGCTGCGCTGAGGAGGTTCGGCTCGACGGGACCGTACAGTGCACGGCCGAACTCGATGAACTTCCTCGTTTCACGGGCGGAGAGCATCGTCAGCTGCAGATCGACTTCCTGCTGCTTTTCACGGTAGAGTTGGTAGAGCACCGGGTCTTCGAGGTGATCGAAGGGGATCGAGAACAGCGTCTTCTTTGCGGCTTCGATCTCGATGATCAAAGGCCGATAGAGGAAACGCGGCGCGCGCGCGAAATCGCTTGCCGCGAATTCGCTCCAGGCGGCTTCCGCATTTATCGGCGTAACGGCGAGAAGAAAATCGAAGCTGGAGGCGACGTCGTCGATGCTGCGGTCGGTGCGCTCCACGGCATCGATGAATGCCTTTCTGCCGAGCGCGCGATGGGTCGGGAATTCGAGGCTGCGCGTCGATCGCGCGAAGGCAGCGAAGGCGTGCAGGGTGGCATCGAAGATGCTCGCGATCAGCCGCTCGCGCACTTCCGGGAAGATCCGGCCGGAATTGTGCTGCCGGTAGACGGGTGCGAAACGAACCCGCATTGAAGGGAATGGCAGATCGAGCGTCTCTCCCTCTAGTGTGGATTCCTGCGGCCATTCATGGAGCTCGACCCGCGGCGTTCGGAACTTCGCGGGGATCGCTTCGACGGCGTCGACGAATGCCATTGCTGCGGCTCGGATATTTCCCTCGGCGCCGGCCATCACTTCGACCTTGAAGGGCGGCAGCAAAGGAGCATTGTCGGTCAGGAGCTCATCCTGGGCGAGTTCGTCCATTTCGAGCACCATGAAGGCGCCGAATCGACGCTCGAGCAGTTTTCCGACGGCGGCGACGATAGGTTTCGCCGTGGCAGCGCCTGGTGCGAGCAGGTGAGAGGCGTTCGCGCGGACCACTTCGCGCGCAACAGGTGCCTCGTCGCTGCGGGTAAAATGCACGCAGAGAAAGGGCAGGGCCCGGTCAATGTGGAGGCGTCCGCCGCCTTCGAACTCCTTGCGGACAGCTCTGCCTGCCTCGATTGCGGCCAACGCATCCGCAAGCCAGTCGGGTGGATCGGCCTCGAGTTGGATGGGTGCGCGCGCAAGCTTCATCGACCTCGCCCCAAAGCGTCGATAAGTGCCGGCAGGGTCGAGGCGAGCAATCTTCTGAGCGCTACGAGCACCTCGGGGCGCGGCTCGCCCGTCCATTCCTCCATGAAGACTTTCTTGAATTCGACGGCAATGGCGCAGCCCGTGTCGGGGAAATGCTCATGGATGAAGCGCGTCTGCTCGCCCCGCCCCTGGAAGGCGATGTTTTCGCGCACGTCCAGTGGTCCGCCTGGAAAATCGAAGGAGCGAAGCGCCGCCATGAAGCTGTCGACCACATGCGCCCATTTTCTGCGTTCCATCGAGATGGTGCCGATGTTGATGTCCGGCGCGTCGGTCGAAAGCGTCGGCTCCGCTTCAGGCCCGGCACGGCGATGATTGTAGCTGTGAACGTCGAGGACGACGAAGCATCCGTGGCAGCGTTCGATACCGGCAAGGAACGATGCCAGCATCTCATAATACTCGTCGTGCACGGAAAGGGATGCATCGACGACGGCCTGCGGCGGTTCTTCCGCCCATACTTGGAGACCCCAGGCCTGTTCCGGCCGCAGGTAGACTGCGCCGCCGCGGGGACGGTTGACGTCGACTTCGAACCGCGAGCGATGGACGATGATCCGGTTGGCGAAGTCGCGGATCAGGAACTCGGTGAAGGGGTCCTCCTCCCGCAGGCGTTCTTCTTCGGAAATCGCGAACATGCGCCGCACCGCGGCGCGAGTGGCATGGCCGTCGTGAATGGCGGTCGCGACGACGGGTGTATCGCCGCGGTGCTGGGTCCACCAGGCGGATGTGGCGGGTGGCGTCAGATCCGCCAACAGTTCTGAGACACGGTTCATGTCCATCGCTTCCGCAGACGCGTTCATGGATTACAATTCCGGATCGCGATTTCGGTTCCAAGCGCCTCAGGCACGATTGATCGTCGGAAGGAGGAGTTCCACTTCGCGCTGCATCTGCGGCGACAGCGTCTCGATGTTGCTCTTCCAGAAGTCCTCCGCCTCCTTGGGCTCGTTCTCCCAATTCCTGATCGAGGTCTGGTTATCGTCGATCACCACTCGGCGATGGCCGCCGAGGCGCAGGTACTCGGTCGCAAGTTTACGTGCGTTCGTCAGTTCCATGGCTGTACTCCAGGTCTTGAGATTTCGGGACGCCAGCCGGCTGCCACATATTCGAAAACGCTCCGGGCTCTTGGACGTTCCCGGTAGATTGCGACTTTGATCTTGCTCCGGGTTCTTCCGGCCCGGAAGAAAAATCCGGTTTGACACCAATGACTAAGCCACCGGTCTCACGACGTCAGAAGCTGGTAGGCCAAATAGGCGACGGCGAGACTTGCAGCAAAGCCGAGCGCCATGAGGAACCCGTTTCTGACCAACAGTCCCAGCCCGAATATGGCAACAATGGTCATAGGAACATTCGTTAGAAAGGGGACGAATTCGAGAAGGGGAACGGGTACGGCCAGGAGGATGCAAATCAAGCCGGCGAGCCGGTCGAAGGGCCGCTGAGTCAAAGGGCGCAGTCCGCGCGTCAGCCATGGATCCAGCCAGCGAGACCACTTTTTCATCGTCCTGCCCGTCCCTTCGACAAGCCGCCGAGACAGGGTCTTCCGGCGCAGAAACCGCGGCATCCAGATATGCCGCTGGCCGGCGACGATTTGCAGCGAAACGAAAACGACGACCGCTGCGAGCAGCGTGGACGCTGCCGGAATCACCCCGGCCGGTGAGAGGTTCGCGCCCGCCGCCAGGACCAGAACGGCGCCGAAACTTCGATCGCCAATCAGGAGCAGCAATTCGCCCAGCGACAAAGACGGCTGCCGGGCAGCCCCGGCGACGAGCGCATCGGCGAGAGTACCGATCGATGGAGCGTCCTTCCTGTCGCGCCGGCCGCCTGAGCGAACAACATCGGTGGGGCGAGCCTTCGTGAATCGATAACGCCTGACGCGATCGGATTGTTCGCGTCAGGCGTGGTCCGTCGAAGGCGCAGCAGAACAATCTTATCCGTCTTCCGATACGTTCCTCATGCCGCCTCGAGGCCGACTTTCTTTGCCTCGCCTTGCGGCGTGGAGGCGGTCTGCCTCAGGACACCCGGAAGGTTCTGGTAAATGTCGAGATAATCGCGTGTCATCCGTTCGGTAGTGAACCGTCTCTCGAAGCTCTCGCGAACCTTGCGCCTGTCGAGTTCCAGCACGCGTCCGAGGCTTTTGACTGCTTGCTCGACCGTGTCGACCAAGATCCCCGACACGCCGTCGTCGATCACCTCCGGCGCCGAGCCATAGCGGAAGGCAAGCACCGGAGTGCCGCAGGCCATCGCCTCGATCATCACGAGGCCGAAAGGTTCCGGCCAGTTTATCGGAAAAAGGAGCGCTGCGGCATTGCCGAGGAAGTCCGCCTTCTGGCCTTCGTCTATCTCGCCGATGTATTCGACATTGGAATGGCTTGCGATGAGAGGTTCGACGACTGCTTCCCAATAAGCGCGGTCCTGGGCGTCGATCTTCGCAGCGATCTTCAGAGGCATGCCGGACCGTGCGGCGATTTCGATCGCGCGGTCGGGACCCTTCTCCGGTGCAATGCGCCCGAGGAATGCCAGATACTCGTCAGATCGTCCTTCCCGCAGCGGCAAGACCGTCGGGTCCAGTCCATGCAGCACAGTGCCCCTCCAGTTGACCGGAGGCATCGGCACTCGCTGATGCTGCGATATCGAAACCAGGGGGATATCCGGGAAGGCCAGATAGAAAGGCTGCAGATCGGGCAGATCGAGGCGTGTATGAAGTGTCGTCACCGTCCTGTCGGCGAAATCTCTGATCAGGGGGAAATGCAGGAATTCGATATGGAAATGCAGAACGTCGAATTGAGGCGCGCGGCGGCGGACCTCTTCCAGCATCGCGATGTGATGGGGAAGGAAATCTTGCACTCTCGGATTGAGCCTGAGCGCGACGTCGCAACAGGGCACCAGCTCGGCACTTGTAAGCGAATCGCCGCTGGCAAAAAGGGTCACGTCATGGCCCAGTCTTACGAGTTCTTCGGTAAGGCAATGGACGATTCGCTCCGTGCCTCCGTAAAGCTTCGGCGGGACGCGTTCTGCAAGGGGTGCGATCTGCGCAATTTTCATCGCTCAACTCCTGATATCGAGGGGCGTCGGCAGGACGTCCCTCGGCGATAAGAAGGATGTTCTCACCCCTGCACAATTGTCGGGGAGCCACTCTTGTTCCGGAGTGCCAGCTGTGCTTGCAGAGTTGGGCCGCGCGCATGCACCCGCGGCTGCATGTGCGGACGCCATGCAGCCGCAGGGAAGCTGCGCGCGCTACTGCCGGTAGTGATGGTGTGACGAGAAGAACCGAGAGTTTAGGATGATTTCGAAGAGGCCTGAACGCAGATGATCGCAGCTTATGTAGGCCTCTTCGTCGTCGCCTTCGGGGCGGCCACCGTCCTGCCGTTCCAGTCCGAGCCGTTGCTGGTGGGGCTGCTCGCATCCGGCAAGTTCTCGCTCGTGGCACTTGTCGCCGTGGCGAGCGTCGGCAATATCCTCGGGGCCCTATGCAACTGGTTCCTCGGGAGGTTCATCGACCGTTTTCACGACAGACCGTGGTTCCCGGTGAAGAAGGCGTCGCTGGAGAGGGCAGGCGGATGGTACCGGCGTTATGGCCGCTGGACACTCCTTTTCTCCTGGATGCCCCTTTTCGGGGACGCCTTTACCGTGATCGCCGGCGTGTTGCGCGAGCCGCTCTGGTCCTTCCTGATCCTCGTCGCCATTGCCAAGACAGGCCGATACGTCTTCCTTGCCGCGGCCACTCTCGGCGCCAAAGCCGTCCTAGGCTTCTGATGCGCTTACGTCAGCCATATCCGCACGCCTCCCAGTTTCAGGAATGCTATTTCAGCGCGGCAACGCCGAAGCGGGGATTGACCTCCATATTCACTTGGGCGGACCCGTTCGCGATTTCCTCGATGATCGGGCAGTCCGGCCGATCGTCGCCGTGGCAATGGCCCGCGAGATGCTTGAGCGTCCGCGTCATTTCCTGGATGGCGGCTATCTTGCGTTCCAGTTCCGCGATGTGTTCGAGGGCGACCGCCTTGACGTCGGAACTCGCCCTGGACCGATCGCGCCAGAGAGCAAGGAGTTCCTTGATCTGCTCCACCGAGAATCCCAGATCGCGTGCCCGGCGCACGAAGCGAAGCGTATGGACGTCGTTGTCGCCGTAAGTCCGATAGCTGGACGCGGTTCGAAGGGCGGGACTGATAAGCCCGATCTGTTCGTAGTAGCGGATCATTTTGGAGGAGACGCCGCTGGCTTTGGAGGCTTCGCCGATATTCATCTGTTTCTCCTTTTCTGCGAGCGTGGCTTGCGGCAGCCGGTCGCCCTCGCATCTACGCCTTCAGGCCGGGTTGACCGATTTCAGCCGCAGCGCATTGCCGAGGACGAAAACGCTCGACATCGCCATGGCCGCTGCCGCGAAAATCGGCGAAAGCAGAATGCCAGTCACCGGGTAAAGGACGCCGGCTGCGACGGGTATCAGACTGACGTTATAGGCGAATGCCCAGAACAGATTTTGCTTGATGTTCAGGATCGTCGCCTTGCTGAGCGCGATCGCCTTCGCAACGCCGTTCAAGTCGCCGGACATCAGCACGACGTCGGCGCTTTCTATCGCGATGTCGGTTCCCGTCCCGACTGCGATGCCGACATCCGCTTCGGCGAGAGCCGGCGCATCATTGATGCCGTCGCCGATGAACGCGACCGACCGGCCGCCCTGCCGAAGCTTTCTGATCGCCTCGACCTTGCCTTCCGGCAAGACCTCGGCGACGACCTCGTCGATGCCGAGCTTTCTGGCGATCGCCTCGGCGGTGCGGCGGTTGTCCCCGGTGATCATCGCCACCTTGAGGCCGAGCTCGTGCAGGGACCTGATCGCCTGAGGCGTCGTTTCCTTGACCGGATCCGACACTGCGACGATCGCCGCCAGCCGACCGTCGATGGCCGCATAGAGCGGCGACTTGCCGCTGGCGCCGAGCAGCTCGGCCTCGGTTGAGAAACCGGAAACGTCGATCCCGTTGGTGGCGAGCGCGCGGTCCGCACCGACCAGCACCTGCCGCCCGGACACCGATCCGCTTACGCCAAAGCCGGGCGTCGCTTCGAAGCCGTTGACCGCGGCCGTCGCGATCCCTTTGGACTTTGCCGCCGACACGATGGCCTCCGCGATCGGGTGCTCGGAAAGCGTTTCGAGACTCGCGACGAGGAAAAGCACTTCGTCGGCCTCGAAGCCCTCTGCAGCGACGAGGTCGGTCAGTTCCGGGCGGCCCTTCGTCAAAGTCCCGGTCTTGTCGAGCGCGACCACATCGGCGTCGCGCAGCCTCTGGAGAGCCTCTCCCTTGCGGAACAGGATGCCGAGTTCGGCGGCGCGGCCGGTACCGACCATGATCGAGGTCGGCGTCGCCAGGCCCATCGCACAGGGGCAGGCGATGATCAGCACCGCGACGGCATTCACGAGGGCGAATGAGAGCGCAGGCGAGGGGCCGAAAGTGTACCAGGCGGCAAAAGTCAGCACCGCTGCGAGAATCACGGCCGGAACGAACCATCCGGTAACCCTGTCGACCAGGGCCTGGATCGGCAGCTTCGAGCCTTGGGCGGTTTCGACCAATTTGATGATCTGCGCAAGCAGCGTGTCGCTGCCGACCTTGGTGGCCTTGAAGGTAATGGACCCGGTCTTGTTGATCGTGCCGCCGACCACCGCGCTGTCGGCCGTCTTCTGGACGGGAAGGGGTTCACCGGTGATCATCGCTTCGTCGACATAGGAGCTGCCGTCGATGACCGTACCGTCCACAGGGATCTTCTCACCCGGCCGGATGCGGATGACGTCACCGGCAACGACCTCGCTGATTTGCGCCTCGACGAATTCGCCGCCGCGCAAGACGAAAGCCGTCTTCGGCTGCAGGCCGACGAGCCGCTTGATCGCCTGGCTCGTGCGACCCTTCGCCCGTGATTCCAGATAGCGGCCGAGGAGAACCAGGGTGACGATGACGGCGGCCGCCTCGTAATAGACATTCGCCGTTCCCGAAGGCAGAACTCGGGGAACGAAGGTCGCAACGACCGAATAGCCCCATGCGGCCGTGGTCCCGAGGACGACAAGCGAGTTCATGTCGGGCGTCCAGCGCAGAAGATTCGGCACGCCCTTCCGGAAGAACCGCAGCCCCGGTCCGAAGAGGACGAGCGTGGCGAGCGCAAACTGTAGGTACAGATTGTTTCGCATGCCGATCGTGCCCATGATCAGCTCATGGACGCCTGAAATGAAGTGTGACCCCATCTCCATCAGGAAGAGCGGAAGGGTCATCAGCACCGAGATCGTCACCGCGGATTTGAGAGAGCCAAGCTCGGCCGCGCGATGGTCCTCGTCTCCTGCCGAAGCCTCGGCAGGCTTGGTCTTGCGAAGCTCGTATCCGGCACCCCGGACCGCAGCTTCGAGGGCGGACAGATCGGCGGTTCCGGAAATCAGGCTCACGGTCGCCTTCTCGGTCGCAAGATTAACGGCTGCATCCGCAACGCCGGGAACGGCCTTCAGCGCCTTCTCTACGCGAGAAACACAGGAGGCGCAGGTCATGCCCTCGATCTGGAGTTCCTCAGTGGCGATCCTCGGCGCGTAGCCGGCTTTCTCGATCGCGTGGAGCACCGCAAGCGTGTCCGGTTCTCCATCGAATTGAACCGTTGCCCGTTCCGTCGCCAGATTGACATTCGCGGACGCGACGCCCGGCACCGCGGTGATCGCCTTTTCGACGCGCCGGACGCAGGAGGCACAGGTCATGCCCTCGATTCCGAAGTTGGTGGAAACCGGAAGCGGAGCGGCTTTTTCGATCTTTTTCAGTGCAGTCATCGGAACGTCCTTTCCCAAACTGCACCCTTCATAATCCTTCCAATAATGGGAAGGTCAAGCGCCTTTGCGCGTTTTCTTCCGGCCACGCACAAGACCGTAGCGGGAGGCTTAGAGCGGTTCCAGGAAAGTGCAGACGGTTTTCCGCCCGAAGCGCGTCGCTCTTAAAAAATTAGAGCAGTTCAGTGCTTCAATGAAACACTGAACTGCTCTAGCGGTGCACGGCATTCAGGCCCCTTGGCTGCAGCAAGCGTTGCTGGCGGACGCCTTGTAGCCGGCATCCTCGATGGCGGCGACAAAGGCAGCGAGACCAATGTCGGATTCGATCGATGCGGTTTTCGCCAGGAGGTCGACGGTGACCCTGGCGTTCGGATCGACCGATTTCACCGCCGTCTCGACGGTACCGGCGCAGTGGCTGCAGGTCATATCGGATATGCTGAGACTGTACATGGAAACACCCTTGCTTCACGAAACCGCCACAGCATGCATCTTCCAACGATGTCAGGGTCAAGGGAGCGCCCGGATTTCATTTTCGGACGCTGCGGCGCGTTCGCCGGCAAGTCAGCGCCAATGCCGGCCGTCGCTCCATACAAGAGCCAGCTGGCCGGCATTCATCCAACCGCGTCAGTGGCGAGACCACCCGAGTGCTGCAAACGGCTTCGACTTAGGCGCCGTCAGCCAGCCCGGCTCGGATGGCCGTTGCTTCATTCGACAACGCAATCGTCAGACTTCGCGGCGGCTGCCTGCTCGCCTGACTGCTGAGCTTCGGCGTCCTGCTGCGACGTAGCGAGGTTCTTGTCTCCTCCGCCTTGTTGGTTGGCCAGAGGCATCGTCTGACCGTCCTTGCTGGCAGCATTGTTCTCGGTCTCCAGCGGGGCCTTGGTTCCATCCTTGGCTATCCCCGGCTTTTCAGCATTGATGGAAGCGGTGGTGTCCGTCGAAGTCCCATCTTTGCAGGCGCCCGTGGCTGAACCGGATGCGAGGCCCACAATCGAAATTGCTGTAAAGATCGTGGCGAGTACCCTCATTGTAATCTCCTTTATCTCCGAACCAGATGTGTGAAAACAAATCGGCAGGCCGATCGTTCCATGGCTTGCGCGGATCAAGGATTTGAAGGTCAGGAAGCGTGATCTCACTTCGGGCTTGTCGATCTGCGTCAGGTCGGCTACGCATTAATTTGATTATTGTAGGAAGATTGAAATATGGAAGAGCGACAAGCCCGATCGTCCTTCGCCGCCCTGTCGCAGGAGACGCGCCTGGGAATTGTGAGAACACTCGTCGTCGCGGGACCGGTCGGCATGGCTGCGGGTGCGATAGCAGAAAAGATGGGCGTCTCACCCTCGAACGTCTCCTTCCACCTGAAGGAGCTGGAGCGGGCCGGATTGATCACGCAGAGGCGCGAATCGCGCTCGATCGTCTACAGTGCCAGCTACGACGCCCTTGCCGATCTTGTGAAGTTCCTGATGGAGGACTGTTGTGTCGGACACGCCAGCGTACGTGCATCACTGAACGAGCAAAACCCGTGTCGCGTGGCATCCTCCACGCCGGCCGAAGGCGGGAACGGCTGATATGAAGTCCGGGGTCCCCGCGGGCATCGTCGCCGCACTCGGTCTCACCCAGATCATCGGCTATGGCACGCTCTACTACAGCTTCAGCATCCTTGCGCCCGCAATGGCACGCGACCTCGGCCTGACCGTCGAGCAAGTGTTCGGCGTGTTTTCCGCTTCGCTGCTGGTGGGCGGCCTATCGGCTCCTCTCGTTGGAGGATGGATGGACCGGTTCGGCGCGGCGACGATCATGACTTTCGGCTCGGCCGTCTCCGCTCTGGCTCTTTTGCTATGCGCCTGGTCTCCCTCGACGGCTGTGTTCGCCATCGCCATAGTCCTCCTGGAAGTGGCCTCCAGCATGGTGCAATATCAGGCTGCCTTTGCGGCACTTGTGGAAATCCGTCCCAAGGCGGCTTCACGCAGCATCACCTATCTGACGTTGATCGGGGGCTTCGCTTCGACGATCTTCTGGCCGATTGCCGCGAGCCTTGGAGAGTTTCTCTCGTGGCGCGAAATCTACATCGCTTATGCGCTGTTGAACCTGCTTGTCTGTCTCCCGCTGCATCGCTGGATCATGCGAAGCCGGACGCCTGCAGCGATCGAATCTTCCGGCCTGAACCGGGAAGCGATTGCCGGCGCGCTTCCCGTACAGGCAAGGCGGCGCGGCATGCTTCTTGTCTCGTTGGCCTTTGCCTTACAGGGGTTCACACTTTCCGCGATACTGACGCATATGGTTCCGATGCTGGGAGCGATCGGCTTCGGGGCGGCAGCCGTGATGATCGGCTCGCTCTTCGGACCTTCACAGGTTCTGAGCAGGCTCATCAACATGACATTCGGCGCAAACTTGCTGCCCCCCATGCTCGCGACCCTGTCGGCCACGCTCATCGTGGCGAGTGTCGTCGTCCTCGGTCTTTCCGGAACCTGGTTGCCAGGCGCCGTGGTCTTCGCGATCTGTCTGGGTCTCGGCTCCGGCGTCAACAGCATTGCGCAGGGATCGCTTCCGCTCTGGCTGTTCGGATCGGTCGGCTATGGTGCGATTACGGGAAGAATGGCCGCCGCACGGCTGGCGGCAGGCGCGATGGCACCCTTTGTCTTCTCCGTCCTGATGGAACGCTTCGGCACGGATGTCGCCTTGTTGGCCAATGCCTGCCTCGGCGCGGTCGGTATGGGGGCCTTCCTGGCGGTAGCATTGGCCGCCAAACGTCGGCCGGACGCTCTCACGCTTTGACGCTGCGCACTTCCGCACGGAAAACCGTCAACCCCTTTCCTGCACGTGCTCCAGAGGTGCGATTGCCCGAGATGCGGACACTTGTTCGCGCCATCTTAGGTATGAAGTCAGATTAGGTGAGGGGGGTGGAGTCCAGTCACCGTCTACCCAAGGAGGTCAGCTCTTGGGTGGACGGCATTTGGAAACGGTCTGGCAGGGTTCCTTCTCCGTGTCCTGATCATGGGTTTAGCAAGCTCACTTTGAGCCAACTGCTCAGCAACTTTACAAATATTCAAACTCCGCGGCTCTTTCGAAAACCGCCAGCGGACCAAGACTCGGGTCCACCGGTATACGGATCAAATTCGGGACGGTTATCAGTGACGAAAGAAGTGGGTCAGGCGCCGAAAGCGGACGATCCGACTGCGACCGGAAAGCTCACGGTGCATACGAGGCCTGTACGGTTGTCGGACAGAAAAATTTGACCACCGTGCAAATCCGCGACGGCTCTCACCAGACTCAGCCCCAACTCGGTTCCGGGTGAACCGAGCGTCTTGTCGAGGCGGTAGAAACGCCCGAAAACCTTCGTCCGCTCGGCAGCCGGGATGCCGAGGCCATTGGCACAAACGATCAACTTCACCCATTCCGCGTCGCTGGAAAGTGTGAGTTCGACCGCCGGCCCGCAAGGAGTGTGGCGAGTAGCGTTGGTAAGAAGATTGACGCAAAGCTGCTTTACCAAATCAGCATCGCCAAAGATGAAACCGGAGCTTTGGAGATTCAACGAGAACCGATACCCGAGGAAGCGAAGTAGGGGCCGCCATAGCCGCCATGGTAGTCAAACCGAATTTCGGCGTAGGTCTTTAGCGCGCCGTTTCGGTGTCCGAAGCGGTCAAGAACCCGGGAAGCGCGCTTCACGACGCGGTCCAAGTCCGACCCCGATGTAACGTTCCGCACTCGACAATGGAACGGTCGAGCGGACGAACAGCCGGCTTGGTACTGTCTTTATTACCAGGCGGAATGGAGCCGGACGTCGCTCAGCAGATGAGCGTTCGGTTGCGTAGCGGGGGCAATACCCGAGAGGGAGGGTGGCGCGACCGTAAGCGCTACTCACCCGGCGGGGTGAAAGCTCTTGAACAACGGTGCGAGATCCGGCTCCTAAGCTGTTTCGATCGGGTCTCGAGTCATCGGAGGATGCGACGTTCAGTCGATGAACTCGGCGACCACCCCTGGCTTGACCATCGCCGCAAGTTCCTCCGCGTCCCAGTTCGTCAGGCGAACGCACCCGTGTGACTGAGCTTTATCGATCAAGGACGGTTCGGGCGTGCCATGGATTCCATAGGTGGGCTCCGTCAGATCGATCCAGACGGTTCCCACCGGGTTATTGGGGCCTTTGGGAAGCGTCAGGGCCTCGTCGTTGTCGCCCTGCTTGAAGTTGACGTCGGGGTCGTATTCGTAAGGGGGCATTCGCGCGACCCCCTTGACCTTGTGGGTGCCCGTGGGGGAGGGGGACCCTTCGCTGCCGATGGAGGCAGGATACGCAGCGAGCGGCGAACCATCTTCGGCGAATGCCAGAACTTGCCCGGCTCGCTTGCGCACTTCTATCCTTTTGACCTCGCCTTCCTTTGCGGCGCCGGGCTTTGCAACCCAAACTGTCTCACCGACGGCAAACGACGAACCTGGATTCAGCGCCTTCAACAGGTCGAGGTCCATGTGAAACCGCTCGGACAATCTCTCCTCGACGCTCGTATAACCCAGGTGATCCATCTTGGCCTGCTTGGAATAGTCGTCGGGAATCTCGTCGACGAGATCCTTGGCGTCCTCTTCCGTGATGGCATAGGACTGGATGACAGGCTGGTCCTGCGGAAGCCGGCTGAAGACCTCAGGGTCCAGCTTTCCATCGACAGGAAGACGCTGCATTGCCTCGTATCCCGCAACGGCCTTGGTGACATTCTCGCCGTAGTAGCCGTCGATCACCCCGGGAGAGGATCCCGCGCGATCCAGAAGAATCTGGAGGTGGACGATGGCCGGATCCGGGTGAGGCGGTTCCTTCGGTGGCCGTTCCGGCGCGATCGAGGCAATCGGAGCATTGTTGATCGCTTCCGGCTGAAGGTCTTCAGCACTGGCGGTGGAATGGAGGCCCAATGACAGGGCGGCTGCGACAAGAATGATGTTCTTCATGAACATCAAATGGACAGCCCGCCCGACTTGTTCCGCCCACTGATTTCCTTGCCTTGGCAGTGGATGCGGCGTGCATCTTGCACGCCGCACGGAGAAAGGCCGTCAGAGCGCCGCTTTGATCTTCTCGGCGGCTTCAGGCGAGACCCACTTCGACCACATGTCCTCGTTCTCTTCGAGGAAGCGCTTCGCACCTTCTTCACCACTGGCCTGATTGTCGGTCATCCAGGCCATGAGTTGGCTGACGGTCTCGTTGCTCCAGGAGCGCTTGGTCAGATAGTCCATGACCTCGGGGCCGACCCGCTCGGAGAAGGGCTTGGCAACCAGCGTCACGATCGTGTCGACCGGCCATGCATTCGGCTTGGGGTCGGGGCAATCCGCTACGGTGTTGCAGCGTTTCCATTCGGCCGCGTCATGGGGCACGCCGGGGTCCAGCTTGACCATCTTGTATTTACCGAGGAGGGCGGTAGGAGACCAGTAATAGGTAAGAAGACCCTCCTTGCGTTCATAGGCCTTGGCGATGGCGCCGTCCAGGCCGGCCGCGGAGCCGGTGTCGACCAGGGTGAAGCCGGCCTTCTCGCCGTCGAAGGCGCTAAAAAGCTGCGTCGTCACCACCGTTCCGCCCCAGCCCTGTGGCCCGTTCAGGATCGCGCCCTTGCTGGGGTCCTCGGAGGCAGGAAAGAGCTCGGGGTGCTTCAGCGCGTCGCCGATCGTCTTGATGTCCGGGTGTGCGTCGGCGAGGTATTGCGGGATCCACCACCCCTGTACGCCGCCGTCAGGCAGCGGGGAGCCGACTGTGATGATACGACCGTCGTCCTGGCCTTTCTTGACGACATCGGGCAGGAGGTCGATCCATGCTTCCGGCGCGATATCGGGTTGGCCCTTCTCGGCCATGGAGGTGATCGTCGGCACGGTGTCGCCGATCGTGATCTCGGCACTGCAGCCGTAGCCTTCATTGAGAATGAACTTGTCGAGGTTGGAGAGGACCTCCGCACTCTGCCAGTTCATGCTGGCAATGGTGACGGTCCCGCACTCGGCGGCACTCGACGTCGATGCTCCTGCGATGAGACCAAGCATCAGACATGTCGACGCAAGCAGCTTTTTCATTACATTGTTCCCTCTTCTTTTTGCGGCGTCTTATCGGAAGAGCAGGGTGCCGCGTATACCCGCTCCTGCCTCGCTCGTTCCTTATCCTCCTTTGTCGCTATCCGGAGTAGCCATGCCGGGCGAAGAAGCGGTCAAGCTCTCTCTGCTCCGGGACTTGTCCGGTGAAGATCTCCACATATTCCGGGATGCGCTTCATCCGCACGGATACGTCTTCCTTCGTCTGCATCGAGATATAGCCGATCTGCACGAGATAGATCGTGCGCGCACGTACATCGGCCCGCGCCTCGTCATGCCCGAACCGCAGGAACATGCGCGTGAGCGCGTCGAGTCGCTGCTGATCGGCGCTCTGGACTTCCGCAAGAATTTCAGGCGACTGCAGAGCCCAGCTTCGCACCGCGAACTCGAACTGCGAATCGAACAGGCTGCCATCAAGCCAGCAGTCGAAGACGTTGAGCATCGCTTCGGCAATCGTCTCAGCATAGGCCTCGGATTGTCTTACCAGATTGCCGGTATTCTTTTCGCGCCAGCGCGAGACGAGCCTGTCGAGCAGTTCCTCGCGGTCCTTGAAAAACCAGTAGAAGCTCGTCCGCGACAGATTCAGCTTCTTCGCGAGCGGCTGGATCTTCACCGCATCGATGCCGGCATCGAGCAGGGATTCGTAGGCCGCTCCAAGCCAGACATCCGGGGAACCGCGCCAGCCGCTGTCGCTCGTGATCTGCTCCATCGTTACTGTTTAACAGATCGAAGGATACCCCGCAAGAAAAATGTACATCAGTGTCTCCGTCCCCGACTGCAATGCCTGATTTGTTGACACATATGTACATTTTCACATAGGCTGCCGACAGACCAAGCCGGAGACCCGCAGATGCCGAACGACCCCCTCCTTCAACCGTACCAGCTGAAGCACCTGACGCTGCGTAACCGCATCATCGTGACGGCACACGAGCCGGCCTATCCGGAGGACGGCATGCCAAAGGAGCGCTATCGCGCCTATACGGTGGAGCGCGCGCGGGGCGGCGTGGCGATGACGATGACCGCCGGTTCGGCGGCCGTCTCGAAGGACAGCCCGCCGGTCTTCAACAATCTGCTCGCCTACAGGGACGAGATCGTGCCGTGGATCAGGGAGATGACCGACGCCGTGCACGAGGAGGGGGCGGCGATCATGATCCAGCTCACCCATCTCGGCCGGCGCACGCGGTGGGACAAGGGAGACTGGCTTCCGGTCGTCGCTCCCTCGCATCACCGCGAAGCGGCGCATCGCGCCTTCCCCAAGAAGATCGAAGACTGGGATATCGACAGGATCATCAAGGATTTTGCCGATGCGGCGGAGCGCATGAAGGCCGGCGGAATGGATGGCGTCGAACTCGAGGCCTACGGTCACCTCATCGACCAGTTCGCCTCGCCATTGACGAACGAACTCGATGGTCCCTACGGCGGCTCGCTCGACAACCGCATGCGCTTCTGTTTCGACGTCCTGAAGGCGATCCGGGCACGTGTCGGAGACGAGTTCATCCTGGGCGTGCGATACACGGCCGATGAATGCCTTCCCGGGGGGACGGACAAGGCGGAGGGCCTTGAGATATCGAAACGCCTCAAGGAAAGCGGACTTATCGACTACCTGAACATCATTCGCGGCCATATCGATACCGATCCCGGACTGACGGATGTAATTCCTATTCAGGGCATGGCCAATTCGCCGCATCTCGACTTCGCCGGCGAGATACGCGCAGCGACGAACTTCCCGACCTTCCATGCGGCGAAAATCCCTGACGTCGCGACCGCGCGCCACGCGATTGCGTCCGGCAAGGTCGACATGGTCGGGATGACCCGCGCCCACATGACCGATCCGCATATCGTCCGCAAGATCATCGAGAAGCGGGAGGAAGACATTCGCCCCTGCGTCGGTGCGAACTACTGTCTCGACCGCATCTATCAGGGGGGCGCCGCCTATTGCATCCACAATGCTGCGACCGGACGGGAGCTGACGATGCCGCACAGCATCGCAAAGGCGCACTGTCGCAGGAAAGTGGTCGTCGTCGGGACCGGACCGGCTGGTCTCGAGGCGGCACGCGTGGCGGGGGAGCGTGGCCACGAGGTGATTGTGTTCGAGGCGGCGAGCGATCCGGGCGGCCAGGTCCGCCTGACTGCGCAGAGCCCGCGCCGGCGGGAAATGATCAGCATCATAGATTGGCGCATGAGCCAGTGCGAGAAACTTGGCGTCACCTTCCATTTCAACACATGGGCGGAAGCGGAGGCCATTCAGGCGGAAAGTCCTGACGTCGTCATCATCGCCACCGGCGGGCTTCCGCATACGGAGGTGCTGTCGAGGGGCAACGAGCTCGTCGTGTCCGCCTGGGACATCATTTCCGGGGACGCAAAGCCGGGCACCAATGTTCTGATCTTCGATGACGCCGGCGACCACGCCGCTCTGCAGGCCGCCGAATTTCTCGCCACTGCCGGCGCCAGGGTCGAGATCATGACGCCCGACCGCTCCTTCGCGCCGGAGGTCATGGCGATGAACCTCGTGCCTTACATGCGTTGCCTGCAGAAGCTCGATGTGACCTTTACCGTCACCTACCGTCTGGAAGCGGTAGAGAAGAGCGGCAATGAACTGGTCGCCCATGTCGGCAGCGACTACGGGGGTATCTCCAAACAGCGGACTTTCGACCAGGTGGTCGTCAATCATGGGACCATCCCGCTCGATGAACTCTATTTCGAGCTGAAGCCCTTCTCCAGCAATCTGGGCGAGATCGCGCACGACCAAATGATCGCCGGGGAACCGCAATCGGTCGTCCGCAACGCCGAGGGCAAGTTCCAGCTCTTCCGTATCGGCGATGCGGTCGCGGCGCGCAACACCCACGCCGCGATCTACGACGCTCTACGCCTTCTCAAGGATATCTGACGCCAGGCAGGTCCCCAGACCTTTTCACTCCTAGAAGGACCTATCAATGTCACCTCGCAGCGATGCCCTTCAGTTGTTCATCGACAGTGCCTTTGAAGCGTTCGATCATTTCGCGCAGGCTCCGCAATCGCGCCGCTCGATCCTGCAGATTTCTTCTGCGCTCGAGGTGCCGGGTGTGGAAAGGCGGGGCCACGGAAGCCGCCTGCCGGTGTGTTCCCACCTTGAGCCGGCGCTCTCCATCGAAACGGAACACGAGCCGCTGCGACGTCTGATCGATCGGTTCAGGGCAGTCGAGCCCTTTCTCGCATGGCGCCGGCGCACCGGTTGCGACGGTTCCGCGAGCGCGAATTTCCTCGAGGGCCATGCGAACGCGATGATCGTCGGACCTGGCGGTCTCGAAGAGCGCAGGGACGTCTGGCTCGGAGTTACATTGATGGCGCCGCATGTGCGTTATCCGGACCATGAGCACGCGCCTGAGGAGGTCTATCTCGTTCTGTCGAAGGGAGAATTCCGGCAGGGGGAGGGAGAATGGTTTTCACCGGGCCTCGGCGGCTCGTTCTACAACGAGCCGGGCATCAGGCACGCAATGCGGTCGGTCGACACGCCGCTACTGGCATTCTGGGCATTACTGGCGGAGCCGACTTAGGGCCTGTTGAGATTCGGGATACCCGCCGCGACTGTTTGATTTCCTCATCCCTGTGCTCGTCACAGGTATCCAACCAGACCAAGTCCTTGGTCTGAAAGAACTCTCCCTGCCCCGCAGACGCGGCGCTGCTGGATCTCTGTGACAAGCACAGAAACGAGGGCGAGGACAAGCGCCATCATCCATCTCGCAGCAGCCGGAGCGGGAAGACGCAAGCGTCCTTTAACGCCGAAACTCAGTGAATGTTGAATTCGCCATCCACCTGCCGCCACTCGTTCGGGCCGATCAGCCGTTTGTGGGTGAATCGCACGGAGTGGAGCGGCCCGTCGAGATTAGTCTGCCAGAAATCGAGGAACTTTCGCATCTGGGGAAATTCAGGTGCGAGGTCGTAATCCTGCCAGACATAGGTCTGCAGGACGGATTCGAAATCGGGAATGCGGTAGAGGATATGCGCGGTTGTGAGACCGTAACCGTTGAGCTGGCGCTCGAGATCCGATGAAAATCGCATGCTTCATCTCCGTTACATATCATTCGCCGGCTCCCGGCTGATCTTGCGCGGGCGCCCCGGCATGACCTTAACGTCACAGCGAAATTCGGGTTCCTTTCCAGTCTGTTAGCAGCCGCCTCGAAGCGCTGCTAATTTTTTTGCCGGGGCCTCTTGAAATCCATTTTTAGCCCAACCAGATCATCCCGCGCGAAGTGCTCGAACGAGGCTTCGCACCCGTCCGGATTGGTCATCCGGTCCGGGATGGGGAACAAGATCATCAATGTTTGTCCATGGAGGAAAACATGGCGTTTCGACCGCTTCATGATCGTATTCTCGTCCGCCGCGTCGAGTCCGAAGAGAAGACCAAAGGCGGCATCATCATCCCCGACACTGCCAAGGAGAAGCCCCAGGAAGGCGAAGTCCTCGCTGTAGGTCCCGGCGCGCGCGGCGAAAAGGGTCAGATCCAGCCGCTCGACGTCAAGGTGGGCGACCGCATCCTGTTCGGCAAGTGGTCCGGCACCGAGATCAAGATCGACGGAGAAGATCTCCTGATCATGAAGGAAAGCGATGTCATGGGAATCATCGAGGCCCGGGCCGCCGAGAAGATAGCCGCCTGATAACGCGAAGATACAGTCAACAAGCTGCCTATCAAGGAGTGAAGAAATGGCTGCGAAGGAAGTCAAATTCCAGACCGACGCACGCGAGCGCATGCTGCGTGGTGTCGACGTGCTGGCCAATGCCGTAAAGGTAACTCTCGGTCCGAAGGGCCGTAACGTCGTTATCGACAAGTCGTTCGGTGCGCCGCGGATCACCAAGGATGGCGTCTCCGTCGCCAAGGAAATCGAACTCGAGGACAAGTTCGAGAATATGGGCGCGCAGATGCTGCGCGAAGTCGCATCCAGGACCAACGACCTTGCCGGGGACGGAACGACGACCGCTACGGTGCTCGCACAGGCAATCGTCCGGGAAGGTGCCAAGGCCGTCGCCTCGGGCATGAACCCGATGGACTTGAAGCGCGGCATCGATCTCGCAGTCGATGCGGTCGTGAAGGAATTGAAGAACAACGCCAGGAAGATCTCCAAGAATTCCGAGATCGCTCAGGTCGGTACCATTTCCGCCAATGGCGACACCGAAATCGGACGCTATCTCGCCGAAGCCATGGAGAAGGTCGGCAATGAAGGGGTGATCACGGTCGAGGAGGCCAAGACGGCCGAGACGGAACTCGAGGTCGTCGAGGGTATGCAGTTCGACCGCGGCTATCTCTCTCCCTATTTCATCACCAATCAGGACAAGATGCGCGTGGAACTGGAGGATCCCTATATCCTCATCCACGAAAAGAAGCTTTCGAACCTGCAGGCCATGCTGCCGGTGCTCGAAGCGGTCGTCCAGTCCGGCAAGCCGCTCCTCATCATCGCCGAGGATGTGGAAGGCGAGGCGCTCGCCACCCTCGTCGTCAACAAGTTACGCGGCGGCCTCAAGGTTGCTGCCGTCAAGGCGCCTGGCTTCGGCGACCGCCGCAAGGCCATGCTGGAAGACATCGCCATCCTGACCGGCGGCACCGTCGTTTCGGAAGACCTCGGCATCAAGCTTGAAAGCGTCACGCTCGACATGCTGGGCCGTGCTAAGAAAGTCTCGATCGAGAAGGAGAACACCACCATCATCGACGGTGCGGGTTCGAAAGCCGATATCGAGGGCCGTACCGCGCAGATCCGCGCCCAGATCGAGGAGACGACCTCTGACTATGATCGCGAGAAGCTGCAGGAACGCCTTGCCAAGCTCGCCGGCGGCGTCGCAGTCATCCGCGTAGGTGGCTCTACCGAAGTCGAGGTGAAGGAAAAGAAGGACCGCGTCGACGACGCGTTGCACGCGACGCGGGCGGCAGTCGAGGAAGGGATACTGCCCGGCGGCGGCGTCGCGTTGCTGCGGGCGGTCAAGGCTCTCGACGGCCTTAAGACCGCCAACCACGATCAGCGCGTCGGGGTCGATCTCGTGCGCCGCGCTATCGAAGCTCCCGTCCGCCAGATTGCGGAAAACGCCGGAGCCGAGGGCTCGATCATCGTCGGCAAGCTGCGCGAGAAGACGGAGTTCTCTTATGGCTGGAATGCCCAGACCAACGAATATGGCGATCTCTATGCCATGGGCGTCATCGACCCGGCCAAGGTCGTCCGCACCGCGCTTCAGGACGCAGCGTCGGTTGCCGGTCTTCTCGTCACGACCGAAGCCATGATCGCCGAAAAGCCCAAGAAGGAAGCCGCACCGGCGCTTCCGGCCGGCGGCGGCATGGACTTTTAAGCGATGGACCGGGCCCGCCCTTGCCCTCGGGGCGGGCCTCCCTTCCGAGGGCATGTTCCTTAAGGCCTCGCTAGTCCTGGTTCCGGAACGCCGCCTCTCCGGCGTCCGACACTTCGACCCACTTCTTGTCCGGCTCGGCGTCTTTGACGTAGCTGTCGTGCCAGTTCCACCATTTGTAGGTCGGGGTCTGCGGATAGCCTTCGGGCGAATCCTCCCAGACTTCCTGCCGGCCGAGCGGCGTGATGTCGAGGTAATTCCACGTGCTGCCCATCTGCTCGTCGCCGCGATTGTTGATGAAATAGGTACGGAAAACGCGGTCGCCGTCGCGATAGAACACGTTCGTGCCGTGCCACTCGTCCACCCCGAAATCGGCGTCGAAGCTGTCCGTCACGGTAAACCACGGGATCTGCCATCCCATGCGCGCCTTCAGCCGGGCGATGTCCGCCTGGGGTGCCCGCGAGACGAAGACGAGGGTTGTGTCACGGGCGTTCAGGTGGGCAAGGTGCGCCACCTGATCGGCCACCATGGAGCAGCCTCTGCAGGCGTGATCGGGCCAGCCGAAAACGCCCGGTTCGAAGAAGGCGCGGTAGACGATCAGCTGTCGCCGACCCTCGAACAAGTCGACGAGGCTGACACGGCCCTCCGGGCCTTCGAACGCATATTCCTTCTCTACAGCCATCCATGGCATCTGCCGGCGCTCGGCGGCCAGCGCGTCGCGCGCCCGCGTCAGGGCCTTTTCCTTGACGAGCAGCTGCTCGCGCGCAGCCTCCCAGGCCTGCGGCGGGACGACGGGTGGCGTGTGCATTGGTTTCGTCATGGCTCGGCACCTCCAGTTTGTGTGCTTTGGCAATCTGTACGCATTGGCGCCTCCTGGAGGCGCGTTCCCGATCGCGCCATGGCCTGGCTGTCGGGCTTGAAGTAGTTTGGCACCGGAACGCCGATGATGGGAGTAACAAGTGTGGCGCCATTCCACTGGAGCTGCTGGTGGCCCGCGCGGCATTCCGACATATCGCGTGAGGTCGCCTTGGACATGTCGATCGAGCGGGACTGACCTAGATTACGTTGGTACATTGGAGGAACGTGGCCGCGAATGATCGTATTCCTGGACTTCGAAGCGTCCTCTCTGAACAAGAAAAGCTTCCCCATAGAGGTCGCCTGGGTCTTCCAGGACGGCCGCTCGCGTTCCTATCTGATACGGCCGGCTCCGGATTGGACCGACTGGTCCGCCGAAGCCGAGGAAGTTCATGGCATATCGAGGGGTATGCTTCGCGCGGAGGGGCTCCCTGTCGCGTTCGTCGCCGAAGAAATGATCCGTGAGCTGGCCGGACACCGGCTTTATGCCAGCGCACCATCCTGGGACGGCAAATGGCTGAGCGTGCTGCTGAGAGCTGCCGGGCTGCCAAGGCATGCTCTACGGCTGAAAAGGTCCGACGAGGCCTTCCTCGATGCGGCACGGCGCAAGATGGGCGACAGATTTTCGGATCAGGAGATATCGGACCTGGTCCTCGGCGTCATCGGCGCAACCGGGCCGCCGCCCGTCCATCGAGCGCTTCCGGATGCGTGCCTCGAGCTGGATCGATTGAGAATGGTCACCAAGGCGGCGGCGGAGCGTGCCGGATCGTTGTAGCCCGTGCTCGCGTCCCCAGTCTACGGCGCCGCGGCTTTACATTTCTTTACATTCGCCCAGAACGGTCGAAACGTTGCCCGGTTAGCTTTCCTCCATCGCAGCAGGTGCTGCGGAGCAAAGGAGACTGGCAATGGAAAACGAAGACAATGACCTGTCGGGCCGGGGCGCCGGCAAAGCCGTTTCGAAAGGATGGGGACGGCACGCCGCGATCGGCGGCCTCGCAGCCGTCGCGGCCGTCAGCGCGGTCGGATTTGCAGCCGCGCGTAGCGACGATTTCGGCTTCGGCATGGGCCGTTTCGGCATGGGCGGCCATGTGATGCACGCGCATATGGGAGGTGGCGGCTTTATGGAACACCGGATCGGCACCATGCTCGACGAGCTCGATGCGACACCCGAACAGGAAGACAAGCTTTGGGACATCATCGATGATGCCCGCGCCGAGATCAGGCCGACGTTCCGGGACTTCCGCGAGACGCGCGAAGAGGTTATCGAACTCCTGGGCGCGCCGGGCATCGACCGGGCCGCCGCCGAGAAACTTCGCAGCGAACGCATCGCAGCCATTGACGAGGCCTCACGCAAGATGACGACCGCGCTGCTCGACGCGGCCGAAGTGCTGACGCCGGAGCAGCGCGCCAAGCTCGTCGAGCATTTGAAGAAGCGCAGGGGCCACGGCCGGTGGTAAATATGAGTCGGGCGGAAGATTGAGCGGAGCGCAGGGATGGCGGAACGGGTCTTGATTGTTGACGACGACACGCGCCTGTCCGCCATGCTCTCCGACTATCTCTCCGGAAATGGCTACACCGTTCATACCGCGGCGACCGCCACGGCGGGCATCGCCGAACTCGGGCGCCGCACCCCTGACGTCGTCATCCTCGACGTCATGCTGCCGGATTTCGACGGCTTCGAGACCTGCCGACGCATACGCGCGGTCTCGGACGTCCCCGTCTTGATGCTCACGGCTAAAGGCGAGGAGACGGACCGGATCGTCGGGCTGGAGCTCGGGGCCGACGACTATCTGCCCAAGCCCTTCAATCCGCGCGAGCTTCTGGCGCGGCTGAAGGCGATCCTGCGCCGCCGAAACGGCAGCGCCGCGGTTGCGCGGACCCTTCGCTTCGGACGGCTCGAGATCGATCCCGGTTCCCGCTCCGTCAGGATCGACGGCCGCGAGTGTACGCTGACCAGCTACCAGTTCGATGTGCTTGTGGCGCTCGCCGAAAATCCCGGCCGCACGCTCTCGCGCGAACAGTTGATGGATGCAGTCAAGGGCGAGGAGCTGGATGCTTTCGACCGCTCGATCGACGTCCATATTTCGCGCATCAGGGCGGCCATCGAGAGCGATCCCAAGCATCCGAGGCGCATCATTACCGTGCGCGGCGCCGGCTATGTCTTCGCCCGCTATCAGGACGATACGAGATAGAGCGATGCGCAGCCGGCTGTTCCTGAAAATCTACCTGACACTGCTCGCGAGCCTTGCCGCGGTTGCCGTCGCCAGCGCCGCATTCGTATGGCTCGGGCAGGGCGAGGAGGAATCCGGCTGGCAAAGCCAGCGCGCCCGGTTCGTCGCCGCGCTCATTCCGCCGGACATGGACGACCGGACCGTCGAGGCGACCATCGAGCGGTTTTCACGCGCTTTCGATGCCGACATTGCCGTATACGACCCGCGCGGCAGGCTGATCGCAAGCGGCGGCAGCCCGATTCCGCGCGACATTCTCGACCAGCCTTGGCGCCACGGCCCGGGCAATTTTCACACCATGGTGACCGAACTGCCCGACGGCCGTACCGTGGCTGCGCGCATGGAGCGGCCCTTGCGTCCGTCCGGCCGCAATCCGCTCGCCTACCTGGCTTTGATCGCCGGTGTCATCGGGCTGGCCGCCTATCCGGTGGTCCGTCACCTGACCCGCCGGCTGGAGCGGCTGCGCGTGGGCGTGGATGCCTGGGGCAAGGGCGATTTCGTGGTTCGCGTGCCGGAGGACGGCAGCGACGAGGTGGCGGCGGTGGCCAAGAGCTTCAACAGGGCCGCCGACCAGGTCGAGCGGCTGATCAAGTCGCACCGGGCCTTGCTCGCCAATGCCAGCCATGAATTGCGCTCGCCGCTTGCGCGCCTGCGCATGGCGATCGACCTCTACGAGCAGGCGCCGAACGACGATCGCAAGCAGGAAATCATCCGCAACCTTTCCGAACTGGACACGCTGATCGAGGAGATCCTGCTGGCAAGCAGGCTGGACCACGTCGAGAAGCTCGATGCGCTGGAGTCCGTCGACCTTCTGGCTCTCGTATCGGAAGAGGGCGCGCGCAACGATGTAGAGGTTTTCGGAATGCCTGCGATCGTCGCATGCGATGCTCGCCTGCTTCGCAGGCTCGTGCGCAACCTCCTGCAGAACGCACTGCACCACGGCGGTCCACCTGTCACAGCCGCTGTCGCGCAGGCAGACGATGCTGCGATCCTTAGGGTCCGCGATCACGGGCCCGGCATAGCGGATAGCGAGAGGCATCGCGTTTTCGAGCCTTTCTACCGCCCGTCGGGACGTAGCGAGGCCGCGGGCGGCTGGGGTTTGGGACTGGCGCTGGTGCGCCAGATTGCCGAACGTCACGGCGGCGCCGTCAGCTACGAATCTCCGCCGGACGGCGGTGCCTGCTTCGTCGTGACGCTGCCGGTGCAAAGCAAGCCTGTGAGGGATCGGTAAGGCGCCGGGGTCACCACCGCGTGCAAAATTCGGAGAGAGGGGCAGGGCACTCTTACTTTGAGAGATCACGGCATCTCGACGCGGCAGTTGGACTGCGGCAAAGTGGTGATGTGCGCTTATGTGCAAAGTGGTGTCACGCTGAGCCGTTATCCGACCTCGTGCAAGTACACGCTACCGCCCACACGAGCCGTCACTTCACCAAACTGTATATTTTGCAAATATTCGAGCATGCTAGCATCCGCGAAGCTTGGGTTAGCTGCAGATTGAGAAGAGGGGACAGCCATGGGCGGGAAAGCGCTTGCGGATACGACGGCCCACATCCGTCGTTTGCAGCGGGGCTTATCGCCACCCCTTGTTGCAGAGGTGTTTTCGGATGATACGCGACTGGTCGGCCGGTGGTGGAACAAACCGTTCGAGTATGAGTTGCCGCCGCTGAAGGACCATGTGCTTTCTGCGAAATACTCCGGGCAGGGCATGGCCTCGGTGAAGATCGGCGGTCAAACGATTTCCGCTCCCGCGGCGATGGGGACGATCACGTTGGCACCAAGAGGCCACGGTGGCTTTTGGCGTGCCGACGGCCATGTCGAGGTCTCGAACATTTTCCTGGGCCACAAGCGCCTTCTAGCCAGCGCGGATCAGGTGGGAAATGGCCGGGAGCCCGAGCTGCTTGACCGGGTCAACTTCAGCGATCCCAAACTGTTCACCATCATGGCTTTGATCAATGACGAGATAAATTCGGGAGACGCGATCTCCCACTTGTACATCGATCAGCTCCTCGACCTTGTCTGTCTTCAGCTCCTCAGGGCTCATTCCGCAAGTTCAATGCCTATCTCGCCTGGACCGCAGCGTGGTCTTTCGGGTTGGCAGGTCAAGCGTGTCACCGGCTATATGCGCGAAAATATGGCGGAGGATATCCGGATTCAGGAACTGGCGGACCTGGTAAACTTGAGCCGGTTCCACTTCTGTACGGCCTTCCGTATGGCCACCGGACAGACGCCATACGGATGGTTGACTCGTCAGCGCATCGCCTACGCCAAGACGCTGCTGAGAGATATGAAGCTGCGCGTCAACGATATCGCTCTGGCCGTGGGCTATGAAACACAATCCGCTTTTGCCGCTAGCTTTCGGAAAGCGGTGGGGATCACACCGACCGAGTTTCGCCGTCGGCTCTGACATCTTGCACCGGTCTCATCGGCGGAATGCTTCAGCAATGCCTGTGTTTGCGGCAGCTTGTTTGATGGCTGATGGCTGACTCTCGCCGCAGTTCTTGATCGTCACAGCAACATCCGAACAATTCCGAAAGACCGGAACAGTGAACTCGCGGCGCACGTCCTATTCTCTCTCGCCATTACTGAGCCGAAGGGGACCTTTCATGACTGACGAAACAGCAGAATTGCATCCGCCTGGTCTTACCATGTCACGCCGAGAAGCGCTTCAGGCAACCGCCGGGGCCGTGGCATTTGCCGCGCTGCCGCTCCCGGCCGAGGCAGCAGCGGATTCAACCGCAACGCCCGCGCCTCCCACGCACACGCTGCCGTTGGAAGTGACCGTGAATGGTCGAGTCCATCAGCTGGTTGTCGATCCCCGCTTGTCTGTTCTGGATATGCTGAGGGAGAGGCTCTCTCTGACCGGCACCAAAAAAGGGTGCAACCAGGGTGCGTGCGGGGCCTGCACGGTGCTGATAGACGGCCAGCGCGTCAATGCGTGCCTGGCGCTCGCCGTCATGTATGACGGCGCGAAGATCACGACCATCGAGGGTGTCGCAGAAGGAGAGGCGCTGCATCCGCTGCAGGTGGCCTTCATCGAGCATGACGCCTTTCAATGCGGCTATTGCACATCGGGACAGATCATGTCGGGGCTCGGCTGCATCAGCGAGGGTCATGCATCCTCGGCCGAGGAGATCAGCTACTGGATGAGCGGCAACATCTGTCGCTGCGGTGCCTATCCCGGGATCGTTGCGGCCGTCGCCCAGGCTGCCAAGGAGGATCGCACATGAGACCCTTCGAATTTCAACGGGCGGCCAGCGAGTCCGAAGCGATCGCCGCAGGCGCTGCCGGAGCCAGATATCTTGCCGGCGGGACGACCCTCGTCGACTTGATGCGAGAGGAGGTGGAGACGCCGGAAAAGATCGTGGACATCAATCGCCTGCCGCTGAATTACCTCCGGGCCACGGATGAAGCGATCGTCATCGGCGCGCTGGCCCGCATGTCCGAGGTCGCCGCCAATCAGGATGTGCGCAGATTGCAGCCGCTCATCCCGGAGACGTTGACCGAGGGTGCATCGCCGCAGCTCCGCAATGTGGCGTCGATCGGCGGCAATCTGCTGCAGCGGGTCCGCTGTCCCTATTTCCGCATGCTGGACGCGCCTTGCAACAAGCGCGTACCGGGTTCGGGATGCTCGGCAATCGACGGCTTGAACGCTGGCCATGCAATTCTCGGCACCAGCGAGCACTGCGTCGCCACGCATCCATCCGATCTGGCCGTTTCTCTCGTCGCCCTGGGAGCGATGCTCTCCTTGAAGGGGCCGCGCGGCGAGCGGACCATTCCGGTAGAGGAGCTCTTCCGGCTTCCGGAGTCGACGCCTCATCTCGAGCACACGCTGGAACCAGGCGAACTCATCGTGGAGGTCCACATTCCAAACGGTCCCTATGCGAGAAAGGCGCGCTATTTGAAGGTCCGGGACCGATCCTCCTACGAGTTTGCGCTCGTATCGGCGGCAGCGGCTCTTCACGTGGAGAACGGAATAATCAAAGAGGTCCGCATCGCCGCGGGGGGCGTGGGCACCCGCCCGTGGCGCATGAACGCTGTCGAGCAGGCGCTGGTGGGAAAACCCGCCGCTCGCGCCAGCTACGAGATCGCGGCGGCGGTTTCGACCGAGGAGACGCGTCCTCTCTCCCACAACGGATTCAAGGTGAAACTCCTTCCCGCAACGATCGTACGAGCACTCGAAATGGCAGGAGATGTGGCATGACGACGGCTATCGGTAAATCCTTGTCGCGCATCGACGGCCGCCTGAAGGTCACTGGCCAGGCCACATACGCGGCCGAGTTCAACCAGGAAGGCCAAGCCCACGCAGTCATCGTGGGCAGTACTGTCGGGCTCGGTCGAATAGAATCGATTGACAGCGCAGCGGTTGAGAAAATGCCGGGCGTCGTGGCTGTCATAAGCCACCTCAACGCGCAGCGGCTTGCCTACAACGAACACCGCGGACCTATCGATCCGCCGGCGGGAGAACGGCTTCACGTGCTGCAGGGCTCCGAAGTACGCTTCTTCGGAGAACCGGTCGCCATCGTCGTCGCCGAAACGCTCGATCAAGCGGAGCATGCGGCCAACGCGCTCAAGGTCACCTACTCCGCCCGCCCGCCGCAGGTCGATGCCCATGCCGGCGAGCAGGTCGTCCCGGCGGTCGCGCGCCGGCCGGGTGCCCGGGCCGAAGCCGATGTCGCCCGCGGAGACGCCGACAAGGCGCTCGAAACCGCGGCCGTGAAGGTCGAGGCGGAATATGTCATCGCGCGCGAGAACCACAATCCGATGGAGCCGCACGCGACCATCGCCGCCTGGGACGGCGACCGCCTGACGCTTTGGAGCAAGAGCCAGTTCGTGGTCAACGAACAGGCCGAAATCGCCGCCGTCTTCGGGCTTCCGCCGGAGAATGTGCAGGTGATCTGCCCCTTCATCGGAGGCGCTTTCGGTACCAGTCTGAGAACCTGGCCGCACGTCACCCTGGCGGCTCTGGCCGCGCGGCACGTCAACCGTCCGGTGAAGCTCGTGCTCACCCGCAAACAGATGTTTTTTGCGACGGGGCACAGGCCTTACACGCTACAGCGCATCGCCCTGGGGGCGCAGCCCGACGGCAAGCTCATCGGTATCGTCCACGAAGGGGCAGGGGAGACGAGCCGTTACGAGGAATTCATGGAGGCGCTCACGTCCGTGACGAGCTTCATGTATTCCTGTCCGAACGTGCGCACGAGCTATCGCCTCATTCCCCTGGACGCGAGCACACCGACCTATATGCGGGGCCCCGGCGAGGCGAGCGGTATCCACGCGCTCGAATGTGCGGTCGACGAACTGGCCTATAAGCTTCAGATGGACCCGATCGACTTGCGGCGGATCAACGAGCCGCAGATCGACGAAGGGCGGCAGGTGCCGTTCTCCAGCCGATCGATGCTGAAATGCTACGATCTTGGAGCCGAACGCTTTGGCTGGAGTCGCCGGACGCCCGAGCCGGGCTCGATGCGGGACGGGCGCCTTCTGATCGGTTATGGAATGGCCAACGCCTCTTATCCATGCCTGTTTGCCCCGGCAAGCGCCCGAGTAAGACTTCTCCCCGACGGGACGGTGGAGGTTGAGGCGGCGGCAAGCGACATGGGGCCGGGCACCTACACCTCGATGTCGCAGGTCGCCGCGGAATATCTGGGAATTCCCGTCGAGAGAATCCGGTTTTCTCTTGGCCGCTCCGATTTTCCGGCGACGCCGCCCCATGGCGGGTCGATGACCATGGCTTCTGTCGGCTCCGCGATCAGAGCCGCATGCCTCGATCTTCAGGCGAAGGCGGCCGTGCTTGCGGCAAAAGGCGGCGGCAATGCGGGGCTCGCCGGGCAATCGCCGGAAGCGCTGGAATGGCGCGATGGCATGCTGTTCGTGAAAGGCCGGTCCGATCGAGGCGTCACCTATGCTGACCTCGTGTCCTATGGCGGGGAGAGCCCGCTCGTCGGGGAGGGGACTGCCGCCCGTGACGCCGAAACCGGACAGAAATATTCGATGCATTCATTCGGCGCGGTCTTCGCCGAAGTCGCCATCGATCCCGACGTGAAGACGATCAAGGTCAGGCGAGCCCTGGGCGCCTACGGAGTCGGCCGGGTCGTCAACCCGAAGCTTGCGACGAGCCAGTGCATCGGCGGCATGATCGGCGGCATCGGCATGGCCATCATGGAGCGAACGCTGCTCGACAGGCGCAACGGGCGTCCGATCAATGCGCACATGGCCGATTATCTCGTGCCGGTGAACCTCGATACGCCGCATATCGAAGCCCACTTCATCGATGAGGAAGACACGATCGTCAATCCGCTGGGGGTGAAGGGGCTCGGTGAAATCGCGCTTGTGGGAATGTCGGCGGCGGTCTCGAACGCCATTCATCACGCCACCGGAAGGCGGGTGCATGAACTTCCGATCACGATCGAGAGCCTGCTGTAGAACGTAGCCGCTTTCGTTTCCTCATTCCTGTGCGGGTCACAGGAATGAGGATCGCGGCTTCGACGCTGCCTCTGCTTCGTTCACGCCGAACCGCCGGGCGGCACGGCCTCCACCGGCTCCAATTTGCCGCTGAAGAGCGGCCGCCCGGCATAGAGGCCGCCGACCAATTCGAGCTCGAGCCGCTTCTCGTCCCGCTGCCGAACCTTCTCGATGATTTCGGCGACCTCCGGCAGATCCGCTCCCAACGCCTCCAGTGCTTTCTGCCCGAGAACCAGCGAGGATTCGAACGTCTCACGGATGTGGAAATCGGCGCCCGCGGTGATGAGATCCAGCGCGTGCCGCCGGTCAGAGGCACGCGCGAGAACCGGGATGAGAGGGAACTCCGCCTTGATGAGCTCGACGATTTTCGTGGCGTCGTCCGCCTTGTCCACGCAGACCACGATCGCACTGGCGCGCTCGGCGCCCGCCGCATGGAGGATGTCGAGGCGCTTGCCATCACCGTAATAGACCTTGAAATCGAATTCGCGCGCGGTGTTGATCATCTCCACGTCGGTATCGATGATGGAGATGACGTGACCTCGTGTCAGAAGGACCTGACTCACGATCTGGCCGACACGGCCGAAACCGATGATCAGGACATTGCCGCTGAGGTTCTCGGGCCGCTCCACGCCGTCCGTCGAGAGCGGAATGTTCCTTTCCACGAGACGCAGCGCCGCGATCAGCAGCGGCGTCACCATCATCGATACGATGATGATCGCCGTCAGAATGGCGTTCTCTTCGCTGCTGATGATGCCGGTGCCGAGGGCCGCGGCATAGAGCACGAAGGCGAACTCGCCGCCCTGCGCCATGAAAACCGCACGCTCGATCGCCTCCCAGTTGGACGCCCTGAAGAGCCGCGCCACAAGGTAGATGACGATGGCTTTCACGACCATGTAGGCGGCCACGTAGAACAGGATCATCGCCCAGTTCCGGGCGATGACGCCGAGATCGAGCGACATCCCGACCGCAAGAAAGAAAAGGCCGAGCAGAATGCCCCGGAACGGTTCGACATCGGCCTCGAGCTGATGCCTGAACGTCGACTCCGACAGCAGGACACCGGCGAGGAAGGCGCCCATCGCCATGGAGAGACCGCCGAGCTGCATGACATAGGCCGACCCGAGCACGACCATCAGTGCTGCCGCCGTCATCACCTCCCTGGCTTCGACGCCTGCAATGAGGCCGAAAAGCGGATTGAGCAGATAACGCCCGGCGAGGACGAGGCCTGCAATCGTAACAAGCCCGATCGCGATCGAAAGCCAGTCGATCGCCCCGGACGCGGCAACGCTTCCGGGCACGATCGGTGCGAGGAAGGCGACCAGCGCAAGCAAGGGCACGATGGCCATATCCTCCACGAGGAGAATCGACACGATGCGCTGCCCCTTCGGCGCCGCCATCTCCCGGCGTTCCTCCAGCAACTGCATGACGATCGCAGTCGAGGTGAGCACGAAGCCGGCGCCGGCGACGAAGGAGGGGGCTACCGGAAAGCCGGTCAGAACGCCGACGCCCGTCAGAAGCAGCGCGCAAAGGGCGACCTGTACGATGCCGAGCCCGAAAATCTCGCGGCGAAGCCCCCAGAGGCGCGAGGGCCGCATCTCCAGTCCGATGATGAAGAGGAACATCACCACGCCCAATTCGGCGACGTGAAGAATGGATGACGGCTCCTGGAGCAACCGAAGCCCGAAGGGGCCGATGGCAATCCCGGCGGCGAGATAACCGAGAACAGAGCCGAGTCCGATGCGTTTGAAAAGCGGAGCCGCGACGACGGCCGCTCCAAGCAGGGCGATAACCGGCAGCAGGTCTATGCCGTGGGACTCAGCAGCCATGTTTCGCTCCGAATTTCCAGATGACGAGCGCCTCCTAGAGCGGCGCCAGCGACCGTTGAGGCCCGGACATCCTTCCACTCAACTTGCTTTGAATCAAGTTCGATCACTTGCGACAGAACCTCGATCCGCTGCAGATACCGCTTACTCATCGCAATCAATCCCATCCGCAATCTCCTACGACGTCAAAACGCCGGGAGAGTGACGTTCTTACTTTGCAGGATCAGGACACTTCAACTTTGCGGTGTAAGCGGCGGGCGTAGCGCCGTCGGGCATGCCTCGGCCTGCGCCTCGCACGACGCTGCGGCAGGGCTTCTCGGCGATGACGGGGCGCTCAGGCCGGCCGATCGCCAGCGAGCGATCCTGCGACGTTCATCCATATCGATCTGGGAGTAGGTGCGCTCATGAGCCATTCCTGAGCGTGATAGTCCATTGGCATCTATCGTAAGTCGCACTTAATCCTTAGTCCGCAACTATAAGGCGTAAAATCAGATAACGCATGTTATGGAACATCCAGTTGGTTTTGTTCCTTTCGAAGGCATTTGATCATTTGATTGACGCGACAATGATCATCGACCACGCTGATGGTCGCCGATTCAGTTTTGATGGTGCACCTACCTTGTACACGTTGAAGCCCGGCATAAAAAAGGACCCGGTGCGGCGCTGGGCTCTGCCTGACCGCGTCTTCTTCGGAAATGGCGCGTATGCCATTCTCGCCGGTGTGTTTTTGAGCGAGGCACCCCTTCCCGGATTTTATGCCGAGCGCATCATCCCCGGCGAAGGCTTCGCCGGTAACCATATTTTCGTGACCGACGGCGTAATCGCTTTCGACCACCACGGCTACTCGCTTCGGAGCCGACTGCTGACATACCACACGAACGGATGGGCGGGCCGATCTCCGGAAGGATGGAATTGCCGCCTCGAACGCGTCACCTTTGATCTGCTCGACAGGCGCGATCTCAATGACAACCAGATGCTCGGACGGGAGCAGTATCTGCACGACCCGATCGTGCGTGCCAAGACATATCTTGGCAGGGTGAACCATGCCGAAGCGAGCGCGCGTGCACGCGCAAAGAATGGCGCAGCGATTTAAGCAACAGAAGGCAATCCTGGGCCGCTTCTCTGGCTCGAGGTAGTTCGCCGACAGCTCGTAACTTCAGGTCCGCAAGCCGGTCGTCGTCGATACCCGTGATAACCGAGACGGTCGAGCGCATTACGGCCCAGTTCGGCTTTAAGTCCCAATCCCTCTAAATCGGTCGGTCGAATGAAAGTAGCAGACTTTCCACGCCGCGCTCGATGACGTCTCGATACGGCAGAAACCCTGCGGACAGCGAACCACGAATAGCTATTTTGTTCTCTTTAGCGTGACAGATGAAGCATTTGCAGTCTTGCGGAAAAATGGAAGGAACCACGTTCAGCACATAGGAGCGAAGCATAGCCTTCCCAAAGCCCTTCCCTATGAAACGCTCCTCACCGATAAATAGGTCGACGGCTACGCCGTCTTGCTCGCCTATCTCAGACGCGAAATCGGGATAGTTGCGAAGCGAATAGCACTGCAACATTCCAAAAGGCTCACCATTATATCGGGCTATATGGCAATGGGTGGGATGGCTTGGGCTCAGGCGCTCAGAATACTTCCCCTGAACTTCCTCGATCGTTATCGGCGTCTTCTGATAGTGAGCACGCATATGAGGGCTATTTAGCCATTCACACAACATCAGAAAATCTGCTTCGGTCAGTGACCTGAATTCAATCATCCGGTTGTACCTTCAGGTCGGTAGCGCCGATTCCATAGAACGCCTGTGATTACAGGACTTTCCAGGCACTCATTCACCCAGATTCGGAGCCGGAACCGCACTCTTTGGAGCTTTGGCGTGGAATTAACGGGATATGCTTGATCGTCGTTCGCCGCATCTAGTCTAGCGACCTGAGAGCTTGAACTCCGAAGTGACTTCCAGCGCGCGGTCCTGGCGCGCTTCGACGCTTTCGGGCTGACGGTGTGCCAGCAAGGTGCGGTCACGCTCGCGGATCAGTTCGGTTATTTGTTGCTCGTAGGCGGTGAAAATTGCCGTCAGCCAACGGTTCACGAGATAAGACGGGCGCGGCATCTGCACGTCGAAGCGCGGCAAAAGAGCGATCGTGCCTTCCGCGCCGAGCCAATCATCGCCGACCACCCACTGGTTCACCGTGAAAAGCCGCAGAAGGCGCCCGTGAGCGTCGACCCCCACAGCCGCGAGATGGTGGATCGGCCCTTGCGGTCCTTGCGGTCGCAAGAAGCAGTGGAAATGGCCGTGTTCTTCCGCCCCCTCTTCAGCCGGGTGGCAGTGATAGAACCACTGCGCGCCGCTCGTCGGGTCGAACACATCGCCGGTCGGGTAGTGGTCCCAGGCCTTGATTTCAGCCGTGTCGCGAAAGGTCTCGCTGAGCACGTTGAGGCCGCCCTTGGCGAGCAAGGTTTCGCAGTAGGCGATCTCGCGGCGCGCGAGTTCTACGGCTTCCTCAGTCATTTCCCTGTACCGGCAAGGGAGCGGGCGGCGGAGGCGGCGGAAGCTTCTTCCCCTCGGTCGGCAGGGGAGCCGGCGGCGGCGGAGGCGCGAGCTTGGGTGCCACTGCCGTTGAGGGCGCCCCGGCGGCACAAGGCATAGAGGGCATTGGCGCGGGCGGTGGAGGTGGTGCTGCGAGCGGAGCGCCGGCGGCGCACGGCGCGGCAGCGGAGCACGGGGCACCTGAGGCACAGGGTGCTGCCCCTCCTGCCGAACCGGAGGTCGCTGCTGGCTGGGCGCGCGGAACGGGATGATTGTGGTGATCGACTGCCACAGCGGCGGTCGCCGCCGCCAGCGCTGCACCGAAAAGAAGCGTGTTCCTTGTCGTCATTTCTTCTTGAACCCGTCGAGACCGAAAAGCGGACGCATCCAGATGCCGACGAATGAGCCGACAAAGGCAGTCGCAAACCACAGCCAGCCATGCAGGCTGCCCGAAGCGATGCCGGAGAACAGCGCGCCTATATTGCAGCCGAAGGAAAGCCTTGCGCCATAGCCCATCAACAAACCGCCGACGACGGCCGCGAGCATGGAGCCAAGCGGGATTTTCGCCTTCGGCGCGAATTTTCCGGCAAGACTCGCGGCGGCTGCCGCGCCAAGAACGATACCGAAATTCATCACCGATGTGACGTCGGCGAGCACGCTTGCACTGAGCGCCGCTTGCGGCCCCGGCCAGTTCCAGAACTCCCACGTCGCGACCGGAACGCCGACCGCTTGCGCCGCCTTGGCGCCCCACAGGCCGAAGCCGAACGTGACCGACCAGGGATGGCCGGCAAGGAGCAGCGTGGCGACGTTGAGCAGAGCCATGAGCAGCCCTGCCCCCACCAGGGGCCATGGACCGTAAAGCAGCCAGGTCCAACCCGGACGCGACGGTTCCGGCTCCCTTTCGATGTTGCCATGCGCCCGCCGCTCGATCAGCGCCGTCGCCAGGGCGACGAGGCCGAGGCCTGCGAGCGTCGCGAGGATCGCAGTGCCGGTCCCGAGCTGCCGGCCGAGATCGATCGTGCCGAAGGATGGAAGCGTCAGCCACCACGGAAGATGTGCCGAGCCGATGAGCGCGCCGACGATGAAGAAGGTAAGCGTTACGAGCATGCGGGCCGAACCGCCGCCGACCGTGAACAGTGTGCCCGAACCGCAGCCGCCGCCAAGCTGCATGCCCAACCCGAACATGGCAGCCCCGACGAGTACCGAAACCCCGACCGGCGCCAGCGCGCCGACGAGCGGCTGGCCACCGAGGCTGCCCGCCGAGATCAGCGGGATCATGGCCAATGCCGCCACGCCGATCATCAGCATCTGGGCGCGGATGCCGCGCCCGCGGCGCTCGACCACCATCCGGCGCCACCCGCCTGTGAAGCCGAAGGAGCCGTGATAAAGGGCGACCCCCAACAGACCGCCGACGACGAAGAGGGCCGCCTGCCGCAGATCGATCAACTGCGCGATGACGAGAAGGCCTATCAGCAGTGCGCCGCCGGCTACGAGCGCCGGCCCACGGTCGACAACCGCCGACGGCAAATATCGCGAACGATCAAAGGAAATGTCGGTCATTTCGAAATCCCGCCGCCTATGCGGCATTGGTCAAATCCCAATGTCCGCAGCTTGCGGACATTGGCCTGTTCTTCCGTTGGCGCGGATCGGTCCTGGTCCGCTGGCGTCAGGTGCCCGACTTGTTCTCGACCGGGCGCGCCGGATCGGCCGTCCATTCGGCCATCGAGCCGTCATACATGGTGGTGTTCTTGTTGCCTAGCACCTCGGACAGGGCGAACCATGTTACGGATGCCCAATGCCCTGTGTTGCAGAAGGTGATGTTTTCCTCCTCCGCAGCCAGACCGGCGGCCTCGGTCAGGGCCTTCACAGTCTCGGGGCGGGCGAAGAGCGCGTGGTCCTGGCTGTAGAGCTTGGAGTGCTCGATGTTGATCGACCCCGGAATCGTGCCGTTGGCGCGCACGACCGGGCTCTTCGACTTGCCCTGGTGCTGCTCGGCCGGCCGGCCATCGATGAGCTTGACGCCGGCCTTGAGCGCGGCGGCGACTTCCTCGGTCGTCGCCAGCAGCTTTTCCTGCGGCTCGGCGTGGAACGTCGCCGGTTCGGGCTTTACAGCCTCGGCAGAGCGTGTCCCGCCGGCGGCGTCGTATTGCCGCCACCCGCCGTCGAGGATCGAAACTTCCTCATGGCCAAGATATTTGAACGTCCAATAGACGCGGGTCGCGCCACCAAACTCGGTCGAATCGGTACCCCAGGGCACGATGACGACGTGATCGTCATTGTCGATGCCGAGATCGCCGATCAACTTGGTGATCTGCTCCAGCGGCGGCAGCATGCCGGGGACGCCACCCACCTCGGTGCGCCAGCCGGCGCTCGCATAGGGTGCAACAACCGCGCCCTGGATATAGGGTTTGTCGCCAAGTTCCGTCTCGGCGACCTTGTCGCGGATGTCGAGGATGACGACGTCTTTGTCGCCGGCATTCGCCTTGACCCATTCGGCGTCGACGAGCGGGCTTATGTCGGCAGCGAGCGCGGACGAGGCAAGGACGGACAGCGTGAATGCTAATGATGCGATGCGCATTTTCATGAGGCTCCCGAATTCGTTTGTCGAACCTCGTCTACCCCGCGATCCGGGCCGAGTCAGGACATGGCTTGGCCGGAGATCCGCTGACTTTGGAAAATCTTTCTGTTTGGAAAATCTTTCCGTGCCGGAACAGTGATGCGAAGCCGCGTCGAGGACGCCCCGCCCGGAGCGTCCGCTGCTCCTGTGCAGCTGCATTGTCTCGAGTCGTCTCCTCAGAACTTGTGGCTCAAGCGCAGCGAACCGGCATGACTGTTGTAGGTATCCGAGAATGAGCCGTTATATTCCACGCGGAGACCGAAGCCGCTATCCGTTGCAAGATCGAGGCCCGCGGTTACCCGCCCGACCACATCTGCCAGCGGCACCTCGCTGTCGAACATACCGATCCCGGCCGGTGCACCGGCCAGCCGGGCCGAGGTATCCCAGCTATCGACAGTGCTGAAGCTCACTCCGGCGCCTGCAAACGCCCGCATCACCGTCGTTTCGTTCACCTCCACCCGCGTGCCGACCTCGATCGCCGGGGTTGCGTGGAAGCTCCATTGGCCGGCATCGTCGACCAGGAGATCGAGCGCGCCGGTTCCCGACTCGCGATATCCGCTGGCATGCGAGTAGATCAGATCGAGATCGACCAGGGGCCGCACATAATAGGGGTCCTGCGCGAAGGTATAGGCGGCGCGTACACGGGTGCTGAGGTTGTAGATCTCCGGATCGCCCTCGGCCTGGCCGGCGAAGCCCGGGATGCGGATCGTGCGCGTGTTGTCGTACCAACCATAGCTGCCGGCGACAGCGCCCGAAAGAAGCCACGGCCCGATCTCATGTTTCAACGAGGCGCCGGCATAGATGATGTCGCCGTCGGCGTCGACCCGGCCGTCGTCGCCGCGAATGGAACTGCGGTCATAGCCGCCGGCGATGCCGACGAACCAGTCCGGCGACACCTCCATTTGGGCCCCCGCCCGAAGAGCGTAGGTCGTCGTATCGAAGCCCGACATGCCGCCGCTGGCCTTCTGGTCGAGTGTTTGTGCGCCGGCCTGGCTCCAAACGCAACTGGTCTCGACCAGAGCCGAGGTGCCATCGGCAAACATCGGACAGCTCAACAGCAGGTCGAGACGCTGCTGCGTCATGGCGATGCTGCCGGCCGCGGCCGCGCCCGAAATGCCGGGCGACATGTCGGAGAGAGCAGCCGCATAGTCGCCGGAATTGCGGTCGGCCAGAGATCCGAGCGTGCCGAAAAGCGTGCCGAAGGAACCGCCGCCGGCGTCCCAAACCTCCTGCAGATGACCGGCGACATTGATCTGGTCTTCGTTGAGCATGGCGCCGGGATCGGTGAAGTGAGCCGAGTCCGCTGAAACCGACAGCTCGTTTCCCGCCCGGCTGATGGAATATTCGAAGATCGACGACTCGGCGCTCAGCGCATGGTCCAGCGTGCCTGCGACGGTGAGGAACGGCAGACTGATGTCGGGCAGGACGCTGATGGCGTTCACCGTGAACTTGCCGGCGAGCGTCGCGTCGCCGTCGATGATCAGCCGGTCCATGCGGAAGCCGGCAAAGTCGGCGGTGAACCCCAGTATGCCACCTGCATCCTGCGTGAGGTCGCCGGTGATTCGGGTGGCGTCGATGCCGCCGGATTGGCCGATCGTCAGCCGGCCATGATTCATCACGTCGGCCTCGTAGATCTCCGCATCCGTCAGCACGCCGCCCGTCTTGTTGACGACGGAGACTACGGTGTCGCGGCCGGAGCGGGCAAGCCTCGGCATTTTGGCCGCGACGGTTAGGGCCCCCTTCACGCTGCCGCTGATCGTACCGGCGTTATTCACCACCAGGGTGCTGTCTTCGGGCGAGTTCATGCCGGCGGTATATTGCACGGCGACGCCCGAAGCGGCCGAGACATTGCCTCCGGAATTGACGGTCACCACGTTGTCTTTCCCGGCCGAAACCCAGATACCGGCGCCGTTGTCGCCGGAGCCGCCGGTGACAGTACCATTGACGGTCACATCGATCGTGCCGTTGTTGTCCGTCCCTGCATCGCTCTGCGCGAATATGCCGATCGAGTCCTTGCCGGACGCCTGGATGGTCCTGCCGGCATCGAAGCTGACCGTCACATTGCCGCTCTTGCCGTCCGACGAGAGATTTCCGTTGGAGCCGATAAAGGCACTCGTCGCGTTGCCGCCGAAACCGCCGCCGCCGCCGATCGACTGCGCCAGCACGCCGAAGGCGTAGTCGCCGCGCGTGAAGATGCTGCCGTCGGCCGTGACGGCGACGTCGCCACCGTCACCGTGGCTGCCGGGGCTGCTGCCGGTGAAGGAGAGCGGCGCACCCGAGGCGGCGCCGCCAACGCCGCCGCCGCCGCCGATCGACTGGGCGACGAGGCCATGGGCGGCTATGCCCTGCGTGGTGATCGAGCTCTGGCTCGTCAGGTCGACCGTGACGGCGCCGCCGTCTATTGTTCCACCGCCTGAGCCGCCCACCACCAGCGAGGCAATGCTGTCGGCCTCGCCGGCGCCCCCGATGCCGCCGCCGCCGCCGATCGACTGTGCGACGAGGCCGAATGCCCGGGCGCCGGAAGTGCTGAGGGTCGTGCCGACGCTGAGATCAACCTCGCCGCCGCTGCCGCCGACACCGCCGCTGCCGCCGACGACGAGATCGATCGTGTGGCTGTGCTCTTTTTCGGCGGCCGTGCTGCTTCCGGCGCCGCCGACGCCGCCGCCGCCGCCGATCGACTGCGCGACGATGCCGTGCGCGTCATCGCCGCTCGTCGAAAGGTTGATCCACCCCTTGGCGGTGACCATGCCGCCGCTGCCGCCCGCACCGCCGCTGCCGCCGAAGCCGCCCCCGACGGTGATCCTGCCCGCCGCCTCGTCGGAACCGTCGCCGCCCTGCCCGCCACCGCCGCCGATCGACTGCAGCAACACGCCATAGGCGCTGTATCCCGCGGTGCTGATGCTGTTGCCATGGTTATCGTCGAAGGTGATGCCGACCGCGCCGCCATTGCCGCCCGCACCGCCGCTGCCGCCGACACCGACGGTGATGTTGGCCGTCGCCTGGCTGCCGGACGCGGTGGAGGTGCCGCCCGCACCGCCGCCGCCGCCGATCGATTGGGCGACGATGCCGTCTGCCCAGTCGCCCGCGGTGGCAATGTGGCCGGCATGGGTCAGCGTGACCGCGTTGCCGTTGGCGGCCGTGCCGCCAGTGCCGCCATCGTCGATGGTGGCGCCGACACTGACGCCGAAGCAGTAGCCGTGTCCGTCATCGCCATTGCCGCCTTCGCTGGCGCACTCGCTGTCGCCTTCGTCATCGAGTGGTTCGGAATCGCCGGAAGACGCCTGCCCCACCGAACCACCCAACCCGCCGCCGCCGCCGATCGACTGTGCAAGCACCCCGTCGGCGTCCGCGCCGAAGGTAGAGATTGTACCCGCGGTGGTGACGTTGACCGTGCCGGACGAGCCGCCGCTGCCGCCGGTCCGGCCAACGGAAACGCCGACGGATGCGGAGAAGGCGCCGCTGCCCTCTTCGGATTCTTCCGCTTCAGCGGCTTCCTCGCCACCGCCGGGCAGGCTGGCGCTGGCCGACAGCCCGACGCTGGCGCCCTGCGAAGTGCCGCCGCCGCCACCGATCGACTGGACGATTACGCCGCGCGCGCCGGACCCGCTGGTCTGCAGGTGGGTACCGCTGTCGAGGCCGACGATCGCGTTTCCACCACTGGCTCCGCCGCTGCCAGACCCGCCGACCCCGACGTTTGCCGTCAGGTTGAAGCCGCTGCCGATCTCCTTGCTGTTGACGCTGCCTACGCCGCCATTGCCGCCGCCGCCGCCGATCGACTGCACCACGATCGCATTGGCATAGTCGTCGGCCGTCGTCACCGAGGCGCTGTCCTTGAGAGCGGCCGTGACGGCGCCGCCATTGCCGCCGGCGCTGCCCGAGCCGCCGACCGAGACGCCGATGTCGGCGCTGATCGTGTCCACCGTGCCGGCGGTCGAAGACATCGACGACGCACTGCCGCCATTGCCGCCGCCGCCGCCGATCGATTGCGCCAGGAGGCCATGCGAAGAATCGCCTTTCGTGAAGACGGCGGTGCTGCCGTCCAGCGTCAGCGACACCTCCTTAGCCGTCCCGCCTGATCCACCACTGCCCCCGACCGCCGTGGCGACGCTCATCGCCAGAGAGACGTCTTCGCCGGTCGGCACCGCCACGGTGAGCGCGTCGGCAATCGATGAGCCGCCATTGCCGCCACCGCCGCCGATCGACTGCGCAAGCACGCCGATGGCGTCGGTCACGTCTCCACCGCCCTGGCCGGTCCTGATGGCGCTGTCGGTCAGGCTTACGGAGACCTCGCCGCCGGCGCCGCCATTGCCACCGGTACCGCCGACCGCCACGGACGCCGTGAAGCCGATACCGGCGGAATAGGAACTGGCGGTGCCGCCGGTGCCGCCACCGCCGCCCACCGACTGCGCCACGATCCCCGCGGCGTGCGAGCCCTGGGTCGTCAGGGTCAGCCCCTGGAAACCGACGTTTGCGGTATTTGCGTAGCCGCCACCGCCACCGCCACCGCCAATCTGGAAGCTGCCGAACCCGGCATCGCCGCCGGTGGCGTTACCGCCATTGCCGCCGCCGCCGCCGATCGACTGCGCGAGTATGCCGACCGCGCCGGCACCCGCGGTCGCGATCGCGACGGCCTGCGGCGCTCCGGAGCCTGTAGAACAGTCGCCGCCCGAATTTTCATTGGTGACGCAAACCCACCCGCCGCTACCGCCGCCCGTGGCGCTTCCACCGACGCCCAGCGCCGGAATCCCGACCGACATGTCGATCACACTGCCGCCGTTGCCGCCGCCACCGCCGATCGATTGCGCCATGATCCCATGCGCCATCTCGCCCCGCGTGGCAATCGAGCCGCCGTTCAGCCATACGCTGGCGTAGGTGCCGTAACCGCCGGCGCCACCCGAGCCTCCGACTGTCGCGATGCCTTTGGCACCGCCGCCAGAGCCGCCGCCACCGCCGATCGATTGCGCCAGGATGCCGATCGCCGCGTCGCCGCCGGTGCTGATGGCGCCTGAACTCTGGACCTCGGCATTCCCCGCGTAGTTGGCGTTGCCGCCGGTGCCGCCGATCGACAGAATGCCGCCAGCGGTGCCGGCAGCGCCGCCGCCGCCGCTGATCGACTGCGCCAGGATGCCATGCGCCGAATAACCGTCGGTGGTGATTGCGCCTGTATTCTGGACACTGGCCGCCCCGGCAGAACCGCCCTCGCCTCCATCGCCGCCCAGTTCGAGCGTCAATCCTTCGGCGATTCCGCCTGTGCCGCCGCTGCCGCCGATCGACTGCACCAGGATACCGTAGGAATGCCCGCCCGAGGTGCTGATCGTCCCGCCAGCATTGTTGATGGTAGCGGTGTTGCCGTTGCCGCCATTGCCGCCATTGCCCGCGCCACCGCCGAGCACGTCCGTGAAGTCGCCCCCCGTCCCGCCGCCGCCGCCGATCGAGTGCAGAGTGACCGCAGCGGAAAAATCCCCTGTTGTCGTGATCTTGGAGCCGGTGGTGACATACGCGCCGACGCCGCCGGCATTGCCACCGAAGCCGCCGCCGCCGCTCGTTCCGACAACGGCCGTGTCGTCGCCACCATTGCCGCCCTGGCCCCCGATGCTTCCGCCCAGCAGGCCGTAGGCCTGGATGCCATCTGTCTCGATAGAACCGCCATAGACGTTGATCTGAATCGCGCCGACGTCGCCGCCTCTACCGCCGGAGCTGTCCTTCTCGCCGCTGGCGCCGTCGCCGCCGCGCCCGCCCTGGGCCAACCCGACGACGCCGGCGACATAATCGCCCTTTGTCGAAACCGTGACACCTGATTGGACGCTCAGGGTAGAGCCGAAGGCAGAGCCGTTCCCACCACGGCCTCCGGTCGTTGACGCGGTGCCGGCGCCGCCATCACCACCCTGACTGATGGCAACGATGCCGCCGGACAGTTCGTTGGGGTCGGAGCCGGTGGTGACCACGGCTATATCGGAATAGGTGTCGATGCTGAACTGGCCGCCGTCCGCGCCGGCGCCGCCATCGTCGGATGAATCCTGAGAGGCCGTGCCATAAGAGCCTTGGCTGAATGCATAGATGCCGCGCGCGCTGTCGGCGCTGTTCGAGTAGATGTTGATCGCACCGATCGAGGCATTTCCGCCGGATGAACCGTTGTGAATTTGGATGGCGCCACCCGCGCCACCCGCGCCATTGTCGTGCCCCCCCGCCTGGCCGATGGACTCGGCGGCGAGACCCCAGACATAGTCCAGCCCGTTCAGCGGGTTGGTCGCGCTGCCGAGATTCACCTGCCCGGTGTTGGTGATGCTGATGCTTCCGCCGCTGCCGCCGACCCCCCCGAACTGGTCGCCCGCCGCGCCGCTGTTCTGATTACCGCCGGTGCCACCCTTGCTCACGGCATGGATGCCGGCCATGCCCCTGGCCGTGTTCGGGCTGAGCGACTCTACGCTCAGCGCGCCGTAGTTGGTGATCGTCAGCGAGCCTCCCGACCCGCCAGCTCCACCGTTGGACTTGTAGTTGTCGTTATCCCCGTCCCCCGAGCCGCCGAAGCTCGTTGCCGAAATCAAGCTGCCGATCGAGCCTGGATCCGTCGAGGTGGTCAGGGTTATGGGGCCGTAATTGGTGATCGTCACGGCGCCCCCGGCGCCGGCGGTTCCCTCGTCGACGCCAGCGCCACCCATTGTGTATGTCATGATAACACCGCCGACGGAATCCCAGGGCATGGTGTAAGGGAGACTGGCGCCGGCCGTGTACGACGCCTGGGTGTTGATCGTTATGCTCGCTCCGGGATCACCGTTCTTCTCATCCTTGTCATCGACACCACTGTCGCCCCAACAGGCCGACCATGTGTATCCATAGTCGACCTGGCCGATCGTCTGGGTTGCATTTCCATTGCAACCCGCATACGCCTCGCCGGCCAGGGCCGCCCCGCCGAGCCCTACGGCCAGCACGATCAAAAAATGCGACGTGTTCCGCTCGGACGGAAACGCAGCTTGGACGCCGGGTCCGAATGCTGCCAGCGAAGACCTCGGCCGGGCTTTCCTGGTTCTGGTGGCGTGCTTCATCCGATGTATCCCCCCGAAAAATGGCGCTCATACATCGACACACGGCGGCAAACCTTGCACCACCATGCTCAACGTGCGAGTGTGCGACGCGCTGAATATGCGACTCCTTATAGGTATTAATGATGCGCCCTCCGCGCATAGACACGCCCTATTCGATGAACCGGTCGATCTACTCGGTGAAGAAACCAATCCTGCCCCGGGATGACGGCAATTAGGGAATTACAGCTCGATGGTTGTTATTGCCGAGCCCGATCTGCTTCCCGATCTGAGTGGAAGTCACATCGCGGATCCAAGCTACAGGCGGAGCCGGACGAAGCGAAAATTCAACGGGTCGGGTACCGTTCTGGTGGGTGCGCTCGGTTCGTTCTGGCGGGCGCAGACGGCCGGCTGGCTCTTCGGCGCGCTGTTCGCCGTCGTCAGCCGTATTCTCGCATTCGAGGACGTGGCGTTCGCGTTTGCATTGACCGCCGTTCTCGAGCCGCTTGGGTTCGCGCTCACTACGCTTGCTTACCGAATATTCCGTCACCGGATCGGCGGCGTCACGCTGACGGTCGTTGCAGTCGCCCTGGCGCTCTCGATTGCCGGTGGCGTGCTGCAGATGCTGATCGCCAACGCAATGAAGGACGTCCTGCAGCCGAACATCGATCCGGACTATGGCGCCAATGGCTCGGTAATCCCGGCCATCTACTATACCCTTATCTTTCTGGGATGGTCTCTTGCCTATCTCTGGATCAAGGCGGATGCCGACGCCCGAAAGCAACGGATGCGGCGCCACCGGGCTCGTGAGGAGGCGCTGCGGGCCGAGCTTCACCAGCTGCGCCTGCAACTCGATTCACACTTCCTGTTCAACGTGCTGAACACTGTCGCGATGGAGATTCCGGAGGAGCCGGACACCGCGCTTGAGATGATCCATCGGATCACGGCGTATCTGCGCTACTTGCTCGAGAACCAAACGCGTCGCATCTGTCCGCTCTCGGACGAGATCGAAGCGATGATGGCCTACATCCGTATCCAGGAGTTGCGGTTCGAAGGTCGCCTCGATTGCGTGGTCGAGGTGGACCCCGCCGCCCGGCCGGTCGCCGTGCCGCACCTCATTCTACAGCCGCTGGTCGAGAACGCCGTGAAGCACGGACTGCGCTCGCCGGCCAGCCGCTTCGCGGTCGGCATCACCGTAGAGTGTCGGGATGCCGACCTCTTCATCGAGATCAGCAATCCCGGCCGGCTGGAGGCGGGCGAGCGTGACCGTCCGCCGATCGGTCTCGCCAACATTCGCCGCCGGCTGGAACTGCACTATCCACTCGGCCACGCACTCACACTGATCCAGGCCGGCGACAAGGTGATCGCGCGACTGATGCTGAGGGGGGCTGCATGCTACGCGTGATGGTTGTCGACGACGAGCCGCCGGCCCGGCGCGGGCTGAAGCGACTCATGCAAGCGCACCCGGATGTCGAAGTCGTCGGCGAAGCCGGCTCACTGGATCAGGCGCATCAACTGACGCACGCCTTGCGGCCAGATGCGATCTTCCTCGACATCGACCTTGGCGACGATGACGGCTTCGGCCTCATCAAGCGGCTCGATCAGGTGCCCGCGATCGTCTTCGTGACCGGACATGGCACCTACGCGCCTCAAGCCTTCGATGTCGCAGCGCTCGACTTCCTGCTGAAGCCGGTCGAGCGGCAGCGCCTGGCGCTGACCCTCGAGCGGTTGCGGCGTTATCGGCACGCACTCGAACTCGGCGGCAAGGTCCTCGATGACACGGCAACCGTGCTGCCGGTGGTCATGCCGGGCAGGCGACGCTTGCACATCAGGATGGCGGGCCAAACACTCGTCCTGCCGACCGACGGGATCGCCATGCTGGCCGCCGAAGCGGACTTTACGCGCATCGTGATGGCGGATGCACGGGACCATCTGGTATGCCGGTTGCTCGGCCAGTTCGACGCAGAGCTTCCGACGCCGCCATTCTTCCGCGTCAGCCGCTCTCTGATTATAAATCTGGATCGGGTGGTGCGCGTGAGATCGCAAGACAAGGGGCGCTCGCTCCTGTCGCTCGGCCGGTCCCTTACGCCAATCATGCTCGGTCGGGTCGCCACCACTCGCTTGCGGCGTGCGCTCGATGGATTCCAGCGGGTCGGAACTGTCCCTGACGGGTGATGATCCCGCTCGACTGATCACGTGTGCCAAAGTGCTACAGCGACCTTTGCGCGTCTGATAAGACGCGCGGCGCTGTAGTCTTGGCTCTTCAATACATAACTGGATTGAGCGTGACGTAGACAGGCGAACCCGCCTCGAACCGTGTGCTGCCGCGCGCGACCAGCCAGCCATCCGCACGCTCCAGGCGCGCAACGATCCGCAGCGTTGGCGAAGCATTCACGCTGGCGGGCGGGGACAAGGAAAATGCTATCGACGTTGACGTGCCGTCGCTTTTGATGCGCGTTTCCGTGGCGCGACGTCGCGCTTCGTCCTGAATGGCAGGATCCTCGAGGTAAATTTCTAGATGACCTTCCGGGACCGCGCCGCCCTCGAATGTGACTGCGCCACGAATATCCGGCGATTGCGCAGCGACTGGCCCGGCGACCGCGGCGACGGCCGCAGCTCCGGCGGTCATCAATACTGTGCGGCGGTTGGTCGGGCGCTTCATCACACACTCTCCCATGGACGCCCCGCGAAACCCCTACGGTAGCGGCACTACCGCTCGGCTTGTAATTCGAAAGGATGCACGACGCAGTGGATGGGGCGCCTGAAAGCGCCCCATCCACTATCAGGTTAGATAATAATGAAGTCGGCCGCCGAAAGCTTCAGATTTGTGCTCAGCTGCGCATATTGAATCGCCGCGATTTCTCCGGCGCCATCGGCGTCATAGGACAAGACGCCGCTATCGGCATCGTAGATGATGCGGTCGTCGGCGTCATGGGCGACGCCCCCCGCACTCCCGTAAAATGCACCCAGGGCGAGAGCGCCTTCGCCACCCACGCTCTCGAAGATGAGGTTGTCCAGCAGGATCGTGTCGTCGATGACATTGAAGTCCTTGATCCAGTCGACATTGCCGTTTCCAAGCGCCGTCGAGAAGCGGAATGTATCCTCTCCCGCGCCGCCGGTGAGCGTGTCGGCCGCCAGACCGCCGTCCAGCAGATCGCTGCCTCCGCCGCCAATGAGCGTGTCGGATCCCGCAACACCCGGCTGGGCCGGCTGAGGGGGGAACTCGACCGATACGTTCAACTCATATGTCGAGCCTGCCGGCACGGCTTCCGCCCAGCCATCGCCCGGCGCCGTCGGTGACCAGCTGCCTTCCAGTATGTAATAGGTGCCGGTCTCCTGAGCTACGAATACCAGGCTGGAATCCCGGTTGCTTGTAGAGCCGGGGTCGCCGCCGCCGTCATCGTTCTGAGCGACGATGTTGCCGGCGCTGTCGAGCAGCCTGACCCAGCTGTCATGGACATTCGGATCGGCAATTCCGTCAATGTCGATCGTAATGACCGTACCGGCCGCCAGATCGATCTTGTAGTACCCGCCCCGGCCGTTTCCGGTGGCGTTGACGGTCGTATGAAGGATCGTTGTCGAATCGAAGATATCGGGGTCGCTGGTCAGGGAAAAGTTGTTGGAAATGTCGAACGCGGCTGCGATGGAGTTGTTCGCCGCGTCCGGTCCAAGCGTGGCGTAGCCGCTTCCCATGCCCGGACGCGGCGGCGCGTCCCCCTGATAGGCAAAATCGCCGAGCAGGGTGTCGTCACCGCGGCCGCCGTCGATCGTGTCGTTTCCGCCTTGGCCGGTCAACACATTGGCTGCGCCGTTGCCGGTCAGCCGGTCGCCGAATCCCGACCCCGCAAGATTCTCGATGGAGACATATGTATCTCCGCCGGACCTGCCTCCAGCGAGACTGAGCCTCACGCCGCTCGTCGCGTCAGCGTAGTCCGCCGTGTCGCTGCCGGCGCCGCCGTTCAATCTGTCGGCGCCGCCGCCGCCGGTCAGCGTATCGTCGCCAGCACCGCCGGAGAGCTCATTGGCCAGGGCATTGCCGATGAGATGGTCATCGAACGATGAACCGGCGGCATTTTCGAAGCCGACGAGAATATCGTGCCGGATGACTGCGCCTCGGCCGACGATTTGCACCGGACCATCACCGTCGCCGCCGCTGGCCGTGCCGTTGGCAAGATCGATCGTCACGCCGTCCGGGCTGCCCGCATAGACGACCGTGTCGATACCGGAACCACCATCCAGATAGTCCTGACCGGCGCCACCGATGACCGTGTCGTTGCCGGCTTCGCCATACAGGATATCGCCATCGTTGCCGCCATCCAGAATGTCATTGCCGCCGCCGCCATTGAAATAATCCCCGCCGCCTTGGCCCCAGAAATGATTTGCGGCGGATGTGCCGATGAAGCGGTCAATGCGGTCATCGGAACCGATCAGGTTTTCGATGCTGTGGAAAGTGTCGCCTGAGGCGGTGCCGCCGCTGGCGACATTCGTGGCAAGGTTGACGAGCAGTTGGAAAGGGCTCTCCTTGCTGAAATCGACAGTATCGACGCCTGCCCCGCCCCTGAATATGTCCACGCCGTCCTGGCCGCTCAGCACATCGTCGCCGGCGCCCCCGTCGAGAATATCGTTGCCCTGGCCGCCAAGAATGGTGTCATTGCCGCCGCCGCCGTAGAGCGTATCGTTGCCATCGTCGCTTTCGGTCTGGTCTTCAAGATCTTCGACATCGATCGTGTTGTTGATATCGCGGCTGGCGAGCGAGTCGCGGCCGCCGATGATCAGGTCGTCTCCTCCCTTGCCGAAAATCGTGTCGTCGCCGGCGCCGCCGTCGAGCGTATCATTTCCGTTGCCGCCGAAGATGATGCTGGTCATCGTGTTGTCCCCGGCGATGGGCGGAGACGCGCCGCCGCCGCCCGGCTGGGTTGTCGACTCGTCGGCGTAGATGATGTTTTCGACGTTGGCGATTTTCCTGATTTTCAGGTTCCTGGACAGGAGGATGACCGTGTCGTTGCCGCCATTGGCCTCCTCACGAACGATGTCCTCCAGCGAATCGACGAAATAAGTATCGTCGCCGCCGTTGCCAGCCATGCGGTCGCCGCCGCTCCGGCCGTCCAGGGTGTTGGCGCCGTCATTGCCGATCAGGATGTCGTCAAACCTGCTGCCGATCCCCGTCTCGATGTAATAGTCCGCCGCATCCGCATTGTGGCCGGCGAAGATCGACACATTATTGCTGTGACCGTTGACACTTGAGAACTGTCCGGCGCGCAAGTCGAGGATCGTACCCGCGGTCGAGCCGGAGAAGTCGATCGTGTCGACCCCGCCGGTGTCATGAATGGCAAAACCGATGTCGTGCTGCATGCCGGACGAGGTCAATTGGTAGCCGTACTGCGTGCTCCCGAAGCCGTAGACATTGTCCCCTGTGTTGAGGTCGATGTGCTGATAGGTACGCACTCCATTCTCGTCGACGGTTGAGAAAAAGCGGCGGATGACGGCCTCTATGTCGGCCATGAGCGGGGTCGAGGCAGACCAGCGGCTGGTTTCCCCGACATCGATCCCATCGAAATAGGACATGACGCTGTATTGCTGGCGATCATAGGTCCAGGTCGCATTGTTCAGGTAGTTGATCTGCACGCCGCCGGGACCGCTGTAATTGTAGAGCCCGGGATGGTTCAGCCCGAATTCATGGCCGAACTCATGGATAAAGGAATCGAAGACATAGCCGCCGATATCCGTCTTATTGGGTTCCGTGTCGTGGAAACGCTGACCGATGCTGACATAACGGTTGCTCGAATAGGCGCTGCCATCGTCCTCCTCGCCGAGCTCGGGGCTGACGACCTCCATCCAGTCCGTCGTGCTGTCGAACGGTGTGTCGTCGACGATCTCGAACTTCAGTGGGGTGACGGATGCCCACATCTGCAAGGCGCCTATCGCGGCGGCCTTGTACTCGGGGTGATCGTTGAGCTCGTAAACGTTGATCCTCAGCGTTCCCGCAGCCATTTCCGGCGTCAGACTGCGGGGCAACGCCCCAAGGTAGTCGAGAAAAGACTCATAGTCCTCGCTCTTGCCGTAAGGGTTATCCGGCGTCTGATCGTTGATCCACCAATTGTCGCTGGTCTGGCTAGGGTTCGGCATCGTAAGCTTCCCTCTCTGACGATTGTGCGCATTTACGGCTGTGCCGTTCTGCAGCTGCCAATTTTCCACCCCGCACGCATGGCGTGCGCCTGCCCGTCAGCCCCACCCGAAATAATGAGATTGGAAACTTCGACTTGTCACCCCCACAAAGGCGGGGGTGACGTCACGTTAGCCGGCTCGGCGGTCAGTGCGGAACGGTAGCCGCTGCACTCTGCGATACACGCCGCCAGCCCTGTGTGCGGGCAAGAAGAAGCCGCGATACAAACGCGTGAAGAAGTTTTGCCGCGACATTGGTGTAGAAGATCATCATGCCCATCGCGGCCGCCGGGGCTATGTCGCCCGCATCGTCCATGTTCAGGATCGCAACCGAGGCGAGCTTGGTGTCCGTGGCATAGAGGAACACGACCGCCGAGACCGTCGTCATGGCGTTGACGAAGAGATAGATCGCGATCTCCAGCACGGCAGGGAGGCAAACCGGCAGTGTGACCCGGAAGAAGAGCTTGTAGAAAGGAATCTTCAGAGAACCCGCCACCGCCTCGAACTCCGGGTCCAGCTGCTTCAGCGCAGTGAGCGCCGTCAGATGGGCGACGGTGTAGAAATGCGTGACCGTGCACAGCACCAGGATCGTCATCGTGCCGTAGATGCCGTGAAGCGGGTTTGCGGCACTGTTGAAGAAGAAGATATAGGCAAGACCCAGCACCATGCCCGGCACGGCCATCGGAAGCATGGCGAGCATATGGAATGTCGCCCGGCCGAGCCCGAAGCCCTTGGTCTTTTCGACCATGTAGGCGCCGGTGAACACGATCAGTGAGCCGATGACAGCCGTCATGAGAGCGAGCCGGATCGAATTGTAATAGGAGTCCCAGCCGCCGCCATCCATGAGATCGAAGGCATAGTTGCGCAGCGACAGGCTGAGATCGTAGGGCCAGAACTTCACGAGCGCCGCGACCTGGCACATGCCGATCATGCCGAGCACGAAGACTGCGACCAGCGTGCAGAAAGCAAAGCATGCCGCATCGAAGCCGCGCCGCGGTTTCGGCTCATAGGGTACGGCGCGCGCAGACAGCAGGGCCACCTGCCGGCGCTGTGTCAGGCGATCCACCGCGAAGGCCAGAAATGCCGGAACGAGCAGAATGACCGAGACGACGGCGCCCATTTCGAAATTTTGCTGGCCGATGACCTGCTTGTAGATGTCGACGGCAAGCATGCCATATTGCCCGCCGATGACCTTGGGCAGGCCGAAATCGGTTATGACCAGGGTGAAGACGACGAAGGCGGCGGAGATCAAACCGTATCGGGCGCCGGGCACGGTCACCGTCCAGAAGGTCCGCCACTTGCTTGCGCGAAGCGACGTCGCCGCCTCGTAGTGACGGGCGTCGGCGACCCAGAGCGCCGTCGATATGATCAGAAAGGCGTGCGGCAGCGTGAAGAATACCGAGCCCACGACGATGCCGAGCGGGCCATAGATCGAATGGCCGAGCAGCAGATCCCTGAAGACGCCCTGGTTGCCGAACAGGTACACGAGCGCGATGCCCGGCAAGAGGGACGGAACGAGGATCGGGATCGTGACGATGAGCTTGAACAGCCCCTTCCCCGGCATCCGGCTCCTGTTCAGGGCATAGGCGAGCCCGAAAGCGACGACGAGCGTGACTGCGGTGCTGATCAGCGCCATCGTCACCGAATTCTTGATCGAACGGACCAGAGAAGGCGTTGAAAAATACTCGGCGAAGTTGGAGAGCCCGATCGAGCGCGAGGGCCGCAGCATCACCCGGCGGAAATTGTTGCTGTCATATTCCTGCCACTCGGTACCGCGCACCAGCTGCGAACCGGCAAGGAAGTGCGTCTCGTCGCTCGTGCCGCGGATGCGATATCTGACGGGGCTGCGGAAGCTGAAATCCGGGAAAAGCTTCGCCGCCTGCAGCCGCCCGTCGGCGCTGGCCTTGAGGTCGCTTTCCGGGAAGGCGGCGACGGCGGCATTGAGCGCCGCGGCGGTAACGGGATCGCTCCACCCCTGCCCGCTTTGGTCGCTCACCTGGAACTCGAACTGGTGGAGATCGAACGTGTAGGTGGAGAACGACTTCGACAGCATCACGAAGAGCGGTAGCGCAAGTGCAACAACCAGATAGATGCCGACGACGAGCATGACTGCGCGTTTGAGCCAGTCATCGCCGGAAATCTGCTGCCGAACGGCTCGGCCGGGCGGAAGGAAATCGACAGCAAGCGTCATTCGCGTCAGGCCTTTGCAAAAAGGAGCAGGCGTTCCTGCGGGATTTCGACCTGGATGGCGCTGCCGATCTCGATGCTCAGGCGGCGAACCGCGTTCGTCGAGAAGTCCGCCACGAGCGCCTTCTCTTTCAGGCGCGGGGCCGAGAGCCGTGTGCGCCAGAACATGCCGAGAAACTCCATATCCTCCACATGCGCGTCGATGAGATTGTCCGCATTGCCTACGGCATCGAGCCCGGTCGCCCGATGGGCGGCGGCGCCGTGCGGGATGATATCGGCCGGCCGGACAGCGGCTACGACCGATGCACCTGATGGCAGCCGGTGCTCGGCACAGGCAAATCGCGTGTGCCCGATCTCGACCTGCGCCCCCTTCCCGACCGTTGCGGGGAACTGATTGGTCTCTCCGATGAAGTCGGCGACGAAGAGTGTCTTCGGGTGGCGATAGATCTCGGTCGGCGTACCTACCTGTTCGATGCCGCCTTGGTTCATGACGACGATGCGGTCGGCCATGGCGAGCGCCTCTTCCTGATCGTGCGTGACCATGATCGTGGTGACGCCGAGCTTGCGCTGCAGCTCCTTGATCTCGTGTCTCAGATGCACGCGCACCTTGGCGTCGAGCGCCGACAGGGGCTCGTCGAGAAGCAGCAGGCCCGGCGAGATCGCCATGGCGCGGGCAAGAGCCACGCGCTGCTGCTGTCCGCCGGATAGCTGGGCCGGGTATTTCCGGCCCTGGCTGCTCAAACCGACGAGCTCCAGAAGCTCAGAAACGCGTGAGGCGATTTCGCGCCGCGGGCGGCCGATATTCTCGAGCCCGAAGGCGATGTTCTTCTCGATGGTAAGATTCGGGAAGAGCGCATAGGACTGAAAGACGATGCCATAGTCCCGCTGCGCCGGCGGCAACCTCGAAATATCCTGTCCGCCTTGGCAAATGGTGCCCCGCGACTGGATGTCGAGGCCGGCGATGGCCCTCAGTAGCGTGGTCTTTCCGCAGCCGGAAGGTCCGAGGAAACAGATGAATTCGCCCTCCTTCACCTGAAGGTCGATGTCGCGCAGCGCGACGAAATCGCCATAGGCCTTCCAGAGGCCGTCGATTTCGAGGAATGGCCGTCCTTCGATCTGACGGGTAGCGGAGGCGGGCATGGCCGGCTCCGCGGGGGCTGTTGCATGTTTCATCCGCAAGCTCCTGGGCAATATGCATTCGATGGGACTTGACGGGAACGCTCGTGGCCAAGCGCCGAACGTTCCCGGGAGATGCATGCGGATCAGGACTTGGGCTCGGATTTCGCGTCGTAACGCTTCTGCCATTCCTTCAGAATGCGGGCGCGGTTGTTTGCGGCCCACTCGAAGTCGTTCTTGATCATCTTGTCGGCGACGTCGTCGGGAAGGTTCTCGATCGGCTTTGCGACCCCGGGATAAGCCACGACGGCATAGCCGACATTGTACATCTCGTTGGCTTCCTTGCTGATCGACCAGTCGACCAGCGTTTTCGCCGCCTCGAGATTGGCCGTCCCGGCGATGATCGCCGTGGCCTCGGCTTCCCAACCCGATCCTTCGGAAGGAAAGATGATATCGATGGGCGCACCCGACGTCTTGGCCTTGGCGCCCGGGAATTCGAAGGATACGCCGATGACGGTTTCGCCTGATGCCGCCATCTTGCAAGGCTTGGAGCCCGAATGAGTATAGGCGGCAATGTTCTCGTGCAGAGCGTCCATGAAAGACCAGGCTTCCTCTTCGCCGAACGTCTGAAGCCAGGCGGAGACGTCGAGGAAGCCTGTGCCGGAGGAATTGGGGTTGGGCATCACGACATGGCCCTTGTATTCGGGCTTCGTGAGATCCTTCCAGCTGGTTGGCGGCGTCAGGCCGAGCTTCCCGGCCTCCACGGTATTGTAACAGAGAGCCGCCACATATGCGTCCATGCCCACCCAGCTCGGCGGCTTGTCGCCGTCCACGAATCTCGGGTCGAGCGCCTCTACATTCTTCGGAGAATAAGGTTCGAGCATGCCCTCTGACTTCAGCAGCAGCAGCGATGTCGCAGCCACGCCCCAGACCACGTCGGCCTGCGGATTGTCTTTCTCCGCCAGAAGCTTGGCCGTCATGACGCCGGTGGAGTCGCGGACCCAGTTGATCTTGATGTCGGGGTGGGCCTTTTTGAAGGTCTCCTTGTAACGGTCGAGGTCGACCGCTTCGATGGACGTGTAGACCGTGAGCTCGGTTTCGGCATAGGCGGCGGAAGATGCGAGGATGAGGGCAGTCCCCGCACCCAGGAAGATCTTTGAAAACGGCATGCTAATTCCCCTTTTTGTTGGCATTCGAATTGGCAAGCTCTCGCGGCGGCAACGGCGACTTGCGCGCCCTGAAATCCGCCCTGCCTGGGAAATCTGCGGGGGATAGATCGATAAGTAAAATCTATTTATTTTATATAAGTATTGTTCCAGCTTATATAGCTTCGCGCAGGGTCTCGAGACGAAAGGAGCGGCCATCGGGCCGCTCCCTTCCTCTACTACTGGACTAGGGCATATACACATCTGACCCTCCCGCGGGACCATTGCCTTGGGGCAGACGATAAACGGTTTGACCTTCGCATGCCCAAAACGATGCCACGGGCAGAACGCAGAAGCGGGAGCGAGGGCCCGCCGCAGGTATTCTCCCCCCTTGTGGGGGAGATGGCCGGCAGGCCAGAGGGGGTCTGCTCTCCCGCTCGCCCATCAAGACTACGTGACGCAGTCGTATGACTGCATCTTCGGAGTGCTGCAGGGTATGCTCGCGGCAAATTCGTCTGCGGCGGATGCAGAGTTTGGCGTTCAACCCCCTCTGGCCTGCCGGCCATCTCCCCCACAAGGGGGGAGACGACAAGCGGCTTGACCTTCACCTCTCCCAAGCGATGCCGTCGGCAGACCGCATAACTGGAAGCCGGTTTCTCCCCATGGCAACGGCTCCCGCCAGAGGAGCAGATATGAACATGCCCTAGTACTACTCGGGGGCAAGTTTCCTTACGGCCAAGGGAGCGAAAAAGTCTTGACGTTGGTGAAGCTTTTCATCGCCTCGATCACGCCTTCCTTGTAGCCGTTTCCGGAGTCCTTGATTCCGCCGAAGGGCGACATTTCAATGCGATAGCCGGGCACTTCCCAGATGTTGACCGTTCCGACCTTCAGCCCGGCTATGTATTTCTGCATCCTGCGGTAATCATTGGTGCAGACGCCGGAGGAGAGACCGAAGGCCGTGGAGTTCGACAGGGTGATCGTTGCGTCATCGTCGTCGGGAACCCGCACGATCGGTATGATCGGACCGAAGGTCTCCTCCAGCACGAGGTCCGACTGATGCGGCACCCGATCGACGACGATCGGTGGCAGGAGCGCGCCGCTTCTCCCGGGATGGTAGAGAATGTCGGCCCCCTCCTCCGCCGCACGCATCACCCTCTCTTCGAAAAGTGCCGCCGCCTTTTCGTGAATGACGGTCCCGAGATCGGTAGACCGGTCCATCGGATCCCCGAAACGCAAGCGTTTCGCCCGTTCGAGAACCAACGGCACGAAACGGTCCGCGACGCTCTCCTGGCAAAGAATGCGTTTGACTGCCGTGCAGCGCTGGCCGGAATTTTTCGTGGCCCCGGCGACCGCAAGGTCGGCGGCCCGGGCGAGGTCGTCGTCGGACAGGTCGTTGAGGATGATCAACGGGTCGTTGCCGCCGAGTTCGAGTACCTGGCGTTTGTAGTGCGCATTGGCGGCGATCAGCTTCCCGACAGGAACGCTGCCCGTGAAGGTGACGAGATCGACATGCGGGTTGGTGATCATTTCCATGCCGATATCGGCAGGCCAGCCGGTGACGACCGAAAGCATTTCCGGCGGCAGGCCGGCCTCGTAAAGAATGTCGGCGAGCAGCAGCGCCGTCATCGGCGTGAGCTCGGTCGGCTTCACCACCACGCAGTTGTTGGTCGCAATCGCCGGCGCGACCTTGTGCGCCACCATGTTCAACGGGTGATTGAACGGGGTGATCGCCGAAATTGCGGTCAGGGGTTCGCGCATCGTAAAAATCTTGCGCGCCTTTCCGTGGGGCGTGAGGTCGCAGGAGAAGATCTCGCCGTCGTCGCGGATGCACATCTGGCCGGCAAGCGTAAAGACGTCGAAGGCGCGCCCGACTTCATAGAGCGAGTCCGCCTTCGAGATGCCGAGTTCCAGCGTGATGACGTCGGAAATCTCCTCCTTGCGGGCGGCCAGCGCCTCCGCGGTCGCCAGCAGGATTTTCTGCCGCTCGTAGCGCGTGAGCTTCGGCTGATAGGCGGCCGCGATCGCAAAAGCCTCTCTTGCGTGTTCGGCGCGGCCGGCGGGTACGGTGCCGACGACAGTGTCGTTCCAGGGATAGCGGACTTCTACGCGGTCGTCCGTGTCGACAAGGCGGCCGGCTATTCGCATCGGTTCGTGGCGCACCGCGATTATGACCTCCGCCTTCGTCATAGCCCGCCCTCCGCACCGGCCTCGGCCGCCGCCGTGACCGCGTAGAAAAACGCATCGAAGTTGCGCAGCCGGGGAGCGTTCGGGAGTTCGGGCAGCACGCGGTTGACGATGAAGGGAACCTCCTGCTCGGTCAGCCCGCCATGGGAGCGCAACGGTTCGTCGAGTGCGGCCAGGTCGTGCCGGTGCTCGCTGGTGCCGAGCGTCTTGTTTTCGGATGAGACGAGGACGATGTCGCCAATGCGGTCTTCCGGCAGCTCGAAGCGCCGGCACGCCTCCTCGCGGCCGAGCACGACGTCGACGCCTTGGATCGCTTTCAGCCTTGCCATGATCTCGCTGCGGTCGCATCCGTCCGGAAGATAGGCGGTGGCAAAGGACCCGAGCGCGCCGTGATGCACGACATAGGGGTCGGTGATCGGCAGGATAACGCGGGCCGCATCCTTGCCCAGCCATTCGTCGAGCAGGTCCTGAACATAGATGACGTCGGGTGAGCCGTCCGCCTTGTGCTTCGGCTTCATGCCGTGATCGGCGGTGACCACGATGGCTGCTCCGAGCCCGTCCAGTTCGGCGAGATACCGGTCGAACATTTCGTAGAAGGAATTGGCTTCCGGGACGCCGGGAGCATATTTGTGCTGAACATAGTCGGTCGTCGTCAGATACATGATGTCGGGACGAAACTCCCTGAGCAGCTTGACGCCCGCAGCGAAGACGAATTCCGAAAGCGCTGCCGAATAGACCTCGGGAACCGGCCGGCCGAGCCAGGCGGAAGCATTGTCGATTCCGTGCTCCGCGCGGGTCGCCTTGTCCGATTTTTCGGACGAGAAGCAGACGGCGCGACCTTCGTCGAAACGGAGCCCTTTTCCGAGCAGCGCCCGCAGCTTGTCCTTCGCCGTGACGACCGCGACCCGGGCGCCTGCATCATAGAAAGCCTGGAAAATGGTGGGCGCGCGCAGGAACTTCGGATCATTCATCATCACCTCTTCGCCCGTCGACGGCTCGTAGAGGTAGTTCCCGCAAATTCCGTGCACCGCCGGCGGACTGCCGGTTGCAATCGAGAGATTGTTGGGATTGGTAAAGCTCGGGATGACGCTGTGCGCCAGACGCACGGCGCCCCGTTCCTTGATGCGTTTCAGCGCGGGCATCAGCCCGGCGTCGATCGCTGCATCGAGATAGGCCGGCTCGCATCCGTCGAGGCAGACCGCAATTGCCGGTACGCGGGGCCACGGATAGCGGCGGCCATTCACCGTCACCGAAATCTTGGACATCTGGTTCATCTGTTGTGCTCCTGGAGGGGTGATCGGTCAGGCGGCGAGGCGGGCGCGCTCGGCGAGCGCGAGCGCCGGCGGGGTGGCGGTGTCGACCCTCATCTTCGCGAGGCTCTCGGCGGCGGCGGCGACCACCTTTTGCATCACATGCGAGTCCATCTGGCCGATGCAGCCGATCCGGAAGCTGTCGACGACGGTGAGCTTGCCGGGATAGATGATGAAGCCCCTCGCCTTCATCAGTTCGTAGAAGCGCTCGAACTTGAAGTTCGGATGGGCGGGGCTGAAGAAGGTCACGATAATGGGCGAGAGCCATTCGTCACCAAGCAGTGTCTCGAAGCCGAGCTGGCGCATGCCGGCGACCATGACGTCGCGGTTGTTCGCGTAACGCGCGCCGCGTCCGGCAACGCCGCCTTCCTTGCGATGCAGCCGCAGCGCCTCGAGAAAGGCGGCGACGACATGGGTCGGCGGAGTAAAGCGCCATTGACCCGTCTTGTTCATGTAGGCCCATTGCGCATGGACGTCGAGACTCAACGAGTGGCTGCGGTCCTTCGCAGCCTCCAGTTCCGATTTGCGCGCGATGACGAAGCCGAAACCCGGAACGCCTTCGATGCATTTGTTGGCGGAGGAAACGATCGCCTCATAACGGAAATCACCGACACCGGCGGGCACCGCGCCGAAGGCGCTCATGCTGTCGACCAGCAGCTTGCGGCCGCGGCTGTAGACTGCCTCGGAAATCTCCTTGAGAGGATTGAGAATGCCCGAACTCGTCTCGCAATGGACGACCACGACATGGGTGATTGCCGGATCTGCATCGAGAGCGGCCGCAACCTCGCTGCCGCGCGGGGGCATATAGTCGCCCTTGTCGATCGAGACGTGAGCACGGCCGAGATATTTGAGCGTCTGGGCGATGCGCTGACCGTAGGCTCCGTTCATCAGCACCAGAACCTTGCCGTCGCGGGGAATGAAGCTGCCGAGCATGGCTTCCACGGAGAAGGAGCCGCTGCCCTGCATGGGGACGCAATCGTATTGGCCGCTCTCGTCTCCGGCAATCGCAAGCAGTTCGCGACGCAACTCGGCCGTCATGCCCCGGAAGTCACCGTCCCATGACCCCCAGTCGCGCAGCATCGCCTCCTTTACGGAAAAGGCGGTGGTCAGCGGTCCAGGCGTCAGCAGGTACGGCTCACCCAATCTCGGCGCTTCGAGAACGTCATTCGTCTTTGCATCTGCGGGCATCTGGTTTCTCTCCTTTGAGAACTGCCGGGACAGGGCGAGGATGGCGATCTCGAATGTATCTGTAAAATCGATATTTCATATTGATACATCGATTTAGCTTATCACCCTTTGACGAGCGCAAGCCGGCTCTCGAGCAGATCCCCTCGCTGCTTCAAGATCGGATAGGCGAGCGTGGCCAGGAGGGAGTTCACCTCCTTGAGTGCCCGCGCGACTTCGAGGTGCATGTTGCTGGACTCGACGCTTTCCGCGCGCCCGGCCCGCAATCTCGCCAGATGCCGTTCGTGACTTTCCCGCACGAGCGCGCGTACCCGCTCCTTCTCCCGGACGAGCTTTCGCGCCATTACCGGGTCATCCGACACCAGCAGGTTGAATGCGAGACGCATGTTGTCGCGCACGCTGGCGTGAAGCGCCTTGAGCTCGGTCCAGCCCTCGTCGGAGAAGTTGTTGCCGTTCTCCAGCTTGTCGCGGGCGATTTCGACCAGGGTCTTGGATACGATGTCGCCGGCATGTTCGAGATTGATGGCGATGTCGATGAGTTCTACACCCCGCCGCGACTGACGCTCGTCGAGCACGCCGCGATGGATTGCTGCGAGATAGAGCTTGATGTCGCGGTGGGCGCGGTTGACATATCCGTCGAGCCGGCGGATTTCCTCGATCTTCGCCGGGCTCGGATGCTCCAGAAGCTCCATCACCGGACAGAGCATCCGCTCGACCACCTCGCCCATGAACAGCACCTCGCGCGTCGCGGCGGCGAGGGCCGCGTCGGGGCTGTCGAGCAGAGCCTGGTCGAGCGCGCTGATTCGTCGCGCAAGCGTGTCGCTGTCTTCGGAGCTCTTGAGATCCGATTTGATGAGCGACGTAACGGCGCTGGCGGCAAGCTGCGAGAGCGGCAGGCAAAAGATCACGAGGCAGGCGTTGAAGGCCAGATGAAAATGAACGAGCTGCTCCGCCGCGGTGGCGCCAAGATGTTGAAGTTCTGCCGAGAAGGGGCCGATCACCAGCAAGGCGATCGCGGCGCCGAAAGCCCGGAAGAGGAGATTGCCGGCCGCGACGCGCCGCGCCTCGGCTGAAAACCCGCGCGTCAGCCACATGGCGATCAACCCGCTGCCGAGATTGGCGCCGAGGATCAGCGGCAGACCTGCCTCGACCGGCAAAAGTCCCTGTGCGGCAAAACCCAGGATGAGGATCAGGACCGCGACGCTCGAATGCACGATCCAGGTGAAGAGCATCGCCGCCGCGAAGGCCGTCACCTGGTCCTCCGCGAGATAGCCGACGACGGCGGGCAACACGTCGCTCTGCTTCAACGGCAAGGTCGCCTCGCCGATCAGCTTCAGCGACATGAGGACGAAGCCGATGCCGAGCAGCATGCGGCCGAGTTCGCGGGGCTTGTCGCTTCTGCCCTTCAGGTAAAGCAGCCCGCCGGCCGCAAGCAGGAGCGGCGACAGCCAGCCCAGGTCGAACGAAAGAACACGAACCACCAGCGCCGAGCCGAGATCCGCTCCCAGCAGGACGGCAAGGCTGGTGTTCAGGGTAAGATAGCCGCTCGCCGAAAGACCGGAGGCGAGCATTGCCACGGCGGTCGAGCTTTGCAACAGGACTGCAAGGACCGTGCCGCTCGCGGCGGCGTAAATGCGTCGCTCCCCTCCCCTTGCAAGCACACGCTTCAACGACGTGCCATAGGCGTTCTCGACGCCGCTGCGGACGAGATGCACCGCGTAGAGCAGCAGTACGGTCGCGCCGGCGAGATGCAGCGAGAGGGCAACGAGAGTCATTTTCAATCGCTCCGGAAACCAATCCGAAGACCGTCACTTTTCCCTTTACATAAATCAAATCGTTCGTTTCTATCGTTTGATTAGATCAGCTTATGATTGGAAGGGCCCATGCGTTACGTCCAGCTTCGCGCGTTCCACAATGTTGCGGTTTGTGGAGGCTTCTCCCGTGCGGCAGAGGCGCTGTTCCTCACGCAGCCGGCCGTGTCGGATCAGGTGCGCAAGCTGGAAGAGGAATATGACGTGCTCCTCTTCAACCGGAACAAGAAACAGGTGACGCTGACCCAGGCCGGTCACCAGCTGCTGGAGATCACCCGCCGCATGTTCGACACCGAGCAGCAGGCGCTCGATCTGCTTTCGGAATCGCGCGCATTGCGGGCCGGCACGCTTCGCATCGTTGCCGACGCCGCCCACCATCTGCTTCACATCCTCGCGGCCTTTCGTCAGAAATATCCGTCGGTTCAGATCTCCCTGAGGGCCGGCAACACGGAAACGGTCATCACCAGCCTCTATTCCTACGAGGCCGACATCGGCGTGCTCGGCGAGGTTCCCGAAAGCCGGGAGTTCGACATCGTCAAGCTGAACTCGACGCCGATCATCGCTTTCGCATCGACCGAACATCCGATCGCCCGGCGAAGTACCGTCAGTCTCGAGGAACTCTCGGGCCAGCCGCTGGTGATGCGCGAGCGCGGTTCGAAGACGCGGCAGAAGCTCGAGGATTTCGCAGCCGCCGCCGGCGTCGCCCTGAAGCCCGCCATCGAAGCGGAAGGCCGGGAGGCCGTGCGGGAGATCGTCGCGGCCGGTGCCGGGGTAGGCTTCGTCTCAGCCGCGGAATTCGGCCGGGACGGACGTCTCGCGCCGATCGAGATCGTGGGCGCCGAAATGCTGATGGACGAGGCGTTGATCTGCCTGAAGGAGCGCAGCGGCGGAAAGCTCGTGCGCGCCTTCTTCGAGATTGCCCGCTCGCTGGCGGAGAGGTGATTGGAGCAGCCCGCTTCAGGCGGCGGCTCGCGGCTCCCCGGCATCCGCCCGCACGCGCTCCGACTTCGGGTCATAGGGGCACTTCAGGTGAGCGGTTGCCGGGTGGCGCTCACCGGCAAGATCGATCTCGAAACTTCCGCTTGCGATGAACTCCCGATCGACCCCTCCACGATCCTCGATGAGACCGAGTGCGACCGAGAGGCCAAGCGTGTGGCCATAGGCGGCTGAGCGGACTTCGCCGACAGGTTTGCCGTCACGCAGGATGAGTTCCCCGCCCCAAAGCATCGGCTCGGGATCATCCAGGGTGAACTGCACGATGCGTCTGACAGGGGCGCCGGCGTGCTTTGCCCGCATCAAAGCCTCGCGGCCGATGAAGCCGCCCGGCTTGTCGAACGATACGGCGAAGGCGAGCCCCGCTTCGTGAGGATTGATGTCGGGCGTCAATTCGCGGCTCCAGGCGCGAAAGCCTTTCTCGATGCGGAGCGCCTCGAGAGCGTAATAGCCGCAATCGACGAGCCCTAGATCGCGCCCCGCCTGGTGCAGCGCCTCGTAGACGCCCACGGCAAATTCACTGGGCACGATCAGTTCCCAGCCGAGTTCGCCGACATAGGTCATTCGGTTGGCGTAGGCCGTCGCATAGCCGATGTCGATCTCACGGATGGTCGCAAAGGGAAAGCCCGCATTCGAGAGGTCGGCGGAGGTGATTCGACCGAGTATGTTGCGCGCATTCGGTCCCATCAGCGCCAGCACCGCGTAAGCCGAGGTCACGCCGGTGAGGGTGACATGGGCGTCCGGTGAGGTGTTCCTGCGGATCCAATCGGCGTCGTGCACCGCCTGCGCCGATCCGGTGACGATGAGGAACCGGTCGGCGGCGAGCCGCATCACCGTCAGGTCGCTTTCATAGCCGCCCCGTTCGTTGAGCATGCCCGTATAGACCGACCGGCCGATCCCGACATCGACGTCCGCGGCGCAGATGCGGTTGAGCGCCTTCGCTGCGTCCCGCCCCTGCACAAGCAGTTTGGCAAATGACGTTTGATCAAATATCCCAGCAGCTTGTCGCGTCGCGTTCATCTCCCGCTTTACCGCCTCATGCCAGTTCTGCCGACCGAAGGCATAGTCCGTTTCCGATCTTTGGCCTGCTTCGGCAAACCAGTTCGCGCGCTCCCATCCCATCTTCGAACCGAAGCATGCACCCTTGGAGGCAAGCCGGTCGTAGAGCGGCGAGCGCCGGAATGGACGCGCCGTGTGCAGCTCGCGGTTCGGCCATGGCATCGCATAGTGCAGTCCGAGCGTTTCCTTCACCCGGTCGTGCAGCCAGCGCGGGTTGTTGTTGAAGCTCGCGAAGCGGCGAATGTCGACCGGCCAGAGATCCATCGTCGGCGCACCGTTGACGATCCATTCGGCGAGAGCCCGCCCGGCGCCCCCCGCGCTGGCGATGCCCATGGAGTTGAAGCCTGCGCCGACATAGAAATTCCGCAGTTCCGGCGCCTCGCCGAGAATGAAATTATTGTCCGGCGTGAAGCTCTCCGGGCCGTTGTAGAATTTCCTGACTTCGGTCGTTTCGAGCTGCGGCACGCGCACGAGCGCGTTCTGCATCAGAATCTCGAACTGGCCCCAATCATCGGCCAGCAAGGCGAATTCGAAGTCGTCCGGAATGCCGTTCATGCCCCAGGGCTTAGCTTCCGGCTCGAAGCCGCCCATGACGAGACCTCCGACTTCCTCCTTGAAATAGATGTAGCCGTCCGGGTCGCGCAGCACCGGCAGGTCCGGATGCACCCCCTCGATCTTGCCGGTAACGATATACATGTGCTCGGCCGAGTGCAGGGGGACCGTCACGCCGCACATCAGCCCGACCTTGCGCGCCCACTGGCCGGCGCAATTGACGACGATTTCGGCGGCGATATCCCCCCGGTCGGTCTCGACGCCACGCACCGTCCCGTCCTTGACCGTGATGCCCGTCACGCGCACGCGCTCGATAATGCGGGCGCCGTGGTTGCGCCCCCCCTTCGCCAGCGACTGGGTGAGGTCCGTCGGATTGGCCTTGCCGTCTCCCGGAAGCCAGACGGCTCCGACGAGATCGTCCATCGCCATCACCGGCCAGAGATCGGCGGCTTCCCGCGGTGAGATCACCTCGACGGCAACCCCTTGCGCCCGCGCCGAGGCTGCGGTCCGCTTCAGCACGGTCATGCGATCGCTCGTGCGCGCAACGGCGAGCGAGCCGCAATTCTTCCAGCCCGTCGCAAGGCCCGTCTCTGCCTCCAGCTCACTGTAGAGCTGCGTCGAGTATCGGATGAGGCCGGTCATGTTGGCATGGCTACGCAACTGCCCGACAAGGCCGGCCGCATGCCAGGTGGTCCCGCCGCTGAGTTGCCCCTGCTCCAGCAGGACCACGTCGGTCCAGCCGAGCTTCGTGAGATGATAGGCGACCGAGCAGCCTATGATGCCGCCGCCGATGATGACGACCCGCGCCTGTGTTGGAAATTCCTGCGCCATGAACCGACCTCCCAATGGACTGGTGTCAGCATAGTCACGAAGTCACAGAATGCAACAACAAACGCAACAAAATGCAACATCACTCTGCGGCGACGACGAGGCGCGGGCCTTTTCGCCCGAGTGCTTCCGAGATCGTCGGGGGCGGCGGCGTATCCACGATCACACCGGCCGCCTGATGGAACCCGGGTATGCGAAGGGGAGTCAGCCGTCCGAATTTCGAACTGTCGAGGACGAAGTAGGCTTTGCCCGCCATGGCGATCATGCGCGAGCGCTGCTCGGCGCCGTTGCGGGTGAAGTCGGTAACCTCGCCGTCAGGAGAAAGTCCTCCCCCGCCCAGAAAGGCGATGTCCACTCGGAAGCGGCCGATTGCCTCCAGCGCGTCGAGGCCCACTGCCGCCTCCTCGGCAGGGTCGATCTCGCCGCCCAGCATATGCACCCGGACTTGCGGCTGGCGGCACATGTGCAGCGCTATGGCGAGGCCGGTGGTGCAGACGGTCAGGTCACGCAGACCGCCCAATGCATGCGCGACGGCCAGCGTCGTCGTGCCGGAATCGAGGAAGACCACCATGCCGTCCTTGACCAGTTCGGCCGCCTTGCGGCCGATCGCTGCCTTTGCAGCGGCGTTTTCCCCGCTTCGCAGGACCAGCGCCGGCTCGGTTGCTTCGAACAGTGTGGCGCCGCCATGCACGACATCGAGCTGGCCGCGATCCGCCAGCAACTTCATGTCCCGGCGGATCGTTTCGCGCGAGACGTCGAAATAGGCGGCAAGCTCGGCAATGCTCACCGAGCCTTCGGAAGCGACGCGCCTCAATATTTCTTCGTGGCGGCGGGGCGCGAGCGCCCGGGTGTTCGGCAATTTGGACATGCGGACAAAGTTGCAATATTTGTGGCGCGCCGCAAGCCACGTCGCGGACATGAAGCGCGCGGTGCAGGACGGCTGCGATGCGGTGCATAATTTGCGATTTGTGATGTTTTGTGAGCCGTAAGGCGGCACGGCGAAACGGAGGTCATGCTGCCTGAACGACGGTCACGGCAATCATATGGAAGACGTCGGCCGCAGTGCAGCCGCGCGAAAGATCGTTGGCGGGCCGTGAAAGTCCCTGGAGGATCGGGCCGATTGCCGTCGCGCCGCCGATCCGCTGGGCGATCTTGTAGCCGATATTGGCCGCGTCCAGGTTCGGGAACACGAAGACATTGGCCTCCCCGCGCAGCGCCGAATGCGGCGCCTTGGTCAGACAGACGGCCTCGACGAAGGCGCTGTCGAACTGCAATTCGCCGTCGATGATAAGATCGGGCTCGGCGCGCCGCGCCATGCCGGTCGCCTCGACGACCTTCGAAACGCGCTCGTGAGCGGCACTGCCGCCTGTCGAGAAAGAGAGCATCGCGACTTTCGCCCGTTCTCCTGCAAGCATTTCATAGGACTTGGCCGACATGCGCGCGATGTCGGCGAGACCGGCTGCGTCCGGGTCCACGACCAGGCCGCAATCCGCAAAGACGAAGGCGCCCTTCCGCGCGTGATGGGGCTCGCAGAGCATCATGAGGAAGAAACTGGAGACGAGCCCGACGCCGGGCGCCCTGCCGATCACCTGCAATGCGGCACGAACCGTGTCTGCGGTCGTCGCGACCGCGCCGCCGACAGTCCCATCGGCTATTCCTTCGCGCACCATCATCGCGGCGAAGGTCAGCGGTGAAAGGACGGCCGCCCGAGCCGCGGCCGCATCGACACCTTTGCTCCTTCTGCGTTCGAGATAGGCAGTCGCAAAATCATCGGTAAGCGGAGAGCACGCCGGGTCCTCGATCCGGAATTCCTGCGGGATCGCGTCCAGGGCTGCGAGCCTCTGCGTGATCACCTCGCGGTTTCCGACCAGCGTAATCGCCGCCAGGCCTTCCCGCCTCGCCTGCACGGCGCCGGCGACGATCCGGGGGTCCTCGCCTTCGGGAAGGACGACGTGCCGCGGCGCTTTCCTTGCGGCGTCGATGATGCGATCGAGAGGTTTCATCAGCTGTGTCCCAGATAGTACATGCCGGCGAGGATGAAGACGGCGATGAACAGCGTTTCGGCCACGACGAGCGCAACGGCATCTCCGCCAACTTCGAGGACGCGGCGCAGCGACGTCTTCATGCCGACGGCGACGATGCCCGCCAGCAGCGCCCATCTCGATATCGCCATTCCGACCTCGCTTGCGAGCACCGGCACCAGCCCGGCGGAATTGAAGCCCGCGAGAACGAGGAACGCCAGGACGAAGCCCGGCACGAGCGGCGCGCGCTTTCCGATCGACGCGCCCTCCTGCGGAACGCTGCGCAGGACGAGGGAAAAGATCAGGACGACCGGCGCCAGCATCGTCACCCGGATGAGCTTGACGAGCGTCGCGGTCTCGCCCGCCTCCGGCGAGACCGAAAAGCCGGCTCCCACCACCTGGGCGACATCATGGATGGTGCCGCCGAAAAAGATGCCGGTGGCCTGACCGTCGAGCCCGAGATACTCGGCGACGATCGGATAACCGATCATCGCAAGCGTGCTGAGCACGGTCACCGACAGCACGGTGAAGATCAGATTGCGCTCGGAAAACTCGTTGCGGGGCAGCACGGCGGCGATGGCCATGGCGGCCGAGGCGCCGCAAATGGCGACCGCGCCGCTGGTGAGAAGCGCGAGACGCCACCCCCGGCCAAGCAGGCGGGCAGCCACGAGGCCGAACAGGATGGTTGCCACGATCGCCGAGACGAGCAGCAGAATGGTGCCGCCGCCGAGGCCGATCAGAAGGTCTACGCTGATGCGCATGCCGAGCAGCGCCACACCGATCCTCAAGACCAGCTTTGCCGATAGCTCGATGCCCGCGACGCAACGGCCTTCTTCCGCCAGGAAGTGGAAGGCGATCCCCAGCAGCAGCGCCATCAGCATCGCCGGCGCCCCGTAATGCTCCGACAGGAACTGGGCAGCCATGGCGACGGCGGCCGTCACCAGCAGACCCGGTCCATAGGTCGACAGGACGACCGACAGGGATTGCTTCCGTCGCTCGGTTTTGGAGATCGCGTCCATCTTTTCTTCCCGTTGAATGAGCTCGGCGGTGATCACCGCCGAGCGAGTCGCGAGAGTTTCTTACATACGTCGCTGGGTGCGCATGTCGGCGCGATCGATGCCGGCCACCGCTACCGGCTTCTTCATCGCATCGCGGCGGAAGGGCTCGCCGAGTTCCTGGTTGAGGACGACCTCGACAAAGGTGGTGATCCCCTTGGCCTGGTCCTCGATCGCCTTTGCAAGCGCCTCGGTGAGTGCGGCCGGCGTGTCGACCGTCACGCCCTTGAGGCCGCAGCCATCTGCAACCTTGGCGTAGCTCAGGTTCGGATTGAGCTCGGTGCCGACGAAGTTGTTGTCGTACCAGAGCGTCGTATTCCGCTTCTCCGCCCCCCACTGGTAGTTGCGGAAGATCACCATGGTGATCGCCGGCCAGCCCTCGCGGCCGATCGACGTCATCTCGTTCATCGAGATGCCGAAGGCGCCGTCGCCGGCAAAGCCGACCACCGGCACGTCCGGGCAGCCGATCTTGGCACCGACGATCGACGGGAAACCGTAGCCGCAGGGGCCGAACATGCCCGGCGCCAGATATTTCCTGCCCTGTTCGAAGCTCGGATAGGCGTTGCCGATCGCGCAGTTGTTGCCGATGTCGGTGGAGATGATCGCCTCTTTCGGAAGCACGGCCTGGATCGCCCGCCAGACCTGGCGAGGCGACATGCGATCGGGCTCGCGCTGGCGTGCGCCGACGTTCCACTCCGTGCCCGGATCGTCATCCTCATGGTCCATCGACGAGAGCTGCTGCAGCCAGGCCGAGCGCGTCTGATGGACCAGCGCCTTGCGCTCCTCGCGGCTTGCGTCGCCGGCGGCGGGCGCAAGCTGCTGAAGAATCTGCTGCGCCACCTGTTTCGCATCACCGCAAATGCCGACCGTCACCTTCTTGGTCAGGCCGATCCGGTCGGCATTGATGTCGACCTGGATGATCGCCGCATCCTTCGGCCAATAGTCTATGCCATAGCCGGGCAGTGTCGAGAACGGATTGAGCCGCGTACCCAATGCCAGCACGACATCTGCCTTGCTGATCAATTCCATCGCCGCCTTCGAGCCGTTGTAGCCCAAGGGCCCGACCGACAGCCTATGGCTTCCGGGAAAGGCGTCGTTGTGCTGATAGCCGCAGCACACCGGCGCATCCAGCTTCTCCGCCAGTGCCATGGATTCCTGGATGGCGTTGCCGATGACGACACCGGCGCCGTTGAGAATGACCGGGAACTTCGCTTCCGAAAGTAGCCGCGCGGCTTGGGCGATGGCCGCAGGTCCGCCGGCCGGCCGCTCGAAGCGGACGATGCGCGGCAGGTCCACGTCGATCACCTGAGTCCAGAAGTCCCGCGGGATGTTGATCTGCGCCGGTGCGCAACCGCGCCATGCCTTCTCGATGACCCGGTTGAGGACTTCGGGAATGCGGCTCGGATCGCGCACTTCCTCCTGGTAGCAGACCATCTCCTCGAACATCGCCATCTGGTCGACTTCCTGGAAGCCGCCCTGGCCGATGGTCTTGTTGGCCGCCTGCGGCGTGACCATGAGCAGCGGCGTATGGTTCCAGTAGGCCGTCTTCATCGCCGTGATGAAACCGGTCACACCGGGGCCGTTCTGGCCGATCGCCATCGACATTGTGCCGGTCGCCCGGCTGAAGCCGTCGGCCATCATGCCGGCATTGGTCTCGTGGGCACAGTCCCAGAACCGGATGCCCGCCTTCGGAAACAAGTCCGATACGGGCATCATCGCCGAGCCGATGATCCCGAACGCATGCTCGATGCCGTGCATCTGCAGGACTTTTACAAACGCCTCTTCGGTCGTCATTTTCATGTCATGTTCCTTTCGCGTTGAGGGTAAGGCCGACCGGGCGGCTAAAGAATTTCGTCCTTGAGGTAGTACCAGCGATACATGCCCCACTGGCCGAGGCGTCTGAAAGGCGTGAGCAGGCCGTGGCTCGGGAGCGGCGACGTGAAGATCGGCAGGTCGAGTGCGCCGCCCTTGCCCGCCACCATCTGGGCCATGCGGCGGCCGGCCTGGGCGGAATACATGACGCCGTTGCCGCCATAGCCCATCGCATAGAACAGCGGCTGTTTTGGATCGGGCCGGAAGATCCGCGGCATCATGTCGTGGCTGACATCGACCCAGCCCCACCAGGAATAGTCGATCGTGATCCCCTTCAGGATCGGATACTTTCGGTAGAGCCCTTCGAGCAGCCGATCGAGATGTTTGGGGTTGACCGCATCGCGGCCGGTGATGGCGCTGCGGCTGCCGATCTGCACGCGGCCGTCCGGCATCATCCGGTAGTAGTGGCGCAGCGTGCGCGTATCGGTGAGCGGGATCCGCGTCTTGAAGTTCAGTTCGGCGCGTTCTTCCTCGGTCAGCGGGCGCGTGACGATCGAGTTCGAGAGGATCGGCATCAGCCGGTGCCGCGTCAGCGTATGCAGGTCCGGCGAGGTATAGCCCGCCGTCGCAATGCAGACGGCGCGCGCACGAACGGTGCCGCCCGGCGTAGTCAGATGATAGGCGCCGTTCTTCCAGTCGCAGCCGAGAACGGGGCTGGCCGTGTGGACCCGCGCACCGAGCTTGCGTGCCAGATTGAGGTAGCCGAAGGCGAGCTTGGCCGCGTGGATGCCCATGCCGTCCGGTTCGTACATCGCCCCCCTCGCCTCCTCGTCGCGTACGAAGTCGCGGTGGACCTCATCGCGGCCGACGATACGCGACCGGTAGCCGAAAACCTCGTTGAGAAGCCGAGACTCGGCTTCGAGCGCCGGCATCACCTTGTCCCGATGGGCGATATAAAGATGGCCGCCGTCCTGAGGGTCGCAGTCGATCTCGGGCGAGCGGATCAGGTCCCGGAACAGATCGAAGGCTTCGCTGATTTCGCCATGCAGCCTTTTGGCCACATCGACGCCCCAGCGCTCGATCCATTGCGAACGCTTGAGCCGGCCGGCGGAAATCTGCGCCTGACCGCCATTGCGGGTGCTGCAGCCCCAGGCGACGCCATTGGCTTCGAGCACCGTCGCCTTGATGCCATGCTCCTGGGCCAGATGGATCGCGCAGGAGAGCCCCGTATATCCGGAGCCGACGATAGCGACGTCGACGTCCATATCGCCGCTAACGGGCCCATCGTCGGCAGGCGGAGTGCCGGCCGTGCCGATCCAGTAGGTCGGCGCATAGTCCTTGCCGTCGCCCGGATTGGGCGCGCGGATCGGATCATAGGTCGGATCGAAGGGCTTCCGCGATGCGATCGGTCTGGCCAGTTGGTGTTCCATGTCGTGATCCTGCCCTGGAGGCTCTCAGTATCTCGGCTGCGGTTCGATGAGCGGTCGGTTCTTTCGGAATGCCTGCTTGCGGACGATCTTTCCGTCGCGAAGCGTGAAGAGATCGCAGCCTTCTGCGACGATGCGCGTACCGTCCTCATTGGTCCCCGAGAACGTCCACTCGGAGACGGCGCGATCACCGTGGACGAAGTGGCTGTGATGATCCCAATGGGCATCCCGCATTGCCGTCCATACGCCTGAGAAGGCATCGGCGATCGCTTCGGCGCCGGCGATGCGCTTGCCGCAGGCCTCCGGGCCGGCAACGGCGTTGAAGACGCAATCGGCGGCGAAAAAGGCCATGACGTTGTCGATGTCGTGCCTGTTGAAGGCGTCGAAAAGCTTTGCAAGATCTTCGGCGGTCATGTCGAAATTCCTTGTTCATGCCTGGGCATGGCTTCGCCGGGCGGGCGGCCGTGGGCCCGTTCAAATGCTTGAGAAGAGGTTGTCCGGGGCGGCCGACTAGGTCCGAGCGGCTGCCGTCACACTTTGCCCTTCCAGGGAATGAGCGCCTTTTCGAGGTAGCGGATCATGAGATCGAAGGCGAAGGCGAAGACGCCGATGACGACGATGCCCATGATGACCGTATCGCTGGCGAGGTATTCGGCGGCATTCAGCACCATGAAGCCGAGGCCACGATGGGCGGCCACCATTTCGGCGGCGACGAGCGTGGTCCAGCCGACCCCGATCCCGATACGCATGCCGGTGAATATCTCCGGCAGAGCAGCCTTCAGGATCACATGTCCGATCACCTGGGCTCGCGTCGCGCCCATCGCGTAAGCCGCATGGATCTGTTCCGTCGAGACCGAGCGGACACCGGCTCTGGCGGCGATCGCCATCGGCGCGAAGATCGCCAGATAGATCAGGAACACTTTCGGGAATTCACCGATGCCGAGCCAGATGATGATCAACGGCAGATAGGCGAGCGGCGGCAGCGGCCGGTAGAATTCGATGATCGGGTCGAAGAGCCCGCGCACGACCCGGTTGACGCCCATCAGGATGCCGACGGGAACGGCCGTGACGAGTGCCAGCAGGAAAGCTCCGAGCACGCGGCCGAGACTTGCCAGCGTATGCTGTGCCAAAGTGGAGTTCGAGACGCCTTCGGTAAGAGCGATCACGAACTTGTCCCAGACGGCGAGCGGCGACGGCAGGAACAGCGGCTTGATCCAGCCCATTTCGGTCACGAGCAGCCAGAGCGCGATGAACGCAAGGGCCGTGAGCAGGCTGATGTGGCCGCTCATGCCGTCGCCCGGCGCACCGTAGATCCTGCCCGGACGAACCGGTTTGCTCTTTGCGACACCCTCAAGCATGGAGGAGCTCCGGGTTGCCGGATTGGAGCTCGTCGCCATAGATGATGCCGAGGATTTCTTCACGCATGTCGATGAAGTCGCGGCTGGATTTGATTGCGCGTGCATTGCCGTTCTCCAGGAAGCGTTTGTTGAAATCGAGCTCGTAGGTATGGGTGATGCGGCCCGGACGGGGCGACATCACGATCAGCCTGGAGCCGAGGAACAGCGCCTCCTCGACGCTGTGGGTGATGAAGAAGAACATCTTGTTGGTGAGTTGCCACACTTCCAGCAGCAATTCCTGGATGGTCTCGCGCGTCAGTGCGTCGAGGGCAGCCATAGGCTCGTCCATGAGCAGCATCGCCGGATCGCAGGTGAGCGCGCGGGCGATGCCGACACGTTGCTGCATGCCGCCGGAGAGGTGATAAATCATGTGCCGGTGGAAATCCTGCAGCCCGACAAGCGCGAGATTTCTCGTCGCCAGGTCTCGCCGGGTCGCCTTGTCGACACCCCTGAGCTTCAATCCGAACTCGGTATTGTCGATGACGTTGAGCCACGGGAGAAGCGCGTGCTTCTGGAAGACGACGCCGCGGTCGGCGCCCGGGCCGGTGATGCGGCGGTCTCCCAGCATGATTTCCCCGTCGCTCGGCGCCATGAAGCCCGCCATCAGGTTGAGGAGCGTGGTCTTGCCGCAGCCCGATGCACCGAGCGCGACGACGAAATCGCCGCTTTTGATTTCGAGATTCACGCCCTTGAGCGCGATAACCGCCTGGTCCGAATAGAGACCGGGATAGGTCAGACTGACATTGCTGACGTTGAGCGTTTCCATATCGCAGGCCTTCCTGGAAAGTGCTGTGTCGAGGGTATCAGCGGCGCTCCTAACCGCGCACGACGCTCGGGCGGGAGCGCGTCGTCTGCTACTTGGCGGCTTCTTTCGCATAGGCGCTGTTGACGAAGGGTGCGTAGTCGTCGAGCGCAGTGTCGATCTGTTTCTGAGCGACCAGGAACTTGGCGCTCGCCTCCAGCGCCCGGACAGCGCCGCCGCCAAGCCACTTATCGGAGACCTGTTCGTCGGCGGTCGGGAAGGACAGGAGGTTCAGTGCCTGGACGATACCCTCGGCGTCGCCGCCGATCAGCTTGACCATGCCCTGGACCTGCGGCGAGTCGGCCTTCCAGCCGCTGCCATTCGCCTTGTAATCGGCATAGGCGTCCGCGAGCACCTTGGTGAAGGCGGCCATGAATTTGGGGTTTTCCTCCGCCCATTCCTTGTCGGCCACAAGCCCGTCGAAGGTCGGCACGCTCGCGGCGCCGATCGCCTCGGAATCGGAGATGACCTTGCCGCTCTTCAGGAGTTCCGACAGAGCCGGCGGCCAGACATAGGCGGCATCGATATCGCCGCGCTGCCAGGCAGCGACGATCTGCGGCGGCTTCATGTTGAGGATGTTCACTTCCCTCGGATCGGTTTTCCATACCTGTTCGAGGCCGACCAGCAGATGGAAGTGCGACGTCGAGACGAAGGGGACACCCACATTCTTTCCCTTCAGGTCTTCCGGCTTTTCGATGCCGGATCCTTCTCGTGCGACGAGTGCTTCCGACTTGCCGATATTGTCGAGGATCCAGAAGAGTTCGAGCTCGACGCCGCGGGACGCTGCGGCTGTCGTTCCGGTCGAGCCGATGACACCTATCGGCACGTTTCCGGAGGCGAGCGCCGTCGAAATGTCACCGCCGGAGCTGAACTGGCGCCAATCGATCGTATAGCCGGCTTCCTTCGCTGCGGCATCGAAACGACCGTCGGCAATCGCCGAGATGAACGGACCGACGATCTGCTGATAGCCCACGACGACGCTGGTTTCCGCTTGGGCGGCGAAGGAAGTGAGGACGCCGGCGGCGATAGCCACGGCTCCGGACAAGTGCTTGAAACTTCTAAGGTGGATCATGTCGTTACCCTCTTTGGTTATGTCGCCCCGCTTTTTGCGGGGTCGCGCCGTACATTGAATGACGGTCTTTGCTTGCTGAATAGAAATAGGCCCACGCTTCGGATTGCCTTATATCCAGATAGGAAGTTAGATGAGTCCAGTTGGGCGAGGTGAACAATGGCGGGCTCGACCGTCTCCGAAACGATCTTTTTCCTTGACCGGGCCAGCCAAACGGGCCTGCAGGCGCAGATCCGCGAAACGATCGTTTCGGCCGTATTGTCGGGCCGCCTGGCGCCGGGCGCCCAATTGCCCTCCAGCCGCAAGCTTGCGGCCTATCTGAATATTTCGCGGATCACCGTAACGCTCGCCTATCAGGAACTCGCTTCCCAGGGCTATGTGGAGGCGGCGAACCGGAGCGGCTACCGTGTGGCCGGCAAGCCCCCAACGACAGCCATCGCGATGCAGGCCGCCCATGCTGCGGCCGATGCCATCGACTGGTCGGCCAAGTTGCGCTCGACCTTCATCGTGGCCAAGCAGATGCGTAAGCCCCTCGACTGGCGAACCTACCCTTATCCGTTCCTATACGGTCAGATGGACCCGTCGCTGTTCGACCTCACGGCCTGGCGCGACTGCGCGCGACGGGCGCTGGCGCGCGAGGATTTCGAGCTGATGGCGGGCGACTTCGCGGCGGCGGACGACATCCAGCTTGTCAACTATATCTGCTCGCGCACATTGCCGGGCCGCGGCATCCGCGCGAACCCCGACGAGATCCTGGTGACGGTGGGCGCGCAGAACGCCCTCTGGATCGTCATCCAGCTCCTGTTGCGTCAGGGCGCCCATGCGGTCTGCGAGAACCCCTGCCATCCCGACATGAGTGCATCGCTTCGCTTGAGCGGCGCCGGGATCACCTTCGTCGACGTGGACAAGGACGGCCTGCCGCCCGCCGCGCTTCCAGAAGAGGTCGATGCCGTGTTCGTCACGCCCAGCCATCATTCGCCGACCGGCGCGACGATGCCGATCGAACGGCGGGCGGCCTTGCTCGAGGCGGCCGCCTCCAAGGACTTCATAATCGTCGAGGACGATTACGAGTTCGAGATGAGCTTTCTGGCGCCCCCCTCCCCGGCCCTCAAGGCCTTCGACCGCTGCGGCCGGGTCTTCTACATCGGCAGTTTCTCCAAGTCGTTGTTTCCCGGCCTGCGTCTCGGCTATCTGGTGGCGCCGGCTGCCGTGATCCGGGAGGCGCGGGCACTACGGGCCTTGATGTTGCGGCATCCGCCGGGGCACCTCCAGAGAACGGCCGCCTATTTCCTGGCGCTCGGACACTATGATGCCGTGCTGCACCGCATGCGCGAGGAGTATCATCGCCGCCACATCATCATGGACGCTGCCCTCCGGGATGCCGGATTGGAGATCGCCGGATCTGCGGCTTTCGGCGGCACGTCCTTCTGGATCGAGGGGCCGGAAGGTCTCGATGCGGACTTGCTGATGAACGCTTTGCGAAAGGACGGCGTGCTGATCGAATCCGGGTCGCCCTTCTTCCCGAAGGACGACGGCCCATGCCGCTTCTTCCGCATGGGCTACTCGTCGATCGCGCGCAACCGCATAGCCGACGGCGTGGCCCTGACTGCGGCGCGGATCGCGGAGCGGGGTTAGAATGAGCCTTGCAGAGGGTGTTCGTGGAGGACATTGGCCACGACGCTAATGAAGCTCTGCGCCCAATGCATCCGCTTGAGAGTGCTTGAAGATTGATGAAATGGCTCGAGCGCGGAGAGCGTCCTGCTTTGGCGGCATGTTGAAGAGCCGACCATACTCGCGCGTGAACTGGGAAACGCTTTCATAGCCCACTTCGAATGCCGCGTTGCTTGCCGAGAAGCCTTGGTCGAGCATGAGACGTCGTGCTTCGATGAGACGCAGTCGCTTCTGATACTGTCCCGGCGTCAACGAGGTCATCATCTTGAAGTGCTTGTGAAATGCGGTGAGGCTCATCGCCGCTGCCGCTGCGAGGCGTTCGACAGGCACGCGCGAGCGATACTCGGTCCTGAGAATCGCTATGGCGGCAGCCAGGCGGCCGGCATAACTGTCGGGGTCGGCAAGCGTCCGCAGCGCAGGACCATGCGGACCCGATAGGAGCCAGTAATGCAGTTCCCGCATGATGCCGGGCCGCAGAATCGGCACCGCGTCCGGTCGGTCCAGAAGATGCATCAGGCGCGACGCGCAATCGAGCATCGCTCCTTCGGTATCTTCCGCGAACAGCGTTTGCATTCCCGATGAACGTAGTGAGCAAGTATCGCCGATCTGGGCCGCGACTTCGCGCAGGAGCGCCATCTCCAGTTCCACTGCGATCGCAAGATAGGGCGCACCCGAGCTCGCCTCGACGATCCGTCCGACCACAGGCATGTCGGCCGCCACGATGACGGATTGTCCTCCGTAGAATACACGTTCTTCGCTTCCCACTATCATGCGCTTCGCGCCTTGCAGCACGAAACAGACGAGTGGCCGGTAGACGGAGTGTAGGTCGCCGGCCGGATCTTCAACGCACATCGTGCGCAACCCTGGCACGGTAGTGACGGCCAAGCCGTCGCGGTTCGCGTGGCAGCGTGCATAGGTCCGGACAGCTTGCTTGAGCGCATTCATATCGCTTGTTCCTGCTTTTCGGCCTGAACGTAGCACGTCAGCGAGGGAGTTTCACCGCCCCTGCAGGATAAGGCAAGTTATGCGCAGGCCAGGGCAAGCTTCCATGCTCGCGTTCGCTGTAAAAAACTCCTGACAACGTGGATGCAGATCCTCTTGCTTTCGGATGTCCGCCACCGAAATGGCAGACCTATGGGGAGAGCAACGGTCCGCAGATAGAGGTGGAGAAAGTTCAAAGTGAAAACGACGGGAAACACAATTCTCATTACCGGCGGCGGCTCCGGGATTGGCCGGAAGTTGGCCCAGCGTTTCAACGCGCTCGGAAACACCGTGATTGTAGCAGGCCGGCGCATGGAGACGCTGGAGGAAACGATCGCCGGCCGCCAGGACATGTACGCAGTGGCGGTCGACGTTGACGATCGTGACCACATCAGGGAATTCGCCGGGCGCGTGCTGACCGAGCACCCGGCCCTGAACGTACTGGTCAATAATGCCGGCATCATGCGTCGGGAGGACCTGTCCGGGAAGCGTGACCTGCGTGACGCAGAGCAGACGATCACCACTAATCTTCTGGCACCGATCCGGCTGACGAACGAGCTGATCGATCATCTCATCAGGCAGTCGGAGGCGACCATCGTCAATGTGAGCTCCGGTCTTGCCTTCGTGCCTATGAGCAGCACGCCGACCTACAACGCCACAAAGGCGGCAATCCATTCATACACGGTCTCGCTGCGCGAACAGCTCAAGGGAAAGGTCGAGGTCATCGAGCTTGCACCGCCTGCGGTGCAAACCGAACTCACACCCGGCCAATCTACGCGCGAAGGCTATATGCCCTTGGCCGCCTTTATCGACGAGACAATGACGCTGTTCCTCCAGCAGCCGACGCCCCGAGAAATTCTGGTGGAACGGGTCGGCTTCCTGCGCTGGGCGGAGCGAAACGGGAACTTCGACAAGGCCGTCGAGATGCTCGGTTCAAGCTGAGTGAGACGCTCTCGTGTGATGCCGCGATGAAGCGTGCGCCTTTGAATTCACCGGTTATGGGAAACTCGGTCGACGCAGCGTCGACTCAATCGCCGAAAAGGAGATGAAAGTGACAGATAACCAGAATGTGTCCGGTACCAATGCGGTGTCGCGGCGCAAGCTGCTGGCCGGAGCTGGCGTTCTTGCCACATCGGCCGCCATGGCAGGCTTGGCTCAAGCGCAGTCCGCGGCAACGCCGGACGGAACGGTGCCGGGAACTGCCGGCCGTCCAAGAGTTGCACTGGTAACTGGCTCGTCCAGAGGAATAGGTGCGGCAACGGCACGACAGCTAGGCCGCGACGGCTATCGAGTGGTGGTAAATTGCGTGGTGAACAGGGATCTGGCAGCCCAGGTCGCGCGCGACATCGAGGCCAGCGGAAGCCCGGCTATCTGGCGGCAGGCGGATGTGCGGGATCCCGCAGCCGTGCGAGCGCTGTTCGATGCCGGCGAAGAGGCGTTCGGCGGCATCGACGTCGTGGTGGCAAACGCCGGGGTCATGCATCTGGCACCCTTCGCCGACATGTCCGACGAAGACGTCAACCACATGTTCGACGTCAACATCCTCGGGAGCTTCCACACGTTGCGCGAAGCCGCGCGGCGCGTTCGCGACGGTGGCCGGATATTCCCGCTTTCCTCCACCATTACCAGGTTCCGCACGGAAACCTACGGACCTTACGCGGCCTCGAAAATGGCTCAGGAACTGTATGCCACCGTTTTGGCGAAGGAGCTGGCGGGGCGGAACATCTCCGTCAATGCGATTGCTCCGGGCGTGGTCAACACGACACTGTTCACCGACGGCAAAACTGAAGCGGAGCTCGCTGGTTTTGTAAAACGCACGCCCCATGGACGGCTCGGCGAGCCGAACGACATCGCCAATGTCATTTCTCTCTTGTGCAGCGGCGGTGCGTCTTGGGTGAACGGTCAAGTCGTATACGCGAATGGTGGCATTGCGTAGATGACGTGCGGTAGCGATCTGCTTTTGCGAGGTGGTCAACAATATCATGGCTTCCGTAGCCCGACATCTGGGCGCGGAGGTGCCGCTGCCAAGGGTGTTGGTCATCGAGATCGGTTCGATGCCGGCGAGCCCCGCATCCCGACGCCACCGCCAACACATGCCAACTTTTCGCTCTGCGTGAACAAAGGGTGCGCAGCCCTTCAACTGGCGAAGCACCTTAGCCAAAGGAAACGATGATGAACTTGAAAGGGTTTCCAGCCGCCGGTGCCTTGCCCCTGGGCAAGATGTTGAGAAGGACCGCGGGAACAGGGTTGCTTCTGGGCCTCATCCTGGTCGGCATCGCGCGAGCCCATCACGGCTTCGACGGGCGGTACAATCTTGCCACACCCGTCTGGGTCGAGGGGTTGGTGGTCGAAGCGTATTTCGGCAATCCACACTCCGAACTTACCGTCGAGATCTCCAGCGATTTGTCCATGCCTGCGCCCCTGCCCGACCTTGGTCCTGCAGCCAGCTTTCTCGACGCGCAATCGCTGACGGTTCCTGAAGACGTCGTTGGACAGACTGTTGTCCTCGAACTGCCGCCGACGGCCCAATATTCATCGCTCGGCGACCGCATCGCTAGAGGAGACCGGATTGCTGCGGTCGCTGTACGGAATTGCGACCCGCCACGCCAACTCAACGTCCAGTGGCTGCAGCTGCCGGGGGGTGAGGTGGAGAGCCGTACCGTCGCAATGAGCTATATGGTCGAAGAATGCTGACTGAGATCCTCGATGTTGTCGCCGGTTCGTCGCAGATCGGCTATCTCCGCGCCAGCCGGGTTGCCTATGCCTCGGTCAACGCTGCACATGTCGTCGGGATCAGCTTTGCTCGTCGGTGCAATCGTCAGCTCCGACCTGAGAACCGCGGGCTTGTGGATGGCGGATCGTTGGCGGGAATGGTTGGCGACATGCGTGCCGGTTGCCGCTTTCGGGCTGGCGCTCGCGCTGATCTCCGGCATGATGCTGTTTTCCGTCCGGGGTGGAGCTTACATCGCGTACCCGGCCTTCCAGCTCAAGACGCTGATCCTGGCTGCAGGGCTGGTGAATGTATTCGCTTTCCGGCCGCCTTAATATATTGATGCTCAAGGGACCAAACCCATGAAACAGACGCGCAGAACTGTCCTACAGTCATTGCTGGCCGCACCGCCAGCTATGATTTTCACCGGATCGTCCGCCCATGTTTGGGCGCAGCTCTCGGCACTCCCTCTCACGCCTGCATGCGAAACGGGATCAGTGTCCACGCCGCAGCAGACGCAAGGTCCATTCTACCGTCCCAACGCGCCGCAAAGAAACGATCTCACGGCCGATGCCGGATCGCGACGTCGGTTTTCCCTGCGCGGTTTTGTGTTCGATACCGGCTGCCGGCCAGTGCCGGAGGCGATGGTCGAGATTTGGCATGCAGACGAGCGTGGCGAATATGACAACGACGGCTATCGCTGGCGCGCCTATCAGCTTACCGATGATGCCGGTCGGTGGGGTTTCGACACGATCCTGACGCAGCACTATTCGTTCCGCACGGCCCATTATCATATCCGCGTGCAACCACGAGGCGGCGAGGTGTTGACTACCCAGCTCTACTTTCCCGACCATCCTAGAAACCACGGCGACAGGCTGTTCGATCCGAGGCTGGTCATGGCGCTCGACGATGACCGGAGCACTGGAAGGTTCGACTTCGTCGTCCCAAGCCTCTGAAGGCCGTGCATCCCTGACGATTGCAGGTTGCGGCGATGCCGGAAGCCGTCATTCGGCGCTTGCCGAGTTACGGGCCTGCCGCTTAGCTTTCCTCGATCGAATCCACCCGGTCCGGATAGAACGCCATGTGGTCCTTGATTTCACGGACCGCGTCATGCGGATTCTCATAGGTCCAGACGGCATTCTTCGAGCGCTCGCCACCGGCTGCGATGCTGTAATAGGACGCATCGCCTTTGTAGGGGCAATAGGTCCCATGATCGGTGCGCGCAAGCAGCGACATGTCGACGTCGTTGCGGGGGATGTACTGCACGGGCGGATAGGACGCCTCGCGCAATGTGAGCGCGTCGCGCGTATCGGCTACGACGCGGCCATCGAGCTTGACGACGACGCGTCCGGGATTGCGTTCGACAGTGATCGGATGGTCGGGGCCTGGAATTCTGATCGGCTTTTCTGACATGAGCCTTCGCCTTCAGGTGGTTGCACCGCCTCTTAGATAGGGTCACGCCGCCCGCTCCCCAAGGGCCGCATGCCCCGACGGCTGGGATGGCTTCCTGTCCGGCCAAAACAAATCATGAAACATCGGAGATTTGAAAGAGTTGGAGCGGGATGCCGGCGGAACGCGCATGCGCCTTTCCTTGATCCCGCTCGAAGTCCAGCCAGATTGGAGATGCCAGCAGATGATTACGAGAACAGGCGGGTGCCTTTGCGGAGCGCTGAGATATGAGGTGAGCGGAGAACCTTTGCGGGTGGGACTTTGCCATTGTGCGGACTGCCGCAAGGAAAGCGGCTCCTCTTTCGTGACCTTCGCCGTCTGGCCCACCCGGGCTTTCAAGAGCTCTGGCGAAGTCAAGATATTCGCCGGCCGTGGCTTTTGCCCCGACTGCGGATCGCGGCTCTTCAACCCGGGAGAAGAGGAAACCGAAATTCGCGTCGGTTCACTGGACGACGCCCCGGCCGCTCTCAATCCGCAATACGAGATCTGGGTCGTCCGGCGGGAGAGCTGGTTGCCTCCCCTTCCCGTGCCGCAATATCCGGGGGATCGAAGCTCCGGCTAATATTTTCTCGTGCGCTCATCTTTATTGGTATGCGTACTTTTTAAAATTGACGCGCGGTAAGTTTTGTGATGTTTACTCCCTGCCAAGGTCAGGGACGGGAGGGCCTGCCTGCCTGGTTGCAAACGTTGAAGGCCCGCCGTTTCCAAGGGAGGGAACCATGAACATGCCCCGCATTCTCAAAACTCTCGTCGCCGGCACCGCGCTCACATTGCTGGCATCCGGCGCCTTCGCCGACGGCATCGGCGCATCGCTCCTGACCCAGCAGCACCCGTTCTACATCGAGCTCGCCGAGGCGATGAAAGCCGAAGCCAAGGAGAAGAACGTCGCGCTCGAGGTGGCGATCGCCAATCAGGACCTCAACAAGCAGCTCGCCGACGTCGAGGACTTCATCGTCAAGGGCGTTGATGTGATCGTCATTTCGCCTGTCGACAGCCAGGGCGTACGCGCCGCCATCGCAAAGGCGGAAAAAGCCGGCATCAAGGTGATCACCGTCGACGTTCCCGCTAATGGCGCGACGGTGACGTCGCATATCGGCACCGATAATTTCACCGGCGGCGTGAAGGCGGGCGAGCTCATGGCCGAGGTTCTCGGAAACAAGGGCAAGGTCGCCATTATCGACTATCCGACCGTTCAGTCGGTGGTCAATCGCGTCAACGGCTTCAAGGAAGCGATCGCCAAGCATCCGGAAATGGAGATCGTCGCGACGCAGACGGGCATCACCCGCGCCGAAGCCCTCGCTGCCGCACAGAACATGCTGCAGGCCAATCCCGACATTACCGGCATTTTCGGTTTCGGCGACGATGCGGCCCTTGCCGCGGCCGTTGCCGTCAAGGCCGCCGGACTGGAATCGCAGGTCAAGGTCATCGGTTTCGACGGCATGAAGGAAGCACGCGATGCCGTCGATGGCAATCCGGTGATGGTCGGCGTGATCCAGCAATTCCCGGACCAGATGGGCAAGCAGGCGATCGACACCGCCGTAAAGGTCGTCGCCGGCGAGACGGTACCGGCCGAGCAGCCGATCGTACCGGGCGTCTATACCGGGAAATAGGTCCCTCCCAGGACGGCTGCCGCCTCGGGGCGGCGGCATACCACGAGCGTATCCGGCGCATGGTGCCGGATACGCTCCGGTCCGGCTGAAGGAGGCCCGCCATGCATGGTTCCGCTGCGGATACCATTCTCAAGATCACCGATGTCACCAAATCCTTCGGGCAGGTCGCCGCCCTCAAGGGGATGCGGCTCGAAGTCCGGCGCGGCCGGGTTCATACGCTGCTCGGCGAAAACGGCGCCGGCAAATCGACATTGATGAAGATTCTCGCCGGCGTGCACGGGGCAACGTCAGGAGAGATCGTTCTCGACGGGCAGGCCTACCGGCCCGCCAACCCGCAGGAGGCCGCCTCGCTCGGGCTGGCGATCGTCTTCCAGGAATTGAGCCTCTGCAACAATCTGACGGTCGCTGAGAATATCCTCGCCACGCGCGAGCCGCGCCGTTTCGGCTTCATCAACGACAAGGCGCTCGTCGCGAAGGCGCACCGGATCGTAGCCGACCTCAGACTTCCCATCGACGTGACGGAGAAGGTCGGCAATCTCTCGATTGCCCAGCGACAGCTCGTCGAGATCGCCAAAGGCCTGAGCCATGATGCCAAGGTCGTCATTCTGGACGAGCCGACTTCCTCACTCAGCGACAGCGAGGCCGAGATCCTCTTCGAGATCATCGGCCGGCTGAGGCAGCGCGGCGCCGCGATCATCTATATTTCGCACCGCATGGAAGAGATCATGCGGCTCAGCGACGACATCACCGTCATCAGAGACGGCGAATATGTCTCGACGCATGCGCGCGACGAGGTCACCATCGAGACGCTCATCGCGTTGATGGTCGGGCGCCGCATGGACGAAATCTACCCACCGCCGGTGCACCATGTGGCGGCGGACAGGGCCCCGGTCCTTGCAGTCGACCGGCTGACGCGCGAAGGCGAGTTTCAGGACGTGTCCTTCGACGTGCGCGCCGGTGAGATCGTCGGCTTCTTCGGGCTTGTCGGTTCGGGCCGCTCGGAGGTGATGAACGCGCTTTTCGGCATGAAGAGCGCCGCAGGCACGGTGCGCCTCGATGGCGAGGTCGTGCGGTTCCGTTCCCCGGACCAGGCCATCGCCCGCGGCGTCGGTTTCGTGACGGAGAACCGGAAGGAAGAGGGCCTCGTCCTCGGCCATAGCGTCGAGTGGAACATATCCATGGCGGCTCTCGCAGACTTCGCCGGAGGGTTGGGCTTCATCCGCAACGGCGCGGAACGGGCCGCGGCATCCGAACAGGTCGGGAAGCTCTCGATCAAGACGAACTCGCTGGAAACGCCGGCGGGGGCGCTCAGCGGCGGCAACCAGCAGAAGATCGTGCTCGCCAAGTGGCTGCTCACGCGACCCAAGGTGCTGATCCTCGACGAGCCGACCCGCGGCGTCGACGTCGGCGCGAAATTCGAAATCTACAAGATCATCCGCGAGCTGGCGGCCGAGGGAACGGCAATTCTGCTGATCTCCTCCGACCTGCCCGAAGTCCTGGGAATGAGCGACCGCGTGGTCGTCATGCATGAGGGCGCGCCCGGCGCCACGCTCGAAGGCTCTGCCCTCACTCCAGAGACGATCATGGCTCACGCGACAGGTTTTCAATCATGACACAGAACACAGCAGCCAAAGCCGCCCTGGTTCGGGCTCTCAAGCAATATGGCGGCATCTTCCTTTCGCTGGTGATGCTCTGCATCGTCTTTTCCTTCTTCAACCCGCGCTTCATGACGGTTGTAAACTTCATGAACATCCTGCAGCAGGTCGCCGTTGTTGCGATCGCGGCCTTCGGGATGACATGGGTGATCCTGCTCGGCGAGATCGATCTTTCCGTCGGCTCGATCATCGCGGTGGCAGGAATGGTCGGGGCGCAATGCTTTGCCTTCGGAATGGGTTTCGCGCCGGCAATCGCGCTGACGCTCGCCGCCGGCGCCCTGATGGGAATGTTGAACGGGGTGCTGACGGCCAAACTGCTCTTGCCGTCCTTCATCGTCACGGTCGCGACCATGGGTATCTATCGCGGCATGGTCAGCCTGCCGACCAACGGAGCACCGGCCATGATCGAGAACGAAACCTGGACCGCAATCGGTACCGAGAGCTTCCTGGGACTGCCGATCATCATCTGGGTCGTCGCCGTTCTCTTCGTCATCAATCAGATCGTGCTCAGCAAGACGAGCTTCGGCCGGCGCGCCTATCTGACCGGCGGCAACCGTGAGGCGGCCGTCTACTCCGGTATCAAGGTCGACCGGCTGAAGATCCTGATCTTCATGATCTCCGGCGTGATGGCGGCCATCAGCGGCGTGCTGCTTTCCTCCCGCCTGTTCTCCGCACAGACCAATGCGGGCATGAGCTACGAGCTTGACGCCATCGCCGCGGCCGTTCTCGGCGGCACCAGCCTTGCGGGCGGCGTCGGAACCATGGTCGGCACGCTGATCGGCGCGCTCATCATCGGCGTCATGAACAACGGCATGAACATGCTCTCCGTCCCCTACTTCTACCAGCTGATCGTCAAGGGACTGGTGATCCTCGTCGCCGTCTGGCTCGACGTCCGTGCCAAGCAGGCAAAGCGCTGAACCCCGACACGAGTGACATCCACATGCACAAGATACTGACGATCGGCGAGATTCTCGTCGAGATCATCGCGACCGAGAAGGGTGACGGGTTCCGGAAGGCGACGCCGCTCATCGGCCCCTTCCCTTCCGGTGCACCGGCCATCTTCATCGACCAGGCCGGCAAGCTCGGTCAGCCATGCGCGATCATCTCCCGCGTCGGAGGGGATGATTTCGGCACGGTCAACCTCGAACGCCTCAAGCGCGACGGCGTCGACATTTCCGGCATCGAGGTCGATCCGCTCGCCACGACCGGCAGCGCCTTCGTCCGCTACCGGCCCGATGGCAGCCGCGCTTTCGTGTTCAACATCCGCGACAGCGCCTGCGGCAAGATCACGCTCGACGAGCGCATGACCCGGCTCGTCGGCGAATGCAGCCATGTCCATGTCATGGGCTCTTCGCTCTACGCGCCGAGCGTGGTCGAGAGCATTCTCGCCGCGATCGGCATCGTCAAGGCCGGCGGGGGCACGGTCTCCTTCGACCCGAATCTTCGTCCGGAGATCCTCAAAAGCCCCGGTATGCGCGAGGCGCTGCTTACGGTGCTCGCCGAGACCGATCTCTTCCTGCCGAGCGGAGACGAGCTTTTCCTCTTCACCGAAGCAAAGACGGAAAGTCAGGCGGTTGCGGAACTCCTCGCATCCGGCATCAAAGCCGTCGTCGTCAAACGCGGCGCGGCGGGCGCCAGCTATTTCGATGCCGGGGCGGCGCTCTCCCTGCCGGGCTTCCCGGTCGAGGAGATCGACCCGACCGGGGCCGGCGATTGCTTCGGAGCCACCTTCGTCAGCTTCTGGCTCAACGGGGCGAGCCCTCGCGAGGCCCTTGAATTCGCCGCCGCTTCCGGCGCCCGCGCCGTCATGCACTTCGGCCCTATGGAAGGCGCTTCGACACGCGCGGAACTCGAACGATTCATCAGCGAGCAACAGGCCTGATCATGCAAGAGAACCATCTCATCGACATCGCCCGGTGGAGCGAGCGTCCCGGCCCGCGCGGAATACCGTCGATCTGTTCCGCGCACCCGCTCGTCATCGAAGCTGCCATGCTGCGCGCACACCGGGAGAAAGCGCCGGTGCTGATCGAAGCGACCTGTAACCAGGTCAATCAGGACGGCGGCTATACGGGCATGACGCCTGAGGATTTCACCCGCTTCGTCGGCGCCATCGCCGACCGGATCGAATTCCCCCGGGAGAAGATCCTGCTCGGCGGCGACCATCTCGGCCCCAATCCCTGGAAGCATCTCCCCGCCGATGAGGCGATGGCCAAGGCAGAGGCGATGATCACGGCCTATGCGAAAGCCGGCTTCACCAAGCTGCATCTCGACACCAGCATGGGATGCGCCGGCGAACCGACGGCGTTGCCCGACGCCACCACGGCGGCCCGCGCGGCGCGGCTGGCGGCCGTCGCCGAGGATGCCGTCGGCGGCCGTGGGGGCGTACTCCCGGTCTACATCATCGGCACCGAAGTCCCGATACCGGGCGGCGCGCTCGAGGAGCTAGACACCCTCGAAGTGACTGCTCCCGAAGCTGCCATCGAGACCGTGCGCGTCCATCGCGCGGCGTTCGAGGAGGCCGGCGCCGCCGGGGCCTTCAGCCGCGTCGTTGGCGCCGTCGTCCAGCCGGGCGTGGAATTCGGCAACGAGAACGTCATTGCCTATGATCGTGCCAGGGCCGAAAAGCTCAGCGCCACTCTGGGCCAACTTCACGGGATGGTCTTCGAGGCCCATTCCACCGATTACCAGACGCCGGATGCGCTTCGCGAACTGGTCGCCGACGGCTTCGCGATCCTGAAGGTCGGACCCGGCCTCACCTTTGCTCTTCGCGAAGCCCTCTACGGCCTCGACCAGATCGCTGCCTTTCTCTTTCCGGCTGCGCGTGAGCGGACGCTTGCCGAAGTCACGGAAGCGGTGATGCGCGAGGAACCGGCGAACTGGGCAAAATACTACCACGGCTCGGCGGAAGAGCAGCGACTTCAGCGGCACTTCTCCTATAGCGACCGCATCCGCTATTACTGGCCGCATCCGAAGGCCGCTGCAGCCGTCGACGAACTCATGTCTCTGCTCGACGGCGTCGCGATCCCGGAAACGCTGATCAGCCAGTTTCTCGCCGGCAGCTACGCGCGCGTTCGCAATGGCGAGGTCGCGCCGCAGGCCAAGCCGTTGGCACTTGCCGCCGTCGACGCTGTTCTGCAGGATTATTTCGCAGCGTGCCGGGTCTAGATCAAGAAGTTGAGACGCGGGATGCGGGCGGCGGAAAACCGCTGACACTTTTCCTCAACCCGCTCTAGCGGAAGCGCCGTGATCGGTGAATATTCCGAAAGATCAAATCAGATGAGCGGGGACGCTTCGACCGTGACGAGACAGATCAAGACGATGGAGGATTTTTCGGAGTTCGTCGGCCTGTCGCGCCCCACCGTCTCCAAATATTTCAACGATCCCTCATCGGTGCGCAAGAAGACGCGCGACGCCATCGAGGCGGCGATAAAGCAATCCGGCTTTCGGCCGAACATCTTCGCCGTCAACCTGAACCGCCGCCGAACCAACATCCTCGGGGTCATCGTGCCCAATTCGACGGACCCGTTCTACATGGCTCTGACGCGCCGGATCGAGCACATTGCCGATCAGGCGGGGTTCCTCGCCTTCGTCCTTTCCTCGGACGGCAGGCCGGAGATGGAAGAACGGGCGATCGAAACCTTCAAGTCGATGAACGTCGCCGGCGCGATCATCGCGCCGCTCGGCGTCCAGTCGCATCACCAGAAGCTGAGTGCGCTCGGACAAAGCATCCCGCTGATCTATGTCGACTCGCCGCTCGACGACAGTTCCTCCTTCGTCGGAACCGACAACCGGCAGAGCTTCAGGCTGATGGTCGACTATCTCTGCCGTTCGGGCGGGCCGCCCTGCTATCTCGGCATGCCCCCGGTCAACAACAACGCCATGGCGCGCCAGGACGCTTATGTCGAGGCCATGCGGCAACTGAAGATGAAACCGGAGGTCGTGGAGACGACGGCATATGCCTCCTGGGACTTCGAGAAGTTCGGCTTCGACGAGACGCTCCGCATCCTGTCAAAGGGCGGTTTCCCGACGCAAACCGTTCTTTGCGCCAACGACCGCGTCGCCTTCGGCGTCATTGCCGCCGCGTTTCAGTCGGGCCTGAAGGTCGGGCGCGATGCCGACAGTGATCTGAGGGTCGCCGGCCACGACGACCATCCCTTGTCCCGCTACACCTGTCCGCCACTGACGACGGTCGCGCAGAACTACAACGAAATCGGCAGGCTGGCGATCGAACTGCTCCTGTTCAAGCTCGGCGAAACATCCGGCAACGGCGAAGCCTTTCGGGAGGACGAACGCATTTTGCTGAGCGCGGAGATCATGTTGCGCGGTTCGGCTTAGATATCACCTGAACTGTGCGCATGGCGCAAGCGCGAGTGCTCCCGAGCCGGTCCACAGGACACCCGTTAGGGCCAGGACTGTCAGAAGGCGTTCCGCGCGGATCAGGAAGGGCTGGTCGTCTCCCTGGTCGGCACAGCGCAGCGCTTGCGCGAGCTTTCCCGGAAACGAGAAGGCCAGCAAGAGTGCTCCGGCCGCGGCGAGTGTGGCCACAACGATGGATCCCGGAACGATGGTGGTCGCCCACGGGCCCCCGGCGGCGCATGCCACGGCGTGGAAGGTATAGACGGCAAGCAGATGTCCACCCCAAAGGATCGGCCCGGCCAGAAGAAAGAGAATTGCGCCGGCAATGGGTGGTTCGCGGATTGGATCGTTCATGACGCACCTATCCGATCAGTCGCGGGAAGCCGTGAATCAGTCCGAGGCCCAGCAGCGACTGGGCGACGGTGTAGTGATAGAGCAGCGCGTAGCTGTCGTAGGTCACCCGCCGGACGGCATCCAGCTTCGCGGCCAGATGCCGCGCCATTGCGAACAGCCCCATGATCACCAGGGCGAAGACGAGCTGAGCGAAGAGAACGGCGCCGAGATAAACCATGGCTCCGTAGGCGTTCCCCTTGGGGCTCAAGCCAGTCGCCAAGTGTCCCCGGAGTTCAAGTGCGAACGCACCCGTCAGGCAGGCGAGCGAAAGAAGCAGAGCGACCGACATTGCCACGCGCGACGCCGAGAACACGCCCAGCCTGCGGCTGACAAGCCATAGGATACCCGAGCCGGCGAGAAGCAGCGCCGCGGACCCCAAGGGCCAGCCAAGCGGCGGTGGTTCCGGGGAACCGATTGGTGCCCAGACCTCCGGCGAGACGACCCAGAGGAACAGGTAGGAAAAGACATAGGCGAGATAGAGGGACGCCGCAACGAACATCAGGACCACCATCGCCCACCAGGAGTGCGACGTCGGGCCGCTCATATAGGTGGGAAGACGGACGCCCTTGGCGATTTCGATCATGCCTTTCGAAGGCCCGGGGTCGAGCCCCCAGGCCCAGACTAGGATGAAGGCGATGGCGAGAACTCCGCAGATGGTCGCGATCGTCACCATCTTGACCGTCAGCAGCAGGAAGAACGCGGCCGTGAAGACGGCCGCGAGGAAAGGCGGCCAGCCGGGACCGGGCATCTGGATGACATATTGCGGACGGGCATGGATCGGCGAGGTCACGATCGTTTCTCGCCAGCCGGTCGGAGCGTTTGGAAGATAATGATGGCCGTCGCGTACCTCCTGAGGGAGGCTCGGCCGGTCCCAGAGCGGTTCGCGACTGGTAATGTGGGGAATGCTTCGGGTCGAGTAGACGTCGTTCGGCAGCCATTCCAGTGTGCCCGCGCCCCAAGGGTTCTCCTGAGGCCCATTCCCGAGGCGAAACTTCGCGGCGAGATCCACCAGAAAGACGAGAACGCCGACGGCAAGCACATAGGTCCCCACCGTGGAGATGAGGTTCAGCGTGTCCCAGCCCATTTCGCCGGGATAGGTCCAGACTCGCCGCGGCATTCCTCTGAGTCCGGTCAGATGCATCGGCAGGAAGGTCACGTTGAAGCCGATGAAGATCAGCCAGAACACCCACCGGCCCAGCCGTTCCGAGAGCATCCGGCGGCTGAAGAGCGGCATCCAGTAATAGATCGCCGCAAACAGCGGAAATACGAAACCGCCGATCAGCACGTAGTGGAAATGTGCAACGACGAAATAGGTGTCGTGTACCTGATGGTCGAAGGGCACCATGGCCACCATGACGCCGGTAAGCCCTCCAAGGGTGAAAATGAACAGGAAGCCGAGAATGAACAGCGATGCGGTCGTGATCCGGAAGCGCTCCCGTCCCGCGGCGATGGTCGCGATCCAGGAAAAGACCTGGATGCCCGAGGGAACGGCGACCGCCATGCTGGCGGCGGAGAAGAAGGCGAGGCTCAGCGCCGGAATGCCTGTCGTGAACATGTGGTGCACCCAGAGCCCGAAGCTGAAAAACCCGGTGCCGATCAGGGCGACGACGATCAGGTGATAGCCGACGAGCGGCGTGCGGGCCATCGTCGGTACCATCATCGAGACGAGGCCCGCGGCCGGAAGGAAGATGATGTAGACTTCCGGGTGCCCGAAGAACCAGAAGAGATGCTGCCAGAGCAGCGGATCTCCCCCGAGTGCGGCTGTGAAGAAGGGCCATCCGAACGCCCGCTCGATCTCCAGCATCATCGTCGCCAGGATCACCGCCGGGAAGGCGAACATGATCATGCTGGCGAAGATCAGCATCGTCCAGGCGAAGATCGGCATCTTGGCGAGCGACATGCCCGGCGGCCGCGTCCTCAGCGCGCCAACGACGATCTCCACTGCCCCGGCGATCGCCGAAATCTCGATGAAGCCGATGCCGAGCAGCCAGAAATCGGCGTTGTCACCCGGCGAATACTCCATGAGCGTCAGCGGCGGATACATGAACCAGCCGCCTTTCGGCGCGAGGTCGTAGAAGATGGTCGAGAAGAAGACCAGCCCGCCGACCACGTAGGCCCAGATGGCGAAGGCGCTGAGGCGCGGAAAGGGCAAGTCGCGCGCCGCCAGCATCTGCGGCAGCAGCATGACGCCGAGCGCCTCGACCGCCGGCACCGCAAAGAGGAACATCATCGTCGTGCCATGGACCGTGAACATCTGATTGTAGAGGTCCTGGTCGACGAGGCGATTGTCGCCGAGGGCGAGCTGCGTGCGCATCACGACGGCCAGCAGACCGGCCATCAGGAAGAAGAGAAACGCGACGCCGAGATAGAGAAGACCGATCACCGTATTGTTGACAGCCGTCACCAGCCGCCAACCGCGCGGCGTCGCCCAGATGCGCTCCAGTTCGCGGACCTCGCCTTCGGGCCGGGGATCGGGATTTGGCAGTTCCATCATCCGCCTCCACCGCCAGTGTCGCGCAGGAAATAGAGGACGACCAGCCCCGCCAGGTAAACGCTGAGGACCGCAAAGGAGTCGTAACCCATCCTGAGGATTGTCCGGTCCCGCCGTTCGACCAGTCCGATGAAGAAGATCGCCGTGACCGTGATCGCGATCAGCGCTGCAAACGCCTCGAAGCGCCCGGCGCCGTTCATCACCGCGTCGGCACCTCCGGTGACATCGATGATGAAAAGAAGGGACAGATCTATGAGGTTCGTGCCGAAGATGTCCGACATGGCCATGGTATAGAGGCCGGCACGCGTGGCGCTGAACACCGTGCTGACTTCCGGCAGCGACGTGGCAATCGCCACGAGGACCGCACCGATGAAGCTCTGGCCGAGTCCGGTCGCTTCGGCGATCGCGTCTCCCGAACGCGACAGCAGATAGCCTGCGACGATGATGACGGCGCCGCAGCCCGCAGTCGCCCAGCCCACCTCACGCAGCGATTTCTTCTTGCTGTCCTCGGCCTCCTTCCGCGCCCTCTCTTCCTCCTTCTCCGGCGTGACCTCCTCGTCATTCGCTATCCAGGGCCTGTCGCGCTGCGTCCGTGACAAGACCCACATGCCGAAGCCCGTGACCGCTGCAAGCAGCCACATCCACAGGCCCGAGAAAAGCACCGGCACGTCGCCCACCACGATCGAGGCGGCGACGATCGACAGGAGAAGGATTTTGAATCCGCCCTGCAGCATGACGACCGGGTCGGGAATGACCGAGGTCAGTGCCCGGCGGCCGATCAGCATGTCGGCAAGGGCGAGGATCGCCACCTGCATGGCGATGCCGCCGAGGATGCTGTTGACCGCGAGACTGGCGTCACCGCTGAGCGACGAGGTCACGCCTACCGCCAGCTCCGGCAGGGAAGTGATGCCGCCGAGAAGCACGACGCCAATGAAGGCTTGGCCTACTCCCGTCTTCTCGCTGATCGCATTGGCATAACCAGTGATTTTGACTCCTGCCATCCAGACTGCCACGGCCGCCCCCGCGAAAATCGCGAGATTCAGCCAAAGTCCAAGGCCGGCGAAGTCAAGCATAGGTCACCTCAACTGGTCCAGATAGGCGGCGAGCTGCCGCAATTCGTCGTCGGTGAAGATTTCGAATGGCGGCATCAGATTTTCCGGCTTCACGTGCTGGCCGTCGCGGATCCAGCGGACGAAGGCGGCGACGTCGTTTTCGAGCGTCGCGGCGGCAAGCGAGTGCCGGCTGCCCACATGCGTGAGGTCGGGGCCGATCGTACCCCGGGCATCCGTGCCGCGGACCCGGTGGCATGCGGCGCAGCCGGAGGAGAGGAAAAGCGCCTGCCCTGCGGCCTGATCCGGCTTCGCAGCCGAGGCGTCGCCGGCTTCGCCTGCGAGCCAGGACGAAAACTGGTCTTCCGGCATGGCGATCACGTAAAAGGACATGAAGGCATGCGGGCCGCCGCAATACTCCGCACATTGGCCGCGACTGATACCGGCCTTCGTCGCTTGAAGCGTCAGCGTGTTGGTATGGCCGGGAATCATGTCGAGCTTTCCGGCGAGCCGCGGCACCCAGAAGCTGTGAATAACGTCTGCCGATGTCAGTTCCAATTCCACCGGCCGCCCGACAGGCAGCCGGATTTCGTTGGCGCTCTCGATGCGGCGTCCGGCCTCGTCCACATAGGTCACCCGCCACCACCAGCGCTCGCCCACGACCTCGATGCGCAATGCGCCCTGCGAGCGGGCCTCGGTGGTGCCAGGTGACATAAGGTAGAAGCCGTAAATCAGCAGGACGCTGAGAGCCAGGATCGGGAAAACGAGCCCGCCCCCGATGACTATCCTTTCGCCCGCGATGCGGGCACGCCAGCGCTCACCGCCGAAAAGCGCGACCGCCGTGATCAGGCAGACCGCGACGAGAATGGCGGTCGAGAAGAGGACCAGCAGCCAACTGAGCGTGCCGATGCGCTCGGCTTCCGCGCCGGAAGGATCGAGGGCGGACTGCAGTCCGGCGCAGCCCTGCAGCGCGAGAGCGCTCGCCGCCGCGAAATATCGGGCGAGCCTCATCGGTTCACCTCCGTCATCGGAGCCGTGGCGCTTCCCGGAGGCAGTGAACCCAGATAGGCGGCGACGTCTTCGATCTGCGCCTCGTCCAGTGCGCCGGCAACCGCCGTCATGATCCTCCCATAAGGGGTCCCGATCCGCCCTCCGCGCCGCCAGAGCCGTATCTGCTCCTGTATGTACTCGGCATGCTGGCCGGCGAGCACCGGAAACTGCTGCGATTGACGTCCGGAATGGCAGCTCAGGCAGGCCGGTACGCCCTGATGCGCGATGCCGCGATTGGCAATGGCTTCGCCACGCCTGAGTTGCTCGGGATCAGGAGGCGCCGATTGATTTCCGGCGGTTGGCCGAAGCGCGGAATAATACGCTGCCAGCTCCCGCATGGCGTCCTCCGACAGAAGGTCGGCGACCGGCTCCATGGCACCGCTCGGGCGGGTCCCCTTCGCATATTCCTGGAGGCTGCGCAGGAGATAGGCTTCCGGTAACCCCGCGAGCCGCGGGATACGGTCGCCGTTCGTGCCTGTGCCTTCGCGTTCATGGCAGCGCCCGCAGGCGGTCAATGCGCTGCCGCCCACGGATCGCTCATCGCTACTGGCCTGGCTGCGCGTGAGGCCTGCCAGTTCGCGATAATTGCCTGCCGTTGCGGGCAGGCTCGCGAGGAATGCCGTGACGGCCCAGACCTCGTCGTCGCGCCGCGTATTCGGCCATGCGGGCATGCCGGTATATTTGAGGCCGTGCTTGACGATCCAGAAGATCTCCTCCGGCGGGCGGCGCTTGCCGATGTCCATCAGATCCGGAGGCGGGGGCAGCATGCCGCTGACGATCGGGTTTATCTCTTCGCCGGGGCGGTTGTGGCACGCTACGCACGCACCTTCGAAATGGGATGCCCCAAGTCGGATCATGCCGTCGTCATCGAGCGGCGGAACCTCGATCGTAAAGCTTCGGTTGGCGATCGATCGTTCGCGGATCAACGTCAGGATCCAGGTCGTAATCCGCAGATGGTCCTTGGAGGCCGCGACGTTGTAGACCCCGGACCAGACGAACACGACGCCCGCGGCCACGAGCAGCACGGCGCCGAGCCCGACGATTTTCGCAACGGCCGTCCAGTGCAGGTTTCTCAGGTCCACGCCGCTGCACCTGTTCTGGATCCGGCCTCGTCTTTCTCCATCGTCAGAAGCCAGCGCGCAGCAATCACGATCCCTGCGAGAACATAGGTCACCGGACAGGCGACCAGCATGATAAGCCCCGCGAGCTGCTGATCGGCCAAAGTGGCGTTCACGGCTCCGGTCGCATGCGCCGCGTGGGATGCAGCGAAAGCGGGGTAGAGCGCTCTCGGCGCGAAGACGAAGAGCACGGCGAGAAGACAATAGAGCTTGCTGGTTATCAGAAGGGCGACGATCGGTTGCCAGGAGCGTTGACCATGAAGACGCAGGACCACCCGCCAGAATAGGAATGCGGTCAGGAACAGGCTGGCATTCATCAGCAAATGAACCGTGGGAAATTCCAGTGCCCGGTTGAGAGAAGGCGGCGCATGCCAGGCCCAGAGGGCGGCGATCTGCGCAAATGTCGCAAGCGCCAGGGCCCACCCGGCGATTTCCCGCCGCTGCAGCCGAACCCGCGTCACGGCGAATGCAGCCAGGGGCGCGGCGAGGTTCATCAGCAGGATATGCACTGCCATATGCGTCGCCAACGGCCCCATCACTCCCCCTCCTCCGAGCGGCTGACCAAGACCGCGACGGTCAGGTTTCAGAAAGGTCGCCGGCGCAGGCGGCCGGTCGAAACACGGCATCGAAAGACCGTGTCGCAAGGCGAAACTGTTTGGGGTGCTTCATGGTTCCAATCCGCACCTCCTGTGGTTGCGAAGCCGGCCGAACCACCCGACGCGGACCGCTCACGGAACAAATAGGCAGGCCCGAGGTTTCAACCGTCGACCGAACAGGAGGCACCGATGAGCCTGAATTCCGCATCGACTGCCGCGACCGTCACCACCCCGGTCCATTCGTTGCTCGTGCCGTTTCCAGTCGTCTGTTTTACGCTCGCCCTTCTGACTGATATCGCCTTCTGGCAGACGGGACATCTCATGTGGCAGAACTTCTCCGCCTGGCTGCTCTTTGCCGGTATCATCGCCGGCGTGATCGCCGGTCTAGCCAGTGTGTTGGAGTTCCTGTTTCGAAGGGAGCGACGCAGGCAAGGGGCGGTTTGGCTCCATGTCGTCGGCTACATCCTCGTCTTCGGCCTCGCCTTCGTCAACAACCTCGTCCATGCCGCCGATGGCTGGACGGCTGTGGTGCCCTACGGGTTGATCCTCTCCGCGGCGACGGTGCTTCTGACGATCCTCTTCGCTTTGCTTGGCCGCGCCACCCTCTATCGCAGGCAATCCGGAGTGAGCGGTTATGAATAGCTCTGCCTTCTTGGGTGCAAGATTCTTCATCGGAACCGGCCTTCTCCTCCTGGCGCTCGCAGGCTGCAGCGATGACGGCGCGGATTTCGATGTCTCGCAGCAGATCGGCCCCGATCCGGTCCTGCCGGAACCGACATCGGAGCTCCTGCCGGACATGAAAGTCGCCGAGGTCGTCGGCTGGCAGGACGGCAAGACACCGAGCGTTCCCGACAATCTCGTCATTGCCGCCTACGCGAAGGACCTTGCCAATCCGAGGACCGTCCATACGCTGCCGAACGGCGACGTTCTCGTCGTTCAATCGCGCGAACCCTCGGGCAAGCCGATAGAGCGTCCGAAGGACATGATCCGAGGTTGGGTCATGTCCATGGCCCATGGCGGTGGTGCCGGACCCGAAAAGGAAAGCAACCTGATCACGCTGCTCCGCGACACCGATCGCGACGGAACGGTGGACGAACGCCACGACCTGCTGACAGGGCTCCATTCTCCTTTCGGAGTTGCGTGGCACGACGGAACGCTTTACGTGGCGGCAGCCGATGCAATCCTTGCCTACCCCTACCAGCTCGGGCAGGCGGAGATCACCGGCGAGCCGCGGGTTCTTACGCCGCTTCCGGGTGGCCCGATCAACCATCACTGGACCAAGGACCTGGCCCTCAGCCCCGACGGGCGCTACCTCTATGCCTCCGTCGGCTCCAACTCGAACGTAGCCGAGCGCGGGCTCGAGGCCGAGAAAGGCCGTGCTGCAATCTGGCAGGTAGATCGGGAAACGGGTGCGGCCCGCGTCTTCGCGTCCGGCCTGCGCAATCCGAACGGGCTGATCTTCCATCCCGAGACCGGCGTGCTCTGGACGGTCGTCAACGAGCGTGACGAACTGGGGCCGAATCTCGTGCCGGACTACATGACTTCGGTGCAGGAAGGCGCCTTCTACGGCTGGCCATGGAGCTATTTCGGCGCCCATGTGGACGAGCGGGTCCATCCGCCGCGGCCGGACATGGTCGAGAAAGCGATCCCGCCGGACTACGCCCTTTCCAGCCACGTCGCCGCCCTGGGTCTGGTCTTCTCCAACGGCTCCGCCTTGCCGGAGCCCTTCGCCAACGGCGCCTTCATAGGCGAGCACGGGAGCTGGAACCGCAGCAGCTTCAACGGTTACAAGGTCGTCTATGTCCCCTTCGAAAACGGCCGGCCGGCCGGAAAGGCTCAGGACATCGTGACCGGCTTCATCGAAGGCGATCAGGCACGCGGTCGTCCGGTCGGCGTAGCGATCGACGGGACCGGGGCGCTGCTCGTTGCCGACGACGCCGGCAACACCGTCTGGCGCGTCGCCGGAGCCGACGGCAGGGTGACGCCGGGCCCTGTCGGTACGGACGGTCAGAGGGATAGCCCGGTCACCAGCGAAGCCAGCCCACCGGCGGGTGAGACAGGAGGAACAGCCGGAGGGGCCGCTCCTCCCGCAGCTGGTACCACGCCTCCGGAGCCGCCGCAGACCGATGTCGCGCCCGCTACTCTGCCGAGGGCTACGGAACAGGGATCACCGGAGCAACAGCAATAATCCGCGATCTAATCCTCGGTGTCGCCGACCGTGTCGGCGACATAGGCATCGCGCTTCCCGAGCTCCTTGGGCCGCCCTGTCGTTGAATCCCTCGCCGTCTGATGTTCCAGCTCGGCATTGAGTTCAGCACCGATGATGACGATCATGGTTGATATCCAGATCCAGAGCATGAAGCCGATCAGCGCACCGAGAGCGCCATACGTGGCATTGTAGTTCGCAAAATTGTCGATGTAATACGAGAACGCCAGGGATGCGACGAGCCAGCAGATCGTGCTCAGGGCCGCACCCCAGGTAAGCCACCTGAGTTTGGCTGGCTCCCGGCTCGGACCGTAGCGATAGATCAGGGTGATGCCCGCCGCTATGAGCAACAGCATCACGGGCCAGCGTACGAATCTGAGAAGACCTTCCAGTTCCAGGTGGAGAAAGGCCAGCACTGCCGGCAATACCGCGATGGCCGCGATGAGGACGGCGGTCAGGATCAAACCGGCCAGCGTGAAGCCGATGCTCAATAGAGTCAGCCGGATGAAGCTGCGCTTTTCGGTCTCGTCGTAAGCGATATTCATCGCCTCGAAGAGCGCCCCCACGCCGTTGCGTGCGCTCCAGAGCGCGAAGAGCAGTCCGGCTATGAAGCCGAAGCTCAGGCTGGAGGTTTTCTGGGACGACAGGGTTTCCAATTGATCGGTCATCATTTGAAGCGACTGGGCCGGAAGGACGGCCGCGAGCAACGTAGCCTGCTCTGCGATCGTGGCCGGATCGGAAACGAGACCGTAGATGGAAACGAGCGAGGCCAACGCTGGAAATACGGAGAGGAGCACATAAAAGGTGACGCCGGCCGCAATGAGCGAAATCCTGTCCTCGCTGATCTGCGAAACCACGCGCCAGAAGACGTCACGCAGGCCCCTCGCGGGAATTTCGCCCGGGCTGTCGGCCGCGCGTCCCCTGCCCGCTTCTTGTGCCTGTTCGTCGGTTCCCCTCTTTGCGTCACCGGATTTCATCTGATTGTCCTCGCGCGTTCGAAAGTTCGCCGTGCCCCTGATCGGCCTTACCGGCGGGCGATCGCGGATGGCATTCGAACACGCTAAGCGTTGGCTTGTTCCTTGCATTCTCCGCTATTCGGCATCGCGATGTGAAACCCTTATTTCACGGCGCAGCTTATTTTCTCATAAGAAGTGCTCCATGCTCTCGTCGTGCGTTTTCGGATTTAGAAGAGCTGGATCATGAAACCTGCGACGCTGCGAATAACCGGCATATTTTTGTTTGCGGCTATTCCGTATCTTCCGGCAAGCGCTGGGAATATGCAGCACGAAAAGAGAGAAGATCGAAGGCAAAGCCTTGGCATGAAGAATTTCGTTGATGCCAATCCCGATTGCCTCGAGTTTAATGACCAATGCTCTGTTTGTTCGTTGACCGGCGGAGTGGCCGAGTGCTCCTCACCCAAGATCGCTTGTGTCAAGGGGGAGTACCGTTGCACGGTGAGATCGAAATAGTAAGGATGTCATTTCGCCCTCTTCCGGAACCGAGCCCCGCGTCATCTCGGTATGATGCTTATGCCCCCGTCGGCCTCGAGAACCGCGAATTTGATCTGGTCGAGGCGAGCCAGGCCCTGCTGCTCCCGGGCGGCGACAAGTATGTCCTCGATGTTGACCCGGGCTCTTTTCAAGGCACGTTCGTCGACCTTGCCGTCTGCGATGAGCACCGTCGCCGTTCCGTCGAGGAACAGAGCGATCTTCGGCGACCATTGCTTGAGGTAGGAGAGAACGATATCGACGCCGAAGAGCGTCAGGATGAGCAATGTTGCGTTGACAATGGAGAAGTCGTCGCCAAGCAAGGCCTGCTGGGTCGTCTCCGCGATGATGAGCAGCAGCACGAAGTCGAAGGTCGTCATCTGAGCAACCGTGCGCCGGCCGGAAAGCCGGAGCGCGGCAAGGAGTATAAAATAGATCGTAATACCGCGAACGACGGAGTCCATGACGTATCTCCTAGATCACGATGCTTTTAGGTCGGGTCGACCTAAAAGCATTAACGTGACCGATTCCAAAAAGTTAGAGCGGGATGCGGGCGGAAAACCGCGCACACTTTTCCTCATCCCGCTCTAGGGCCAGACGATCGTTCGCACTGCCTGCGCTGGCTCGTCATCCATGCCTATTCGATAGGAAACGACACCCGGACTTTGGGCGCGAAGGTGCAGAGTCAGCACAAGGGGCTGTCGCGAAGCGGACCGGAAGCGGTATACCAGCCCTTCATTGCCTGCTTCGGCGGCGATCGGTGGCGGATCCATGTCCTCCACCTGAAAGCTCCTGAAGAATTCAGGCGACAAGATCAGGCGACGTTCGTTCCCGCCGCCGGCCAATGACGCGTTCAGCGTGTCGGACGCCTCCCAGCGGCTGAAACGCGGCACATCGACAGAGCCGCCGGCGAACGTCACGGCTTGTCTCTGAAGCCAGCCCCGCGAGCCCGTAACGCCCAGGACGGCGGCAAGCAACGTCAGGCCAAAAACAATCCATGCGACGCGCTCTACTTTCCAGAAAGACTCCTGAAAAGCGCGATGCTCTTCGATCTGCAATCCGTCCGGTCGAACTGGTGGTTGATCCAAAGCTTAGACCTCGCCCTTGAGCTTTGTAGAATGGCTGAACGGGCGGAAATGTTCCGTGGAACCACCCTAGACGACAGCCCGCTTCCTCGCCTCGGCGCATTCCGCCGCCAGGAAATCAAGCAGTGGCCGCACTGAAGGCAGTAGTCCGAGGCGCGAAGGGAAAACGGCATGGACGATGCCGGCGGGTGGGCGCCAGTCCGGCAGGACGTGAACGAGTTGGCCCGATTCGACCTGGCGCCAAACCATCATCGTCGGCAGCGAAGTTGATCAGCGCCACCGGGCAACTCACGCGGACGATGCCGCGCGGCTCGGAGCGGACTTGCGCGATCATCTCGTCGGCCGCCTCGGCCTCGACCAGCATGGCGACACAGCGATCATAATATTCGCGTCCGATCTCGGTCACGGAAAAGCGACGGGAAGACCGGTTTAGCAGTCGCACACCCAGCCGTTCTTCCAATTGCTGGATGCGCCGGCTGAGCTCCGACTTCTGAATGTCATTGGCGCGCACGGCAGCGGCGTAGCCGCCGTGGTCGACCACCTGGACGAAGTAATAGAGGTCGTTCAAGTCTTTCATCGTTCTATTGTTAGGACGCTACGTTGGAGATCGCAAAGCTTTTGCGGGCAATGTTTGCGGTGACACCTTCAATCCCACGGACATGGGCTTTTTCGGAGCTGGGACGGCTGACGCGCCCGCACCGTCTCTACCTGGCGGAGAGTGGAACTTCCGCACCGGACCGGGCGACCGCAAAACGGTTTGCCGGTCGTTCATTCCACGGTCAACGTGCAGACCGGGCTCAACAAGCCGCCCGTTCCGCATATTCCGAAAGCGCTGGACGGCTACCCGATTTACCACCGCACCAGCATCAACAGCTGGGAGGATGTCGAATTCCGCAAGGCGGTCGACGACCCCGGCCGCAAGAAGCTGATCATGACGGCGCTCTGGACCGAGGCTTGCCTGACCTTCCCGGCATTCAATCCGTTGGCGGAAGGCTATGAAGTTTATGTGCGGGTGGATGCGGTCGGCGGCACGTCGGTTGCCGCGCACGACGCCGCGTTGCGTCGCGTCGAGCAGGCCGGCGCCGTCCAGCTCTTTTGCGGGCTGCAGAGGGAATGGAAGCGCAGTGAAACCGTCCCCGCTTTCATGAGCCTGTTCATCGAAACGGACGGCACGCCTGGGATCCAGTTCTTCTACGACCGCAGCGAATAGAATGATACGGGCGGCAACCGCAAATCGGCTGGTTGCCGCCTGGCTCGACAGGGCCTCTTAGATGTGCTTCGTCCTGTGCCTTGTCATGGACGGCGTGGCAGCGCCGTCCTCAGCCTCGGGGTCCATGCCGACCCGATGATGATAGACGAGCTCCCCGCCTTTCCAGCCGGTGTAGAGAAGCAGCAGGACGGTGACGAGAGACAGTAGAAAGCCCCAGGGCCAGACGGCCTCAACGGAACCGTTCTCATAACGCAGCCAAAAACCGGCGATCGCGAAGAGTACGACGACAATGTTTCCGATCATGTGCTTCCAGGCATCGTTGATCGCTCGAATACGGGCATTCCCGAGGAAATCCGTCAGTCCGGCGAGAGCAGCGAGGGCTGCCATCACGATGGCTGCACCCAGCGACCACATAGACACGTCTGCCCAGAATGAATTTCCGTTCGCAAGATAAACGATGTCACATATGAACGTTGCGACAAGAAGCGCGATCGGAAAGGGAACGAGCATCGGATGGATCGGATGCCCGCCGATCTTCGCGCTGGCCGCCAGACCCAAGAGGTCACGATCTGCCATGGCATAATCCTCCAGTACCGCAAGTCCCGGTCTTCCTGAAATGCGTAAGAAGCGGCGATTGTTCCTTGCGATGCGAACCGGCGCATGCTGCGGCTGATCAGTCGGCCGCCTTGCCGATGGTGTCGGCGACGTGAGCACCGCGCTCGCCCAACGGGAGCGGCTTGCCCGTCGTCGAATCGACCGCCGTCTGGTGTTCGAGTTCGGCATTGATGAGTGCGCCGATGATGAGAATCATCACCGAGATCCACACCCATGTCATGAGACCGGCGAGCGCGCCGAGAGCGCCGTATGTCGCGTTGTAGTTGGCGAAATGTTCCAGGTAATAAGAAAAGAGCCATGAGGCGGCCAACCAAAACAAGGTGCTGAACACCGCGCCCCAGTTCAGCCACCGCAGTTTCGCCCGCTCGCGGCTCGGCCCGAAACGATAGATGAGGATGGTGCCGAAGGTGACGAGGAGCAGTACCGCGGGCCATCTCGCCGCTCGGGTCACGAGCTCGACCCAACGGTCGACCCACACATAGGCCAGTACGGCTGGCACGACGCCGATCGCCGCGATCAGCGCGACCGCGAAGAGGAGTGCCGCGAAGGTGAACGCGAGGCACAGGAGGGTTCTCGACAGAAAGCCTCTCTTTTCTCTTTCTCCATAGGCCACGTTCATCGCATCGAAGAGGGCGGCGATGCCGTTGGCTGCCAACCACAGGGAGATCGACAGGCTCACGAAGAAACCGATGCCGAGAGTGGACGGCTTCTGCGTCGTCAGGGTCTCCAACTGGTCCATGATCAGCCCGTAGGAGTCTGCCGGCAGAAGCGCCTGCAGGATACCGACATGGGTGCCGATTTCGGATGGGTCCGCGACGAGCCCGTAGATCGAGACGAGGGCACCCAGCGCAGGAAAGAGCGACAGCAGAAGATAGAAGCTTACACCCGCGGCTATCAGCATGACCCGCTCTTCGCCTATTTCGGAAAACACCCGCCAGAAGACGTCCCGCATCCCCTTGGCGGGGATATCAGCGGGCGTATCGGCTGCACGCCCCCTGCCCGGCTCCGCGGCCTCCAGCTTCTCGGCAAGTTCGATTTCGTTCGCACCCATGAATCAACGCCCGCCCGGTGACGGAACCCGGCCTCCGCCTCGCTGCATGCATATCCAACGCCGCGGAAAATAGCTTGTTCCGGGACGCGACGGCTCAGACGCGGTGCGCCTGCCCGCTTTCCGAAGCGCCGAGAATCGCATCAATGAGCCGGTGGACCTTCAGTGCCTCGCGCCCGTTGACGCGCGGTTCGCCGTTACTTTCGACGGCACCGAGAAAGTCGGCAAGGACCGCACGGTGATGGTGATGCGGGAATGCCATCGGATCGGCGCCGGCACCACCCGCGGCCTCGTCCTCGACTGAGAGTTCCGTTCCGTTGTGGAAGGAAACGGCAAGAAGCCGGCCGCCCAGACGCGCCATGCCGCGTGTTCCGATTATGTCTATCTCGTCCGGATAGCCGGGATAAGCGCAGGTGGTCGCGCTCACGGTCCCGATCGCGCCGCCGGAGAAGCGGATCGCTGCCATCGCGAGGTCTTCGGTTTCCATGCGGTGGATCCCGCTCGTCGCCGCATAGGCCCTGGCCTCTTCCGGCAGGCCAGCGAGCCAAACGAGAAGGTCGAGCGTGTGTATGGCCTGGGTGAGAAGCACGCCGCCGCCGTCGCGAGCCCGTGTACCCCGGCCCGGTTGATCGTAATAGCTTTGCGGCCGCCAGTTGTGCAGCCGGGCCGAAGCACTGACGATTTGGCCGAGGCGGCCTTCATCGATGAGCCTCGCAAGTTCCTGGCTGACCGTGCGAAAGCGATGCTGAAGCACGATGCCGAGTTTTATCCCGGCGCGCTCTGCCACCGTCACCAGGGCTTCCGATCGCTCCGGCGTGATCTCCAGCGGCTTTTCGAGAAGCACATGCTTGCCCGCTTCGGCAGCCTGCCGCACCAGATCGAGATGGGTGCTCGGCGGCGTCAATATCATGACGGCCGTGATCGACGGATCATGGAAGATCGTCTCGGCGGAGTCGCAAGTCGTGAAACCATAGGAATCGGAAAAGGCATTCCGCCTCGCGGCCGTGGGACTGAAGGCGGCAGCGACCTCAACTCTCTCGTTGAGGTCCAGCAGGCTTTTGGCATGCGGCGCAGCCGCCATGCCGAGCCCGATCACGCCGATGCGCGTCTTTTTCATTCCATCACCCCCTCAGCCAAAGTTCCCCCGGATCTCGATCTACACCCTGCATCGATGCGCGGCAAGAAAGTCATCATACAACTTCATGAAGTTTGTATGTTGACAATATATTTTACAAGCCGTAGCCATAGAGTACCTGTTGGAGGAGCGGGAGAGTAATGAGGGGACTGATCGATCCAGATCTGTTGTTTCCGGCCGAAGAGCGCACGCGTGCGCTGGCGCGGAGGCTATATGCCGAAGTAAGCGGTCTGCCGATCGTCAGCCCGCATGGGCATACGGAGCCGCGCTGGTATGCGCTGGACGAAGCTTTCCCAGACCCCGCCCAACTTCTCATCGTGCCCGACCATTATGTGTTCCGCATGCTGTTCAGCCAGGGCATCAGGCTGGAAGAGCTCGGCGTTCCGGCGCTCGACGGTTCGCCGGTCGAGACGGATGGCCGCGCGATCTGGCGGCGTTTCTGCGAGAACTACCATCTCTTTCGCGGCACGCCGACGCGGCTTTGGTTCGACTATACGCTGTCCGAGCTGTTCGGCATCGACGAACTGCCCTCCGCAGCCAGTTCGGACCGACTTTACGACCACGTCGCCGAATGCCTGACGCGCCCGGATTATCGCCCGCGCGCGCTCTACGAGCGGTTCAATATCGAGGTGATCTCCACGACCGACAGCGCCCTGGACGATCTGGGATGGCACGCGAAGATCCTGGAAAGCGGCTGGAAAGGACGGGTCGTCCCCGCCTACCGTCCCGACGCGGTGGTCGATCCGGATTTCCAGGGTTTCCCGACCAATCTCGATAAGCTCGGCGATATCACCGGCGCCGACACCGGAACGTGGTCGGGCTATCTGGACGCCCACCGCACACGCCGCGCCTATTTCAAGGATTTCGGCGCGACCTCGACGGATCACGGCCATGCGACCGCAGACACGGCCAACCTTCCGCAAGCCGAGGCCGCGGCACTCTTCGACAAGGTGCGGCTGGGCAAGGCGAATGCCGACGAGCGGCGCCTGTTCCGGGCGCAGATGCTGACCGAGATGGCGAAGATGAGTCTGGACGATGGGCTCGTAATGCAGATTCATCCGGGCTCGTTCCGCAACCACTCGCCCGCGATTCTGGCAAAGTTCGGCCGCGACAAGGGCTTCGATATTCCGACCCGCACGGACTATGTGACCGCGCTCAAACCGTTGCTCGACGCGGTCGGGCTCGAGCGCGATCTGACTGTCATTCTCTTCACGCTGGACGAGACGAGCTATGCGCGCGAGCTTGCGCCGCTTGCCGGGGTCTATCCGGCGCTGAAGCTCGGACCCGCATGGTGGTTCCACGACAGTGCGGAGGGTATGCGACGCTTCCGTGAGATGACCACCGAGACGGCGGGCTTCTACAACACCGTCGGTTTCAACGACGACACAAGGGCGTTTCCGTCCATTCCCGCGCGCCACGACATCGCGCGCCGGGTCGACTGCGCATTTCTCGCGCGTCTGGTCGCGGAACATCGCCTGCGGGAGGATGAGGCGTACGAGCTTGCGCGGGACCTTGCCTATGGTCTCGCGAAGGAGGCGTACCGGCTCTGAGAATTCACATCATGCAACGGGAGGAAAAGCATGAAAATCCTGGTCAAACTGGCGGCGGGTCTATTGGTCGCCGCGTCATTCATGGGCAATGCAGCCAATGCTCAGACGGTGCTGCGCTCGTCCGACACGCATCCGGACGGCTATCCGACGGTCGAAGGGGTCAAGTATTTCGGCGAACTGGTCAAGGAGCGCACGGCCGGCCGCTACTCCGTCGAGGTCTATCACTCCGCGCAGCTCGGAGAGGAAAAGGACACGATCGAGCAGGTGCGCTCCGGTGTTATCGAACTGAACCGCGTATCGATGGCGCCCTTCAACGGAACGGTGAAGGAATCGATCGTTCCGGCGTTGCCCTACCTCTTCCGTTCGGAAGAGCACATGCACAAGGTGATGGACGGCGCGATTGGCGACCAGATCAAGAAGGCCTTCGAAGGCGCCGGAGTGGTGGTGCTTGCCTTCTATGACGCGGGCGCGCGTTCCTTCTACAACAAGCAGAAGCCGATCAATACGGTTGAGGACATGAAGGGCCTGAAGTTCCGCGTCATCCAGTCGGACATCTTCGTCGACATGGTGGCAGCACTCGGGGCGAACGCTACCCCGATGCCCTACGGCGAAGTCTATTCGGGAATCGAAACGGGCGTCATCGACGGCGCGGAAAACAATTTTCCAAGCTACGACACCGCCAAGCATTTCGAAGTAGCCAAGAACTATTCGCTCGACGAACACACCATCCTTCCGGAGGTATTCGTCATGAACAAGGCCGCCTTCGACAAGCTCACGCCGGAAGACCAGGAGATCTTCAAACAGGCTGCGAAGGACAGTGTTGCCAAGCAGCGTGAGCTCTGGGCCGCCAAGGTGAAGGAGTCGCGTGCGAAGGTCGAAGCGGCCGGCGCGAAGATCACCACGCCCGAAAAGCAGGGTTTCATCGATGCGATGAAGCCGGTCTACGAGAAGCACGTCACCGATGAGGTCCTGAAGAAGATGGTCGAGGACGTACGCGCAGTACAGTGACGAGTCAGACGGGCAGGCCCGCTGTGGCCATGCGCCTTAGCGCACAGGCCGCTGCAGCAGCCTGCCCGTCCCTTTCGATAGGAATGAAACCTTGTCTAACGGATTGGCAAAATTGGGCCGGGGCCTCTCCTGGCTGGGAACTCTCTCGCTCTGGATGGCGGGTGTGGGCCTCGTCGCGATGACGCTCATCGTAGCGTGGCAGGTGTTCTGCCGCTACGTGTTGAACGACTCGCCGAGCTGGACCGAACCCGGCGCCGTCATGCTGATGAGCTGGTTCATCTTTCTCGGTGCCGCCGTCGGCGTGCGCGAAAACTATCATCTCGGCTTCGACGTGCTGCTCTATGTGGTGCCGAAGGGCGGCAAGATCTGGCTGCGCATGATCTCCGATATCGTCGCGCTCGCCTTCGGCATCGGCATGATCTGGTATGGCGGGCAGCTCGTCGCTCTAACCTGGAACACCATCCTGCCTTCGCTGCAGATTTCCGGCGGCTGGAGCTACGTGCCGCTCGTCGCGGGCGGCGTCCTCATTTGCCTGTTCGCGCTGGAGCGCATCGTCCTCCGCCTTGCCGGGGAACCGATCGACGACCTTCTCGACGAAATGCCGCCGGCGGAGGTTGCTGCCGAACTCGAAACTGCTGAAATAAGGGCCTGACGCGATGGACATGATGATCCTCTTCGGCGTGTTCACGCTGCTGATGTTGATCGGCACGCCGATCGCCTTCTGCCTCGGCGTCGCGTCCTTCGCGACGGTTCTTTATCTGGGGCTGCCGCCGCTGGTGATCTTTCAGCGGCTCAATTCCGGCATGAGCGTGTTTTCGCTGCTTGCCATTCCCTTCTTCATCTATGCCGGCGATCTGATGGTGCGTGGCGGGATCGCCCAGAAGATCGTCGCCTTCGCGGCTTCACTGGTCGGGCACATCCGGGGCGGGCTCGGTCAGGTCAACATCGTCACCGCAACGCTGTTCGGCGGCATTTCCGGCTCGGCCGTGGCGGAAGCGGCCGCTGTAGGCGGGCTCATGATCCCGCAGATGAAACAGCGCGGTTACGGCGCGGACTACGCCGTCAACGTTACCTCGATGGCGGCCTTGATCGCGCTGATGCTGCCGCCTTCGCACAACATGATCATCTACTCGATCTCGGCAGGCGGAAAGATCTCGATCGCAGATCTCTTCACCGCCGGCATCCTTCCCGGCCTCCTTTACGCTGCCGCACTGATGGCCACCGCCTATTTCGTTGCGCGCCGGCGCGGCTATCCGACCGAGGTCTTCCCCGGGTTCGCCAGGGTCGGGCGCTACCTGCTGATTTCGACGCCCGGCCTCCTGCTCATCGGAATCATCTTCGGGGGCGTACGTTCGGGTGTGTTCACCGCGACCGAGAGTTCCTGCATCGCCGTTCTCTATGCGCTTGCGGTGACCGTCTTCGTCTATCGGCAGATGACCTGGCAGGACTTCGTCCAGGCAACCTTCGCGGCCGTGCGCACGACGGCCATGGTCCTGCTCATCATCGGCATGGCGGCCGCCTTCTCCTGGTTGATGGCGTTCCTGAGAGTGCCCGCAGCGCTGATCGACTGGATGAACACGATCTCGGAAAATCCGATCATCATACTCCTATTGCTCAACGTTCTGATGTTGTTCCTCGGCACCTTCATGGACATGGGCCCGACCATCATCATCTGCACCCCGATCTTCCTGCCGGTCGCCATGGCCTACGGCGTCGACCCGGTCCATTTCGGCGTCATCATGATCCTAAACTTCGGCATCGGACTCAACACGCCGCCTGTGGGCGCCGTGCAGTTCGTCGCCTGTGCAGTCGGGAAGATCTCCGTCTGGGAGGCGATGCGCAGCATATGGCCGTTCTACCTGGCCGGGTTGATCGTCCTCGGGCTCGTCACCTATGTTCCGGCCCTTTCTCTATGGCTGCCGGCCGTCTTCAAAGGGTGACACACCGCATGGATCTTCTGACCGAACGCAAACCGAAGCTTTCCGAGCGCGTCGCGAACGCAATCAGGGAGCAGGTTCTGAAGGGCGAAATACAACCCGGCCAGAAGCTGCCGACGGAGAGCCGGATGAGCGAGTTCTTCGGCGTCAGCCGCACCGTGGTGCGCGAGGCGATTGCAACCCTTGCCGCGGACGGCCTCGTGGAGCCGCGGCAGGGTGCCGGCGTCTTCGTCATGGACCACCCGACGCTTGCCTTCGGCTCGATCAGCCTCGACGTCGGCAACAAGATCTCCCATGCGCTCAACGTCATCGAGGTGCGCATGGGGCTCGAGATCGAGAGCGCGGGTCTTGCTGCGCTTCGGCGCAATAGCGCCCAGGAGGCCCAGATCCAGGAGGCCTTCTTCGAATTCGATCGCCTGCTCGAGCGCGGCGAGGCAACCGGAAAGAGCGACTTTGCCTTCCACCGGGCGATCGCGGCTGCGACCAACAATCCCTATTACGTCGAGGTTCTCGATGCACTGGGCCTGCGGGCTATCCCTTGCGACGTGGCCTCACCCTGGGGCACCGAAAGCGTGCTTTCTCGGGAATATCAGGAAAGCCTCCAGCGCGAGCATCTGGCGATCCTGAAGGCGATTTCCGAAAGCGATCCGGAAGCGGCGCGCGCCGCCATGCGCGCCCATCTGGCCGCGAGCCAGGAACGCTACCGTGTCCGGCTGAGCGGACAGCAGGCTGCCTGGGGCGCCGCCAAGCGCAGCGTCTGATTGCCCACCCCTAGAGCGTTTTCGCTGCCTATCGAAGCAGCGGAACGTTCCAACACTTGAAACTACGCACTCCTGGACGGAAACCGTTACACACTTTTCCTGTAAGTGCCCTAATCCAAGGACCGTGAGCCGATGACCGCAAGCCATATCGACTACACCATTCGTTTCGCCGTCGACCCGGCAGCAGCAGCCCGCATGGACACCGATGCCTTGCGTGCGAATTTTCACATTGGCGATCTGTTCCGGCAGGGGCGGATCTCGCTCACCTATAGCCACTACGACCGCATGATCGTCGGCGGTGCGATGCCGGTCGACAAGCCCTTGGCTCTCGAGACCATCCGTCCGACGGGTACGGCGCGCTTTCTCGAGCGGCGCGAGCTCATCGCCGTCAACATCGGCGGCCCCGGCCGTATCGAGATGAATGGCGAAAGCTTCCGCCTCGAGCCGCGCGACATGGCCTATGCCGGCATGGGCGAGGACGTCACCTTCTCGTCCGAGGACCCGGCCGTGCCCGCCAAATTCTACCTGCTCAGTGCGCCTGCTCACCAGGCGCTGCCAAGGCGCCATATCCGCATCGGGGACGCCAAACGGCTCGACCTCGGCAGTGCGGCCACATCGAACGAACGTTCGATCTTCCAGTTCATCCACCCCGAAGGCGTGAAGACCTGCCAGTTGGTCGTCGGCATGACTCAGCTTGCCCCGGGGTCGGTTTGGAACACCATGCCGTGCCACGTGCACGACCGGCGAATGGAGGCCTATCTCTATTTCGACCTCGATGACAGCGCCCGCGTCCTGCACCTCATGGGCGAACCGAGCGAAACCCGGCACATCGTAATGGCCAGGGAGGAGGCCGTGCTTTCTCCGCCCTGGTCGATCCATTCGGGCTGCGGAACCGCAAACTACGCTTTCATCTGGGCGATGGCCGGCGACAATATCGACTATACCGATGTGGAGATGGTGCCGATGGAGACGCTGCGATGAGCGTACCGTCGCGCTTCAGCCTTGCGGGCCGCCGTGTCGTCGTCACCGGTGCCAATACAGGGATCGGACAGGGTATCGCGGTGTCGATCGCCAGGGCGGGCGGCACGGTCATCGGTGTAGGCCGTTCCGCCATGGACGAGACCGAAAAGAAGGTCACCGACGCCGGCGGAACTTTCATCCCGGCCCATGCCGATCTTGCCGATCGCGAAGCCACACGTTCCCTCATCGACGGGTTGTGGAACGCGCATGGCCCGCTGCAGGGCCTGGTCAACAATGCGGGAATCATCCGTCGCGCCGACGCGGTGGATTTCACCGAAGCCGACTGGGATGATGTCCTCGACGTCAATCTGCGTTCGCTGTTCTTCCTCAGTCAGGCTTTCGGGCGCCGGATCATTGCCGAGGAAAGCCGCGGCAAGATCGTCAACATCGCTTCGCTGCTGTCATTTCAGGGCGGCATCCGCGTCGCTTCCTATACCGCATCCAAACACGGAGCTCTCGGCATCACCCGATTGCTGGCATGCGAATGGGCTGCCAAGGGCATCAATGTGAATGCTGTGGCCCCCGGCTACGTCGTCACCAACAACACGGAAGCACTGCGCGCCGACGAAAAACGCAGCGCCTCCATTCTGGAACGTATCCCCGCCGGGCGCTGGGGCACGCCGGACGACATCGGCGATGCGGCGGTCTTCCTGCTCGCACCGGCCTCCGACTACATGCATGGCGCCGTCGTTCCGGTCGACGGCGGCTGGCTCGCCAGATAGGAGAAGAAGATGATGGATACGAAACTTTTTGCCCGTGGCGATGAAGGCGAATGGGTAGACCTTGGACAGGGCAATCGGCGTCGGGTGATCCTGCATACCGACGAGTTGATGCTGGTCGAATTCGCCTTCGAGAAAGGCGGAATCGGCGCACTCCACTCACACCCTCATGTGCAGGGGAGCTATATCGCAGAGGGCAAGTTCGAAGTCACCGTCGGCGAGCGCACGCAGGTTCTTTCCACCGGCGACAGTTTCATTGCTCCATCGGGCGTGGTCCATGGCGTAAAGGCGCTGGAGGCCGGCCGGCTGATCGACAGCTTCACGCCGCACCGCGCCGATTTCCTGAAATAGACCACTTCCAGGAAAAGCGTTTAGCGGCTTTCCGTCCGAAAGTGCGTAGCCTCAACCCACTTCGACGCCGCCTCACCCCTCGCGCAACGCAAGAGCACGTCCAGCCATCCTCTCGGGGATGGCTGCCGTCGTTCCCCGTTCTACCAGAGGGCCATCCACCTTGATCGTCATCGGGCGCGGGTTCTTTCCGTGTATCGCCATGTCGATCAGCATTTCCGCCGCCTTCTGGCCCATTTCGTAGTTCGGCAGCACCAGCGTCGAAAGCGGCGGATGCGTGTAGCGGGCGAGTTCCTGGTCGTCGTAACCCATTACCGAAAGGTCATGCGGCACGCGAAGCCCGCGCTCCGAAGCTGCTTCGAGCGCCCCGATCGCCATCAGGTCGTTGCCGCAGAAGATGGCGGTCGGCGGATTGTCGATGGCAAGCAGCTCGAGCGCAGCCTCGTAGCCGCGCAAGGGAAGCCAGTCGCCATTGCGCACCAGCGATTCGTCATAGGCGATATCGGCGGTGGCCAGCGCCTGCTTGTAGCCTTTGAGCCGATCGATTGCCGCATCCATCCAAGGTTCGCCGTTGATGAAGCCGATGCGCCGGTGTCCGAGGGAAGTCAGATGCGCCGTCGCCGCGAAGCCTCCGGCGACCTCTCCGGGTACGATCGCCATGTGCTGGCGCGGCTCGGCATAGCAGTTCAGCAGGATGGTGGGGACGCTTGCCAGTTCGCGCGGCACGCTCACCTTTCGTGTGAAGATCGTCGCATAAATCACTCCAGCGATTGTCGGATCGCGCAATACGGCGCGCAGCACGGCGCTCTCCAGGTCGGGGTTGGAACGGGTCGCGTGAGCGGAAACGAGCAGGCCCTGTTCGAAGGCGTAGTCGCGAATTCCGTCGAGGCTGACCACCGGGTGCGGACTGGTCGATATCTCGTCTACGATGAAGGCTATCGTATCCTTTTCGATCGCCGGAGCGCGGGCGAGATCCTGACGGGTATTCGGCAGCCTGTACCCGATCTTGCGCGCCGCTTCGCGCACGCGCGCCCTTGTTTCGGCCGAAATGCGGGCTCCGGACATTTCATTGAGCACGAGGGAAACGCTCGATTGCGAGACACCGGCGATGCGCGCCACGTCGGTCATGGTCGGCCGGCCGCCGCCCGCTTCCTTAGGCGACGCATCGCCCCCATTGCCCTTTGCCATTTCGTTCCCCTGTCCGGCGCTGCAACGCCGCATTCAATTTGTGCATGTGCTAATAACTTTAGCCTTGACTGCTAATAATATTAGCGCAAGGTTTTCCCGTGTGAAGCATAAAGTTGCTCGCAGCCGGTGGAGGAGTACCGGCAAACCGGGAGGAGAGAACACGATGAACAGGATTTCACGTCGCGCGTTCATGCTTGCGGCCACGGCGGCCGGCGCAATCGCCATCGCCGGCACCGTCGCTTTCGCGGAACTGCCAAAACTGGCGCAGAAGGAGACCTATAAGGTCGGTTTCGCGCAAACGGAATCCAACAATCCCTGGCGCATCGCCCAGACAAACAGCATGAAAGCCGAGGCTGAGAAGCTCGGCCATCAACTCGTCTATACGGACGCCGCCGGGTCCGCGGCCAAGCAGGTGGCCGACGTCAACTCCATGATCGCCCAGGGCGTGGACCTGATCTTCCTGGCGCCGCGCGAAGAAAAGCCGTTGATCCCCGCCGTCATGGCCGCCAAGAAGGCCGGCATTCCCGTCATCCTGCTCGACCGCAGCGTCGATCCGTCGCTTGCCAAGGCTGGCGAGGACTACGTGACCTTCATCGGCTCGGATTTCATAGAAGAGGGCAAGCGCATCGCCGAGTGGCTGGTCAAGAATGCCAACGGCAAATCGAAGATCATCGAGCTCGAGGGAACGACCGGCTCGTCGCCGGCCAACGACCGCAAGAAAGGTTTCGACGAGACGATCAAGGCGGCAGGCGGCTTCGAGATCGTCGCTTCTCAGTCGGGCGATTTCGCACGCGACAAGGGCCGGCAGGTCGCCGAGGCCCTGTTGCAGGCGCACCCGGATGCCGACATCGTCTATGCCCACAATGATGAGATGGCGATCGGTGCCATTGCGGCAATAGAGGCGGCGGGCAAGGTCCCGGGCAAGGATGTGCTGGTCTTGTCGATCGACGGCGGCAAGGAGGCGGTTCAGGCGGTCATCGACGGAAAGATCGCTGCGGTGGTCGAGTGCAACCCACGCTTCGGACCCAAGGCCTTCGAGACGATGCTGCGTTACGCCAAGGGCGAGAAGATCGATCCCATGGTCATAAACGAGGACAAGTTCTACGACTCGTCAAACGCGGCTGCCGAACTCGCCAACGCCTACTGACATTCTTCGCCAACCGGCGGGATCGTTCGGTCGGTTGGCGAAGTCCGCAATCGCTGCGAAATCGGCCGCGATAAAGACAGATCGGCATCGGGAGGACTTATGCTTCTGTCCATGCAGGGCATCTGCAAATCGTTCAACGGCATTCCGGCGCTTCGTGCGGCTTCTCTCGAAGTCGGGGAAGCCGAGGTGATGGCACTCGTCGGTCAGAACGGCGCGGGCAAGTCGACCCTCATCAAGATATTGACCGGCGCGTACCGGCGCGACGAGGGTGCGGTCGTCTTTGCGGGAGAGGGCGTATCCTTCAGCATGCCGGCGGAGAGCCAGGCCCGCGGCATCGCGACGATCTACCAGGAGATCAACCTCGCCCCCCAGCGCTCCGTCGCCGAGAACATCTATCTGTCGCGCGAACCCCGCCGCTTCGGCTTGATCGACCGGCGCGCGATGCGCGATGGCGCCGCCGCCGTCCTGCGGGCCTTCAATCTGGAAATCGACGTCGATCAACCTGTCGCCGGCTTCAGCGCCGCTACCCGGCAGATGGTCGCTATCGCGCGCGCCGTGACGCAGAAGGCACGCCTCGTCATCATGGACGAACCGACCTCTTCCCTCGACGAGCGGGAAGTCGGCATTCTTTTCGACACCATAAGGACGCTCAAGCGCGGCGGCGTTTCCGTCGTCTTCATCGGCCATCGTCTCGAGGAGCTCTACCGGATTTGCGACAGGGTCACCATCATGCGTGACGGCAAGACCGTGGCGACCGCCGCAATGGCGGACATGCCGAAGCTCGCATTGGTGCGCCATATGCTGGGCAAAGAACTCGCGGCCTTCGAAGCGATCGCCAAGGACGCGGACGAGGGCGCGCAGCGACCGGTCCGGCTATCGGTCCGGAATGCGGGCGCTGGCGTTCGCGTGCGGGATGTGAGCCTTACGGTGCGCGAAGGCGAGATCTCCGGGCTTGCCGGCCTGCTCGGCTCCGGGCGAACCGAAACGGCCAACCTGATTTTTGGCGCGGACCGGCTGCAGCGCGGCGAAATTCGCTACAATGGCGAAGCCCGCGCCTATCGCCAGCCCGCGGACGCCATTGCCGACGGTATCGGGCTCGTCGCCGAGGACCGGAAGGTCGACGGTATCATTCCCGATATGAGCATCCGCGAAAACATGACGCTCGCGCTTCTGCCGAAGCTCGCCCGCGCCGGCATCGTCGATCGCGCCCGCCAGGATGAAATCGTCGAGCGCTACATCACGGCGCTCGCCATCAAATGCACCTCGCCCGACCAGCCTATCAAGGAACTTTCCGGCGGCAATCAGCAGAAAGTCCTGCTCGGGCGTTGGCTCTGTACCGATCCCAAGCTTCTGATTGTCGACGAGCCGACCCGCGGTATCGATATCGGCGCCAAATCCGAAATCCTGCGCCTCCTGCGCCGGCTCGCAGACGAAGGCCTCGGCGTGCTGATGATTTCGTCCGAACTGGAGGAATTGCTGGCGGCGGCCGACCGGGTGACCGTGCTCAGCGACGGAACCTCGGTCGCCGTGCTGCCGCGCAAGGAATTGAGCGAGGCCGCCCTCTTTGCCGCCATGGCACATCAGGTGGAATAGCATGACGACGATCGAGACACAGGCGACCGCAGGCACCGTCCCCTCCGGCAAACGTTTCTTCACGCTCGCCGGACGTTACGGCACAGTCGCCGCCTTCCTGGCCCTGATCCTGTTCAACGTCGTCTTCACTCCGAACTTCCTGTCGCTGCAGACGCTCAACGTCAATCTCACCCAGGTCGCCACGATCGTGATCGTTGCCATCGGAATGACGCTCGTGATCGCCACCGGCGGCATCGATCTTTCGGTCGGCTCACTGATGGCGATCGGCGGCGCGCTTGCGCCGATGATCTTCATGGGGACGCTGTTTCCGGTCTCCTCCATGCCCGTCGCCGTGGCGCTGGCCTTCGTTCTGCCGGTCGTCGCCACGGGGCTGCTCGGTCTTTTCAACGGTCTGCTCGTGACCCGTTTCGCCATCCAGCCGATCATCGCGACCCTCGTGCTGTTCATCGCAGGCCGCGGCATCGCCCAGGTGATGACCAACGGCAACCTGCAGGTCTTCCGGAACGAAGGGTTCCAGTTCATCGCCCTGGGGCGTGTCGCCGGCATTCCCGCCCAGGTGATCCTAATGATTGCGATCGCCGCGATCGCCTGGGCGGCAATCCGCTACACGGTGTTCGGGCGGCAGGTCATAGCGGTCGGAGGCAACGAGAAGGCGGCCCGTCTGACCGGGATACCCGTCCACCGCGTCAAACTGCTCGTCTACATGATCAGCGGCGCGCTTGCCGGGGTGGCGGGCCTCATCGTCGTCGCGCGCAATTCCGCAAGCGACGCGAACCTCGTAGGCCTCGGCATGGAGCTCGACGCGATCGCCGCAGTCGCGGTCGGCGGCACGCTTCTGACCGGCGGACGGGCAAACATCGTCGGCACCGTGATCGGCGCCCTTGTCATCCAGCTGGTGCGCTACACCCTGCTCGCCAATGGCGTGCCGGACGCGGCTGCCTTGATCGTCAAGGCTGCACTGATCTTACTTGCGGTGTTCATCCAGCAGCGCGCCGGAAAGTCGTGAGGGAGAATGCCGATGAATTCAGTCCTCAAGGCTCTTGCCCTCAAGTCCCCCGGCGATATGGCCCGCCTCGGCGTCATTCTGGCGCTCTTCGGCCTCATCCTGTTCGGAGCGCTGCGTTACGAGAACTTCCTGTCGCAATACAACATCCTGAGCTTCCTGCGTTACAACTCCATGTTCGCGCTGATCGCGCTGGGCATGGCCTTCGTCATCATAACCGGGGGAATCGATCTCTCCGTCGGCGGTACCGCGGCCATGGCGAGCGTCGTCGCCGCGCTTCTGTCGCCCTATCATTGGGCCGCAGGTCTCTTCGGCGGCATTGCGGCGGGTTTTGCCGTCGGAGCATTGAACGGTTTCACCGTTACTGTCATGCGCATCCAGCCGTTTATCGCGACCCTCGCGTCCATGCTTGCGGCCTATGGCACCGGCTTGCTGCTTGCGGGAAACCAGTCGGTCTCCGTTTCCTATGACAGCGGCTTCACTTCGATCGGCCAGGACGACTTCCTTGGCTTTCCGATTCCCGCCTGGGTCGCCCTTCTCGTCTATGTCGCAGGCTGGCTGGTGCTCGAACGTCTGCCCGTCGGCCGCCATGTGCTGGCGATCGGCGACGGCGAAGCTACAGCCGCATTGATGGGCCTGAAGGTGAGGCGGACGCTCGCCGCCGTCTATGTCGGTTCCGGCGCGCTGGCGGGGCTCGCAGGCGTCATCCTCGCCTCGCAATTCGGAGCCGGCCAACCCACCGAAGGGGTCGGCTGGGAACTCTTCGCGATCGCCTCCGTAGTCGTCGGGGGTACGCTTCTGACAGGCGGTTCGGGCTCGGTGGGGGCGACGCTTGCGGGCGCCCTTCTGCTCGCGATGGTGTTCAACATCCTTAATTTCGAGAACGGCCTCGGGTGGATTTCCCTTTCGGCCTACTGGCAGTCCGTCATCCGCGGCGGCTTCCTGCTGATCGTCGTCGTTCTTCAGGCGCGATTGATGTCACGCCGAACAGGCGAGGAACACGTCTGAGATGCGGCCAGGTTGGTGAAGCCCGCGACAATTCGAAAGCGAGAGGAGATGTGATGACTACGACAGCAACACAGGAAGCCCGGTCGGGCTACGATTTCAGCGCGTCCGTCGAAGCCTTGCAACGGGAGGGCATCACCGGACTGAAGAGCGCCTTCTCGCGCGAATGGGCAGAAACGATGCGTGAGGACATGATGACGGCTTTCTGGTCGGCGATTCAGCGGCCGGGTGGCGCCGTCGGCCGTGGGCCGCGCCGCTGGTACGTCGAGATCCATCCGCAGGATTTTTCCGGCTTCGTCGACCTCGTCACCCATCCGTGGGTGGCCGGCATGTGCGAGGCGGTGCTCGGTCCCGACTACCAGATCGTCGAGATCGGCTTCGACGTGCCGTTTCAGGGGGCGAAGTACCAGCCCTGGCATCGCGACTTCCCCTCGCCGCCCGAAACCTACGTCGAGCGCCGCATCACCTCGCTTGCCTTTAACCTCACCGGCGTGGACGTGACGGAGGATATGGGGCCGTTCGAGATCGCGCCCGGCACCCAGTGGCTCGACGGCAGGGAGTGGAAGCATGAAATGTTCCCGCCCAAGGAGAGGTGGCCCGCGTTTCAGGAGCTCGCGACGCGCAAGTATCCGAAGCTGGGCGATGTTTCATGCCGCTCGGCGCTCACGATCCACCGGGGTACGGAACATGCGTCGCCGATCGCCCGCCCGGTCATGGTCCTCGGCGTCGACGCGCCCGGCGCGGGCCACGCCGAACTGCACGACATGATGGTGACTCAGGATTACTTTGATGCCCTGCCCGTTCTGGTGAAGCAGCACCTCGTCTGCAGGGTTGTCGATGAGCTGATCCCCGTCACGCAGAAACACGATATCGAAGGTCTGGTGATGGGCTCGACACCGACCTGAAAGGGTCCGCAGCCCGCTTTCGCCGGAATTCAAAGCGCAACCGTCGCCAAGCCCGGCAGGACTTTGTCCAGGGTCAGCGGGAACTCGCGAACCCTTACCCCGGTGGCGTTATAGACCGCGTTGGCGATCGCCGCGCCGGCACCGCAAACGCCGAGCTCTCCGAGACCCTTCGCGCCGAAAGGGTTGGCCTTGTCATCGTTCTCCTCGATGAACACCACATCGAGGTCTGGAACGTCGCTATTGACTGGAACGTGGTACTCGGCAAGGTCATGATTGACGAAACATCCGTAGCGGCGGTCAAGGACGGATTCCTCCATCAATGCTGCGCCGAGACCCCAGGTCATACCTCCGAGAATCTGTGAACGCGCCGTTTTCGCATTGAGAATACGGCCTGCGCCGATCACGGCGAGCAAGCGCCTCGCACGGATCTCTCCCGTGTCGCAGTCGACGCTGACCTCGGCGAAATGCGCGCCATAGGAATGCTGCGAGAATGCGCGGTAGCTCTCGGTGCTCGCACCGGCCTCGACCGAACCCGTGGCGTCGAGCCCTTGGGGTGCGACACGCCGCATAAATTCCGCCAACGCTTCCGTCCGTTCGCCGAAGCGGACCGCTCCAGCGGCTATCGTGACGTCGTCAGTCCCGGAATTCTGGGCCGGTGTACCCGGTTGCGTGCGCACCGCGTTCACGATCTTCCGTTTCAGCGCTTCGCACGCACGCAAGAGGGCCGTCCCGGCACTTGCCGCTCCCCAGGAACCGCCGGAGCCTGCCGTCAAGGGATAGCGGCTATCCCCAAGCTCGATCGTGATTGCCGCAAGCGGAACGCCCAGGGCATCGGCGGCAATCTGCGTCAGGATGGTGTAGGTCCCCGTACCGATATCGGTCATGTCGAGGCGAGCGGTCACTCGTCCCTCCGCGTCGATCCGAACCGAGGCCGCCGCCGCTCCGATGTAGTTTGGCCGGATCGCAGCGGCCATGCCGAAGCCAACCAGCTTACGGCCTTCGCGCAGGCTGCCCGGTTCCGACCTGCGCCGCTCCCAACTGAAGCGCCGCGCCCCCTCCTGCATGCATGTCACGAGGTTACGCGTCGAAAACGGCACCCCGCGCTCGGGATCGAGATCGGGCTCGTTGCGGATCCTGAGCTCGATCGGGTCAAGACCCAGCCGCTCGGCCAACTCGTCCATGGCGCATTCCAGCGCGAGCATGCCCGGCGCCTCGCCCGGAGACCGCATCCACTCGCCTCTGTTGAGGTCGACTGGAACGAGCCGGTGGCGGGTCAGGCGACTGGGTGCGGCATAGAGCGAACGGGCGAAGACCGCCGTCTGCTCGCAGAATTCCTCAACTCGAGAGGTTGCCGACCAGACATCGTGTCCGAGAGCCAGCAGTTTTCCGTCGGCGCTCGCGCCCAATCGAACGTTCTGGAGCATTTCCGCACGGTGCCCGGCATTGGCGAACATTTGCTGGCGCGTTAGGGCGACCTTGACGGGTCTTCCCAGAATGCGCGCGGCCAGAGCTGCGAGCACCGAATCGGCATGCACGATGAGTTTGGAGCCGAAACCACCACCGATGTAACGGCTGATCACGCGCACGCGCTCGAGCGGAATGCCGAGCGTAGCAGCGAGGCCGGCTCGAAAGTTCGAGAGGGTCTGCGCCGAAGTATGGATGGTCACGTCGTCACCCTGCCAGATCGCCAATGTCGCATGGGGCTCCATCGGATTGTGGTGCTGGTAGGGCGTACGGTAGGTCATGTCGATCCGTACCGCCGCCTCGGCAAAGGCCGCATCGAAATCGCCCACTGCGCTATCCGTATCGAAGCCTGCATTGGTCCGCTGCGGTGCGTAGGCCGCTCCGCGGCGCTCTTCGAGGCCGAAGTCGCCGGCTGCTTCTTCGTAGCGAACCTGGATGAGGGCCGCAGCGGCGCGTGCGGCCTCGAAGGTCTCGCCGACCACAAGTGCGATCGGCTCGTCATAGTGGCGAATGCGGCCGTCGCGAAGCACGGGCCGCGCACGGGTGAAAACCTCGCGCACGGCCGGCGTAACGGCCGGACCGAATTCCGGTTGGGGCGGTGCATTCAGATGCGTCATCACGTGAAGGACGCCCGGCGTTCGTTCGGCCAGGCCGGTTTCGATTTCCAGAATGCGGCCTTTGGCGATGCCCGCACCCAGCACAAAACCGAAAGCCGAAGGCGGGCCCTCCGCGACTTCGTAGGCATAGGTAGCGGTACCGGTAACCTTGACCGGTCCATCGACGCGGTCGACGGGTCTGCCTATGAGGCTGCCGCCGCTTGTGGTATGTCGCTGCGCCTTATCTGTCATTGTTTCCACCAGTCTGCTCGGGTCACGCTTGTTCGGCCGCGGAAGAGAGCGTGTAACGCACCGTCCGCTTGCCCAAGGGAATCTTGAAGTCGTTGCCGCCATGTCCGACGGCTCCCGCCAGGGCGGCCTCCGCCGCGTCCGTCAGCACATTGTCCGATAGTGCCGCGCCCGCGAGCCTGCTCTCGGTTTCCAGTGCCCGCCAGGGTTTCGGCGCGACGCCGCCCAAGGCGACACGAGCGGTTCGCACCCGATTGCCGGAAACCTCGATGATTGCTGCAACGGAAACGAGGGCGAACGCGTAGGAGGCACGGTCGCGCACCTTGCGATATGCCTGCCGGCCCGCGGGTGGTGGCGGCAGAGTAACGCCGGTGATCATTTCCCCGTGGGCAAGCACGGTCTCCTGGTGGGGCGTCGTGCCGGGCAGCCGGTAGAGATCTCCGATCGGGATCGAACGCGTTTCACCTCCCGGAGAGACCGTCTCGACGTTCGCGTCGAGCACCGCCATCGCGACCGCCATGTCTGAGGGATGCACGGCAATGCACGCCTGGCTCGTTCCGATGACCGCATGCATCCGGTTGAAGCCCCTGAGCGCGGCGCAACCGGCGCCCGGTTCTCGCTTGTTGCAAGGCATGTTGCGGTTGTAGAAGTAGGGGCATCGCGTGCGTTGGAGAAGGTTGCCGCCTGTCGAAGCCTTGTTTCGTATCTGGCCGGAGGCGCCCGCCAGCAGCGCCTGAGACAGAGCCGGGTAGCGGGACCTGACTATCGGATCGGCGGCGAGATCGCTATTGCGGACCTGAGCGCCGATATGCAATCCGCCCTCCTCGGTCGGCTCGATGCGGTCAAGTCCCAAACGGCCGATGTCGACGAGATGCTCCGGCCGCTCGATGCCCAGCTTCATCAGGTCCAGGAGATTGGTGCCTCCTGCGATGAAACGTGCCGCCGGCCTGCCCGCCACAGCCGCAACGGCCGTTTCCACTGTGTCTGCCCGCTGATAGGAGAAGGGTTGCATGCTTCATGACCTCTCTGCCGCATCGCGAATGGCGGCTACGATGTTGGGGTAAGCGGCGCAACGGCAGATATTGCCGCTCATGCGCTCGCGGATTTCGGCCTCGGTGAGATTGGTCGGAGCGGCCGCAACATCCGCGCTTGCGTGGCTTGGCCAACCTTCCCTGACCTCCCGCAGCATTCCGACTGCGGAGCAAATCTGTCCGGGTGTGCAATAGCCGCACTGAAAGCCGTCGTGTTCGATAAATGCCGCTTGCATCGGGTGAAGTTCGTCCTCACCTGCAAGCCCCTCGATCGTGGTGATCTCATCCCCTTCATGCATCGCGGCGAGCGTCAGACAGGCATTGATCCGGCGTCCGTTCACCAGAACGGTGCAGGCTCCGCATTGACCATGGTCGCAACCCTTTTTCGAACCGGTGAGAACGAGATGGTTGCGCAAGGTGTCGAGCAGCGTGGTCCGCGGATCCAGTTCCACGGCGATGTTATTGGAATTGATGTTGAGCAGCACCGGCAGCGTGGGCGTCGGGGTTTCCGGCGGTGCGGCAACGGCAGCACCGGTTGCAGCGGCACGCCCGACAGGCAGGCCGGCGATGAGGAGCAGCGTCGTGGCTGCACCGCCCTCGAGCACGGCTCTTCGCGTCGGTCCAATGTCCTTTTGCGTTTCGTCCATGAGTCATCTCCGGATTCGACTGCGAGGTGGCTGCACGCCGCCTGGAACACACCGAGCAGCGCGCATCGACACGACGCAACATGGCCGCCCGCGCCTGCCGTTTCTTTCAGGAAATCGGCGGGATTATCAGGATTCCGGAATAACTTTTGACCGATAAGCGTGCGGGGTGACGCCTCGCAGGCGCTTGAATGTCGTGGTGAAGTGGCTCTGGCTCGAGAAGCCGCAGGCCAATGCGATCGCGCTCAGCGTAGTGTCGGTCTCGCACAGGAGCGCCTCCGAGCGCCGGATGCGTTCCTCGAGCACATAGGCGTAAGGTGCGAAGCCAGTCGTGACTTTGAAGCGACGCGCAAAAGAATCCGAGGCAACACCGGCGACATCGGCCAAATCGCCGAGGGAAATGTCGCCATCCAAATGTGCGTCGACATAATCACGGACCCGTTTGACGACGCGGCTGCCAAGGGAGCCATGGCGGGGAGCCGGGACGGGCTCATCAGCGAAGCCACGTATCCGCAAAGTGACGAGTGCAATCAGATGATCCACATAGGCCGAATCGGGGATATGGCCGTTGGATATCTCGCTACTCAGCGATTTCAACAGCGCGCTGATCACAGTGTCGCTCTTGTTTATCAGCACCGGTAAATCCTTCAGGTGTTCACTGGCGGGAGAGATAGACCGGGGATCGATCCACAGGGCGGAATAGGTAAGATCGACGTCGCGATAGGCACCGAGTCGTTCCACCCCCGCGGGCACGAACGTTATCGCACCGGATCGGTCCCGCCCCTCATAAACCATCTTCCCATCGGATCGGATGGAGGTCTGCGATGTGGCGCCTTCCTCCGTCAGAACGAGTACGTGATGCGGCGCCGTCCAGCGAAGTTCGGCTTCCCGGCATGTCCACCGCCGACGATCAAAAACGACCGAGGAACCGGCCCAAGAAGCTGTCGTGGGCTGCGCCGGCTGCTCTCCGGCAGTCCGAATTCGCCCACTACCGAAAAGCGGCCTGAAAGACATATCTATCTTCCTTTGTTCCACCGAACCAAAAACGCGCCGGCGCCCATGCGCCATCGCCATGCCCCAAGGGTCCCACTTTCTCGCCCGCACGAACTGTCCAGCATCCACGCCGATTGCGCTACCAAACCATGTTCAAAGTGTTGTGTAGTGGCTCCCACCAGCCAAGACCAACGGGCACTGCCGGGGCAATTCCTCGCATGATGCGCCCGTTTACATCAGGCTGTCGCAACGTCTTTCGGTTGAGATGCGTTATCTTTTGACAAGTCCGTCCCACTGGACCCAAACTGCCGCAAACGGGCGAAGAAAACGCGATGACGAAGAGTGTTTCCGTAGGTGAGGAAAAGCATGCTCCAGACCGCCTACTGACGCCGCGGCGTTCGCGAACATTGGCAATCCTTGTCGCTCTCGTCGTGGGATTGGTCGTCTGCTATTTCCTCGCCGTGCCCTTCCTCCCCGCGCTCACATGGGCGCTCGTGCTCACTGTGATGTTCCGGCCGCTGCATCGTCGGATCGAAAAACGGCTCCGCTACCCGGAAGCCGCGGCCGCGGCGACCGTGGCGATCGCCGCCTTCGTCGTGGCTGTTCCGCTCACCTTCATGGCGGAACGATTGGTGAACGAAGCTGCCAAAGGGGCACAGATCGTCGAGGAAGCGGTGAGGTCGGGCACCTGGCGCGATGCGCTCGCCAATTATCCACGCCTTGCGCCGGTCGTCGTCTGGATCGAAACGCAGCTTGATCTTGCCGGAATCGCTGGTAGTGCGACCAGTTGGCTGACCAACTTCAGCGCCTCATTTGTACGTGGTTCCGTTGCCCAGATCGTCGACGCCATCCTGACATTCTATTTTCTGTTCTATTTTCTGCGCGACGGCCAGCAAGCACTGGGCGCGCTGAAGGAATATTCCCCTCTCAGCTCGCAGGAGATGAACCGGCTGTTCACGCGGGTAAACGAAACGGTGCAGGCCGTCGTCTTCGGCACGGTGGCCGTTGCTGCCGTACAGGGCGCGATGGGCGGCCTGATGTTCTGGTTGCTCGGTCTGCCGGCGCCTGTGGTCTGGGGTCTCGCCATGGGCTTGCTCGCCGTCGTGCCGGTGCTCGGCGCCTTTATCGTCTGGCTTCCGGCCGCGCTGTCGCTGGCCCTGGGGGGCGAGTGGGGAAAGGCGCTCATACTCGTCGCCTGGGGTGCCGGAGTGGTTGCGACCATCGACAATCTTCTCTACCCCATTTTCGTGGGAGACCGCCTGAAGCTCCACACGCTGACGGCCTTCATGAGCATGATCGGAGGGATAATCGTATTCGGGTCGGCGGGGCTGGTGATCGGTCCGGTAGCCTTCACGGTAACGCTGCTGCTCCTGGATATCTGGCGCCGGCATAATTCGAATCCCGAGGCCTGAGCGCTGCGGATAAATCGAAGCCCACAGCACACGACCGCCGGACAAAAAAAGGTCCGCCTGGAGAACCAGGCGGCCCCTTTCATGAGGCAAGCAGTCAGGCGAGGATCACCACGATCTCCAGCGACGACGGTTCCACGATGACGATCCTGCCATCGGCGAGGACGAAGAACAGGTAGCCTTCGTATCTTGGGACGATCTTCACGATGCGGGTCGGCAGCGGCCTCAGCTTGACCTTGACGGTCTCCGGCACTGCCACTCCGACGGATACATCGAAGTCGACGTCGATTGGCTCGACGTTTTCTTCCTTGATGACCTGCGTGATTTCGGTTTTCTGCTCTACCGTCACGTCGACATTTCCGGAGGAACCGGAGGTCTGACCCTGCTCGGTCGACTGGGACTCGCCTTGAGCGGGCTGCTCGGTTTCGCCCTGCGCGGGCTGCTGCTCGGAGTCCTGCTGCTCGGTCTGCGTGTCGGTCCCCTTCTCCTGGGTTTGCGAGCCGCCTTGATCCTGCTGCGTCCCGGTTTCGCCTTGCTGGTCCTGCTGCTGGTCAGGCTGCTTCTGTTGATCTTGCTGATCCTGCTGCTGGCCGGTACCTTGATCCGCCGGTTGCTGCTGATCGGTGGGCTGCTGCTGGTCCTGGCCCGTCTGCCCGTCCTGTGTCGCACCCCCTTGAGCATCAGGCTGCTGATCCTGTTGCGCGCCGCCTTGCGGACATTCCGTGCCCGCCGGGCATTCGGTGGACTGGCCCTGTGCCGGCTGTTCCGTCTGCGCAAAGACCGGGGTGGACGCAACCCCGAGACTTAAAGCGAGCGCACTCTTGATAAGGATACCCTTCATCGGATGTTCTCCATTCGAACGTCCCTTCAGGTAGCCAACTGCGGATTGACAGGATTGTTCCCTGGCAACCCGCCTGTGCAGAGCTAGAGCGTTTCAGTTTTCACTGAAACGCTCTAGGACGGAAAACCGCTACACAGTTGGAAGTAATCTAAACCTGGATGCCGCCCGCCCCGGCCCCACCGGAACGGACCGGTCCTTCGAACAGTCCCAAATCGTCGCGGCTGAATGCGGCAAGCGTCCATGCGGCAGGATCGGCTGCGCCTCGCGGGTGATAAACCAGCCTGTCCGGACCTTCGATCCGGCGCATCGCCTCATGGTCGATCACGCCGGATCGTGCCGCTTCAGCCGCACGTTCACGGTCACCTTCGAACGCGTCGTCGACGAGTTCGTGCGTGAGCATAATCCCTTTGCGGGGGAGACCACGGCTGTCCTCCCGGGTCAACATGACCACGGCGACGCCGAGTTCTTCGGCCACTTCCTGCTCGACCAATACCTCGAACACTGACATTGGACCCTCCATCGATGTCCCGGCGGCGGCGCCGCAACCGCAAAGGCGTCCTCGCTACCCGTCGTCGGGGATGTGCGAATCGACGCCAAGGGTTTGAAGATTGTTGCGAACCTCCAGGACCCCGGGCACTGCCTCCACAGCTGCCGCGAGCCGGCGCGCCATCGCCAAGGTTTCGACAGCACCCTCCAGGGTCACGACGCCTCTATCGGCGCGCACGTCGATGCTGTTTGCCTCGGCTTCATCGCTTTGGCCAAGCAGATCCGTGATCACCGCTTCGAGTTCGTCGCTGTCGATGCGGTCCGGCGGCAGAGGACGACCATTGTCCGCGGGATTTTCCTCAAGACCGTCCGCGCCGGCCTCATCCACGATGAAGCCCTTTCCGCGGTCCTCATCGAAATTCGCGCCGGTAGCGCCATAGCTTCTGTTTTCGGGGCTGCGCGAGGTACTGCCGCTACCGTCCGAGTAGGGCCATCCTTCGCGAAGATCGCGCTCCTCATAGTCGCGATAGTCCTCGTCGCGCGAGAGCGCCTTTTCCTTACGGGGCACTTTCATTGCGATCTCCTTTCATTCTGCAGAGGTCAAACAAAACCGGCTGGCTTTTGTTCAATCCGGTTTGCGGTAATAGGACCCAAGGGCGGGTGCGATCACTGGGTAACCAAACCCGGTTCCGGTTGTTCCGCCCCGGCCAAAGGTCAGACGCCACGGCAGGGTCGACCATGATGGCACGGTCGACCTGGACAACCATTGCGAAGGAGAGCTGAAACTCGATCTGATTGGGTTACGTGGCAGCAGGCGCCGATGCAGGGCCGTCCGGGGCAGACAGGCTTAGGGCCCGGCCTCATTCCCCGGATGCGCCGAAGCCTGCTCTTCTCTATAGCTTCTTCGCCGTACCCCGCCGCGGGCCTGCGCCGCGGGGCGGAGCCTTGGCCTTCTCGGGCCCTTCGTTTCCGATGCTCCCGACGCCCCTGGCGGGTCCGCCGCCGGGCTGCGTCCCACCGGGCTGCAGGTCCGAGGCAAGACCGGAATGACCCCCCGCGTCGATTTGCCGAGCGGCTTCGTGCCAGTACCGCTCATGGTCTCCGTCACGTCTTCCGTCATTTTCCCACAGCTCATAGGCGCGTGTACGAATGCGGTTGTCCCGTTCATTCTCGGTGGTCATGGGCTGGGCCTCCTGAGCGAAACGCAGGTTAGTGCCGGCCTACCGGCTTCGGACTCCAGTCGCGAGCATAGGCGCATAGCTCCGGCGGCGGAAGCCAAGATCGACTATCCGCTGTTTGTCGGGCAAATATCTTCGCCTTCCATCAAGGGGAACAATCGCTGGGCGGAAAATCGATCGATCGAGGCCCGCGAGGCGGGTCTCGATCGGCGTTTCGCTGATCACCAATTCCAGGTCTGGCGGCCGTACCAATCGTCTATGTCGCGCCTTACACGGTCCTTCTCGATTCCGTAACGCTCCTGGATCTTTCCTTCGAGCTGCTCGCGGCTGCCGGAGATCTGGTCTAGGTCATCGTCGGTGAGCTTGCCCCACTGCTCCTTGACCTTCCCTTTGACCTGCTTCCAGTTACCTTCCACGCGATTCCAGTCCATGAGTAGTCCTCCTGGTTCAATTGCATTGAAGTTGGAACTCATGAGAACGCATTTGGTTCATCGAGCCGGCGGCGATCGTGCTTTTCCGGGAAGCCGGCCGTCGGACGTGACGTTACAGACACAAAGTTGTGTTACCCAGGGAACTCGACCTTGAGGGGCTTCTCTGCTTCTATCGCACGAGGGCTGTTTCCAATCTATCCAGGGCGGGGCGGAAGATGGTTTACGATCAGGATAAGAAGCGCATGCGTCGCCGTCACGTGCTTCGGTTTTTCGCAGCGCTCGCTCTGCCCGCCCTCCTGCTCGGCTCCGCCATCGCGGCCGTGGAATGGGCTGCGCCCGATCCGCCCGCCCGTGCCGACGCCCAGAAGGCGGCAGCCAGACAGTAAAGGCGCAGAAGGGAACATCTACCCGCCTCGTGTGTTGAGCGCTCCGAACAGGAGCGACCATGAAGAAACACACCAAGGAGATCGTTTCGGCGCTGGAGCGCCGGCACGCGGTCCTGTTTGTCGGGGCTGGCGTGTCGATGAGCGTCGGATTGCCGTCGTGGAAAACGCTGGTCGATCACATTCTGAGCGAGCTGCGCCTGGACGATTCCGTCATGCACGATCCCGACATCTCCTATCAGACGATCGCCGAATGCTATCGCCTGCAACACGGGGACATCACCTCGCTGTGCGAATGGATGCGGCAAAACTGGCGCGTCTCGCCGGAGCGCATCGAACGTTCGGAACTGCATCGGTTGATCGTCGAGCTCGACTTTCCGGTGATCTACACGACCAACTACGACAGCAATCTGGAAATCGCCTACGAGGTCTACGGCAAGCGCTATGCAAAGATCAGCCACGTGCGCGACATCGCCTCCGCGCCCGCAGGCGTCACGCGAATCATCAAGTATCACGGCGACTTCGACGATGAAGACACGCTCATCCTGACCGAAACCGACTATTTCAACCGGCTGTCCTTCGACTCTCCGCTGGACGTCCGCTTTCGCAGCGACGCACTCGAGGCGACCGTGCTGTTCATCGGCTACAGCATGTCGGACCTGAACATCCGCCTGCTTCTCCACCGCATCTGGAGCACCTGGCGGAGATCCGGACACGAAAAGGACCGGCCTCCTTCCTACGTCTTCATGTACCGGCCGAATCCCGTGCAGGAAGCGGTGCTCAGAAACTGGGGCGTAACCGTTCTCGCCGGCGAAGGCGCGGATCCGCAGCAGGCGCTTCTCGCTTTCATCCAAGGTCTTCGCGCCGAACTCGCCGGCTAGGGCGGGATGAGGAAAGTGCGCGCGGCTTTCCGTCCGCGTCCCGCTCTAACTGGTTTCACTCGAAATGCTCTCGACAAGCCGCCTCACGGTTCGCTCCACGGAACCCTGCCAGGCAGGCATGGCCTGGCCGAAGGTCGCGTTGAATTTGGCGCTCGACAGCGACGAGTTTGCAGGGCGGCTTGCAGGTGTCGGAAACCCACCCGTCGCGATGTCCCGAACATGCGCCCAGGGACCGCCTGCGGCACGGCTCGCCGCAAGAGCATGCCGCGCGAAATCGGCCCGGCTTACGACGCCCGAGCCAGCGAGGTGGTAGAGGCCAAAAGCGGCGTCCTGACGGGATTTCGTGAGCCGCGCGGAAATATCGAGGATCGCGTCCGCAAGGTCGATCGCCGATGACGGATTTCCCCGTTGATCCGCAACGACGGCGATATCTTCGCGCTCCTCTGCGAGCCGCAGGACGGTCTTGACGAAATTCTTCCCGAAGGGGCTGTAGACCCAGCCCGTGCGCAGGATGAGATGGCGGGGAGTTGCCTCGGCAACCGCGCTTTCTCCGGCAAGCTTGGAAGCGCCGTAGACGCTAAGCGGAGCCGGTGTGTCGCCCTCTGCATAGCTCCCCGGTTTGCTCCCGTCGAAGACATAATCCGTCGAAATATGGACGATGGGCACTTCGAGGCAGGCGGCCGCCTCAGCGACCGCGCCAGCCCCGAACGCGTTGACCGCGAAAGCCGCCTCCGGCTCGCTTTCGGCCTGGTCGACGGCCGTGTAAGCTGCCGCCGAGACGACGAGGTCCGGCCGGCATCGCTCGATCGCCGGCAGGATCGTTGCCGGCTCTGTGAGATCGAGGTGCGGCCGCCCGATCGTAACGACCTCCATTCCCGACCGCCTATGAGACCGTTCCACGAGGCCGAGGGCCAATTGGCCCTCGCAGCCGGTCACGGCAATTCTCACGCAACGCTCCGATGCTGCCCGCCGATGCGGGCGCCGGAATAGCGCTCGCGCCGGATCGGCTCCCACCACCACCTGTTTGCGAGAAACCAGTCGACAGTCTCGCTCAACCCGCCCTCGAAGCTCCGCTTCGGCCTCCAGCCAAGCTCACGCTCGGCCTTCGAGGGATCGATCGCATAGCGGCGGTCGTGGCCGGGCCGGTCGGGGACAAGAGTGATGAGGTCCCGATAGCTGTCACCGCCCTTTCGCGGCAACCGGACGTCGAGCAGATCGCAGATGCATTCCATGACCGACAGATTGTTGCGCTCGGCACGGGCGCCTATATTGTAGCTCTCCCCTGGCCTGCCCCGGCTGACGACCAGTTCCAGCGCAGTCGCATGATCGGCGACATGGAGCCAATCGCGGACATTCGCTCCCGAGCCGTAGAGCGGCAACGGCTTCTCCTCTATGGCATTGATGATCGTCAGGGGGATCAGCTTCTCGGGAAAATGGAACGGGCCGTAATTGTTGGAGCAGTTCGAGACCACCACCGGAAGACCATAGGTGTGGTACCACGCACGAGCGAAGTGATCCGCCGCTGCTTTAGAAGCCGCGTAAGGGGACGAGGGTGCGTAGCGAGTCTCCTCGGAAAAAATCCCGCGGTTGAACGGAAGGTCGCCGAAAACTTCGTCGGTCGAGACATGGTGAAACCGGAAGCGCCCCCGCTCCTCGGTGCCGAGCCCCGACCAGTAGGCCAGTGCGGCGTTAAGCAACCGCACCGTGCCGAGGACATTGGTCTCCATAAATGGGTCGGGGCTCTCGATCGAGCGGTCGACATGGCTCTCGGCAGCAAGATGCATGATCGCATCGATCCCCTCCCGGCGCATGATCTGGAGCAGAACCTGTTCGTCGCGGATATCGGCCCGGTAGAAAGCATAGTGCGGATCGCTTTCCACCGCCCGTAACGACGCAAGGCTGCCGGCATAGGTCAGCTTGTCGACATTGACGACGCGCTCGGCCCCGTTTCGGATCAGGTGCCGGCAAACCGCCGATCCAATGAAACCCGCGCCACCCGTTACCAAAACTCGCATGGTTTCTCCCCTCACGCGGTGAACTCGAAAAGAATGGATTCGTGGAGCAGTGGTGCGTTCCTGTCCTTCGCGGACAGTTGCAGACGGTCGGTAGCGGCAGGCCAGCCTATGCCGATCTCAGGATCGTCGTAGCGGATGGACCGCTCATGCTCAGCGCTGTAATGCTCGCTTACCTTGTAGAGAACTTCCGTTTCCGGCTCGAGCGTCACGAGGCCGTGGGCGAAGCCGACAGGCACCAGAATCTGGTTCCATTTCTCCGCCGAGAGTTCGAGAGCGACCCATTTCGCGAAGGTCGGCGAACCCTTGCGAATGTCGACCACGACATCGAACACCCTGCCTCGAACAACGCGAACGAGCTTCGCCTGCGCCTTGGGCGGAAGCTGATAGTGCAGGCCGCGCAGCGTGCCCGCAGCCGCGGAATAGGAATGGTTGTCCTGTACGAAGATCGCCGCGACGCCGTGGGCGGCGAGGGTCTCCGCATTGTAGGTCTCCGAAAAGAAGCCGCGCTCGTCGCCGAGTCTGCGCGGAACGATTTCCAGAACCCCGTCGAGGCCCAGGGACCTGACTTCAAGCATCCGAGAGCTCCCTGACCCGTCGCCGAAGATAGATCGCATAGTCGTTTTTACCGAGCAGGTCGGCACGCTGAAGCACCTGATCCGCCGAAACGTAGCCGAGCTCTAAGGCGATCTCTTCCGGGCACATGATCTTGACGCCCTGCCGGTGCTCGATCGTGCGCACGAAGGAAGCGGCATCGTGCAGGCTGTCGTGCGTGCCCGTATCGAGCCAGGCATACCCCCGCCCGAGGCGGCAGACGTGAAGGTCGCCGCGCTCCAGATAGGCCCGGTTGACATCGGTGATTTCCAGTTCGCCCCGTGCTGAAGGTTTTATTGAAGAAGCGATCTCAAGCACGCTGTTTTCATAGAAATAAAGACCGGTCACCGCCCAGCTCGATCTCGCCAGCTCAGGTTTCTCCTCGATCGTCTCGGCCCGCCCGGTCTCTCCATCGAAACTGACGACGCCGTAGCGCTCGGGATCGTCCACACGATAGGCGAAGATCGTGGCACCGCTCGGCCGGGCCGCTGCATCGCTGCAAAGCTCGGGCAGGCCGGCGCCGTAGAAAATATTGTCTCCGAGGATAAGCGCCACGGAGCTGTTGCCGATGAAATCCCGGCCGATGATGAAGGCCTCGGCGAGCCCGTTCGGCTCCGGCTGCTCGGCATAGGAGATCGCGAGGCCGAACTGGCTGCCGTCCCCAAGCAACTCCTCGAACAGCGGCCGGTCCCGGGGCATGGTGATCACCAGTATCTCGCGAATACCGGCCAGCATCAGCATGCCGAGTGGGTAATAGATCATCGGCTTGTCATGGACGGGGAGCAGTTGCTTCGAAACCGAGATTGTAACCGGGTAGAGCCTGGTTCCCCGGCCGCCCGCAAGGATGATGCCCTTCATGCGCCCACTCCGGTCGAGGTCATCATCGTGCTTGCGCTCCTGCACCGTCGCCCGGTCCGATCGCCGCGGCGCCGGCGGGACTGAGCTTGCCGCAGCGCCAGAGGCTATAGGAAGGCTCTGTGTCCCAGTCGTAATAGTAGGCAGCGGTCAATCGGCCTGCGTCGATCAGTTCGCCGAAGGTCGCGCGCATGACGCGGATCGCCTCTCCTCGCGATCGATCGTCCACCGGGCAGGAGCGCGCCTTGTTTGCGATCCCCCATTCCGTGACCCAGCAGGACTTGCCGGTTGCCGCGGTCCGGCAGAAGTCGAGAAGGCTTCTGACCCGCGCTGAAATGGCGGGCGCGGCTTTCCTTCCGGGGTAAATGTGGATGCCATAGGCATCGACCAGACTGTCGATGCCGCGTTGACGAAGGAGGGCGACGAATTCGCCGGGATCGAGCCGTTCCATCCCGCGCCTGTCGGCTTCTGCCGCGCTCATATCCGAGAGACCGGCGGAAATGATGGCTGCGTCGCGGCTGTGCACGGTGTTGCGCAGCTCCGATCGGCTGATCTCCAGCGCCTTGACGTAGTTGTCGAGGCCGCGTTCAAACCTTGCCCGCTCCCGTAGCTCGGCGATGCTGCGCGGTGTCCGGGCGCCCGGCTTAGGATAGACGGCAAGATCGCCGTTGTAGCCGGCATAGTTGATTTCGTTTCCCGGCTCGACCGCTACAAGACGAACGCCGAGGGCATCGATACGCTGAAGCGCTTGCTGCAATTCCTTGCGATACCGGGCGAGATCCAAGTCCGACAGTCGATAGACATCCCAGATGCGGCCATGGCCCGTTCTCGGTCCTACGCTCTGGGGATAGTAACTTTTGTTTCCCAGCTGGATCTCGAGAAGGATCCGCAGACCCAGCCGGTGGGCGATTGCCAGCGCCTCTATACTCTTGTCCACCGGACGCGAAAGCGAAAGGCGGACATCCGTCGCGCCGCTGGCGGCGATGTCCGTCAGAATTCTCTCCTGGTCGCCCCGGGACAGCCAGGCGAGATTCATCCGATTGACCCCAATGCGAGCCGCCGAAGCTTCATCGGCATGCGCGGGTGCGGAAAGCGTCAGCAAAGCGCCAAGGAGCAATGCTCCCGCTCTTCGTTTCGCCGAAGTTCCGGGCCGCAAACCGCTTCGAACTTTCCCCGGAATTGCTCTAGAGCCCGACATGCGCCAGAGCATTGCGGAAGTTGGTCTCACAGGCCGAGTACCGGTCGATGACAGCCTGCGCATCGATCTTGGAGAGGAAGCTGGCAAGATAGGCCTTCCTGTCCTGCTCCCGGTTCCAGACTGCCGCCTCCATGTAGGGGAAGCCGATGAATTCCAGCATTTCCCGCATGCGATCGTCGACCGCGATCATGAGCGACGGCACGCCCGCCTGCATGCCGATGATGCAGCCGTGAAAACGGCGGCCGAAGCAGAGATCGCGCGCGGAGACCCAGCTTCGCCATTGATTGGTGTCGAAGAACACCAGGAGCTCGTGTTTGCGCTGCCATTTCTCCGAATGCTTGTAGGCGGTCTGGCCGGTGATGCGCCCGCTAGCGCGGTCGTAGACGGGCAAGTCGTCGTCCACGGGAAGGGAGAGATTGTAGGCGACTACCTCATCCTGGATGACGTAGCTCGCGACGCTGTCCGGTTTCAGCAGCGCGTGGGCGTCGACGATCGTGTCGGCCACGCTTCCGAGATAGCCTCCGAAGGCGATCTTCTGAGAGGAAGCGAGCTCCGGATTGGCGAGCGCGGCGAGCGAACGCTTCATCTCGGCCGGCGCGAAGAAGAGCGAGGGGCAACCCGTCGGCTTCACGAACTTCATGCCCTGTTCCCTCAGGAACTCGGCCGTGAAATAACCGCGCGTGAGGAAGAAGCTCTCTTTGTTCCTAAGCACCTCCAGGAACTTGAGCGTGCCGGCAGGCAGGTTTTCCTTGAGCCCTTCCCTCCGCTGGATACCGATCCCCATGATCACCACCGGCATCTTCAGTTTCTCGAAGACTTCCGCCTCGAGATCCGCCGAGTAGCCCGGGCGCAGGAGGTTGGCCGAAGCGAAGACGCAGATGTCGAATTCCTCGTTGAGGCTTTCATAAGCCTCGTCGGAGTTCCTGCTGTTGACGAGATGCCAGAAGGGCAAATAGGTGACGTCATGCCCGCGAAGAGCATGGGCCGCGCCCTCGCCGATCAGATAATTGCCGGTATTGGCGATCTTCTTGACCTGCTCGATCAGTTCCTTCTTGGTTCTGACCTCGTCGAAATAGGGCCTGTGCCGAACCTCCGCGCCGGACACGCCCGAGACGGTTCGCTGCAGATAGGACGGGATTCCCGTAAGCAAGATACGCATCGATTACACCTGAGATTAGAGCCTGCAAACGCTCGCGGAGATTTATTGCCCGATCCCGATCTCCCGGAGCGCCGAGCGGAACGTGCGCTCGCGATCGGAATACCTGTCGACCAGTTCGGACGCATTGAGCCCGGCCAGGTGGTCGGCGACGAATTCGGCGCGGTTTTCCGCCTTGTCGACCTCGACTGCGTCGATCGCCGGCAGGCCCGTGTAACCGAGCATCTCGCGCATCCGGTCGTCCACTGCCACCATCAGGCTCGGCACGGCCGCCTGCATCGCGATGATCGAGCCGTGAAAACGCCGGCCGAAATTGAAATCCATGGAAGACGCCCACGCACGCCACTGGTTCGTATCGAAGAAGGTCCGCACGTCGAAGGGCGTTTTCAGTCTTTCGGTGCCCGGATAGCTCAGTTCGCCGAGCATCGTGCCGGAGGCGGAGTCGTAGACGCGGCCGTCGCCGTTCGCTTCGACGTTCATGTCGAAATGGAGGAACTCGTCCTGGATGACGTATTGGGGACGCGAACCCTCGGGCGCCAGCGCCGCGGCGTCGACGATGCAATCGTGGTTGGCACCCAGATAGCCGGAGAAGATGGTCCGCGCCTTGCCGACCGGTACATTGGGCAGCTTCTTCAGCGAGGTGCGCATGTTGTGCGGCATCAGATAGATCGAAGGGCAGCCCGTCGGCTGCACATAGGAGAAGCCTTGGTCCTTGAGGAAGCCGGCGGTCTCGAACCCGCGCGTCAGGAAATAGTGCTCACGCTCCTTGAGAACGTCCAGAAGCCGCTTCGTGCCCTCCGGCAGGCTGTTTTCAAGGTCTCGGCGGTTCTGCAGGCCGATGCCGAGCATGACGATCGGCATCTTGAGCTTGCCCAGCACTTCCGCTTCGGCATCCGCAGACAGGCCCTTGCGCAGAAGGTTCGCGCAGGTGAAGACGCAGATGTCGAAATTGGCGTTGAACTCGTCGAGCCCGACGCCGTTCTGGCTGCAATTATAGAGGTGCCAGAACGGGACCTGCTTCGCATGGGGGGCAATCGCGCGCAGCGCCCCCTCGCCGATCAGGTAATTTCCCGTATTGCTGATATTGCGAAGCTCCTGGAGAAACTCCTCCTTCGTCTCGGGCTGTTTCTGTCGCTCCGAATAGGAGACGGATAATCCCTGGGCGCCGTTGGCGAGGCGCGTGTAATGACCAGGAATTCCCGTCACGAGGATCCGTGGACGCATGCAATCGACCCTTCTTCTTGAAACCGGCGGGGCCTCAGCCCACGGCCGCAACTCCGGGATTGGATGCTTCGCGCCCACGGATGACCGTTGCGCGCGAAAGCGATGAATTGTTCACGGAACGGTCGCACCAGCCGAGGAACTCGGAAAAGGAGGACGTCCATGAGCGGCGTGCCGCCGTTCTCAGGCACCCCTCCATGAGGGGCGCGAGCATCTGGCGGTTGTTGGCCACCTCCTCGATGGCCTTTGCCATGTCCCGGACCACCTGGGGATCGGCGGCGGCCTCGATGAGGATGCCGTCCTCGCCGTCGGTTATGAGTTCGTCGACGGCACCGACTGCCGTCGCGATCGGGACGCAGCCGAGCTGCTGCGCCTCGGCGATCATCAAGGGAGCGCCCTCCCAGCGCGACGGCATCAGAAGGACATCCGCCCAACCGAGGGCCTTGATCAGGTCCTTGCTTGCGAACACCGGCGGGCGCACCTCGACGCCGAGGTCCTTCAGGCGATCCGTCCACGACAAGGTGGCATCCGCGAGGATTTCCCCGCCGATCGCCCGGGCATCGAATGGCACGCGCGAAGCCCGCAATTCGGCGAACGCCGCAGCGAGACGGTCGATCCCCTTCTGCTGATCGAGCCGACCCATATAGAGGACCCGAAGCCGATCGTCCTTGCGTTCGATGCGCCTGACCGACAGCACCTCCGCGAGAACCTTGGGCGGCACGGAGAAGCTCGCGCCGTTGGGGACGGCGAAGATCTTTTCATAGGGAACGCCGAAGCTGTGCAGATAGATCTTGAGCTGCTCCGAGCAGGTCAGGAAGGCATCGTAGCAATGCTCGTGGGCAATCGCCGCGAAGGGCTGACCGGCGGGCCTTTTGAAGGAGGTATTGTCGACCACGTGAAGGTAGCAGGCGGTGCGCGTTCCCTCCGAGCGTAACCGCGCGATAAGCGGATGCACCGCCATGACGTGATTGTTGATCACGAGGTCGAAGCCGGAAAGCTGACCCTTGAGCGCAGCCCAATCGACGTCGTGGCCCTCGGCGATGAAGTCCTGCCCCAGGAACGAGCCGGAGCCGCCCCAGGCGGGAATGCCTTGGTCCCAGAAGTGAATATAGTCGAAGCTCTGATCGAACTCGTCGATCACATCCATCCTGGATGTGCCGAGCACGAAGAGATGGGTCTCGTAGCCGGCGGCCTTCAGCTCGCGCGAGGCCGCATATACGACCTTCTCGGCACCGCCGAAGGATGCATTCGGAACAAGCAGGGCTGCGGTCTTCCTGCTTCCCTCGCTATGACCGAGCGGCAACACGGGCGAGCCACCGATCTCGTGGCGAAGCGCCTTGTGGAGGTCGGAATAGGGAACGAGCCGTGCCGGACGCCAGGTCCAGCGTTTGCCGGCGGTCCGCCGCAGCGGACTGGTCGCGATGGCATTGACGCAATTGATCATCACCTGCTGGGGCGTGATGAGCGAGCGGCGCGGCAGGCTTCTCGGGAAAGGGAAGCGGACTTTCAGAATTGCCGATGTCGGCCAGACCTGCTGGTTGCCGATGGAGGCAAACCAGTCCAGCGCCTTGTTATGAATGACGTCGCGCACGAGCGAAGTGGACAGGAAGATGAGGTCGGCCGGTGCGTTGTGCTGGGCGCCGGCCTCCAGGAAGACCGGCTCGATCTTGCGCTGAGCCGCATCGTTGCCGAGCTGGACGAAGACCACGTTGGCCTTCTCGCTCAGGCGCTCCAGATGGGAGAGCACGTTCGGCAGCATCCGGGAGCGCAGCAGCAGATCGAGCGTGGCACCGCTTCCGGCGATCAGGAAGGGCGGGAAGTGAACGTTGTCAGGCTCGCCGATGCTCGCCCAGAAGGCTGGAATGATATCGTCGAGGCGAAGACGCCTGGGCGTCTTGGTCGGATCCGTAAAGAACGAAATGGCGGCATCTTCCGTCCGTGCGAAAAGATAGCGCGGGCATTCCTCGTGCTCGAAATCGACCAGCATTGGCCGCTGGAACAGCGCCCGGTGGCGCTTTCTGAGGAAGCTCACCGAGGCGGCGCGATCGCGGTTCGCCTCCTTGAAGCGGCTTTCCGCCCTCAGCCGGTATTCGAAGGTCGTGTCGTGGCACGGCGCCCCCACGAAGCCGTGCTCGATGCAGGACAGCCAGAACTCCCAATCCTCGAAACCGTTCTGCCTGTCGTCGTCGAAGCGGACCCCCGCCCGGAAAACGTCGATCGAGATCATCGAACCGGTGTCGCAGATATTGTCCGTGATGCAGTGCAGAAGCCGCGAGTAGCGATTGCCGTAATGGGCGCGCCAGCTCACCGAAAACGTGTCGATATTGGTATAGATCCAGCCGCAGCCGCTGGCGCGCAGTTGCCGGTAGAGAGTCTCGATGGTCCCGGGCAGCACGCGATTGTCGGCATCGAGAAAATAGACGGCCTCTGCTTCCGGCAGATTCGCGAGCACGTAGTCGATCGCGCGATTGCGCGCCCCGCCCGGCCCGGCATTGGCCCCGAAAAGCACATGAACCGCAGGATGGGCCGCCGCATAGAGCAGCAACTGATCGAATGTCTCCTGTCGCGGATCACCATCGACGGACACCACCACTGCCACCCGGCACCCGGCAAGCTTCGAAGCGAGCACGGACTCGATCGCCTCCAGGACGAGGGCTGCGTGGCCATAAAGCGGCATTGCCACCACGATCAGGTCCGAGTTTTCCTTATTTCCGGACATTGGACGCCCCTGCGGACTGCTTTACCAATCGGAAGCCGGAGACCTTGAGCCAGGAGAAATCGACCGTATCCGTCACCGCGCGGCTGAGAATCATGAGGTCCATCGGCTCGCGCACGGGCTTGTCCAGTTGAAAGTTCACGTTGACCGCCTGCTCGGAGGTGACCTCGCGCCAGCCGCTGAAGAAGGCCGAGGGCTTGGCAGCACCCTTGCGCGCGAGTTCCGCCACTTCCGAGCGCGCATTGGAGTTCGCCGGAGCGAGCAGGAAGCTCACGGCCGCGGGTGCGCCCTTCGGGTGATCGATGATCGCGCTTGCGGAGAAGGAGATGGTGCCGGGTTCCACTGCGCGGCCGATCGTGCCGGCGGAGATTCCACTCGGCAGCGGGTGGCAAACGACCGCGTTCTCATGCTCGAGGAAGCGGACGGTCTGGAATTCGGGAACGACCGGCGTGACCGAAACGTCGACGATCTGACTAAGCAATTCGACCGCCAGACGATAATCCTCGATGAAGTGGCCTTCGAGCAAGGCGGTCGGAGCGATCATGTTCGGCATGCGCGTCGGTTTGACGCCGGGCAGTCCCGTAAAGACGCGGAACGCCAGGGGCCGGAGATCGAGATCGGGATGCGGGGTTTCCGAGCGGGCTGTGTACCGCTCGCTCGCGATCGGATAGCCGAGTGAAAGCCCTACAGTCTCCGTGCCGGCCGTTGAGATTCTAAGCCGCAGCGTTCTCGCGGCGCCGCCGCAAGCGCGCGGCAGGGCGAGGAAATTCCAGTTTGCCGCGAGCTGCGCATAGGGCACGGTCCATTCGGCCACGCCCTCGCCATTCTCGACATAACCCAGCATGACGACCAGTTCGCCGCCCTCCCTGGGCACGGAATGAAGGTGCAGCGCGACCCCCGCAACGCCAAGACTAGAGACCGGAAGAAGCTGCTCGACGCAGCCGGTCGCAAGGAGCTGCCCGATGCCCTCGTCCTTCGGGTCGGCATAAGGGTCGTGGGCGAATATCTCCGCGACCGGTTCCCAATTGCGGGCCTGAAAGGCATCCTCCAGCGCGCGGTAATTTTCGAGCAGCGTTTCTCGCTCACGCCGGAGAATGGCGAGCTCGGCGGTTACCGACGACGTGAAACGGGAGAGCCGACCCACTCCTCCCTCCACCAGCGACCGCACGAGCGCAAGGCTGTCCGCTTTACCGTCCGCGTCGATCCGCTGAAGCGGTATCTCGGGGATGGTACCAAGAGCATTGATGGACGCGAGCCCTTCCCGCAGATCGGCTTCACCCTCATCCGAGAAGGCAAGCGCGATAAGAGGAAAGGCGTTCTGCAGGGGAAATCGCAAAGCTGCATCCGGTTCGAGAAAATGAACCAGATGCTCGATGTCGCTCCCTTCGAAATTTTCCCGGTCCAGACCGGATGCCACGACCAGCCTTCGCTTCGCCGGCGACTGCCTCACGTTAGAAGACATCAACTCTTGCACGCAGCGACCCCAGAATAAATCGATTTATCCAGAAGATGAAAAAATGATGGTCCGGGAATATTCGCGGTCCAGAACCTCATGGAGCAAACCATATCCGTGGATTCCGCAGTGCACAACAATAGATTCTTGGGGCTTTACCCGGTATTTATACTTCAAAAATTGAAGCAATATTCAGACAAACTGCGTTTCTTTCGCTTGCGCAGCATTTTGACCGGTGAGATTGCCGATCAGCGTCAACTGGCGCGCGAGGCAGTCGTCCAACCGGAACCTCTGTTCGACCGTTCTGCGCGCGGCGCCGCGCAGTTCGCGGAAGTTGTCCGGGCGGTTCAATGCCCCGACGATCGTCTCGGCGAGCGCATCGGTATCGAAGAACGGGACGAGAAGACCGTTGCGGCCGGAGCGGATGACTTCCTGAACCGGCGCGGTATCGGAGCCGATGACAAGAGCGCCGCAGGCCATTGCCTCAAGCACCGACCAGGAAAGCACGAAGGGATAGGTGAGGTAGAGATGCGCCGCCGATATCTGAAAAAGCTGACGTAGCACGGAATGCGGCACGACGCCGGGGAAGATGAGCCTTTCACGCGGGACATCCAGAGACGCAAGCAGATGATCCTTCCACGATCCCCCGCCAGGGGGCGGCGCGCCGTAACTCACCCCATCGCCGCCGACGAAGACGAACAGCGCGTCCGGATGCCGCCGGACGACCTTCGCCGCCGCCTCCAGCGCCTGGGGAAAGCCCCGGTAGGGCTCGAGGTCCCGTGCCACGAAAGTGACGACGGGATCGCCGGCCTTGAGTACGCGCCCGTCCGGCAGCTTCAGCGAAGCCGCCGGGTCGGGGCGGAAACGGCGCGTGTCCACTCCCTCATGGCAAACGGCGATTCGTTGCCGCGCGTCGGCTGGATAGAGGCTCTTCTGCCAATTGGTCGGGCTGACACCGCCATCCATCGCCTCCAGCGACAGCAGCTGCGCGATGTTGCGGAGGCGCAAGCGTTTGCGCGTCTCGGAGTCGGGACGGTCGTCCGGCGCGAAGCCGACATCCGCCCCTTCCGACCGATAGAAAAACTCGCAATAGCCGAGTGCCGGCACGCGCGGCAGGACATCCTTCACGAACATCATGCTGCCCCAGCCTATATGACCAAGAACGATGTCGGGGCTCTGTCCAAGGCGGCCCATCGCGTCGAAGGTTTCCGCTACCCTGTGTCCGATCCGGACATGATGGTCGGGAACGCCAAGATGGCGCGCAATGTGGGGATTCGGTTGCGGACCGGGTTCCGCCCGATGCCGGACGACCCGGACGGAAGGTATCCGCTGGTCCACGGTCTCCGTCACCAGCGTCACCTCGTTCCCCGCCTCAGCCAGATGTCTTGCCAGGGCGGCGAACTGGCCGAACCCACGGCGGTGTACGAATGCTACATGCATCTTCATAAGCCACTTGTCAGTGATCGATCACACCTGCAGCGCCGCGCGTCCGAAGGGACGCGCAAAGCTCGTTGCAATATTTGGATTTCCTGCATGTTACCGCCCTTGCTCGGTTACGCTTTGAGGAACATGCAGATGGAGCATCAGATGCCGTAGCGTGCGGCATTCCCCCAGACGAGTTCGAGGCGGTGCAGTGTCTGGAAGGCGGTCTCCAGATTCCGCCGGTCCTGATCGCCATGGCTGAGGGCGCGTTCGTAGCCCTTAGCCGCCTGACGCAGGCCGGCGCAAAGCTGCCTGCCTTTCTCTGAAAGCCGGATGCGGGCCGAACGCTTGTCACGCTGCGATGCGATCCGGTCGATGTAGTCGCCGTCGGCAAGCTGCTTCAGATAATAGGAGATGTTCGAACCCACATAGTGGCCCCTGTCCAGAAGCTCTCCCACCGAGAGCTCCGCCTCGCCGATGGCCAGAAGAACCATCGCCTGCGCGGGACCGATATCTTCGACCCCGAGCTTTGTCAGTTCCGCACGCAATAGGCCGGAAAAGCGGCGGCTTGCACGCTCCATGACCCGGGCCAGCTCGAAATAGGTGACGAGCGAATCATCTCCGTCACGATCGTCTACAGGGGTATCGAGGCCTTTCCGCTGCGTTTCATTCGCGGGAAGGATTGCAACAGTGTCTCCAAAGTCTGCGAACGGATAGAGTATCCTGTGGTTCATCCCTCTCTCCATTGGGAACGTACTTCCAATTCCGGAAAATTACTTCAAAACTTGAAGTAATTTCATAACACCCCTGCCCCGAAATTGCGTGCTCTTGAGCTGGCGATGTTTATTGTGTCACACTTATCGCAACAATACTGTGATTTGAGTGAATCTGGACCAGATCGCCCCATGAAACCCGCGAATGCGCTAATTAGAAGATCGCCCCATGCGTGATACTGTTCGAAATCCTTTGATTAGCAAGGGGCCCAACCGGGCAACACCGGCGCAAAACGGAACAATCGCGCCGAAGCTGTTGGTTCTGCGGGCCCGGCGTGTGTTCGTCGTGACGCTTCTTTATGCAGCCCTGCTCAGCGCCTGCATCAACCTCCTGCAGCTCACCATGCCCCTCTATATGATGCAGGTGCATGACAGGGTGTTGAACAGCCAGAGCATGGATACGCTCGTCATGCTGACGATTCTCGCCCTGGGCGCGCTGATCGTTCTGGGCGTGCTCGACTACATTCGCGCCCTCACCTTTCAGGCCATGGGCAGCGCCGTGGTCCGCTGGCTGAACCTGCCGGTCCTGACCGCCGCCGTCCAGGCATCGGCCGATCAGGGACTTGCGCGCGCGACGCAGTCGCTGCGCGACCTCACCGAGCTGCGCGGCTTCCTCACCTCTTCGGCGGTGAGCGCCCCCCTCGACGCCGCCTGGTCGCCCATCTTTCTGGGTGTTCTGTTCCTGCTGCACCCCCTCTTCGGACTGATCGGTGCGATCTCCGTCGTGGTACTCGTCTGCTGCGGCCTTCTCAACGACCTCCTGACGCGCCAGCTCATGAAAGAGGCAAGCCAGGCTAATATTGAGGCAGTGTCGAAAATAGGTGCGACATTACGTCACGCCGAAGCCATCGAAGCCATGGGAATGCTGCCCGCGCTCGCCCAGAAATGGCGCGCAGCGCAACTGCACGCGCTCAGCGTGCTGGAGGCCAGCGGGATCAGAAGCAGGGCGATGGCCTCGATCACCCGTTCGCTGCGCTTCGCCATCCAGGTGGTGTCGCTGGGCACCGGTGCCCTGCTCGTGATGAGACAGGAGATCTCGCCGGGCGCGATGATGGCGACCACCATTCTCGTCGGCCGCCTTCTGCTGCCGTTCGATTCCGTCATCGAGAACTGGCGCCAATGGGTGTTGGCGATCGCAAGCTGGCGTCGCGTCGAAACGGCACTGAAGGAAGACCTTGCCGTTCGCCAGACCATGCCGACGCCGCGCTCCGAAGGCGACCTGGTCGTCGACAAGCTGGTCTACGCGGCACCGGGCATCGACGTGCCGATCATCAAGGGCATCAACTTCTCGCTCTCACCCGGCGAGGTGCTTGGTATCGTCGGCCCTTCCGCGGCGGGCAAATCCACGCTGGCGCGGCTTCTGGTCGGCATTCTGAAACCTACTGCCGGCGGCGTCTTCCTCGACGGCAACAACGTCTACCTCTGGGAACGGAGCTCTTTCGGACAGATCGCGGGCTATCTGCCGCAATCGGTTTCCCTTCTCGAAGGAACCATCCGTGAAAACATCGCCCGAATGGCGGAGAGCGATCCCTACAAGGTGCTCGAGGCGGCGCGGCTCGCCGACGTCCACGACATGATCGGACGACTGCCGCTCGGCTATGATACGCCGGTGGGCGATGGGCATCTGACGCTTTCCGGCGGGCAGCGGCAGCGCATCGCGCTGGCGCGCTGCCTTTACGGCCGGCCACGCCTGCTCGTCCTCGACGAGCCCAACGCCAATCTCGATGCCCTCGGCGAGCGCGCCCTCATACGCGCGATCGACGAGGCGCGCAGCGACGGCGCCATCGTCATCCTGATTGCCCACCGGCCGGCCATCATGCAGGTGGCCGATAAGCTGCTCGTGCTGGAAGGCGGCCGCATCAGCCAGTTCGGCCCGCGAACGGATGTGGTGGCGACCATGATGCCGGGCGAAACAAGACGCGAAGGTACCGCATCATGAACAAGGAAAAGATCCTGCCGGTTCGCCTCGACCTGCAGCCGCCCGTGAAGACTGAAAGCCCGGAACGCCGCCTGCCGATGGCCGCGCCGGCTCGTCTCTCCGCGGCAATGCCAGAGCCGGACCTTTCGGAGGACAACACGCATTCGCCCATCCGGCGCCTCGTCATCGCCGGGTTGACGACGATCCTCGTTGCTTTCGGCGGTTTCTTCGGCTGGGCCTTCTCGACGGAGCTCAGCAGTGCTTCCGTCACCAGCGGCACGATCGTCGTCGATTCTAAGCGCAAGACGGTCAGCCACTTCGAGGGCGGCGTGCTCGGCCGGATCCTCGTTCAGGAGGGGGACCATGTCGCTCCCGGCCAGCCGCTAATGAAGCTCGAGGATACGCGCGCCCGCTCCGACCTGCAGGCGCTGCAGAGCCGCCGTGTCGGCCTGATCGCAAAACTGGCACGGCTGCGGGCCGAGCGGGCTGGCTTGCATGCGGTGAGCTTCCCGTCCGATCTTGTCTCCGAAGGCGAGGCTGCCGCGGATGCGGTAACGGCGGAAAACGCGTTCTTCGAGAAGCGAAGCGAGGCCAAGAAGAGCCGGCTGGCAATCCAGCGCAAGACGATCGAGGAATATTCGGAGAAGGCGAAGTCCCTCACTGCCCAGCTTCAGGCGACCGACAGGCAGATCGAGCTGATGAACGAACAGCGGACGGCTATAGCGACCCTTGTCGAAAAAGCCTTCGCCCAGCGCTCGAAACTCATCGAGATCGACGCACGGCTCAGCGAACTCGCCGCAACCCGCGGTGAGCTCGCGGGCGACAAGGCGCAGGCGGAAAAGGCGATGGCGGGGGCCGAGCTTGCGCTCATCGGCATCGAATCCGATTTCCAGTCGGAGATCGCCGGAGAGATCACCACGGCGCGCCTGGAGCTTGCGGAAGTCGAGCAGCGCATCACCGCCGCCGAGGACGTGCTTCGCCGCCTGGAAATCCGTGCCCCCCAGGCCGGCATCGTCGCCAACATTCAGCTGCGGACGCCGGGCAGTGCCGTCACCCCCGGTCAGCCGCTTCTCGACATCGTCCCCGAGGACGAACCGCTGCTTATCGAGATGCATGTCAGCACGCGTGACATCGACAGCATAACGATCGGCTCCAGCACGCAAATCCGTCTGACGGCCTATAACCAGCGCTCGCACCTGCCTCTGGAAGGCAAGGTAACCTATATCGCGGCGGACCAATCCGTGGATGAGAAGTCCAACGTCGCCTATTTCGTCGCACGGGCGGAGGTGGCGCCTGAATCGCTCGCCGCCAACCCGGACATCCGCCTCTATCCCGGCATGCCCGCGGAAGTGCTGATCGTGCACAAATCGCGTTCGGCAATCGACTACCTCGTCGCCCCAGTCTCCGACAGTTTCAACCGGGCTTTTCGGGAGGACTGACCTGCTTAACTCTTGATATCTCTTCTCGTCGTAAATTACTTTAAAATTTGAATCGCTTTGTCTGCATTTCCGTCAGAATTACTCCTAAAATTATATTGTACCAATATTGGCACAGCATGGAGATATGTTTCTGACACCCTCTTTCTATCAAAATATCGCCGTTTTATTTTATGCATCTGTGTTGCGTTCGTAATTATTGCAGTGCACACTCCGGCACGCAATCCTCGGCTCCGTGCCGATGACGCATGCATCAAACCACGAAGAGGAGAAGCAGATGGCCACTTTGGAAGGCGGCGCATACGACGACGCCCTGTTTGGCTCCCGCTTTGACGATTTCATCCGCGCCCATGGGGGTGATGATTTCGTCAACGGAGGCAATGGGGACGACATCATCTTCGGCGACGATGGTGACGACTTGCTGTTCGGCGGCAACGGAAACGACACCGTGTTCGGCGGCGAAGGCACCGACGTTCTCTATGGCGAAAATGGCAACGATATCCTGGTCGGCGGATCGGGTGACGACCTGATCTATGGCGATAACGGCAACGACATTCTCCTTGGGGGCGCCGGCAGCGACTTCCTCCTCGGAGGCAGAGGCAACGACGTGCTGCTCGGCGGCGCCGGCAACGACGTCATCGACGGCGGCGCCGGGTCCGACCTGCTTGCCGGCGGTCAGGGCAGCGATATCTTCGTTTTCGACGGTGGCGGCGGCAACGACGTCATCCTCGACTTTACCCCCGGCGAAGACGTCCTGCAGATATCCAAGGGTATCAACGGCCTCGACGTCACCGCGCCCGAGGATCTCGCTTCGCGTATCACTCAGGTCGGCGGCAATGTCGTCATCGACCTCGGCCACGGCGACACGCTGACGCTGGTCAATGCCGACGCCGAAGACATTCAGGCCCATCCCGAAAACTACTTCACTGTCCACTGATAGTTTGAGATGCGGGATGCGGGTGGAAAACCGCAGGCGGCTTTTCATCATCCCGCATTGGCTTCGAACGGTGCGCCCTGCCCTCCTCCCGTGGGGCGCACCATCCCAGAATTAGTCAGAGGAGTGGCGTGTGACGTTTGACGACCGTACGCGGAGCGCCAGCGGCATTTTCGAGGACGCGAGGGCCTTTCGGATCGGTTCCGAAGTGGCAGTATTGATCTCGGACGTTCGCGCCAAGTTGCCGGTGGCAGCCAAACACACGCTCGTCATGCCGGAGCAACCCGTCCCGCTCGTCAGCACGATCCTTTCTCTTGCGGAGGGTGGCCAGCGCGTGCTTTGGGCCATGCGCCCGGGCGCCGAAGCGAGCCGCGGGCAGATTTACATCGAAAGCGACTTCGTTCAGACGATTCTGCTCCGGCCCGTCGGTGAACTTCCGCCCCTCGACGTGGAGGACCTGTTTGCCGCACTTACGCCGGAGGGCTGCGTAAAGTTCCTGAACAATCTGCTGACCGTTTGGCGGAGCGCGTTCCGTCTGTCCAGGGACCCGTTCTTCATCGGCCTCGTCGAGGACGCGCTTCAGGCGCTGACATCGCGGCCGGCGCCCGCCAAGATTGCATGCCCGATCGCCCAGGGCCGATACCTGATCGAGACCGCGATCAGCCCCGACTTCGGCGAGATCAGCGCCATCTATGCCCTCGGGGCCAACGCCATCCTGCCACTGGCGTCGCCAGCGCTGATCGGCGCCCAACGCGAGCACAATCTTCGTCCTTGCCATTTCATCGTCGAGTCCCCCCGATACCCCCAGTCTTTCGTGCTTGTCGGCAAAAGGGGCGTTGCCGTGCGCGAACTCTCCTCCGGCAATCCTCATTGCGCCAACCTCCAGGCCTGGTGGGCGGAACGGGGCGGTACGCCGGAGCTTCGCGAATTCGTCGTCCGCTGGCTCTCGACGACACCCGAGGGTGGACTTGCGACAGCCGTCGACCTCCAGCTACGGACACCGCTCCCGGAAAGGCGGATCGGCAGGTCCGCAATGTATCCTTCAGCGGAGGTGGACCTCGCATTGACGCTTTCCGGCGGTCTGCTTGCCGGGGGGTGGACCCATGATCCGACGGCCACTCTCGCCGGCATCGACTACCTCACGGAGGACGGCACGGCGATACCGCTCGACGGCAACTGGTACGAGTTTCCCGCCTGGGCACGCGGAGCGGACGAGAAATCGCGAGCCGACGTGACCGGCTTTGTCGCCTGGCTGCCGTCGAACGACACGCCGGGCGCCCTGCTCCAGCCGCGGTTCCAGATGCGGCTGGCTTCCGGTGCTGTGAAACCGCTCGTGCCGAAGCCGCAACCCTTCGAGGCTTCGGCGCAGCGCAACCGAATACTGCGCGCAGTCCCGCCGCAGCACGCGATCGACCAGGCTTTCCGGACGATCCTTGCCCCCGCCCTGCAGGACGTGGAGCAGAGGTTGGGAAGAGCGGCCAAGGTCGACTACACCAAGGATTACGACCTGCCCGAAAAGGCGCCCTTGGTCTCGATCGTCGTGCCGCTTTACCGTGTCCTCGACTTCCTGCGGTTCCAGCTATCCGGCATGGCGACCGATCGCTGGCTCGCAAGCAATGCGGAGATCATCTACGTTCTGGATTCGCCGGAGATTCAGGACGAGACGGAGCATCTGCTTGGCGGACTGCATCTCCTCCACGGCTTGCCGATGAAGCTTGTGGTGATGAACCGCAACAGCGGCTACGCGCGGGCGTGCAATGCCGGCGCGCGCTTCGCCCGCGGCTCGGTCGTCGTCATGCTGAACTCGGACGTCGTTCCGTCAGCGCCCGGCTGGCTGCAGAAGTTCATCCGGCCGCTGATGGAGCAGAGGAGCCTCGGCGCGATCGGCCCGAAGCTGATCTTCGAGGACGGATCGCTCCAGCACGCGGGACTCTACTTCGCTCGCGACCAGCGCGGCATATGGCTCAACCATCATTTCCACAAGGGCATGCCTGGCGACTACGCACCGGCTCAACTTGCCCGCAGCGTTCCCGGCATCACCGGTGCGTGCCTGGTGACGCGTCGGGAGATCTACGAGCTCGTGGACGGATACACGGAGGATTATGTGATCGGCGATTATGAGGACAGCGATTTGTGCCTGAAAATCCGCCGGTGCGGCTATGATATCGCCTACGAGCCGTCGGCGTGTCTCTATCATTTCGAGCGCCGCTCGATCCGCCGCAGCGAAGACTATATGCGCGGGGTCGCCAGCCAGTACAATTCGTGGCTGCACACCGAACGCTGGAACGACGACATCACCGAATTGATGAAAACCGATCTCGGCGGCCGCGACCAAATGCCGGCTCTGTTCGGGATCGGCGCAGCAACGAGGACCGCCGCATGAGCGAGACTGCGCTGCGCCAGGAAAACACAGCTGCAACGGAACTGCCCGCCCGCGACGAACGCGTGGAGGCACTGCTGGGGAGCATTCTTCGAAACCGCTTCCTTCCGGAACCTAATCCCGACAGTGTCTTCGTCGGCGACGGCTCCTTCAGGGCGGTGGGCGTCGAATTCCTCGGCCACTTCATTCGGCTGGGGGGGGTGCGTCCGGAAAGCCGCGTTCTCGATATCGGCTGCGGCATCGGCCGCATGGCTGTTCCGCTCACCCAGTATCTGGATTTCGAGAAGGGACACTACAGCGGGATAGATCCGGTCGAGGGCGGCATCGGCTGGTGCCGCCGCTTCATCACCTCGGTCTATCCGAATTTCGCGTTCCAGCGTGTCGATATTGCCCATGAACTCTATAATCCGAGCGGCAAGATCAGCGGCAATGCGCTGAAACTGCCCTATGCCGACGGTCACTTCGATTTTGTGATCATGACGTCGATCGTGACGCATCTGCCGCCGGACGAAGTCCTCGTCTATCTGCGAGAGGTCGGAAGGCTTCTGAAACCCGGCGGCCGCCTCTTCATGACCGCCTTCGTGGTCGATCACGTCGCGGCGGCCAACGAGAGCGGCCGGCGCGACGCGCGCCTTTCCTTCGCCCGCGATGGCGACGGGCCGTGCTGGTACGTCCCGGACATGCCCCGCCTTGCCGCCGTCGGCTTCGACGACGGCTTTCTTGACGGGGCCCTCGACCGGGCCGGTCTCGCAATCACCCTGAAAGCGCTCGGCGCCTGGCGCGGGAAGGAAGCGGAGCATTATCAGGACATTTTCGTCGCCGAACGCCGAGGAGGCGGAGCGTGAGCATGCGCGTGCTCGTTGCGGCTCATAACCATCCGGCCCTCCACCCGGGAGGCACGGAGATCTTCGCCCACGACCTGTTCGGCGCCTACAAGCGTGCCGGCTGCGAAGCGCTCTTTCTCGGAGCCACGAACCAGATCCACCGCCAGGCGCGGCCTGGCACCAGCTTTCAAGGCATCGGGCCCGCAGGGGACGAGTTGCTGTTGTGGTCCGGACATTTCGACCGCCTCTTCATGAGCCAGATCGATCTCTATGGAGTCGTTCCGGATATTGCGGAGCTGCTGCGCGACTTCAGGCCGGAGGTCGTCCATATCCACCATCTGCTCCTGCTCGGCGCGGAGTTTCCGCATATCGTCCGGCGAACCCTGCCACAGTGCCGGATCGTCATGACGCTGCACGACTATTATCCCATCTGTCACCATGACGGGCTGATGGTGAGAACGAGCGGCAAGGAACTTTGCCACGGGGCGAGCCCGGACAGGTGCCATGCCTGCTTCAAGGACATCGCGCTCGACCGTTTCACATTGCGCGAACGTCATCTGAAGGCCCTCTTGAGCGAGGTGGACCGGTTCGTATCACCGAGCCGGTTCCTCAAGCAGCGCTTCGTCGAGTGGGGGCTCTCGGAAGACAGGATCAGCGTCATTCCCAACGGGCTACCGCCTCGCAACGCGCCGGCAGCGGCCCGCCGGATCGGCTCGGACCACCCGGTCTTCGGTTATTTCGGCAATCTCAACCCCTGGAAAGGCGTGGCGGTACTACTCGAGGCGGCACGGCAGCTCATTGCCGAGGGGCTGGAGTTCGAGTTGCGCGTTCACGGCGGCGCACCCTTCCAGAGCGAGAGTTTCATCGACGAGATCACACGCCTGTTCGAGGAAACGGCACCGACCGTGCAGCAGCGCGGGCCCTACCGGCGTGAGGACGTTGCTGACCTCGTCGCAGCGGTGGATTGCACGATCGTACCCTCGATCTGGTGGGAAAATGCCCCGCTGGTCATCCAGGAGGCGCAGGCCCTCGGACGGCCGGTCTTAGCCAGCAATATCGGCGGCATGGCCGAGATGATCGAGGATGGCGCAAACGGTCTCACCGTTGCGCCCAACGATCCGCGGGCGCTCGCCTCTGCCATGCGCCGCCTCGCGCAAGACGGTGCCTTGGCGCGCCGGCTTTCCGCGCACGCGCGGGAGCCGGAGAACATCGACACCACCGCACGACGCTATCTCGATTTGATCGAAGCGATCGAACCGTCACGTATCGAAGCGGCATAAAGGGGAAATCGATGGCTGTTGCCGAGAAATCAAATGCCGCACCGGATCAGGATAATACGAAGCCGATGAGCGGCCGGGTCGACGCGATCGACCAGGGGCGCATCTTCGGCTGGGCGTTCGATCCGGCAGCACCCGACAAGCGCCTCACCATCCGCGTCTATCTGGACGGCAGCGTCATCGCCCAGGCGGTCGCCGACCGCAATCGCCCCGATCTCAAGCGCAACGGCATCGGCGACGGCGGCTATGCCTTCGAAATCGCGCTTCCCGAGGCGGCAGCCTCGCGCACCGCCGATCTCAAGGTGACGGCCCTGGATGCACGCGGCACCGAACAGCAGCTGCGCGTTCCGCGCCCGGACGAGCAGGCGGCCGAAGCCCTCATCGCCGCGCCGCTTGCCAAGGTTCTCGACAAGCTCGACGTCCTCATGGCGGCCCAGCGGCAGTTGCAGGTCTCGCAGCGATCTCTTCAGCGAACGCATAATGACGAGGGCGGCGAAGGCGCGACCTTGGGGCCTGCCGCCGCCGCCGAGATCGGGCAGCGCCTGAACGACCTCGATGTCCACTTGATGCGGCTCGATGGCGTGGTTGCAGCGATGGAGAAGAACCTCGGAGCCTTGCAGAAGCGGTCGAATGGAGAGTTGAAACCGCTGCTGCTCCTGCTTTTCGTTCTCGCGGGCTTTGCCGCCGGCGCCGCCCTCTCGCTTTTCGCCGGAGCATGAGGAGTACCATGGCCGGAGCAGAACAGGCGCTTCCTCAAACGTCGCAAACAGCCGCGAGGATCATGCGGGGTGGGAGGGTTGTCGCCTGCCTGATCGACGATACGCTGCTGCTCGTCATAGGCGCGGGCGCGCCTGTCGCCGGCCAGGTGCCGGCGCAGGTCAATGACGACCCCGCCACCGCGACGAGTGCCTCCATCATCGGTTGGCGCCTGGCCCTGCAGCCGCCAACGGCCACGCACGGGTTCGCGGCGCTGCTGCCCATCAATGACGCCGATCGTCCGCTCACCACCCTCCGCCTGGGTCAGGAGAGTAGCCCCAGGCGCTATATCTTCGGCCCCCGCACGCTTGCGGTTCGCGAGGGCGTGACGGTCCTCGCGGAGCTTGCCGGCGCCCAACTGACCGACGTGCTGGACTCGCTCGTGGATGCGATGATGCAGATGCCGACCGGCCGGCGAAGGCTTGCGGCAATTGTTGCCCTGACGCAGGCCCGAAAGGGTAGCGACGGCTTCCTCGAGTTCGTTGGCGAGACCCACGAGGGAGCGATCTTCCTCAGAGGGTGGGCCCGCGCCGCCGACCCCGGCAACGCTCGCGTGATTGTGTGCGGCGAAAATCCGGTCGTTGCCGACTGTGGGATCGCGACCTTCTCCCGGCAGGACACTCCGCAAGGTGGCGCAGGCTTCATCGGTCTGTTGGCGGCCAGCGAACCGCTTCGCGCACGAGACGTCGAGGGGCTCGTCTATCGCGGGCGCGGGGGCTGGCGCTACGCTTCGGTTCATGAGCACCGGCTGATCGCCGGTCCTACGGACACGCCCGGGCATATCCGCTCCGTGCTGCTTCAGACGCACAGCACGCCCGCCGTTCTGCTCCGGCTGCGTTCGGCCGCCAACAGCTTCGAGGGGCGCGAGACGATCTCGACCCTTCCCGTTCCGGTGCGACTGGGCGTCGACAATATCTTTCAGGCGAACAGCAGCGCCTTTCTGATCTCCGGCTGGCTGCTCGACCCTGATGAGCATGTCCAGAGCGTCCGGTTGCGCCGTGGACAGAGCGAGATGCGGCTCGACGATCGCTGGACGCGGCTCGAGCGCTCGGATGTGACGGATGCCTTTACCGATGAGCCGCTGTTCAAAAGCATGCTCGACCGAGAAACCCACCCGCATGGTTTCATCGTGTTTGCCGGAGGACTGGGGGCAGATGGTGCGGCCCCGCTACACCTGGAGTTGACGCTCAAGGATTCCCGGCGGGCCTTTCTCCCGCTGACACCCGCGCGGCTTCCGCCGCGTCAGGCGGCGCTCCGCCAGATCAAGTCCATCGATCCCGAAAACTGGGGGCTGTCGGAAATCGTCGATCGGCAGATCGTGCCCTTCCTGTGCGCGTCGGAGAGCCCCTCGCCCGGCGTCGGGGCCATCCTCGATGCGGGTGCGTTCGACGAGGCTTCGGGGCCGCCGATCATCGTCGCTGCCGGCCAAGCAGAAGAAAAGGAGCTTGCCCCTTTCCTCGGCCTTCTGGCGCTCGATCCCGAAACACGGCACGCGCCGATCGCGCTCGTGCTGCACTCCGAATGCTTTCGACGCCAGGCCGGCCGTATCAGGCAGCTCGCGCAATTCTATCGGCTGCCGCTCAGGTTGATGTCGGCGGAAACGGACGATGTCTACGATCTCCTGGAAGCCGGCATTCGCGCGCTTTCGAGCGAGACGGTCGTTCTGCTCGCCGGCTCGCTTTTGCCCCGCAGGAGCGGCTGGTACGGCAGGCTGGTTTCCGCCTACGAGGAAAGTGGCGGGATCATCTCGCCCACGCTCGCCTATGAGGACCATTCCGTTCGATGGGCTGGCTCCTGGGCGGACGCGCAGTCCGAAAATTCGCTTTCGGGCCGTTATGCCGGTTATCCGTTGAGTGCAGTGACGGGGCTCAAGCTCACCCGGATCGCGGCGGCCTCTTTCGAATGCTGCATCATGCCGCGCGAGGCTTTCCTCGTCGCCGGAGGCTTTGCCGGCAGCTATCTCGGATACCGGCAAAGGGGGCAGGATCTCGGCTTGAGGCTCAGCCGTTCGGGGATCAATTCCTGGTGGCTGCCTTCGGTGCAGATGCTGGGCTCGGACGAGCCATTCTCCACCGGCAGCGCCTCCGCGGCTCCTCTCGTCGAGCGGATCGACGAAAGACTGTTTTCGGCCCGATGGGCTCCGCAGCCGCAGGGCGAAGGCAATCGCATCAAGGAGGCTTCCGCATGAGCGAGCGGCTCCGTGTTCTCGTCGTCTCGCATGGACATCCGGCGATGTCGCTGGGCGGGGCGGAGATAGCGTCCCACAGCCTGCATAAGGGCCTGAACACGCTGCCGGGCGTCGAGTCGATATATCTCGCCCGCGTCGGCCATCCGGTCCCGCGCCACGGCGCGTCAGCACTCATGAGTCTGCGTCTTGCCGTGGACGAAGTGCTCTTCCATGCGGATGATTACGATCACTTCTTCCTGTCCAACGGCGATACGGAGGCGATCCGCCGCGACCTCCTGCGCTTCGTCGGCGATCTGTCGCCTCACGTCATTCACTTTCATCATCTGATCGGCATGGGGATGGAGGCGCTTTACGCTCTCCGGGAAGCGCTGCCGGAAGCGGTTATCGTCGTCACCTTCCACGAATACCTGTCGCTGTGTCACAATCACGGGCAAATGGTGAAGCGACCATCGGCCCAGCTCTGCAACAGTTCTTCGCCGATCAGTTGCCATGGCTGCTTTCCCGATATCCCGGTTTCCCGTTTCCTGAGGCGCGAGGAATTTCTGCGCGGCATGCTCGGCCTTGCCGATGCCTTCATCTCCCCGAGCATGTTCCTCGCAAACCGCTATGTCGAATGGGGTATCGATGCGGAAAAGCTCTCCGTGATCGACAACGGCATCGTCATGGGCGAGGCCGCACCGGTACGCGATCTGCCGGTCCCGTCCGCCCGGCGGAACCGTTTCGCCTATTTCGGGCAGATGACACCCTTCAAGGGCATCGACGTGCTGGTCGATGCGGTCTCGCGCGTGCCGGAAGAAATCTGGGGCGAGGACTCCTGCCTGATGATCTTCGGCGGTAATCTCGAGCGCCAGCCGGCCGAGTTCCAGGAGCGCCTGAAGAAGCTCATCGACGATGCCGGGCGCCGGGTGCGTTTCTATGGCGCCTATCAGAATGCCGACATGCCGAGGCTGATGCGCTCGGTCGACTGGGTCGTGCTGCCCTCGATCTGGTGGGAAAACTCGCCCGTCGTCATTCAGGAGGCCCTGCATCATCGCAGGCCCATCATCTGTTCCGACATCGGCGGCATGGCCGAGAAAGTGCAGGACGGAAGGGACGGACTCCATTTCCGTGCCGGCAGCGCCCAGGATCTCGCCGACCGGCTGTCGGACGTGCTGGTCAAGCCCGAGGCATGGGACCGGCTGCATGCGACGCTGCGGCCTCCGACCGGCCACGCCGAATCCGCGCGCGCGCATGCCGATCTCTATCGTCGGTTGCTGAAGGACAGGCGGAGCCCTCTTGGCGCGGCGCAATATGAAGCGGCGGCACAGGCCGTAGTCTAGACGCGTGCGGCTCCACTCAAAATGACAGCTGCTCGGGAATTCACATGCTCGTTTACGCCGACGAAAACCTGGAAGTGATACATCGGCGAGGATCGTCGCCCTATCTTCTCGTCACCTTCAACGAGATGGAGATGCAGGCGAACGGCAGCCGCTTCTGGGGACAGCGGTTCTGCGAAAAGGCCGGCATCGCCGCACTCGGCTTCATCAGCCGGCGGCCGAACTGGTTTCCGGCGGCAAGCGTGGTCGCGGCGGTCGAAGCTGCGGCTCCGATCCTTGCGGAAGCGCCGGAACGCATCCTCTACGGCCATTCGCAAGGCGGCTATGCGGCTCTGCGTTATCGCCGGCGTCTTGGCGCAAGCGTCGCCGTTGCTTTTTGCCCGCAGATCTCGATCGATCCGAAGACCGTACCATTCGACAACCGCTTCGTCCGCCACTTCGCTCCGGGCCTCCACACGAACATGGCAATCGCCCCCGACCAAGCGGCCGGGCGCGCCTATCTGTTCTACGACCCCTTCCATGCCGTCGATCGCTGGCACGCGGAGCGGATCGCGGCGATACAGAGCGAGACGCATCTCATCCCCGTGCATATGACCGGTCACGGCACCGTTCGGGCCTTCACCGGAACGGCGCGCGCGCTTTCGCTCATCGAGGCTTGCCGCGCGGACGACCGCGCCGGTTTGCGCGCGCTTGCCCGTTCGGCGCGGATCGGCGCCCCGATGCGCCCCTATCAGATCGCCATCGCGGCGATTGCTCGCCACCCCGCCTGGGCCGACCGGTTCCTTCAACGCTTCGGAGAAGGGTTTTCACCTGTGGAGCGGGTAAACTTTCTTTACCATCGGGCCAACCGCCACATCCGCGACGGCGCACTTGAAATCGCCCGCGACATGCTCGCCGAGGCCGTGGCGCTCCAGCCGGGCAATCTCGGCTTCGCCCGCCGCCTCGAGGAACTCGAAGGCCGCATCGCCCGCACGCGCGCCTCGGACCGGGATAAAACTGTGCACGACTTTTCTCCCGCACAGTGACATAGCCAGGCCTTGTCTCTCCTCGTTGCGACATTCTTCGCCGCCAACGGACAGCCTTCGCAATGGAGATCCGTTGCAGCCTGAGCGCGTTGCCGGCCAACTGGAGCGGACGTTTCAATGGAGGAGAGGAAATCGATGGCGGGAGAACTGGAATTCATGAGCCGGGAGGTCGTTTCGGGCCGCCTGTCGAGGCGCGATTTTCTCGGGCGCGCGGCAGCGCTCGGCGTAACGCTCGCCTCGGCCCAGGTGCTGCTTGGCAATGCCGCGCGGGCGAGCGGGCCGGTCAAGGGCGGCATATTGCGGGCCGGGCTCGTCGGCGGCGAATCCACGAACAGCCTCGATCCGGCGACCTGGGCGAGCCAGGTGCCCTATACATTCGGCCGCTGCTGGGGAGAGCAGTTGCTCGAGGTATCTCCGGCGGGCGAGATAGAATATCGGCTGGCTGAATCCTACGAAGCGTCGAAGGACGCGAAGACCTGGGCGTTCACGATCCGCAAGGGGGTGACCTTCCATAACGGCAAGGAACTGACGCCCGCCGATGTCGTCGCCACATTCGAGCGTCATGCCGACAAGAATTCGAAATCGGCTGCCCTGCCCTTCGTCCAGGAATTCGAGACCATTAAGGCAGACGGCGACAAGGTCGTCATCACGCTGCGCCAGCCGAACGCCGACATGCCGTTCATCGTCAGCGATTATCATCTTATGATCCAGCCGAACGGCGGCAAGGATGACCCGACGGCCGGCATCGGAACCGGCCCCTACAAAGTCGTCGTCAACGAACCGGGCGTAAAGCATGTCGGCGAGCGTCAGGACGGCTATTGGGGAGCGGCCGAGCGCGGCCATGCCGATCAGATCGAAATCACTGTCATCAATGACGCAACGGCGCGCACCGCCTCGCTCCAGGCGGGCGGCGTGCACATCATTAATCGCATCGAGCCGAAGATCGTCGCGCTCGTCAAACGCATTCCCGGAGTCACGATCCGCAACGTCCCCGGCAAGGGCCACTATGTCCTGATCGCCCATTGCAACACGGCGCCCTTCGACAACAACGACCTGCGGCTTGCGCTGAAATACGCGGTGGACCGCGAGGAAATGGTGGCGAAGATTCTCGCCGGATACGGCACGGTCGGCAACGATACGCCGATGATCAAGGGTTACCCGCTCTTCGACGACGATATCGAGCAGCGCGTCTTTGATCCGGACAGGGCGAAGTTTCACTTCAAGAAATCGGGCCATGACGGTTCGATCCTGCTGCGGACCTCCGACGTCGCCTTCCCAGGGGCAGTCGACGCCGCGCAGCTTTTCCAGGCAAGCGCCGCAAAGTGCGGCATCGACGTCGAGCTGAAGCGCGAGCCCGGTGACGGCTACTGGTCCGACGTCTGGAACAAGCAGCCCTTCAGCATGTCTTACTGGACCGGCCGGCCGACGCAGGACCAGGTCTATTCCATCGCCTATCTTTCGAAGGCGGAATGGAACGACACCCGCTTCTTCCGCGAGGATTTCGACAAGCTGATCTTTGCGGCGCGCGGCGAGCTGGACGAGGCGAAGCGCAAGGTTCTCTATCGCGAGGCGGCAATGATCCTGCGCGATGAGGGTGGTGTGATCGCGCCGATGTTCAACAACTATATCGATGCCACCAGCGACAAGGTCGGCGGCTGGGTCGACGATCCGAACGGCGAACTCATGGGTGGACATGCGCTGACCAAGTGCTGGCTCGCCGCCTGAGCGTGATCCTTGAAGCAGCCGGCGGCCGATGGCCGTCGGCAACCGTTACACACCTTTCCTGGAGTGCCCTAGCCGCGGCGGCGATGCAGCGAAAGCCACCCGTCCTCGACGAGGCGAGCCTCGACGTCGCTGTAATGCGACAGCATGATATGCGGCATCTCGGCCGCCGCGGCATGCGCCCCGGTGATGACGGCGACCTCGGCGCCCGCGGATTTGCCCGCGAGCACGCCTGCAGGCGCGTCCTCGAAGACGAGGCAATCTTCGGCACGCACCCCGAGTCTCTGGGCCGCGAGCAGATAGCCCTGCGGGTCGGGCTTCCCGACCGAGACATCCTCACCGGTCACCATGTGGCGCGGCACCGGAATACCGGCCGCCTCGAGCCGGCGCGCGGCGAGTTCGAGCGGCGCCGACGTAACGATCGCCCACCTTTCCGGCGGCAATGTCTTCAGGAAGGAGACGGCGCCCGGAATTTCGACAATTCCCTCGACATCGGCAATCTCCGCCTCGGCAAGAATACGCGCCTCCTGTTCCGGATCGACCGGCAGGCCCAGGGCGCGGATCGTGTCGACGGCTCGCACGCCATGGACGATCTTCATGAGCGCCACGGGATCTATTCCGTTGCGGAGTGCCCAGGATCCCCAGACCCTTTCAACGACTGCCATCGAGTTGAGTAGCGTGCCGTCCATGTCGAAAAGGAGGGCGGCGAAATTCTTCGTGAAGATTGCGGAAGAGGACGTGTCCAAACCGGGTCCCTTGGATTTCGAGTTCACATGCTTTGCAGGTCGGCACAACTATAGCCTGAGGCGGCGTTGCACAATGCTAAAGCAATTGCTTTCCGCACGCTTATCGGCGCACTGCCCCGGTTGCAGGAACCTGCAACCCATAGAAACCACACATGGGTATGTCGTCGTGTATCGTTCTAGCTGTATCCATCCGTGACCAGAAAATCGATCGGGCCTCCCGCCCTGTCGTCATCGAAGACGGCGCAGGAGAGCATGCCGCCGAAGACGGCGCCGGAATCGACATTGGTCCTGTTGCCGACGGTGCGGGGATTGCTTCGGCTCGGCGTATGTCCGTGGCAGACATGCTTGCCCCAATAGGTACCGGAGTAGTTCGGATCGGTGCGGATCCAGAGGAGGATGTCGTCGCCCTGTTCTTCGAGCGGAATCGTCTCGTCGACACCCGCATGGACGAAAATGCGATGCCGATCGACGACGAGCGATGGCAGTTCCGCCATCCAGACGAGATGGCTCAACGGAATGGCGCCGCCGTAGGAAGCCATCGTCTCCTCGCCCCCATTCGTTAGCCATAGGGACATCTCGGCCTGGCCCTTGCGTGCCGCCAGCAGCATGGCCTCGTGATTGCCCTTGAGCGTGATCCATTCCCAGCTCGCCCTGCGCGGCCCGCCCATGATCCGCTCCACGACGCCGCGGCTGTCCGGGCCGCGATCGACGAGGTCGCCGAGGAAGACCACCCTGCCGCCGGCGACGACGGATTCGATGCTGGCCAGCAAGGCTTCGAGTTGTTCGAGGCAACCGTGAATGTCACCGACGGCGAAGGTGAAACGCCGGCTATTCATGAATCGCTTCTCCTTTGCTCGTCCAAGACGGCGCGCTCCTTTCGTCGCTGATATGAATCGGCCATCTGAGGCCGCCCGGGGTGTCCGAGTGCTTTAGCGCATCGTCTTGACAATCGGAACCGATATTCGGAATGCCCGATGCGTAGCAGGAATAGTGGGCTCGGACAGGCACAAGACGGCTTCTTCACTTCATCCCTGTGACGGGCACAGGAATGAGGGCCACAGGGAGACCCGCCCAAAGCCTACCGGTGAGAGGATCCCTTCGGAATCGCCGAACTGGTGATCGAGACGGGATCGCTTGCGGGAAACGTATCTTCGAGGCCCTCTTCCAACTGCTCTTCCATGGCGTCCCGGTCATGCGCCTGCCGGGCATTCGCAAGCGCTCCCTCGGGGACCGAAGGAGACCGTTTCGTGCCGGTGATGGCAAGAAGCGTTTCATCCGCCTCGATGGCCGCGGCGAGTATCTCCTTTGCCTGGGCAACGGCATTCAGCCTGTTGAGGCTACCGTCGGCATTCTGCGGACAGGAGACGGAGACGACCTCCCCGTTGGTGCCGACGAATTCGACGGTGAAACCCGCCTTTCCGCCGCGCTCGGGATAGACCTGAATTCCGGCGATCTGCATCGGATTCTCCTCTGATGTACGCCCCGCCGACTGCGGATGCGGGATCGGCCTGCAGTCTACCAGATTTGGTGAAGGTCGACAGCTCGCCCGTGGGAGAGGCATAACGGAAAATCACAAAACGCCGGGCGCCCATCTCGCTTCCTGCGGGCCGCCGGCGCTTGATTCGGGTTCGCCATTCTGGGCCGCGTGATATCCCGGTGCCGGCTGGTGCTCTTTGTTTGCGGGCCGCGTGCAGGCGGCGAAGGCGTCGAGATCGCGGTTATAGACCCTCGTCTCGACGTCCATCATGCCAAGCACCGTGTGAAACAGGTTGTCGTGCGATTTCGGCTTGTCGGCGTCCTTGGCAAGACAGCCGGCGTCGACGCCCATCGCAGCCTGATACGGCTCCGAAAACCAGGCGATGAAAGGCACCTGCGTCTGCTCCTTCGGTGCAATCACGTAGGGCGCGCCGTGGAGATAGAGGCCGTTCTCCCCAAGCGACTCGCCGTGATCCGACATATAGATCATCGCGCCGGCAATGCGGTCCTGATGCTTTTCGAGGAGCCGCGCGACGCTGGCGAGGATGTGGTCGGTGTAGAGGATCGTATTATCGTAGGCATTGACCAGTTCCGCAGTAGAGCAACGCATGAGTTCCGGCGTGCGGCAGTCGGGCGTGAAGCGGCGGAACGCCGCGGGATAGCGCAGATAATAAGAGGGGCCGTGGCTGCCTAGCTGGTGCAGCACGATGACGCTGTTCGAAATCGCCGCCCCGAGCTTCCGGTCGAGATCGCTGAGGAGGATCTCGTCCAGGCATTCGCCGTTGTTGCAAAGCGGGCTGTTCTTGCGGCCGGTCTGGCTTGCGAAGCTGATGAGATCGGCAATCCCCTTGCTGCCGGTATTGTTGTCCCACCAGCTCACCGAGACGCCGGCATGCGTCAGCACATTGACGAGATTTTCGGTCGAGCGCGCCTTCCAATCGCTATACTGGCTGCGCGGATAGACCGAAAACATGCATGGAAGCGAGACGGCGGTCGCGGTGCCGCAACTCGTCGTGTTGCGGTAGTTGACGACCCCGAGAGCTTTCAATTCCGGATTCGTCTCGCGTTCGTAGCCGTTGAGCGAAAAGTTCATCGCCCGCGCCGTCTCGCCGGCAACTACGACGACGACTACCGGTTTCCCCGCGGCGGCAACGCGCGCGCCCTGATGGGCATCGGTTCCGAGCGGCCTTACGACCAGATTGCGCTCCCGATAGGTCGAAAGGCCATAGCGCACGGTGGCGATCAGCGGTCCGGACGGATTGAACCTTTTCATGAGGTCCGTATGTTCGCGCAGCGCGTAGGCCACCGTCGCGAAGTTGGCATAGATGAGCCCTGCGCCGACGAGGAGCGATACGGAGACGAAGGCGAAATTGACCGCGGCCTTGGGCAGGAACCGGCGGTGGCGCACCCTGACCCAGACGATCAAGATCGAAGGGAGGACGGCGTAGACGAGCAGATGCCGCGCAAGGCTGAATGTCAGCAGGTGGCTGGCTTCGGCCTGTGTCGTAACGGCGGCATTGCCGATCATGTCCCGATCTATGATGATGCCGAAGGTGTCGGCAAAATACGCGGCGGTGGCGGACACCAGAATGAGAATGACCAGCGCCGGCTTCATCAGGTACTTGACCGAGAGAGGCGTCAAGATCGCGAAGAGGGCGAGATAGAGTGCCGCCGCGAAGGCAAGCAGGCTCGTCCGGGCGTGAACGAAATAGACGCTGGCATGAGCCCAGAACGAGTTGTTGGTCGCCAGCAGCAGATAGAGAGCGACGATCGCGCTCAGGCTTATACTGCCAATCTCGGGCCGGGGAATCCGCGGGATTTTCAAGCTGCTCACCTCCAAAGACGCGCCCCTTGCATGCATGGTGCGGCGTGACGTTCATGTTCCCTGCACCGTTTGCGATCCAGGGGAGCATGCCCAGTAGCCTGGACGAGCTGTCGGAAAGCTGTCGGGAAACACCGCTGGTAGAGCAGAGCTCCGCACCCGGCAGGGACTTCACAAGTTGGCACCTCGGAAAAAACGTCCTATGGTCCGCCGTCACCGGCGCCAGAAGACTCAGGCTGCGATCTGCATGCGTTTACTCCTCGTCGAGGACAGTCCTCGCCTCACCGAACTCATCAACGAGACCATGCATGACGCGGGTTGGCGGCTCGACGGCGTTTCGACGCTGCGCGATGCCGAGGCCGCCATTGCCGCGCGCGAGCACGACCTGGTTCTCCTCGATCTCGGCCTTCCCGACGGCGACGGCCTGCAGCTGCTGCAATGGATTCGGCGGGAGCATGTCGGCCTGCCGGTGCTGATCATCACCGCCCGCGGATCGGTCGACGAGCGTATCGCCGGGCTCGACGCCGGCGCCGACGATTATCTCGTCAAGCCGTTTCACCATCGCGAACTTCTGTCTCGCTGCAGGGCGATGCTGAGGCGAAATCCCAACGCTATACAGCCGGTCCTCGAGGCCGGTGCCCTGCGCTATGATCCTGCAACGGCGGAGCTTACCTGCGAGGGCGCCGTTCTGCCTCTTCCTCCGCGCGAGCGCTCTCTGATCGAGATCCTGTTGCGCGAGGTCGGGCGTGTCGTCCCGAAGCGCAGGCTCGAAACGGCGCTTTCGGAATATGGCCAGGAACTGAGCTCGAATGCGCTGGAACTCGCCGTCTCCAGGGTACGCAAGCGACTGCAGTCGGTGGAAACCGGCGTGCAGATCGAAACCGTGCGCGGCATCGGCTATCTGCTGCGGACCGTTTGATGAAGAGCAGGAACCCGTCGCTCATCGGCATCGTCGCCCGCCGCGTCATCGCCTTCTCCCTGCTCGCCATGATCCTGCAGATCGGCGTCGTCTTCGCCGACTACTGGTTCGACGATGACGAGCTCAGCGTCCTGATGTTGCAGGAGGAGACAGAAACCCTGTCGACCGCAATCGCGACGCAGGACGGGGATCTGACATTCAAGCCCAATCACGAGCTGAAAGAGCGTTACCTGGAACGCCATGGACCGGGTGCGATCTATGTGAGGGTGCGCACCGCTTCCGGCTCGGTTCTCTTCACCAACTGCTCGGCCGAATGTTCACAGCATTTTCTTCCGCTCGCCGTCAGCGCACCGACTTTCTGGAAGCGGCTAATTGCGCCCGGCAAACCCTTCAGCGTTGCCGGCGGCCAATCGTTCGAACGTCATGGCGAGGTCGTGCTCGTCGAGCTCGCCGTCTTGAAGGACCCCAACGGCTTCATGTATAGCGTTCTGCTTCGGGAAATGTTCGATTCCATGATCGTGCCCATGACGCTGATGTTCTGTCTCGTGATCGGAGCCACGATCTGGTCGATCCGCAGTGCGCTCAAACCGGTGGCAGCAGCGGTGCGGGCGGCCGATGCGATCGATCCGCGCGACGGCAATGCCCGCCTGCCCTCGTCGCACATGCCCGAGGAGATCGAGCGCCTGGTCGCCGCCGTCAACCGTCTCCTGGCGCGCGTTGCAGATCTCATCCAGGCGCAGAAGGTCTTTTCCTCCTCGATCGCCCACGAAATCCGCACACCGGTTTCGATCGCCAAGATGGAACTGAGCCGCATCGACGATCCCCGAGCCCGAAACGCGGAGCGCGACCTGGACGCGCTGACCCATATCCTCGAACAACTGACCTCGCTTGCCCGAGCCGACGCTGTGGACCCCACGGCCTTTCAGCGCGCCGACCTCTCGGCGATCGGGGCGGAGGTCGCGCAGACGACTGCGCCGTTCGTTTTCGACAACGGCAAGTCCATCGAATTCGTAGACCACGGCACGCCGCCGGTGAGCGTGATTGCGCCGCTCATCGAGAACATGCTGCGCAACCTGATCGAAAACGCGGTCAAACATAATCCACCCAATACCTGCATAGTGCTCACCTGCGGTCCCGGACCTCTGGTGTCTGTCGAGGACGACGGCAGGGGTCTCGTCGACCTGCCGGAGCACAATGACGATCTCGGGTATGTCAAGCGCTCCGGCCAGCTGGGGCTCGGCCTCAAGATCGTTCACCGCATCGGCGAGCTTCACAAAGCGAGGATCGCGGTCGATACGGTTCCTGGTGGAGGAACGAAAATCACTATCGATTTTGCCTCGGCCGCATAGAGCGGGATGAGGAAACTGTGTGCGGTTTTTCGTCCGCATCCCGCTAAATCAGGTCCGCGCGCGAGTTCATTCGATCGATTGACTTAGTCGGTTGATTGGCGCATTATCGACGCATGATCAAGGACGGAAACCGACCCGCTGTGCTCCGAGCCGACCGCGGCGACGCGACACGGGAGAAGCTGCTCAACACGGCCATCGACGTCTTCGGACGCTACGGCTTCGATGGCGCGACCACACGAAAGCTCGCCGATGCAGCGGGCGTCAATCTCCAGGCGATTCCTTATTATTTCGGCGGCAAGGAAGGGCTTTATGTAGCCGCCGCCGAGCACCTTGCCTCGATCATCGGCGGCCATGTCGGCGACCTGCGGACCATGATCGTCTCCCGCCTTGCCGAACTCGACGCCGAAGGCGCTGCGATGACGTCGATGGAGGCGCGGCATTTCCTGACCCAGATGGTCCAGAGGATGATCGCTCTCTTCGTCAGCAAGGAATCGGAAAGCTGGGCACGGTTCATCATTCGCGAGCAGATGGAACCGACCGAAGCTTTCAAACGCATCTACGGTAGCATCATGGGACCGATGATCGAAATGGCGCGCCGGCTGATCGGCGCGATCCTCGAGGACGACCCGGCCTCGGAGCACATTCGTTTGAGAACTCTGTCCTTCGTCGGAAGCGTTCTGGTGTTTCGAATGGCGCATGCAGCCGTCTATGCCCAGCTCGAATGGGAATCTGCCGGACCGAAGGAGATCGAGACATTGCATCGCCATGCCGCCGAACTCGTGGCGGTGCTCGGTGCCGAGAGGGACCGCCGGTCATGAGGAAGGTCGCCATACTCGTTGCAATCGTCGCCGCAGGTCTCGCCGGTGCCTGGTGGTTCGACCTGCCGGCGCGCCTCGGCTTTGCGCGCGAGCCGCGGCAGGCGGTGCTTTACGGCAATGTTGACATCCGCCAGGTGTCGCTTGGCTTTCGGGTGAGCGGGCGGATCGCTGAGTTGCGCGTCGACGAGGGCGATAGCGTGAAGGCGGGCGACGTGATCGCCAAGCTTGACGCCGAGCCGTTCCGCCAGGCGGTCGGCGCAGCGGAGGCGGAAGCCGAGGTTACCCGGGCGACGCTGGCAAAGCTCAGGGCGGGCGCCCGCGCAGCCGAGATCGCCCAGGCGCGCGCCACGCACGAAGAACGCCTAGCAGAGCTCGAGAATGCGAAGCTCGCCTTTGAACGCGCAAAGCAGCTGCGTCCGAATGGTACGATCTCGCAGGCGGAGCTCGACCAGGCAAATGCCAGCCGTGCAGCGGCGGATGCACGTGCAAGGTCGGCACGCGAGGCCCTGGTGCTTCTCGAAGAGGGAAACCGCGCCGAGGACATAGCGGCGGCAGCGGCCCAGGCGAATGCCGCGACGGCAAAGGCCGACAGCGCCCGCATCTCGCTCGAGGACACCCAACTTGCCGCCCCGAGCGACGGCGTCATTCTCTCGCGCGTGCGTGAAACCGGCGCGATCGTCTCGCCAGCCGATATCGTCTATGTGCTTTCGCTGACGGAACCGGTCTGGGTCCGCGCCTATGTCGCAGAGGCAGACCTCGGCCGTGTGCATCCGGGAATGAAGGTGACGATCACCTCCGACACCGCGCCGGACCGTATCTATGAGGGAACCGTCGGCTTCATTTCCCCCGTCGCCGAGTTCACGCCCAAATCGGTGGAGACGCCCGAGCTCAGAACCGACCTCGTCTACAGGCTGCGCATCGTGATCGCCAATCCGGGCAAGGATCTTCGCCAGGGCATGCCCGTCACCGTGCACCTGCCGGAAGCGAAGGAGGCTTCCTGATGCCCGCCCCCGCAACGGAGCCCGGCACGGCCCCGTTCGTTCGGCTGACCGGCGTCACCAAGCGGTTCGGTACGGCGCGCCCGGCGCTCGACGCAGTTGCGGGTGAAATCTTCGGCGGACGGGTCACCGGTCTCGTCGGTCCGGATGGCGCAGGCAAAACGACGCTGATCCGGCTGATGACCGGCCTGATGCTGCCGGATGCCGGCACCATAGAAGTGCTCGGCTACGATACCCGCAGGGATCCCGCCAGCATTCAGGCGGCAATCGGCTATATGCCGCAGCGCTTCGGCCTCTATGAAGACCTGTCGGTCCAGGAGAACCTCGACCTCTACGCCGATTTGCGCGGCCTGCCGAAGACGGAGCGCAGCCGGACCTTCGGCGAGTTGCTCGACTTCACCGACCTTGCCCGCTTCACGACGCGGCTTGCCGGCAAGCTCTCCGGCGGCATGAAACAGAAGCTCGGCCTCGCCTGCGCGCTCCTGCGCAAGCCAAGGCTCCTGCTTCTCGACGAGCCCGGCGTCGGCGTCGATCCGATTTCGCGGCGCGACCTCTGGAAGATGGTCGGAAATCTGAGGACGGAGGGCATCGGCGTTGTCTGGTCGACCGCCTATCTCGAAGAGGCGGAAGCCTGCGACCATGTTTTCCTGCTCAATCAGGGGAGCCTCATGTTTTCCGGCCCGCCGGCGGAGATGACCGGCCGCGTGGAGGACCGCGTCTTTCGCCTCTCCGGCATCCGCGGCCGCCGCCGCGAAGCGCTTGCGAGATTCCTCGAAGACGAAGGGGTAGTCGACGGCGTGATCCAGGGCGAAGCCATACGGCTCGTCATGAAGGCGGGTCTTTCGCCGCCGCCGCTCGGCGACACTGCCGATGCGGTTGACGCAGCCGTCACCCCGCCGCGCTTCGAGGACGCTTTCGTCGATATGCTCGGCGGAGGTCCCGGCGGCCGGTCGAGGCTTGCGGAAACGCAGCGGGAGTTCACCGAAGATGCCGGCAGACCCGTGATCGAGGCGCGGGGTCTGACGAAACGCTTCGGCGACTTTACCGCCGCCGACAACATCACCTTCGATATTCCGCGGGGCGAGATTTTCGGTCTTCTCGGCCCGAACGGCGCCGGCAAGTCGACGACGTTCAAAATGCTTTGCGGCCTCCTGAAGCCGAGCGCCGGCGAAGGCCGGGTCGCTGGCTTCGACCTCAGGCGCAACGCCCCCGAGGCGCGCAATCGGCTAGGCTACATGGCGCAGAAATTCTCGCTCTACGGTGATTTGAGCGTCATCCAGAACTTCAATTTCTTTGCGGGCGTCTACGGGCTGTCCGGCGCGAGAAAACGCGAACGCATCGGTCTGATGAGCGAGATCTTCGACTTCCGCACGATCCTCGACATCTCGGCCAAGGACCTGCCGCTCGGCCTCAAGCAGCGGCTGGCGCTTGCCTGTTCCGTGCTCCACGAACCGGAAGTGCTTTTCCTCGACGAACCGACCTCCGGCGTCGATCCCATCACCCGGCGCGAGTTCTGGACCCATATCAACGGCCTCGTCGAAAAGGGCGTGACCGTGCTCGTCACCACGCATTTCATGGACGAAGCAGAATATTGCGACCGCATCTCACTCATCTATCGCGGCCGCTCGATCGCGCTTGGCTCGCCGGACGACATGAAGGCACGTGTCGCAGGCAAGGACCTCCCCGACCCGACCATGGAGGACGCGTTCATCGCGCTCATTCAGGGCTCCGAGGCGAAGGAGGCTGCATGAAGGCCGAGAGCAAAATGGCGAAAGCGTACGAACCTGCGGGCCGGGCCCGGCGTTTCGCTGCCCTGGTGCGCAAGGAAAGCTATCAGGTCATACGCGATCCGAGCAGTATCCTGATCGCCTTCGTCCTGCCATTGGTCCTCCTCTTCCTCTTCGGTTATGGCGTGTCGCTCGATACGACGCGCACGCGTGTCGCCCTGGTGGTCGAGGAAGCGACCCCGCTCACGCGCGATCTCGCCGCCAGCTTCGAGGCATCGCGCTACTTTTCCGTTGCCACCGGACGCGACCGGAGGGAATTCGAGGACGACCTCGTCCTTGGACGGGTACGCGGCATCCTGGTGATCCCCGCAGGCTTTGCCGCCGAGCACGCGGCGGGGCGCCATCCGTCGGTCCAGGTGATCGTCGACGGATCCGATCCGAACACCGCCAATTTCGTGCAGAACTATGCGCAGGGCGCCGTTGCGAATTGGGAGCGCCAGCGCTTAAGCGAAGGCCGGAGCCCGCCCCCGGCGATCGCCGCCGAACAGCGCTTCTGGTTCAATCCGCAACTGACAAGCCGAAACTTCCTGGTGCCGGGCTCGATCGCCATCGTGATGACGCTGGTCGGCACGCTGCTGACCTCGCTTGTCGTCGCCCGCGAATGGGAGCGCGGCACGATGGAGGCGATGATGGCGACGCCCGTCTCCGCCGCCGAACTGCTCGCCGGCAAGCTGCTGCCCTACTTCGTCCTCGGCCTCACGTCGATGACGCTTTGCGTCCTTGTGGCGGTCTTTCTCTTCGATGTCCCCTTCCGGGGATCGGTGGCGGCGCTCTACGCCCTTTCGGCGACCTTCCTGATGCCGGCGCTCGGACAGGGGCTGCTGATCTCGGCCGCGACGAAAAACCAGTTTCTCGCTTCGCAACTCGCGCTGATCTCGGCCTTCCTGCCGGCCTTCCTGCTGTCCGGCTTTCTCTTCGAGATCAATTCCATGCCCACCGTCATCCAATGGGTCACCTATGCCGTCCCGGCGCGCTATCTCATACCCAGTCTGCAGACCGTGTTTCTCGCCGGCGATATCTGGCCGATGTTTGCACGCGCCATCGCGGTGATGTTCCTGATCGGCTGCATGTTCTTCGCGCTGACCGCGCGCAGCACCAGAAAGAGGATCGGCTGACATGTGGTGGACGCGGCTCAAAGCCCTGATCGTCAAGGAGCTGCTCGCGGTCCTGCGCGATCCGAAGGGCCGCACCGTCTTGATCGGCCCGCCGATCATCCAGCTCCTGGTCTTCTCCTATGCGGCGACGCTCGAGGTGACGAACGTTGACCTGATGGTGCTCAATCGTGACAACGGCCACTGGAGCCGGGAACTCGTGCAGCAGGTCGGCGGCTCTCCGACCTTTCGCTCGATAGAGCTCGCGAGCAGCCCTCACGAGGTCCGCCTCGCGATCGATACCCAGCGTGTCCTCGCCGTAGTGGAGATCGGCCCCACCTTCTCCCGCGACATCGAGGCGGGGAGACCGGCGGAGGTACAGATGATCCTCGACGGCCGGCGTTCCAACGCATCGCAGATCGTCTCCGGCTATCTCGGCCGCATCGTCGGCGCCGTCGCGGCCGAAACGCCGGCCGGAAAGCGTGCGGCCTCCGAGACCATCCGGGTCGAGGCCCGAAACTGGTTCAATCCGAACCTCACCTATCAATGGTTCATGGTGCCGAACCTGGTCGCGAGCATCGCTCTCCTGATCGGGCTCATCGTCACGGCGCTGTCGGTCGCGCGCGAGCGGGAGCTCGGCACTTTCGACCAGCTCATCGTGTCACCATTGCGCACCCACGAGATCCTGCTCGGCAAGCTCATTCCGCCAATGATGATCGGCCTCTTCCACATCACCATCTATATCCTCGCCGCGGTCTTCATCTTCGGCGTGCCGCTGCGCGGTTCACTGTTCCTGCTCTATGGGAGCGCCATCTTCTATCTCGCGGCCGTCGTCGGTCTCGGTCTCTTCATCTCGGCACTGTCCATGACGCAGCAGCAGGCGATCCTCGGAGCCTTCCTCTTCATGGTGCCGGCCATGCTGCTTTCGGGCTTCGCGACGCCGATCGAAAACATGCCCTCCTGGCTGCAGCCGGTGACGCTCATCAATCCGCTGCGCTATTTCCTGGTGATCGTGAAGGGTGTGTTTCTGAAGGACATACCGCTAGCCGAAGTCGTCCACCAGACACTTCCTCTGTGCCTGATCGCGATCGTCACCCTATCGTCAGCCGCGTGGCTCTTCCGCAGGCGGCTCGAATAGGATTGGAACGATTGAACCAATTCACTTGCCGAACAGACCCTCGATCTCTTCTCGACCCATCAAGTCGAAATCGTCCGGCACCGTAATTTGACCCGCCAAGAAGCCGATCCGTCATTTCTCGTGCGGGGCCGGCGGATCGAGTGGGACCACTTTCGCCATAGGTTTTCCTGCCTCGGCTATGATGAAGGCCTCTCCCTGCGAAGCCTTCTGAACCAGCCGCGACAAATGCTTCTTCGCTTCATGGATGTCGATCGTTTCCACCACTGCCTCGCCCCCGTGGAATCAGCGCCGCAGAATCCGCGCTGAAGTCCCGCATTCTATCCAGCAAGCTTCGACAACACAGTAAACGTCTTCGTCAGAGCGCCATCAAGCTTTCAGAAACGCTTCGATGGCGCCGATCTCGTTCTGGCGGATGTCGTGGCCGCCGGAATGCCACTCGAATTCCACCGTCGCCTTCTGCTTCGTGTAGTAGTCCCCGAGCGCCTGTGTCATCGGAGCCGGGCAGATCGGGTCCCGCTCTCCGGCGGTAATCAGAATCTTCCGCCCGGCGAGCGCGGGATTGTCCCTCGGACGGAAAGGGATCAGCGGATGCATGAGCACGGCCTTTTCGAAGACGCCCTCTTCGATCAGTACATTCGCGAGAATGTTGGCACCGTTGGAATAGCCGAGACCGATGATCTCCGAGGCATCGTGTTCGCCAGCGAGCGCCTTCACGAAACCCGCCATCTTCTCCGTCGCACGCGCGAGGTCCGCCATGTCGTAAACGCCCTCGCCCGTTCGCCGGAAGAAGCGGGCGGCCCCATGTTCCGATACGTCGCCCCGCGGCGAGACGACGGTAGCCTCCGGCAGGAGCTGCGCTCCGAAGCCGAAGAACTGGTTCTCGTCCCCGCCGGTCCCGTGAAGGACGAAAAGGATCGGAGCGCCGGGCATGCCGGGTTTCAATTTGTGCACATAGCCATGATCGACCATCGATTTCTCCTTTGGGCGCGTAGTGGCGAACACTCATTCTATTTAAAGAAGCGCGCTCCTTCCTGCGCAAGCGGAGGAGGAGCGCGCAGGGTGCTGGCCGCTAGGCTTCCAGTTTCTGCAAATGGCTTTCGAGAACCGGGCGCAGATGCTTGTGCTGTTGCGGCAGCTTCAGCGCCTCGCCCAGATGCGCGATGTCCTCGTCCCGGTCGAAGCCGGGCTCGTTCGTGGCGATCTCGAAGAGAACGCCGCCCGGCGTTCGGAAATAGATCGCCCAGAAATAATCCCGGTCGATCACCGGCGTCACATGGTAGCCGGTGTCCATCAGCGCCTTGCGCACCTCCAGCTGCTTCTCGCGGTTGTCGACGGCGAATGCGACGTGGTGCACCGAACCGGCGCCCTGCGCAGCGCGGCTGATGTTTGGCAGCGTCTCCAGGTCGACGAGGCTCGCGCCGTTGCCGCCGGGCACGATCAGCCTGGTGACGCCGTCCTTGCGGTCGAGTTCCTCGTAACCCATGAACTTCAGCAGTTCCGCCGTCGCGCCTTCGTCGCGTAGGCGTATGGCGACCGAATGGAAGCCGCGGATGGCGTGATCCTCGGTGATGCCGCCCTCGGTCCAGGGCGTACGCGGGTCGTCCTCGACCTCGACGAGAGCGAAGCCGTCGCCGTCCGGACCGGCAAAGTTCAGGCGCTTCTCGCCAAAGCTTTCCGCCTGCTTGAGACCGCTCGCACCGAGTGCCGCCAAGCGCTCCTGCCAGAAGCCGAGCGAGCCCCGCGGGACGGAGAAGACGGTCGTCCCCACCTCTCCCGTGCCTGCGCGACCGCGCGGCATCTGCGGAAAGGGAAAATAGGTCATCACGGTGCCGGGGGTGCCGGTCGCGTCGCCATAGTAGAGATGGTAGACGTCAGGCGAGTCGAAGTTCACCGTCTTCTTGACGCGGCGCAGGCCGAGCGTGTCGGTGAAGAACCGGTTGTTCGTGCGGGCGTCGTCCGCCATCGACGTTACGTGATGCAGGCCTTTGATTTGCTGGAGCATGATCCGCTTCCTTTCTGCCCGCGGCTTTGCGGGATGCGTTGATGCCGATTAGATGCTCTCTGGACGCCGAGAGCGAAAGACCGTTCCGAAAGAACGGATTGTCAATGGCGTGTTGACACGACAGACTGACCGTTAACAATACAGGCCCAGGCAGGAGAGGACTGCCTGCATGGCAGCTTGCCAGGCGTCAGAGCGCCATTTAGCATCGCGGCGGCCGCCAGCATTCGACCTGCGGCCAACACCGCGAGCGGGAGGAGGAGCCCGGGCATTCCGTGAAATACCGTTTCGTTCTTGCCCTCCTTCTCCTGCCGGCAGCCGCCGGATTGATCGCAGTCCAGGGAACCGCGGTCGCAACGCGCAGCTATATGCAGGAGGCCTCGTCGCAGGCGAACACGGCTCTGCGGCTGGCGGTTGCGGCCCTTAGCGGTCACCTGAACCGCTATCAGGCCCTGCCCGCGCTGATCGCCGACCATGACGACGTCAAGGAACTGGTGACGCGTCCGCGCGACCGGCGGCTGCGCGGGGCCGTCAATTCGTATCTCAAGGAGATCAACGAACTCCTCAAATCCTCCGACATCTATGTCATCACGCCGGACGGCAACACGATCGCGGCCAGCAACTACGATGGGCCGACGAGCTTTGTCGGCGAGAATTTCAGCTACCGCCCCTATTTCCAGGACGCACTCAAAGGTGACCAGTCCCGCTTCTATGCTCTCGGCACGACATCGCTGAAGCGCGGTTACTATTTCGGTGCGCCGGTCCGCGTCGGCGGAGAAATCCGCGGCGTGATCGTGTTCAAGGTGGATATCGAAACCATTGAAGCCTCCTGGCAGGGCGGCGAATACAGGATCTTCGTCTCCGACCCGGAAGGCATCATCTTCATGAGCGGCAATCCGGCATGGCTCTATGCCGGGATCCTGCCGCTGACGCCTGACCGGCTTGCCCGGACGGAGGGCTCGCGGCGCTATGCGGATGCAAGGCTTCGACCGCTGCCTGCCGTGCAAAGCGAGCTTTCCGGACATCGATTGCTAAGGGTGTCCGAGGGCAGCGAGCGGGAATATCTTGCCCTCTCCCATTATATGCCGGAGGCGGATTGGACCGTGAACGTGCTTACGGACACCGCCTCCGTGCGGACCCAGGCCCTGACCACGGTTGCGGCCGTCATGCTGCTCCTTTGCCTTGCCGCCCTGGCGATCGCGATTATCATCCAGCGGCGCACACGGCTCAGGGAACGCATTCTGATGCAGGAGCAGGCGCAGGAGGAACTCGAGCGCCGTGTCGAGGAGCGCACGGCGGATCTTGCGCGCGTCAATTCGCAGATCGAAGCGGAGATCGCAGAGCGGCGGCTTACCGAGCAGCAGTTGCGCCAGACCCAGGCCGATCTCATCCAGGCGGGCAAACTTGCCGGCCTCGGGCAGATGTCCGCTGCCCTGTCTCACGAATTCAACCAGCCGCTCGCCGCCGCCAAGACCTATGCCGACAGCGCGGCGCTGCTGATCGAGCGCGGCCGCACGGCCGAGGCGAGCGACAATATCCGGCGGATTTCGGGCTTGATCGACCGCATGGCCTCGATCAGCCGTCACCTGCGCAATTTCGCGCGAAAACCCAACGAGAAGCTCGGCCCGGTTCGTCTCGACGAGGTGGTGCGCGACACGCTGGAGATCGTGGAGACGCGGTTGAAGGCGGCAGGCGCGGAGATGGACATCGATATCGGCGATGAGTTGGCGGTCCTCGCCGGTTCGGTCCGCTTGCAGCAGGTGCTTGTCAACGTGATCTCGAACGCCGCCGACGCCGTCGAGGGACTTGACGATCGCAAGCTTTCCGTGCGCGCCTGGCGCGAAGGCGGCAGGGCCGTGCTGACGGTGCGCGATCGCGGCGCGGGCGTTGCTCCGGCAGTTGCGCAACGCATCTTCGATCCGTTCTACACGACCAAGGGAGTCGGAAGAGGCTTAGGCCTGGGCCTCTCCATTTCCTACAACATCATCAAGGATTTCGGAGGCAGCCTCACCGTGTCGAACCATTCGGAGGGTGGCGCGGTGTTCCGCATCGAGCTTGCCCTTGCCGGCGAAACCGGGCAGGAGGCAGCCGAATGAGCGAAAGCCGCATCCTGCTCGTCGACGATGAAGAGGAACTGCGTCGCTCCAGCGCTCAGGCCCTGGAACTCGCCGGCTTCCGGGTGGATACGTTCGCCAGCGCCGAATATGCACTCGAACGCATCGCCTTTAGCTTCCACGGCGTCGTCATCAGCGATATCCGCATGCCCGGAATGGACGGAATGACCTTTCTGCAGCGCATCCGGGAGATCGATGCCGAACTGCCGGTGATCCTGGTGACGGGACACGGCGATGTGCAACTTGCGGTCCGGGCGATGCGCGAAGGCGCCTATGATTTCGTCGAAAAGCCCTTCACCGCCCAGATGCTTGCCGGCACCATTCGCCGCGCGCTCGATTGGCGCAGTCTCGTGCTCGAAAACCGCCGCCTGCGGGCCGTTGCGGGCAAACGCGACGACATCGAACAGCGGCTGCCCGGGCGAAGCCAGGCAATGGTCGACCTGCGCTACCGCATCAGGGCGATCGGCGCCTCCGACGCCGATACGCTGATCATCGGCGAAACGGGAGTTGGAAAAGAAGTCGTCGCCCGCGCGCTCCACGATTTGAGCAGCCGCGCGAGCGGCCCGTTCATCGCCATCAATTGCGCGGCTCTTCCGGAAAACCTGATCGAAAGCGAGCTCTTCGGGCACGAACCGGGCGCATTCCCCGGAGCGCTCAGGCCGCGCTACGGCAAATTCGAACATGGCCGCGGCGGCACCATCCTGCTCGACGAGATCGGCTCCATGCCTTTCGATCTCCAGGCGAAATTCCTTCGCGTGCTGCAGGAGCGGGTCATAACGCGCCTCGGCTCGAACGAGACCGTACCGCTCGATGTTCGCTTCATCGCCACCAGCAAGGTCGATCTGGAACGCGAGGTAGCAAGCAGCCGCTTTCGTGCCGACCTGCTTTACCGGTTGAACGTCGCAACCTTGAGAGTGCCGACGCTTTCGCAGCGCCGCTCCGATATCCCCCTGCTCTTCATGCAGCTCGTCCGCGAATCCGCCGCTCGCTACGGCCGGGACGACATCGTCGTCTCGCCCGCGCTCGCTTCGGAAATGGCCGCACGCGAGTGGCCCGGCAACGTGCGCGAGTTGCGCAATGCCGCCGAGCGCCTGGTCCTCGGGCTCGAAGTCGAACGCGAAGAGGCGCTCGCACCGGCGAACGGCCAGCGCCTGACCGACAAGGTGGCCGCCTTCGAAAAGAGCGTCATCGCCAGCGCCCTTGCGGCCCATGGCGGCGCGTTGAAGCCCGTCTACGAGTCGCTCGGCATCTCGCGCAAGACGCTGTATGAAAAGATGCAGAAGTTCGGGCTCGACAAGAAGGCGTTATCGGAGGAGCGGTGATCGGTCGGGTCGGGCGACCCTGCCATCGGCCCTGCGAGAAAAGGCCCCTCACCCTAACCCTCTCCCCGCATGCGGGGAGAGGGGACTTTCGTGGCCTCGGCGGCACCGCGTTTCCCTTCTCCCCGTCGAAACGCGTCAAACGGGGAGAAGGTCGCGGCAGCGGGATGAGGGGCGAATCCACGCGAAAATGCCTGCCGCTGCCTCACACGTTGAACGCCGCGCCGATCAGCGTCTTCGTATAGGGCTCCCTCGGCGCATCGAAGATCGCGTCCGTTTCTCCCTCTTCGACGATCCGGCCGTTCTTCATCACGATCACATAGTCAGACATCGCCTTCACCACCGAAAGATCGTGGCTGATGAAGATGTAGGAGAGACCGTGCTTTTCCTGCAGATCGCGCAGGAGTTCGATCACCTGCCCCTGCACCGACCGGTCGAGGGCCGAAGTCGGCTCGTCGAGAATGACGACCTTCGGCTTCAGGATGATCGCGCGGGCGATTGCGATGCGCTGGCGCTGTCCGCCGGAGAATTCATGCGGATAGCGGTTGCGCGACGCGGGATCGAGGCCGACTTCCTTCAACGCGGCGATGGCCCTGCGGTCGCGATCGGCACGGCTCAGGTCGGGCTCATGCACATGGAGGCCTTCGGTGATGATCTCCCCCACGGTCCGGCGCGGCGAGAGCGACCCGTAGGGGTCCTGAAAGACGAGCTGCAGCTGGCGGCGCAGCGGCCGCATCGCGCCGCGGTCAAAGCCGGAAATGTCGGTCGAGCCGAAGCGGTAGTAACCGCTGCTCGGCAGAAGCCTCAGCAGCGCCCTGCCGAGCGTCGATTTCCCGGAGCCGGATTCGCCGACGATGCCGATCGTCTGACCCTGCCTGAGCCTAAGATTGACGCCGTCGACGGCACGGAAAGCGGCCGAGGCCCCGCGGAAGAGGCCGCCTGGGATCGTATAGTCCACCGCGACATTGCGACCCTCCAGGATGATCGGGGCGTTGTCGGGGGGCGAAGCCTTGCGCCCGCTCGGTTCGGCCTCCAGCAGCATCCTGGTATAGTCCCCCTTCGGCCGCTCGAAGATATCAGCCGTCATCCCCTGCTCCACGACCTCGCCCCGGCGCATGACCGCGACACGGTCGGCGAAGTACTTGACGATGCCGAGGTCGTGGGTGATCAGCACGATCGCCATGCCGAAGCGCCTTTGCAGCGATTTGAGCAGATCGAGGATCTGGGCCTGGATGGTCACGTCAAGGGCGGTCGTCGGCTCGTCGGCGATCAGGATATCCGGCTCGTTGGCAAGCGCCATGGCGATCATGACACGCTGGCGCTGGCCGCCGGAAAGCTCGTGCGGATAGCTGTCGATGCGCCGCCCCGGCTCGGGAATGCCGACGAGCTCCAGGAGCTCGAGGACGCGCCTGCGAGCCTCCTTGAAGCTGCCGCCGCGGTGATGGACGATCGGCTCGGCGATCTGACGGCCGATGGTGTAGAGCGGATCGAGCGAGGTCATCGGCTCCTGGAAGATCATGGTGATCTTCGAGCCGCGCACCTTGTTCAGGGCCTTCGGTGCGAGCCCTACGAGTTCCTGGCCGCGATAGCGCGCCGAACCGGTCACCGTCCCGTTCTTGGCGAGCAGGCCCATGATTCCCATCATGGTCTGGCTCTTGCCCGAGCCGGATTCGCCGACGACCGCGAGCGTCTCGCCGGAACGGACGTCGAGATCGATGCCCTTGACCGCTTCGACGGTGCCGTCGGGGGTGGAAAAGTCGACCTTCAGGCCACGTACAGCGAGAATGGAGTCCTTCATCTCTGTCATGTCAGCGGTCCTTCGGGTCGAGCGCATCACGCAGGCCGTCGCCGACGAAGTTCAGCGAGAACAGCGTCACGACGAAGAAGATGGCGGGAAAGATCAGGAGCCACGGCGCCGACTGTATGTTGTTCGCACCTTCCGAGATCAGCGCACCCCAGCTCGTAAGCGGGGCCTGCACGCCCAGTCCGAGGAACGACAGAAAGCTTTCGAGCAGGATGACCTTCGGCACGACGACGGTGACGAAGACGATGACCGGACCGATCGTATTCGGGATGATGTGCCGGCGGATGATCTGCCAATCGGTCAGACCCAGCGCCTGCGCCGCTCCAACGAACTCGCGCCGCTTAAGCGCCAGCGTTTGGCCGCGCACGATGCGGGCCATATCCAGCCATTCGACAGCCCCGATCACCAGGAAGATCAGGATGAAGCTGCGGCCGAAGAAGACGACGAGCACCACGACGAGGAAAACGAAGGGCAGCGAATAGAGGATCTCTACCAGGCGCATCATGACGTTATCGACGCGCCCGCCGATATAGCCCGAGGTCGCCCCGTATACGACGCCGATGCCGAGCGAAACGAGACTAGCCAGCAGGCCGACGGCGATGGAGATCTGGCCGCCCAGCATCACCCGGACAAGCAGGTCGCGGCCATTGGAATCGGTGCCGAAGGGGAAATATTCCCGCGCCACCTCGCCCTCGACCTTCAGGGTACGGCCATCGTTCTCCGTCGCGACCACCTTGGAGTTCTCGAACTCGTTTGCCCGGTCGAAATAGCGCGTGGCGCGGGGATCGATCGGCTTATCGGAGGTCACCGTGGCGGTGAAGGTTTCGCCGTCGACGTTGAATTCCGTGAGCGTGACGCGTGCACGGGTCGCCACGCCCTCCATCACGTCCTGAAGCGTCGACGTATCCGGGCGCGGCTCGAGGCTGGGGCCGATCGTGACATAGGACGGAAAGACCTGATCGTAGCTGTGAGGCGAGAAAAGCGGACCGACGAATGAAAACAGCGCGATGAGCACCAGCATGACGCAACCGGCCATGGCCGGGCGGTTGCGGCGGAAGCGCAGCGTTGCAAGCTGGAAGAGGCTGCGGCCCTTGGTTTCGGGCGTCGATGCGGGAATCTGAGCGATATCAGTCATGGCGAACCCTCGGATCGAGCAGGCCGTAGAGAATATCGACCAGAAGATTGAAGAGGATGACGAAGATCGCGATGAGGATCACGGTGCCCATTACCAGCGTATAGTCGCGGTTGATTGCTCCGAGCACGAAGTAGCGCCCGACCCCCGGTATAGTGAAGATCGTTTCCACCACGGCCGAGCCCGTAAGGAGGGCGGCGGCGCAAGGAGCAAGATAGGAGACGACCGGCAGCATGGCACCGCGCATGGCGTGCGTCACGACCACGGCGCGGGACGGCAGGCCATAGGCTTTCGCGGTGCGGATATGATCCGTGTTGAGCGCCTCGATCATCGAGCCGCGTGTGAGCCTGGCGAACACTGCAAGCTGGGGAAGCGCGAGCGCGATCATCGGCAGGATGAGGAAGCGGAGAGAACCGTCCCCCCAGCCGCCGGCGGGCAGCCACGCGAGCGCGATCGCAAAGATCAGCGTCAGAACGGGACCGACGACGAAGTTCGGAACGGTGACCCCGATCGTGGAAACCGACATGACCGCGAAATCCAGGAAGCTGTTCTGCCGCAATGCGGCGATCGTTCCCGTTATGACGCCGCCGACGACCGCGAGTACCAGCGCGTAAAAGCCGAGCTCCATCGAATAGGGCAGGCCCTTGCCGATCAGCTGCGCCACATTGTTGTCATGGTAGATGTAGCTCGGACCGAAGTCGCCCGTGACCGCATTGCCTAGGTAGGTAGCGTATTGGCGCCAGAGCGGCTGATCGAGGTGATAGGTCCTCATCAGGTTCTCCATCGTGGAGGGCGGGAGAGGACGCTCGAGGTTGAAGGGCCCACCGGGGGCAAAACGCATCAGAAAGAAGGATATGGTGACGACGATGAACAGCGTCGGCACCGCACTCGCCAGCCGGCGAAGGATGAAGGAGATCATGGACTTGGCTCCGGAGGCGACGCGCGGGTGCCCGCGCGTCGCCTCTGTTCGTTACTCGGCGACGCTCAGGAACTTGCTCAGATGCGCGTTCGGCGCATTGTCCTGCCAGCCCTTGACCCGTTCCGAAACGAGCCAGAGGTCCGCCTGGGTCAGGAACGGCGCGATCGGCTGCTCCTTCATCAGCAGAGTTTCAGCCTCGTGCATGATCTTCGACCGTGCCGCCGGATCCTGTTCCTCATACGACTTCTTCATCAGGGCATCGAATTCGGCGTTTTCGAAGTGTCCGTAGTTGAAGGTCTTATTGGTGCTGAGGCTCAGCGCCAGGAAGTTCTCGGCATCGGCGTAATCGGCGACCCAGCCGGCACGCGCAACGTTGAACTTGCCGCCCTCCTGCAGGTAGGCATAGTGCGACGACACGTCGAGATTCACCAGCGAGACCTTGGCGCCGAAGGTGTTCTTCCACATGTCGGCGACCGCTGTCGCGACACGCTCATGGTTGGGGTTGGTGTTGTAGCGGATTTCGATGTTGAGCGGCTTGCCGCCCTCGCCGTAACCGGCTTCCTTCATCAACTCGATCGCCTTGTCCTCGCGGTCGAGTTGCGACATGTCGGCAAAGTCGGCCTTGGCGGGGTCGCCGTAGCTCTCGATGCCCGGCGGGACCATCGAATAGGACGGCAGCTGCGAACCGCTGTAGATTTCCTTGGCAAGGAAGTCGCGGTCGACCGCCATCGAAAGTGCCCGGCGGACGCGGACATCGTTATAGGGCTCCTGACGCGTATCAAACGCGTAGTAGTAGGTGGCAAGCGTCGGGGAAACGTGCACCTGCTCTCCATAGGACGTGCGCAGGCGCTCGATCTGGTCGGCGGAGAAGTTGTAGGCGAGATCCATTTCCTTCGCTTCGAAACGACGAACGGATGCCGCCTGGTCGTCGATCGGATAGAAGATCACCTTGTCGAGCTTGACGTTGGCGGCATCCCAATAATTGGTGTTCTTCTCCACGGTCAGGCTGTCGTTCGGCACATGTGCCGTCAGCTTGAACGCGCCGTTCGAAACCATCACGCCCGGCTTGACGAAGTCCGCGCCGTTCTTCTCGACGCTTGCCTTGCTGACCGGAAGCGCCGTCTGGTGTGCGAGCAGTTCCAGGAAGAACGGCGTCGGCCGCTCGAGAGTAACTTCCAACGTCTTTTCGTCGACGGCCTTTACGCCGAGCTGGTCGACCGGCACTTCGCCCTTGTTGACCTTTTCGGCGTTCTTTATCGGGAAGAGGATGTTGGCGTATTCGGCCGCCGTCTTCGGATCCTCCACGCGGCGGAAGGAGAAGGCGAAATCCTCTGCCGTCACCGGCGAGCCGTCAGACCACTTGGCATCGGCACGCAGTTTGAACGTGTAGACGGTACCGTCGTCCGAAAGCTCCCAGGTTTCGGCGGCGCCCGGAACGATCTTGCCCGCGGCATCGTAGATCGTCAGGCCTTCATAGAGGTCCTTGAGGATGAACTCCTCGATGTTGATCGAAGTGTGGGCCTGGTCGAGCGTCTGCGGTTCGCCGGCATTGCCGCGGTGAAGTACCGCCTCGGCGAGCGCGGGGCTTGCCCCGATGAGCAGCGAGCCTATGAGCGCAGCGGCCCTGAGATTGAGTTTCAGTGAAGCCATTTTTCTTCTCCTTCCCCTCGTTTTGGGTTCATTGATCGCAGGAGAGAAGTGCAAATTTTCAGCGAACGCAAGCGATCTGCCCGGAAAATTGCATCCTTCTCTTTAAAACGCGAACAACAATGATCGCGTAGATTGTATAGGCGTTTGCGACGAATTTCCTCCCTTTCGCGACGCGGCTCTGGCGACCGGCCCCGGCGCGCGGACATCCACCTGCAACGTTGTAGATCGCTTCGGCATGTTGCGCTTCGTCACGGAAGAATGCTCCGAAAGAGCAGTCATGCAACCTTCATGAATTGTAGCGGCACTTTACGTAATATGCATAAAAAATTGCCCCTATCGCTGCAATCTTTTTGCAAATCGGCTCACCCACCTGCGGATGCCGAACGCGTCCACGTTCCGGACCGAACCTGCCGGCGGAAGAGAAAACCCGCGGCTGCACTGTGGGCACAACTGAGATTGGCAACACCACCAGAGGGCGAAAGTAGCGATTTCTGACAGGGGTATTTCTCATCCACAGCAATTTGGTCTGACGCACGTCCATCAAGCGACCGGCAGGACCGCCGGCCCGGTTGCCAAACGCCCCGCATGAACTATTGTGCCCTTGAACTGGCGCCTGGAGTGGCGCGGAGCATCAGGGAGTTAAGAATGGCATTGATCACATTGCGGCAACTGCTCGACGACGCGGCGGAGAACGATTACGCGCTGCCGGCCTTCAATGTGAACAATCTCGAATATATCCAGGCCGTCATGAGAGCCGCGGATGCGACCGACTCTCCTGTCATCCTGCAGGCGAGCCGCGGTGCGCGGGCCTATGCCGGCGATGCGTTTCTGCGCCATCTGATCCTCGGCGCTGCGGAAGAATATCCGCATATCCCCGTCTGCCTCCACCTCGACCATGGCGACCAGCCGTCGACATGCATCTCGGCGATCACCAACGGCTTCACCTCGGTGATGATGGACGGCTCGCTGGAGAAGGACGGCAAGACCGTCGCGAGCTACGAATATAATGTCGCCGTCACCGCGGAAGTCGTGAAGATCGCCCATGCGGCCGGCGTTTCCGTCGAAGGGGAACTCGGCTGCCTCGGCAATCTGGAAACGGGTGCGGGCGACAAGGAGGACGGACATGGATTTGAAGGCAAGCTCTCGCGCGAGGAACTGCTGACCGATCCCGAGCAGGCCCTCGACTTCGTCTCGAAGACCGGCGTCGACGCTCTTGCGGTCGCGATCGGCACCAGCCACGGCGCATACAAGTTCACCCGTGAACCCGACGGCGAGATCCTCTCGATCGAGACGATCGCCAAGATCAACAAGCGTCTGCCGAACACGCACCTCGTCATGCACGGTTCCTCGAGCGTTCCCGCCGATCTCCAGGAACTCTTCAACGCCTATGGCGGCAAGATGAAGAAGACCTGGGGCGTTCCGGTATCCGAGATTCAGAAGGCCATTCCGCTCGGTGTGCGCAAGGTCAATATCGACACGGATCTCCGCCTCGCCTTTACCGGCGAGATCCGCAAGCACCATATCGAGCATCCGGATAATTTCGATCCGCGCAATTATCTGAAGCCCGCGATTGCCCACATGACCGAGGTCTGCAAGGAGCGCTTCGTGGCCTTCCGTGCCGCCGGCCAGGCATCGAAGATCCGGGTGCTGCGTTTGCCGGAGATGGCCAAGCGCTACGCCGCCGCATAATTTTCCGATCGGAGGCCCCTCATCCGCCTGCCGCCACCGTCTCCCCGCAAGCGGGGCGAAGGGACTCGTGGGAGCCTCCGCCTCCTCCATTGGTTGCCGGAGATTTCCCGGCGGCGCCGCTTGTCCCTTCTCCCCGTCCGCGCCTCAGCGCCGGCAACCGGGGCGAATGGACAAGCGGCTGGGTCTTCGCGTGCCCTGCATCCGGCCGCTGAGCGTGCCGCAAACCTACCCTCCACCCCCCATGCCGGTCTCATGCTCGTAGAGCTGGTCCATGCTGAGCGACGCGACGTCCGCCAGTGCGGCCTGGCCCTTGACGCGCCCGGAGCCGAGGACCACGACGTCGTCGCAGAACGAGATCGTGCTCCTGTGATGGCTGATCACGATCGTCGTGCGTCTGCCGGCCCTCGATCTCAGCGTCTCGACGATCGCCGCCTCCGACAGGCCGTCCACCGCATTCGTCGCCTCGTCGAGGATCAGGATGGCCGGATCGCGCACCAGCGCCCTGGCCAGCGCGATGCGCTGGCGTTGGCCTGCCGAGAGGCTTGCACCCCTGTAGCCGACGAGCGTCTCATAGCCCTGCGGCAGCTGCTCGATGAAGCCATGCGCTTCGGCCAGCTTCGCGGCGCGTTCCGCTTCTGCTGGCGTGGCGCTTTGACCGTAGGTGATGTTTTCCAGAATGGTGCCGTCCACCAGTTCGAGGTCCTGACTGGCGACCGCGATCTGGCGCCGCCACTGAACGGGATTGATCTGACCGAGCGGCACGCCGTCGACGAGGATGCGGCCTTCGTCCGGCTCGACGAAACGGCAGAGGAGATTGACGATCGTCGTCTTTCCGGCGCCGGAACGGCCGATGATTGCAGTCGAACGGCCGCTGCGGATTTCGAAGCTTGCGGAATGCAGCACCAGGGGACGCACTTCGGAACCGGGATACCGGAACGTCACCCGGTCGAATGTCATGCCCTGGTGGAGGCCGTCGACCGGTGCATTGCCTTGAGGAGGCTTTGGCTTGTCGGAGGAGTCGAGAAGCCATCGCACCTCTTCGAGCGATCCGCTCCAGCCCTGAATCTGGCTCCAGGACATCTGCAGGGCGCGCATATGCGGCTGCAGTCGATATAGCAGCACGACGAAGGCGACGATCACCGGAAAGCTGACGCCGATGGACCAGGCGCTCACGACCACGGCCAGAAACAACGCCGAATGCAGCACTTCAGTCAGCGGCGGCAGCGCCCCCTGTCGTGACTGGAGCGCAAAGCCGGCCCGGCGAACGGCGTCGGATGCGGAATCAAATGCATTCTTCTCGCGTGTTTCCTGGCCGAACACGCGGATCAGCCTTCCGGCATGAACGAGATGCAGCATTCTGGCGGCAAGCTCGCTGTTGAAGGAGGTCACATGGCGGCTGGGGCCCTTGAGCGTCGCAGAGAGCGCTGCATGGGCAAGCTGGACAAAGACGAGGCCGAGCGCCACGAACAGCGTCATCTGCCAGGACATGAGCAAGAGAAAGGCGAGCAGGATGACGGCCGCCGAGCCGTGCACGATAGACGAAAGGACCGTCTGGATCGCGTCGGACGCGCGCCATGACTCGTTGGAGATGATGTTGAGCAGCCGGCCGGGACTTTGCTGCATGAAGAACGGATATCCTATCCGTAGGAGCTGATCCGAAAGCGCGCTGCGGATGGCGTGGCTGGCCTTGCCGTAGATGAAGGTGGTGAGCAGCGTGTTGGCGAAGGCGAGGATATTCTTGAGCACGATCAGCGCGAGCACGGCGGCCGCAATAGCCAGGAGGCGTTCGCCGTCTCCCAAGCCCTCTCCTATCGCCTGAAAGTAAGCGGAAATGCCGCTCAACCCGTTGGCCTGTCCATCTCCGGCGATGATGCCCAGCATCGGAATGATGAGGCCGATGCCGGCACCTTCGAGCGCAGCGCTGGCGAGGCCGAGAATGACCACGGCCGGCAGCAGGCGCATTTGCCGCCCCAGTGCGCCGCGCAGGACCTCAAGGCCTGGCAATAAGAATCTACGCATCTGCGGTCCTCACCTGAGCTTCGGTGCTGCTTGTCCGGGCCGGCGCCGTTCGGTCGGCTGCGCCGGGTTCGTCATGGCAAGCCGCGCGAAGCGCGCGGCGCCGACAATATTCATCGAAACGATCGGCCAATGCGACAGTTGCAGCTTTGGGTCGAAGCGGGCGCCGCCGAAAACTTCGCCGCATGCGGACCTGACGGTCCAGCCGAAATGCTTGAGAAGCCAAGGCGCGCCGAGGAGGTGCTTCAGACAGAGCCCGCCATTGCCGAGGCTGTAATTGCGATGCAGTTCTTCGATCGCCGCACGAAGACGGCGGCCGTGATGATGATGGACGATCATGTCCGGCACGTATTCGACCGGGATGCCGAGTTGAAATGCCCGGACCAGGTAATCCGTATCTTCCGCGGCTTTCAGGGGCGCGCCGGCACCGAAGCGCTCGTCGAAAGGACCGATGCTCGCCGCGACGTCGCGATGCATGGTCATGTTGCAGCCGAGGACGAAGCCGCCGGGGTGGACATCGCGGGTCAGACGTGCCGCGATCTTCGACCGCTTGATGGTGAACGGCAGGTCGGCAGGATCGCCGAGCTCCACGCGTCCTCCGCGGATGACCCGCGCGTCGCCATTGGCGTAGTGCCGTTCGAGGTCGGCGAGATAGTTCCTGTCCACCTCGCAGTCGTCGTCGATGAATACGAGAATTCGGCCCCGTGCGCGCCCCATCCCTGTATTGCGTGCCGCGGCGAGGCCCGGGCGAGGCTCGGTGGCGAGCGTTATCGGCATTGTCGTGGTTGCTGCCAGGCGTGCGAGTTCTTCCGGGGTGCCGTCCGTGGAGCCGTTGTCCACGACCACGAGTTCGCTCCTGATCGCCGCATGGGCATGGCATGCGGTCTCGATCGATCGGATCGAGGCGCCAAGCGACCGGACGCGGTTACGCGTGCAGACGATGAAGCTGGCGAACGGCTCCGGCGCTTCGGACAATGAAGCGGCCACCGAGTGCCGAGCAGCCGGTGCTCTTAGATGTTTCTGCGCTTTTGCGGGATGTTCGACGGCCATGTCAGGTCAAGCCATGTCCGGGAAGCACGGTCGCGGCGGGCACCGACTGCAGGCGGCGCGCGAGCAGATCCACCCGCTTGCTTGCGGCAAGCGAAATCCGGCTGCACCAGGGTGCGCGAGCGGCCGCAAGCAGCCCGTATCGCTCGCGGCGGCGGATGAGGCCCCATTTCCCCGTCCGTGTCAGGAACTCATGAGTCAGTCGCGGCTGCTCCTCCTCGGCGATGAGCTGGTAGAGGAAGTAGAAAAAGCAAAGGGCGCCATCCTCATAGGCACGCCGAACCTCGCCCGGCTGCGCCGAAATCTCACGCTCGAGCGCCAGGACCAAGTCGGCAAGACGTGCCACCGTCTCGCTCGTTACCGCGGCGCCGATCGCTTCGAGGGCAGCGGAATCTCTGAGAAGGGCATCCCGCGCCAGGTTCTCGGCGACGATGGTCAAATGGGTCCGGCGCATCTGCCGCTTGTGCTTGCTGGTCACGCTATCCTCATGGATCCGATAGGCGACCAGCGCCTCGTCGATCATGTGGACTGGGAAACGATCGGCGATCCGCCTGAAGAGATCGAAATCTTCCGCATGCACATAATTCGGGTCGTAGCGGAGCATCTCTTCCGGGATGACGTTACGGTTATAGACAACGGTCGAATGCATGAAGATGGTGAAGAACATCGACAGGATTCGTAGGCTTCCCGGGCGGTAAATGGGATTGGGCTTGCCGCGGATGATCCGATTGCCGATCAGCATGTCGATGCCCGTGCCCGATAGGGCGAGCCGGGGCTCTGCGGAAAACAATGCGACCTGCCGCGACAGGCGCGACGGATAGGCGATGTCGTCGGCATCCATTCGCGCGATAAGCTCGCCCTTTGCGAGCGCGAGGCCTTCATTCAGGGTCGCTATAAGGCCGCGGTTCTCGCGGGAGATGATGGACACGCGAGAGTCGCTCTTGCGGTATCGTTCGAGAATGTCCCGCGACCGATCCGTCGACCCGTCGTCGATCGCGATTACCTCCAGACGCTCGTAGTCCTGGCGCAACACGCTCTCGATAGCTGCGGCAATGTACGGCTCCGCGTTGTAGACCGGCAGGACGATGGAAACGACGGGCGTCGGCATGGTTTCGGCTCGTGTGCTTATCGAAGGTTCTGGGGCTGCAAGGCTTCGTCGCGACTGGCGCCAGGGATAGCGGCTGCCGCCCCCGCTCCGCCGTCCGGACGAACATAGGGAAAGTGGCGCTTCAGCCCGTTCAACGGCTTCTCGAAGAACAGCCAGGAAACCGAGGCGAGTATCAGGGTCAGGGCGCCGGCAACGACGAACCGCCCTGCCCCCTGATCCGAGACATTGACCGGGATGAAAGGCTGCGCCTGAACGACCAGGGCCAGCACGAACGCGTGGAAAAGGTAGACGCCATAGCTGATCCGGCCCAGCGCCGCCAAAGGCGAAAGCGCGATGAGCCGACCGGCAAGCCCGCCGATCCCCTTCGAACAACCGCCGACCAGCATTGCGAGCGGCAGGAGAGGGACGACCTCCAGGCCAATCCAGGCGAACCACGCGACGACCGGTGTCATGGCGACCGGCTTCGACCACACGAGGCAGAGCGAAGCGAGCGAAAGCGGCATCCAGCTCAGTTTTGCCCATGCCGGCCAACCACTTCGCCAGGATGGGCGGGCGGCGAGCAACGCGCCCACGGCCAGCGCATCCATCGACGCCGGCGGCAAGAGGTCCCGCGCGAGTGATGGCGTACCGGTGAGCGGCCAATAGAAGCGGTAGGCGAGCGAGCAAACGATAACGCCGACGCAAACTCCGGCAACCGACCGGCGCGGCACGAGCAGCACGATCAGTGGCCAGACGAGGTAGAACTGCTCCTCGATGCTCAGGCTCCACGTATGACAGAGAACCCACGGGGTCCATTCGTTCTGCAGCGCGTACCAGAAATTGGACAGATAAAGGGCGTGCCACGCCATGACCTCCTTCGATCGTTCCAGATCCAGGAAAAAGACGGCGGCCAGGACGGCGAAGTAGGGAGGGAAGATGCGAAGTGCGCGGCGTGCGTAGAAGGATTTGAGTGCCGTCGCCGGCTCGAAACGGGCAGCGTCGCGCGCATCGAGCAGCAGCCGTGTTATCAGGAAGCCGCTCAAAACGAAAAACAGCCGGACACCGAGATGGCCCAAATGGGATCCATCGGCTGCCAAGAAATGCGCGTAGAGCACCATTGAGACCGCGACGGCTCTCAGGCCGTCCAGCTGCTGGTCGCGCACCATCTGCATCAACACTCCCTCTCCGTTCGAGCTTTCTTCCGTCAACTCGCGAACAGGTGCGTCATCTGCAATCAGGTTCGTTGAGCGCTCAGCGATGGAAGCCAGCAGTCGGGCAGGCTAAAGAACTGTTCGAGGCTGAACGGGGGAATCGGGCCAAACTTTGTTCCGTCCTTCATCAACATAGTCGGCCGATCCCCAAGACGCCGGGAGTGTGTCTTGCGCGCAATATTTGGCGTCGGCGCGATTGAATAGGCGTTGCGGTTGGGGAGCAGCACGGCTCATTACGTCGAAAGACAGCTGTCAGAGATAAACATTTTTATTATTTTCACGCCGTAAGTGCCGTTGTTTCCTATCAAAACGTCGGCGGCGTATTGATCCACAACAACACGGTTTCGCCGTCGTGCCTGTTCGACCAGGCATGGCGGCGGCGGCTCTCGAAATAAAGGGAGTCGCCCGGGTGGAGATCGTAGAACTGATCCGAATCCAGCACGAACTCCACATGTCCGGAGAGGACGTAGACGAATTCCTCCCCCTCATGCCGGTAGGCGCCCTCGCTCGAGGCGCCTGGTGCCAGAACGAAGCGATGGCAATCCATCTGGTTCTTGCCTTCGGCAAGCAGCTGCACCGTCACCCCCGGTGTCGTGCGCGGCCAGTTGCGCCATTCGCCGGCCCGCACGAGCGCCCGCGCCCTTGTCTGCTCTTCGCCGGAAAGGCTCGAAACGGTGGTTCCGAAATATTCCGCCAGATTGTGCAGAACGGCGACGGAGACACCCTGCGACGTCCGCTCCAGAGTCGAAAGCACGGATGCGGCGATGCCGATGTCACCGGCCACCTGTTCCAGCGTCTTGCCCGCGGCATGTCTCAGACTGCGCAGCTTCCGCCCGACCTGCATGTCGCCATTGTCTTCGGTCGGCATTGCCGAGCCGTTTTCGTCTTCGGTGAAGGCGCTTTCCGCCTCCAGAGCCTCCCTGATCGCTGCGGGGTTGAGGCCGCGTTCGGAGCGGAACCAGGAAATGCGCTTCAGCCGGGCGAGATCGGCATCGGTATATTGTCTATGCCCCGTCACCGAACGCTCCGGCACGACGAGACCTTGCGTTTCCCATAGCCTGAGCGTCGAGGCGGACACGCCGGCTAGCCTTGCCGCCTCGGCAACCTTGTAGCGAATGGTGCCAATACCGCCCATCAATCCATATCCTCATACCGTGCGGATCCGTGCCGTCGATCGCTGGCGGCTATCTAGCCGCGAGCGCGGCGGCTGCACAAGAAGCGCCCATCAATCCGGGTTTTGTCTCGATCAGCAAATTTGATTTGCAATCCATCCTGAAAAATGTACCTCTTCCTGAGAAAAGTTGCAGAAAAAATGCAATATATTCCCTCTCGACCAGGACGACAACGATGACGAGCCTCACAGATCGCAAGAATGCAGCCATCTCCCGCGGTGTCGGAATGACCACGCAGGTCTATGCCGATCGCGCGGAAAACGCCGAGATCTGGGACAAAGAAGGCAACCGCTACATCGACTTTGCCGCCGGCATCGCCGTGGTCAATACAGGCCACCGCCACCCGAAGGTGATCGCCGCCGTCAAGGCGCAGCTCGACCGCTTCACCCATACATGCCACCAGGTGGTGCCCTACGAGAACTACGTGCATCTGGCGGAGCGCCTGAACGCGATCGTGCCCGGCGACTTCGCGAAGAAGACCATCTTCGTCACGACCGGCGCGGAAGCCGTCGAGAACGCAGTGAAGATCGCGCGGGCCGCGACGGGCCGCCAGGCGATCGTCGCCTTCGGCGGCGGTTTCCATGGCCGCACCTTCATGGGCATGGCGCTGACGGGCAAGGTCGTTCCGTACAAGGTCGGTTTCGGCGCGATGCCGGCAGATGTCTTCCACGCCCCCTTCCCGATCGAGCTTCACGGCGTGACTGTCGAGCAGTCGCTTTCGGCGCTGAAGAAGCTGTTCGCGGCCGATGTCGATCCGGCCCGCGTCGCAGCGATCATCATCGAGCCGGTTCAGGGAGAAGGCGGCTTCTATCCGGTCCCGACCGCCTTCATGAAGGCGCTTCGCGAGGTCTGCGACCAGCATGGCATCCTGCTGATCGCCGACGAGGTGCAGACCGGATTTGCCCGCACCGGCAAGCTCTTCGCCATGGAACATCACGGTGTCGCGCCGGACCTGACGACGATGGCGAAGAGCCTCGCCGGCGGCTTTCCGCTTGCCGCCGTCACCGGCCGCGCCGAAATCATGGATGCGCCCGGGCCGGGCGGCCTCGGCGGCACCTATGGCGGTAATCCGCTCGGCATCGCCGCCGCGCATGCCGTCCTCGACGTGATTGCCGAGGAGAACCTGTGCGAGCGGGCGAACCAGCTCGGCAACCGGCTGAAACAGCGCCTTGCGGCGATCCGCGAGAAAGCACCGGAAATCGTCGACATCCGCGGACCCGGCTTCATGAACGCCGTCGAATTCAACGACGTGAGGACGAACCTGCCGAGCGCCGAATTCGCAAACAAGGTCCGCCTCCTTGCCCTCGAAAAGGGGCTCATCCTGCTGACCTGCGGCGTCCATGGCAACGTCATCCGTTTCCTGGCGCCGATCACGATCCAGGACGAGGTCTTCGCAGAAGCCCTCGACACTATCGAGGCATCGATCCTCGAAGCACGCGGTTGACGGCTGCCGGGCCCGCCGCTATCGCGGTCACCCATGCCGGGGCGCATGATCCGCGCCCTCACAAGGAATAGAAGCGAGGCCTGCGGTCGCCGCAGGCGTCGTGGGAGGACTCCCGATGGCCCTGACGCCCGCACTCACCAGACACATCCGGCGACCGAAGATCTTCGCCTCCCTCGACGAGGTCACACGGTCTTCCGGGCAGCCGGCCGGCCCCGTCTTCGATGTTTCCAACCCATCGACCGGCGAGCTACTGGCGACGCTTCCCGACATGGGGATCGATGACGCACGCACGGCTATCGACGCGGCCGCCCTCGCCCAGCCTCTCTGGGCCGGCAAGCCGGCCAAGGATCGCAGCATCATCCTGCGCCGCTGGCATGACCTGATCGTCGAGCACGCCGACGACCTCGCCGCGATCCTGACGGCCGAAATGGGCAAGCCCGTCGGCGAGGCAAAGGGAGAAGTCCTGCACGCCGCATCCTATGTCGAGTGGTACGCGGAGGAAGCCAAGCGCGTCTACGGCGAGACCTTCCCGGCACCCGCCAACGATCGGCGTATGCTCGTGATCAAGCAGCCGGTCGGCGTAGTCGGCACGATCACGCCCTGGAATTTCCCGGCCTCGATGGTCGCCCGCAAGATTTCCCCGGCGCTTGCCGCCGGCTGCACGATCGTCCTGAAGCCCGCCGAACAGACGCCGCTGGTGGCAGGCGCGATGTTCGTGCTTGCCGAGAAGGCAGGCTTCCCCGAAGGCGTGCTCAATCTTCTCTACGCCTCCGAAGGCGCGCCGATCGGGCGCGAACTCTGCGGCAATCCCAAGGTCCGCAAGATCAGCTTCACCGGATCGACGGAGGTCGGAAGGCTGCTGATGCGGCAATGCTCCGACCAGATCAAGAAGGTGAGCCTCGAGCTCGGCGGCAATGCCCCCTTCATTGTCTTCGACGACGCCGATATCGACGAGGCGGTGGACGGCGCGGTCCAGGCGAAATTCCGCAATGCCGGCCAGACCTGCGTTTCGGCGAACCGCATTTATGTGCAATCGGCGGTGCATGACGCATTCGCCGAGAAGTTCGTCACGCGCGTGCGCGAACTCACGGTCGGTGACGGTTTTGCTCCCGACGTCGCCATCGGTCCGATGATCGACGCCCACGCGATTGACAAGATCGAGGCGCATGTGGCCGACGCCGTAGCCAAGGGAGCGCAAGTGCGCTCGGGCGGCAGCCGGATCGGAACGACCGGCACCTTCTTCGAACCGACCGTGCTTACCGGCATCTCGCACGACATGCGCATCGCCCAGGAAGAGACATTCGGGCCGATCGCCCCGATCATCCGCTTCGAGACCGCCGAGCAGGTGGTGGCCGAGGCGAACGATACGATCTACGGTCTCGCCGCCTATTTCTACGCCGAGAACCTCAAGCGGGTCTGGCATGTCGCCGAGGCTCTGGAATACGGCATGGTCGGCATCAATACGGGCCGCATGTCTTCCGAGGCCGCTCCCTTCGGCGGCATCAAGCAATCGGGCATCGGCCGGGAGGGCTCCCGCCACGGTCTCGAGGACTATCTCGAGATGAAATATCTCTGCATGGGAAACATCTGACCGGGCCTGTCGGCACGATTAGGTCCTGAGCCGTCTTCAACGAGCACGGATGATCGCCAGCGTTTGGCGGGCGATCATCAGTTCCTCGTCGGTGGGCATGACGTGGAGCGCGACACGGCTCCCTGCCTTCGAGATGACCGAGGCGCCTGCATCGTTTGCGGCCGGATCGAGCTCCGCGCCGAGCCAGGCGAGACCTTCGGAAACACGGGCCCGGATCGGCGCGGAGTTTTCGCCGATACCGGCGGTAAAGACGAAAGCGTCGAGGCCGCCCAAGGCTGCGGCCAGCATGCCGGCATCGAGCGCGCAGCGATGCACGAAATGGTCGATCGCGAAGGAAGCGCGCGGGTCATCGCTCTCCAGAAGCTCGCGCATGTCGTTCGATATGCCGGAGAGACCTTTCAAGCCGGACCGATGGTAGAGGAGGTCCGACACAGCTTGTGCACTCATACCCTGATCCGTGAGCAGGTGGAGAACGACGCCGGGATCCAATTGGCCCGGTCGCGTGCCCATCGGCAGCCCGTCAAGCGCGGTAAAGCCCATCGTCGTCTCGACGCTGCGTCCGTCCTTCAGCGCGCACATCGACGCGCCGCTGCCGAGATGGGCGACGATCACCCGGCCGCGGGCGACCTCCGGCGCCACCTCGCGCAGCCGACCGGCGATATATTCATAGGAAATCCCATGAAAGCCATAGCGCCGCACACCCTGCTCATAGAAGGTGCGCGGCAGGGCGTAGCAATCGGTGTGTTCGGCACGGCCCCGATGGAAGGCCGTGTCGAAACAGGCAACCTGCGGCACGTCGGGCTTGATTTCCATGGCGAGCCGGATCGGCGCGAGATTGTTGGGCTGGTGCAGAGGCGCGAGGTCCTGATAGCTTGCCAGACGGTCGAGCACCGTCGTTTCGATCAGCACCGGCCGGACGTAATCCGGACCGCCATGCACCACCCTGTGGCCGATCGCCCGGAGGTCGAAACCGCGAAGCGTCGCCAGCCAGTCGCGTGCTACCGAGAGGGCCGCGGGAAGGTCGGGAACGGCGGTCGCATCTAAGCGCCGATTGATGAGCTCGGTGCCGTCGGCTGCCGTCGCCTTCAGGCGCGGCTGGGTTGCGATGCCGTCCAGTTTCGCACGAACCTGCCGCTCGAGCCCCGCCGTGGCGATCCCGAAGATCTGGAACTTCAGGCTGGACGAGCCGGCATTGATGACGAGCAGCGCTTCCATCGGAAAGGAGCTTCGCACCGAAGCGGGGCTGCCGCAAGACGACCCTTGAAATTCAGGCCGCGGCTTGCCAATTGGGAGCAAACATCAAGGAGGCCGAAAACGCGATGAGTGAAGTCGAAACGTCCGTAGAGAAACATGTCTTCGAAGCCGATGTGGCGAAGCTGCTGCACCTGATGGTGCACTCCGTCTATTCCGACAAGAACGTCTTTCTCCGCGAGCTGATTTCGAACGCGGCCGACGCCTGCGAAAAGCTGCGCTACGAAGCGATCGTCGCCCCGGAGCTCCTCGGCAGCGATCCCGGCTCGCGCATCACGCTGACGCTCGACGAGGAGAATGCCCGCCTGGTCATCGAGGACAACGGCATCGGCATGGGCCGCGACGAGCTTGTCGAATCGCTGGGCACGATTGCACGCTCCGGCACGCGCGCCTTCATGGAGCGGATCGATGCAGCGCAGAACAAGGACGGCGCCCAGCTCATCGGCCAGTTCGGCGTGGGCTTCTATTCGGCCTTCATGGTCGCCGACAATGTCGATGTCGTTTCCCGCCGCGCCGGTACCGACAAGGCCTGGCACTGGGCATCCGACGGCAAGGGCAGCTACACGGTTTCGGCGGTCGATCTCGCAGACGCGCCGGCGCGCGGTACGCGCATTACGCTGCATCTGATGGACGAGGCCAAGACCTTCACCTCGCGCTGGACGGTCGAGCGCATCGTCAAGGAGCAGTCCGGTCACGTGCCGGTTCCGATCTCGATCGTCGAAAAGCCCGGAGCAGAACCGGCACAGGTCGCAGACGGCACGGCGCTCTGGACGAAGCAGAAAAGCGAGATCAGCAAGGACGATTATACGGATTTCTATCGCGGCGTTGCCGGGCAGTATGACGAGCCGGCGCTGACGGTACATTTCCGCGCCGAGGGGCGCCACGAATATACCGCGCTTGCCTTCGTGCCGGGCTCGAAGCCCTTCGATCTTTTCGACCCCGATCGCAAGGGCCGGATGAAGCTCTACGTCAAGCGCGTCTTCATCACCGACGAGGCGGAGCTGCTACCGCGCTACCTGCGCTTCGTGCGCGGTCTTGTCGACACGGCCGACCTGCCGCTCAACGTCTCGCGGGAAATGATCCAGGAAAGTCCTCTTCTCGCAAATATCCGCAAGGGGCTGACGAACCGCGTCCTGACAAGCATCGAAAAGCTTGCGGAAAGCGATTCCGAGGCCTTCGCCAAGATCTGGGAAAACTTCGGCAGCGTGATCAAGGAGGGCATTTACGAAGATTTCGAGCGGCGGGGCCAGCTTCTTGCGCTGTCGCGCTTCCGCACGACCGCGGATGACGACAAGCCGCGCGCCTTGAGCGACTACGTCAAGGAGATGAAGGAAGGCCAGTCGGCTATCTACTACCTGACCGGCGACAACCTCGCCCAGCTGAAGGCGTCGCCCCAGCTCGAAGGTTTTCGCGCCCGCGGCATCGAGGTGCTGCTCCTGACGTGCCCGGTCGACAGCTTCTGGGTGACGACCGCGCCCGACTTCGATGGAAAGCCGTTCAAGTCGATCACGCAAGGTGCGGCAGATCTCGCGGGCATCGCCAAGAATGACGATGCGGCCGCCGCTTCCCCGGAAGCAGGCGCCGCAGTCACCGACTTCGTGAGCTTCGCCAGGGAGACTCTTGGCGAGGCTGTTTCAGACGTGCGAACCTCCGACCGGCTGACGGAAAGCGCCGTCTGCCTGGTTGCGCCCGAACAGGGACCGGACCGGCAGCTCCAGAAGATGCTGCAGGGTGCCGGGCGTATCGAGGGCGCGCCAAAACCCGTCCTCGAAATCAATCCCGGCCATCAGCTGATCGCCGCGCTTGCCACCTGCCCCTCGGAGGACAAGGCCTTCCGCGAGGACGCGGTCAAGCTTCTTCTCGACCAGGCACGCGTCCTCGACGGCGACAGGCCCGAGGACCCGCGTGCCTTTGCAGAACGGCTGTCGCGCGTATTCGGCCGTGCTTTGAAGGAGTGAGGCATTAACGTTTCGATGTTTCAATGAAGCCGTGAAAGGCACTTGGAGAAAAGCCCCTCATCCGGCCTGCCGGCCACCTTCTCCCCGCAAGCGGGGCGAAGGGGACTCGCGGCGGCCTCGCACTCGTCCCCTCGCCCCGCTTGCGGGGAGAGGGTTAGGGTGAGGGGCATATATTCAGGGCTCAAATTAACTTATCCGCCCTTCGGCGAATTCATTCCGATCTCCGCCAGCACCTCCGCCGTATGTTCCCCGAGCCGAGGCACGCCACGGTCCAGCGCAAGGGTTGCGCCGGAAAAGCGGATCGGCGTTCTGACGCCCGGCGATGTTCCCGCGGCTGCACCGGTATGCGGCGTGTCCACCCGCATCTGCCGATGAACAATCTGCGGATCGGCGAATACGTCGGCGACGGTGTTGATGGAGCCGCCGGGAACGCCTGACGCTTCGAGCTTTTCGAGCAGCGTGTCCCTCTCGTATTTCGCGGTTTCCGCCGCAAGTTCCGGCGTCAGGCTGTCGCGGTGCTGCACGCGGTCTGCATTGGTGCGGTAGCGCGCGTCGGCCGCGAGGTCCGGTCGGCCGAGGAGTTCGCAGAATTTCACGAATTGCCGGTCGTTGCCGACGGCGACGATCAGGTGCCCGTCGGAGGTCGGGAACACCTGGTAAGGTGCGATATTCGGATGGGCATTGCCGAGCCGGCGCGGCGCCTTGCCGGAAACGAGAAAGTTCAGCGCCTGATTGGCGAGCACGCCCGTCATGCAGTCCAGCAGCGCCATGTCGATCTGCTGGCCCTCGCCCGTGCGTTCCCGCTGCGCCAGGGCCGCCTGAACGGCGATGACACCATAGAGCCCCGTGAAAATATCGGCAAAGGCAACGCCGATCTTTTGCGGTTCGCGATCCGGCTCGCCCGTCAGGTCCATGATGCCGCTCATGCCCTGGACGATGTAGTCGTAGCCGGCGCGATGAGCATAGGGCCCGTCCTGACCGAATCCGGTCACCGAGCAATAGATGAGCCGCGGATTGACTTTGCTCAGACTTTCATAATCGAGGCCGTATTTGGCGAGGCCGCCGACCTTGAAGTTCTCGAGCAAAACGTCGGATTGCGCGGCAAGGCGGCGCACCGCCTCCTGCCCCTCTGCGGTCGTAAAATCGAGAACGACAGACCTCTTGCCGCGGTTGCACGCGTGGAAATAGGCGGCATCCAGCCTTTCGTCGTCTTCGCCTGTCACGAAGGGAGGTCCCCAGGTCCGGGTGTCGTCTCCGGCCGGGCTCTCGACCTTGATGACGTCAGCGCCGAGATCGGCGAGGGTCTGCCCGATCCAGGGCCCCGCCAGAATGCGGGCAAGTTCGAGCACGCGGATGCCCTTGAGCGGCGCTTCCATAGCGGCGGCGCTCAGAAGAAGGCCTGCAGCCCGGTCTGGGCGCGGCCGAGGATCAGCGCATGCACGTCGTGCGTGCCCTCATAGGTGTTGACGGTCTCGAGGTTCATCATGTGGCGCATGACCTGATATTCCTCGGAAATGCCGTTGCCGCCGTGCATGTCGCGGGCCATGCGTGCGATATCGAGTGCCTTGCCGCAATTGTTGCGCTTGACGATGGAGATCATCTCCGGCGCCATGCGGCCTTCGTCCACCAGCCGTCCGACCCGGAGCGAGCCCTGCAGCCCGAGCGCGATCTCGGTCTGCATGTCGGCGAGCTTCTTCTGGAAAAGCTGGGTCTGTGCGAGCGGTCGGTTGAACTGCTTGCGGTCGAGACCGTACTGGCGGGCCGCATGCCAGCAGAATTCGGCCGCCCCGAGCGCGCCCCAGGAAATTCCGTAGCGAGCACGGTTGAGGCAGCCGAATGGTCCCTTCAGCCCCTCGACATTCGGCAGCAGCGCCTCCTCTCCGACCTCGACATTGTCGAGTACGATTTCGCCGGTGATCGAGGCGCGCAGCGAGAGCTTGCCTCCGATCTTCGGTGCGGAAAGGCCTTTCTCGCCTTTTTCCAGCACGAAGCCCCGGATGGCATTGTCATGCGCTTCCGATTTCGCCCAGACGACGAATACATCGGCGAGCGGCGCATTGGAGATCCACATCTTGGAGCCGACCAGACGGTAGCCGCCCTCGGTCTTGATCGCCCGGGTCTTCATGCCCGCCGGATCGGAGCCGGCGTCCGGCTCGGTCAGCCCGAAGCAGCCGATCCACTCGCCGCTGATAAGCTTCGGAAGGTACTTCCGCTTCTGCTCTTCCGAGCCGTAGGCGAAAATCGGATAAATGACGAGCGACGATTGCACGCTCATCATCGAGCGATAGCCGGAATCGACGCGCTCCACCTCGCGTGCGACGAGACCGTAGGCGACGTAGGACGCGCCGACGCCGCCATAGGTGTCGGGCACGGTCACGCCGAGCAGGCCGAGGTCGCCCATCTCGCGGAAGATCGACGGGTCCGTCGTCTCCTCGCGGTAAGCTTCGATCACGCGCGGCTGCAGCTTTTCCTGGGCATAGGCGCGCGCCGTGTCGCGGATCATCCGCTCGTCTTCGCTCAGTTGATCCTCGAGGAGGAACGGATCGTCCCACTGGAATTGGCTTTTGCCGGCCATCTCTATCTCCCGTCGCATTGTCGCGTCTGTGTTATCGCAAGCCGGATCAAGGCTTTCAAACGAAATTGAGACACTGGCTCATGCGCCTGCTGCATGATTCATCTGATCGACGCATTGGCGATTGGCCTTGTGCAAGCGACCATTCTTCTGAATATGCATAAAGTACATTTTCGCTCCGCCGGCCACCATGACCAACAACCGCCTTGAACGTTTCGCCCACAATCTCGATTGGAACCTGTTGCGCACCTTCGTCGTGGTCGTCGAGGAAGGCAGCATCACGGCGGCCGCAAATCGGCTGCTCCTGCAGCAGCCCGCCGTCAGCATGGCCCTCAAACGGCTCGAGCAGACCATCGGGCAGAAACTGATCGACCGCCGTCCGGGGCGTTTCGATCTGACGGAAGCAGGTGAGAAACTGCACCTCCAGTGCCGCGACATCTTCGCGGCCGTCATTCGCCTGCCGCACGTTCTGGAAACGGCGGGCGAGGAGATCACCGGCCATCTCAACATCCATGCGGTGAGCCACGCCCACAATCCCGCCTGGGACCGGAAGCTCGGCAGCTTCTTCCGCATGCATCCGAAGGTCACGATTTCCATGACGGTGGCAACGACCGTCGACGTGTTGAGCGCCGTCGAGCGCAACATTGCGACGATGGGTCTCTGCGACGGCATCATACCGGAGGGTTTGAACAAGAGCTTCCACATACGCGAACGCTACGCGCTCTACTGCGGCCGCGGCCACCGGCTTTTCGGCGTCGAAGGTGTCGATTTCCACGATCTGCGCGGCGATCCTTACATCGCCTTCATAGCGGATGTGCTCGGCGGTCAGCACATGAATTCCGTGACCGCAGTCCGCGCCGTAGGCTCCTTCGGCCAGCAGGTTCGGGGCGTCTCCTGCAACGTCGAGGAGGTTATGCGGCTGATCGCCGCCAATGTCGGGATCGGCATGCTGCCCGACCATATCGCCAGCGAGGCCCTCGCGGCGGGAGATTTGTGGCAGTTGCCCCCCTATCGCGACCTGCCGACGACCGACGTTTTCCGCATTTCGAATCCGAATTCCATTCTCAATCCGGCCGAAGCCGCCTTCCTCGCCCATGTCGCCGACACCCAAGCGTTGGATCATTGCTACCATCAGCAGGATTGATAACGACATTTTCCACTATAAATTTGAGCGGTGCCCGAACCGTCCCTATTCTCCGCCGGCAAGTTGCGGGAGCGGTACATGCCAAACTACGACGTCGTGATTATCGGGGGCGGGATCGCCGGCTTGTCGCTCGCCTATTTTCTGAGCCCGCATCGTTCCGTCGCCGTCCTGGAACGGGAGGAGGCGCTCGGCTATCACAGCACCGGCCGCTCGGCCGCCGAGTTCGTTCTCAGATACAACGCGCCGGAGATCTGCAAGCTCGCGACGATATCGAGGGCCTTCTTCGATCGGCCGCCGGAAGGCTTTAGCGAAGTGCCGCTGCTAAGGCAGCGCGGCGGCGTGGTGATCGCCGGTGCCGGGAAACTCGATCGATTTGAAAAGCTGCTCGCCGAAGAACGCGAATTCACACCAGAAATCCAGCGGCTCACGAAGGACGAGGCGCTTGCCTGCGTTCCGATCCTCAAGCCCGACTATGTCGCAGCCGCCTTCCACGACCCGAATTTCTGGGACATCGAAGTCGAGAACCTGCTCCAGGGCTACGTCAAGGGCGCCCGCCGCAACGGCTGCGACATCCTCGAGCGCCATGAAATCCGTGCCGCTCGGCATCATGGATCGGGCTGGCTGCTGGGCACGGCGGCCGGTGAGATCGGGGCCAAGGTCGTCGTCAACGCGGCCGGTGCCTGGGCGGACCCGGTTGCCGGGGTCTTCGGCGTAAGCCCGAGCGGCATCGTCCCGCATCGGCGCACCGCCATCACCGTCGACCTGCCTGCAGGCATAGATGCAGCAAAGCTTCCGGAAATCAACGAGGTAGACGAAGACTTTTACATGAAGCCCGAGGGAGGGAGGCTGCTCGCCTCGCCCGCCGACGCGACGCCGTGCGAAGCATCGGACGTTCAGCCGGAGGAGATCGACGTCGCCTGGGCCGCACACTACGTCGAGGAGGCGACGACGGTCCCGGTAAGAAGAATCGTCAAGAGCTGGGCGGGTCTGCGCAGCTTTTCCCCCGACCGGCTGCCCGTCATCGGTTTTGCGCCAGGCTGCCCGGATTTCTTTTGGCTGGCCGGCCAGGGCGGCTATGGGATCCTCACTTCGCCTGCGCTTGGCGCGCTGGCGGGCACCCTTCTGCGCGACACCGCACCGCCCGCAGGCTTCCGGGCCGAAGGGCTCGATCCCCGACAATTCGACCCGGGTCGCCTGCAGAGCTGAAGCAATTTCGCGAACCGGGTCGCAATCGCGACAAATTCCCGCCCGCAGACGTGATACCTAGCTCGACAAAGGGCAGCGCGCCCAGCCAATTGGAAATCGCCGATGCTTGGTCTGCAATCGATCTCGAGTTCCGATCTCGGATCGGCCCTGACGGGCCACGGGATCATCACGGTCGACGAGTCGGCGCTCGGGCAAATCGAAGCGGGAGCAGATCGCGTCCTCGAAGAGGTCGGCATTCGGTTCGAGGACGACCCGGAGACGCTCGACCTCTGGCGCGAGCACGGCGGTATCATAAAGGGCGACCGCGTTTTCCTCGAAGGGTCTCGCCTGCGTCAGATCATCAGGGGAAGCGCACCGCAGAGCTTCGTCCTTAGAGGCCGCAATCCGGACCGCGACACCGGAATAGGCGCTGGCCAACCTGCGGCCATCGCACCGATCTACGGCGCGCCGAACGTCCTGCTCCCTAACGGCCGCCGCGCTGCCGGATCGCTGGAGATTTACCGACGGCTGGTCTCGATGGCCCATGCGGCACCGGCAATCTCGAACACGGGCCACATGATCTGCGTGCTGAACGATGTGGCGGAGGCCGACCGGCCCATGGAGATGGCGCTCGCCCACCTCACACTGTCCGACAAACCGTTCATGGGCACCATCGCATCTCCGGAAGCCGCCGAACAGGTGATCGACGCGGTCTCGATGGCGGTCGGGCGGGAGCCGAAGGCCGGAGAATGCGAACTGCTGCACCTGATCAACGCCACGCCGCCGCTGACGTACAAGGAAAATCCGCTGAAGTGCCTGCGCGCGATCGCGCAGCGCCGTCAGGCTTGCATGGTGACCTCCTACATGATGATGGGAGCGACGTCGCCGGTGACCGGTGCAGGCACGTTGATTCAGGGATATGCCGAGGTCCTGGCAGGGCTGGCCCTCGCACAGCTCTGGTCGCCGGGCGCGCCGGTGGTGATGGGACTGTTCGGCATTCCCTTCGATATGCGCAGCATGCTGCCCTGCTATGGCGATCCTGCCTCGCATCTGGTGCAGATCTATGCGGTCCAACTCGCTCGCCGGCTGGGCGTGCCGGTTCGCGGCGAAGGCGGCGTCACATCGGCTAAGATGGACGACGGCCAAGCCGGCAGCGAAGGCGCGCGTGCGACCGCAGCTTCGTTGCTTTCCGGCGCCGATTTCATCCTCCACGGGGCCGGCTGGCTCGAACAGGGCCGGTCAGTCTCCATCGGCAAGTTCAAGCGTGAAGCCAAGGCGATTGCCGAAAGCTGCGGCTTCGGCACCGACCAATCCGCACTTCCGCTGCCGTTCGATCCGCGGTTGGAAGCCGACCTGCGCCGCAGGTTGCGGGGGTGACGGGTCTCACAGGTCACGATGACTGCGGCCGAAGCGTTCGAGGTTCATGAACCGCACCTGTGCACTGTTACAGAACCTACACGAAACTGACACTGCGCTTTCATGAAGCGCGGATATGGCAGGGTCATACCGATGACCGGTCTCCCCGAAAGAGGAACTGCTGCCAATGTTTCAGTTGAAGAACGTAACCCGCCAGTTCGGCAAGAAGACAGCCGTCAGCTCGGTTACCTTCGACATACCGCAGGGTCAGATGGTTGGCATTATCGGTCGCTCCGGCGCCGGCAAGTCGACACTCCTGCGCATGATAAACCGTCTCGTGGACCCCTCCTCCGGCTCGATCGAATTCGCCGGCCTACAGGTCTCCTCGCTCAAGGGGGCGGCTCTGCGCAATTGGCAGCGCGACTGCGCGATGATTTTCCAGCAGTTCAATCTGGTGCCTCGACTCGACGTGCTGACCAATGTTCTCCTCGGGCGACTGAACCATCGATCCACCGTACTGAGCGTCCTCAACATGTTCAGCCGCGAAGAGCGCATCATGGCGATCGGTGCACTGGAGCGTCTGGGGATCGAACAGACCGCCCTTCAGCCGGCCGGCACGCTCTCGGGTGGGCAGCAGCAGCGCGTCGCAATCGCCCGCGCGCTGATGCAGCAGCCGAAGGTGCTGCTCGCCGATGAGCCGATCGCGTCGCTCGACCCGCTCAACGCCAAGATCGTGATGGACGCGCTGCGCGACATCAACGAGCGCGACGGCATCACCGTGATTACCAATCTGCATACGCTCGATACCGCGCGGAACTATTGCGAGCGGGTCATCGGCATGGCGCATGGCCGTGTCGTCTTCGACGGGCAGCCGAAGGATCTTACCGCCGCCGCGGTCGCGGCGATCTATGGCGCGGAAACGGCGATCGAGGAGTCGATGACCTCGACCAGCATCAACACCCCCGCGGAAGCCCCGCGGGAAACAGCATCGGCCGGCTTGAAGCCGCTGGCACTGGCCGGCCCTTAAGGTCCGCCGCGATCGAATGCCCGCGTCAAGGGCGCCTTTTCGAAACCGAGAAAGACCCCGGCGCGTCCGGGAAAACGGGAGAACGAACCCAATGCTTAAAAAAGCTCTTCTGAGCGCGGTCGCGCTTTTCGCCCTCGTCGGCCACGCACAGGCCGAAGACCTGAAGGAATTCCGCGTCGGCATCATCGGCGGCGAAAACGAAGCCGACCGCCTGCGCAACTACCAGTGCCTCGTCGATCAGCTCCCGGCAGCCATCGGCGTCGAGAAGGTCTCCCTCTTCCCGGCGGCCGACTATGACGGCGTGATCCAGGGCCTCCTCGGCGGCACGCTCGATTACGCCGAACTCGGCGCCTCCGGCTATGCCAAGATCTATCTCGCCAAGGCAGACGCGGTCGAGCCGATCCTGACGACCGTCCAGACCGACGGCTCCACGGGCTATCATTCGATCATGGTCGCCCGCAAGGACTCGGGCATTACAAAGCTCGAAGACCTGAGGGGCAAGAAGCTCGGCTTCGCCGATCCGGACTCGACCTCGGGCTATCTCGTTCCCCTCGTCACGCTGCCGGAAGCGATCGGCGCGCCGGTCAAGGAATATTTCGGCGAGACCGGCTTCGGCGGCGGTCACGAGAACCTCGTGCTTGAAGTCGTGAAGGGCACCTTCGATGCCGGCACGACCTTCGGCTCGGGCGTCGGCGAGTTCAAGGACGGCTACACCTCGGGCAACCTGCGCAAGATGGTCGACAAAGGTATCGTCGACATGAACGACCTCGTCGAACTGTGGAAGTCGCCGCTGATACCGAACGGCCCGATCGTCGTGCGTACCGCATTGAACGACGACATGAAGGCCAAGTTCAAGCAGTTCATGATGGATCTGCCGAAGACCGATGCAGCCTGCTTCTCCGCCATCCAGGGCGGCGACTTCACCGGTTTCGTCGAGGTCAACAGCGATTTCTACAAGCCGATCATCGACGCCCGCAAGGCGACGATCGGCGGCTGATCGCCGAACGCGTCATCCTGCGCCGGCCGCCAAGCTGCGGCCGGCGTTCGACTATCGGGCACCTGCAGCCGCCGCTCCGGATCGTCTCGATCAAACGATCCTACTTTTTGAAACGACGCACTTCCTCTTCCCGGAAGCGCTCTAGAGGCCGGCCCCCAGCCGGAAACCCAATGGCCACTTCCGTGTCTACACGGCACCTCAGCGAGAACGGCGCTCTTATCGAGCGTCACTGGCAGGAGCTCAACAATCGCCGGCGTCTCTATACCTGGCTCGGTCTCGCATTTCTCGCGTTGACGCTTTTCAGTTCGCTCTGGTTCGCGAACGAGTCGAACGCGGGCAAGTTCTTCGACCGGCTGCCGCACTTCTTCGATTTCGTCGGACATCTCATGCCGCGCGATCCGATAGAGATCATTCGCGCCCTCTTCGACCTGCCTTCGCCCTATGACGACGGCAGTTTCAAATACAATTACCCGGATGGGCGCCTCTATGTGACCGAGAGCTTCTACATCCCGGAATATGTTCACAAGATGCTGGAGACCGTGAACATCGCCATCTTTTCGACTATCATCGGAGTCTTCTTCGGCTTCATCCTGTGCTTCCTCGCCGCGAAAAATCTGATGCCCAATCCCTGGATCAGGGGCATCGTACGCCGGCTGATGGAAATCCTGCGCGCCTTTCCGGAAGTCGTCATCGCCGGCTTTTTCCTGGCAATCCTTTCGCTTGGGCCTATTCCCGCCATCGCTGCGGTGTCGATCCACACGATCGGCGCGCTCGGCAAGCTGTTCTTCGAAGTGGTCGAGAATGCCGACATGAAACCGGAGGAAGGTCTGCGTGCCGTCGGCGCCAACTGGATCGAGCGGGTCTGGTTCGGCATGGTCCCCCAGGTGCTGCCCAATTTCACCAGCTATTTTCTGCTCCGGCTCGAAATCAACGTGCGCGCCTCGACGATCATCGGCGCCGTCGGCGGGGGCGGAATCGGGGAACTCCTGCGTCTGTCGATCGGCCAGGGGCATGAAGCGAAGACGCTCGCGATCGTCCTCCTGCTCTTCGCCACGATCTTCGCCGTCGATCAGTTCTCCGCCTGGCTTCGCCGCCGCCTCGTCGGCGACCAGGCCTTTCAGCTTGCGCAATAGGACCGCATCATGATTGCCTCGACAAACCTCGATGCGCGCGAAATGGAAGCTATCGCAGCGCGCCACCCGCATCTCCTGCAGTCGTCGGCCGCCAAGCGGCGCAGTACGGCACTGATAACGGCTGGCGTCGTTCTTTACATGATCTTCAGCTGGTGGTTCTTCTCGATCGGCTACGTGCTCGCCAATGCCAATTGGGGGATTGCCGGCACCTATCTCGCAGACTGGGTATCTTACGAAGTGCGGCCCGAGATCGCCGTCGCACCCGATGGAACGATGAGCGTGTCCTTCGGGCGCAATTCGCCGCTTGGAGACGATCCAAGCCCGGAATGGGTCACGCTCGAAAAGGAGACGGTGACGCGAACCGTCGCCGCTCCGGCGGCCGCGGCGCAAGTCCAGAAGCCAAAGACCGCCTCCTCTTTCAGCTTCATGGCGCCCAACGCGGCGCGCGGCGCCGACACGAATTCGACGCCGCAGGAAGATGCCGCCACGACCCGCACCGAAGAAGCCGTCACGCACGCCGTGGTGAAGTTCGATAGCTCCACGCGTATCGACGTCGCCGAAAAGCTGGTGACAGTCACACACTCGGGCGAGACGCTCGTGCTTCAGGTCGACGGCGCGGACAACGTGACGCCGGAAGGACCCCTTCCCTCCTGGGCGATCCAGAAGCGGCCGGGCGAGAAGGTGACGCTGTCCTTCGGCACCACCGGCTGGGCCGAAGTGGAGGGCGACGAGGTCTCCATCCGCAATCGCTTCTTCGGCTGGGTGAATTTCCTCTTCGACACCAACTCGCCCTTCTTCGGGAAGCCATACAGCGAAGTCGCCTCCTTGATCGTCTCCGGACAACGGCTCGATCCGGCGCGCTCAAATCTCTCCCTTGCCTGGAACAACATCCTCTACAATGCGGAATGGCAGCATCTGGACGTGTGGACCAAGCTCCTGCAGACGATCGTCATGGCTTTCGTCGGAACGCTCTTCGCCTCCTTCATCGCCTTCCCGCTTTGCTTCCTCGCGGCGCGCAACATCACGCCGAGCCGCCTCACCAATCAGTTCGTGAAGCGTTTCTTCGATTTCCTGCGGTCGGTCGACATGTTCATCTGGGCGCTGTTTTTCACGCGCGCCTTCGGGCCCGGGCCGCTCGCGGGCATCTCGGCGATCTTCTTCACCGACACGGGCACGCTGGGCAAGCTCTACTCCGAAGCGCTCGAGAATATCGACGACAAGCAGCGTGAGGGCGTCAAATCGGTCGGCGCCGCGCCGGTCGCCGTGCAGCGCTTCGGCGTGCTGCCGCAGGTCCTGCCGGTCTTTGCCAGCCAGGCCCTCTATTTCTGGGAGTCGAACACGCGTTCGGCCACCATTATCGGCGCCGTCGGCGCCGGCGGGATCGGCCTAAAGCTGTGGGAGGCGATGCGCACAAATTCGGATTGGGAAAATGTCGCCTATATGGTGCTGCTGATCTTGATGGTCGTGTTCGTTTTCGACAGCATCTCCAATCTCTGCCGATCGCGCCTCATTGGCCGTACACACTAGAGCGGGATGAGGAAAAGTGTGCGGTTTTCCGCCCGCATCCCGCGTCTCAACTTCTTGGAATCGATCACGTTGATGTTTTTGGGTCGACCCGACCTAGAATCATTGTGATCTAGAAACGGATCGGCCGATTCGGATAATGACGAACTGATTCGAGATAACTGGAGCGGGAGCAGGCGAAGCTGCAAACAATCCATCCCGCTCCGAACCGATTTGCGTTCTGAGCCGATGTCATCATGATGTTGTCATGCAAATCGGCTAGCTGCGCATTTCATCCCGCGAACCATCGACTCGGGGCAAACTGCGTCGAGGCGACTGATGAAGAGAGTGTGAACCCGTGCGCTATGCAATCTACTTCGCGCCGCCGTCCGATGACCGGCTGTCGCAGACCGCCTCGCGTTGGCTGGGACGCGACGCGTTCACCGGCGGCGCCCTGGACTGCCCGGAAAATCCGGCAATAGGATGTGAAGAGCAGATGGCATTGACGACCGAGCCCCGCCGTTACGGTTTCCACGGGACGCTGAAGGCACCCTTCGGGCTTAGCTCCAGCCGCCGTGAAGCCGACTTGATCGCGGCTTTCGACGAGTTCGCCGCGGAGATCGAGCCGTTCGAAGTGCCGGAGATCGTCCTGCATCAGATCGGCCCCTTCTTCGCGCTCGTCTCCGCCGAGCCTTGGCCGCCCCTGCAGCGCCTTGCGGAGCAGGCGGTTCGCCGTTTCGAGCCATTCCGGGCGCCGCTTTCGGAAGCCGATCTCGCCCGCCGCAATCCGGAGAGGCTTACGCAGCGTCAGCGCGAGTACCTGGCCGCATGGGGCTACCCATACGTCTTCGAGGAGTTCCAGTTCCATCTGACACTTACGGGGCCGGTGCCGGAAGAAATGCAGCGGCCCATGAGAATGGCGCTCGAAACGGTCTTCGCCGAATTCATCGGCAAGCCGCTTGCCGTCTCGACGATTGCGCTTTTCGCCGAAGAGCGCCGCGGCGCTCCTTTCACCGTCCATTCCCTGCTGCCGCTTGGCGGCGCATCCGAACGAAAGATCGCATGACATGCCCAAAGAACAGGTTTTGACCAACGCCCGCATCGTTCTGGAGGACCGGATCCTCGACGGTTCGGTGCTGATCCGCGACGGCAGGATCGCCGACATTTCCGAAGGGGCGAGCGCCGCGGGCGAGGATTTCGAGGGTGACTACCTGCTGCCCGGGCTGGTCGAACTGCACACCGACCATCTCGAGGCGCATTATTCTCCGCGCCCCGGGGTTCGCTGGCTGAAGATCGCGGCCATCCAGGCCCATGACGCCCAAGTCGTCACCTCCGGCATCACCACCGTCTTCGATTGTCTGCGCCTGGGCTCGGACGAGGACAGCGGCTTTCCGAAGGGCGAGATGCGCAGCATGGCCGATGCGCTCGCCCAGGCCAAGCAAGAGGGCCGTTTGCGGGCCGATCACCTGATCCATCTGCGCTGCGAAGTGTCGACCGCCGACGTGCTGGAGCACTATGAGGACTTCCGGAACGACCCGCAGGTCCGTCTGGTTTCGCTGATGGACCACGCGCCCGGGCAGCGCCAGTTCCAGACGATGGACCAGTACACGCTCTACTACAAAACCAAGCGCGGCCTTACCGACGATGCCTTCGCCGCATTCATCGAGCGTCAGCAGGCGCTCTCGGCTCGCTATGCGACACCGCATCGAAACGCGCTCGCAAAAGCGTGCGCCGAGCGCGGCATCACGGTCGCCAGCCACGACGATGCGACGGTCGAGCATGTCGAAGAATCGATCGGCTACGGCATTCGCCTTGCGGAGTTCCCGACAAGCTTCGAGGCGGCGGAAGCCTCGCACCGCGCGGGCCTCAGCGTATTGATGGGCGCGCCCAATATCGTGCGCGGTAAGTCACATTCCGGCAATATCGCCGCGCGCGATCTCGCGAAGCGCGGCGTCCTCGACGTGCTTTCTTCCGATTACGTTCCCTTCAGCCTGATCCATGCGCCTTTCATTCTGGCAGACGAGGTCGAATCGATCGGCCTTCCCGAGGCCATTGCGATGGTGACGGCGACGCCCGCCCGCACAGTCGGGCTCGAAGATCGCGGCCGGATCGCCGTGGGGCTGCGCGCCGACATCGCGCGCGTTCGCCGGCCGGAGGGCATACCGGTCGTCCGCTCGGTCTGGCGCGAAGGACGGCGTGTCGCATGACCACCGCCGATCGAGTATCCGGAACGCTCATCGTCGTCGTCGGTCCGAGCGGTGCCGGGAAAGACAGCGTCATGGGCTTTGCCGCCCGCCATTTCGCGCAGCGGCCCGATATTCTCTTCGTCCGGCGGGCGATCACAAGACCGTCGGATGCAGGCGGCGAAGTGCACGAAAGCGTGTCCGACGCCGAATTCGAGGAGATGAGCCGGAGCGGCGCTTTCGCCGTTTCGTGGCAGGCGCATGGGTTGAGCTACGCCATCCCGGCAGAGATCGCCGAAAAGATCGCCAAAGGCATGACCGCGATCGTAAACGGCAGCCGCGCCGCCCTCCCCGCCATTCGTCAGGCGTTCGGTACGATCGCCGTTGCGGTGATCACCGCCGAGCCGCCGGTGCTGGCGAAACGGCTGGCGGAGCGCGGCCGGGAGAGCGAGGAAGACGTGCTCCGCCGCCTGACGCGGCAGGCACCCGACGTCATCGCCGATGCCGACGTAACGGTCATCGACAACAGCGGCAGGCTGGATGTGGCGGGCCGGCAATTCGTCGCGCTGGTCGAGCGGCACTCAGCTAAGCGCCATCACCCTGCCTGAAGAAGAGGCGGGCGGTTCTTTATCGCGCCTCGCCTTGTGCCAGGGCCTCCTCCTCTGCATCCTCGATCTTCTTGACCATGGGCAGGTCCACCGCGGCGGTGATAATGGAATCGAGGAGGCCGGGAAAGCGGATGTCGAGATCGTCGCGCCGCAGCGTGATCAACCGGCTGGTACCGGAGACCTCGGTACGCGTGATGCCCGCCTCGCGCAGCTTGGCCAGATGATAGCTGATATTGGTCTTGGAGCCGAAATCCGTGAAGTTCAGGCACATGGTCGGCCGTCCGGCGCGGCGGGCGAGATAGCCCACGATCGCCAGGCGCGTCGGATCGCCGAGGGCCACTAGGACATTGGACAGGGTGATCTGATCGGCGGTGGGATGCGGTAGGGTCATTGGATCCACGATTAGCAGTCTCGGCATATTGACACGGCGAGCAACCAAGTTCAATAGTTCAATATCTTTTGAACAAGCGGGGTCTCCCGATGGACAAGCGCATCATCTGGCTCGCCGTTGGCTCTTTTACGATGAGCACGGTCGGCTTCGTCTTTTCAAGCCTTTTGCCGTCGATCGCTGCCGACACGCACACGACCATTCCCCATTCGGGGCACCTGATCACGCTGTTCTCGCTTTCCTATGCCATCGGCGCGCCGCTGCTTTCGGCCCTGGCCGGCGCGGCGGACCGGCGTCGACTGCTGGTGACTGCAATGCTCGTATTCGTCGTCGGCAACTGCATCGCGGCGATGAGCGTCTCCTTCACCACGCTGCTGCTCGCCCAGATCGTGATGGGAATGGCAAGCGGACTGTTTGCCGCCACGGCGCAAGCGGCGGCGGTTTCACTGGCAGGACCGGAGCACCGCGCATTGGCGATTTCAATCGTGGTGGGCGGCACCACATTCGCCGTGGCGCTGGGCGCGCCTCTCGGCGCGCTGATTGCCGCCTTCTGGGGATGGCGCGGCACGTTCGGGGCGGTCGCTCTGCTTGGGCTCACCTGCGCTGCCGTGCTCTGGCTGCGCCTGCCGCGGGGCCTCAGTGGAACGAAGCTGACAATGTCCGAGCGCTTCGGCGCCATCGGCCGTCCGGGCGTGGCCTCGTCGCTCATGGTGACGTTTCTGTATCTCACCGGCGGCTTCATGATCATCTCTTATCTCGCCCCGCTGGCGATCGACGGAGCCGGGCTTTCGCAACTGGCGCTGCCGGGGCTGTTGCTCGCCTTCGGGGTCGGCGCGGTGATCGGCAATCTCTCCAGCGGCTATCTGGCCGACCGGCTCGGCGCCACGCGCGTGGTGACAGCTTCGCTGATCTCCGCGCTCGCGGTCTCGCTGATGATCGCCTTCGGCCTGCACTTCCTCACGCGCGATCTCGCCGGCTTGCTGCTGATCGGCATAATGGTGCCATGGGGAATCGTCGGTTGGGCGTTTCCGCCGGCCCAGGCGAGCCGCATAGTCGGCTTCGCGCCGGAGGTTGCCCATTTGACCCTGTCGCTCAACGCCTCGGCGATCTATCTCGGCATCGCGACCGGCACGGCGATCGGCGGACGGGTGCTCGAGAATACGGCTGCCGCGGATCTCGGCTTCTTCGCGGCACTGTTTCCGGTGGCTTCACTCGCCGTCCTTTATGCAGGACTGCGATCCCATCGGCGGCGCCTGGCGACTGCGGCGGCGGAATAGCTTCCCGCTTCCGCATAGTCGCCGACGCAGGCCAGACCTCAGTTCTCTCCATAAGCCCCGGACGGAAGTTCGGGGTTTTTCTGTGGTGCGCCGGCGGAGCGAGAAGTCAGCAGAGGTTGTAGTAGCCGTATCCGCGGCGAAGGACCGAACGAAGAGGAGGGCTTGAGGCATAGTGATGCAGGAAGCCAGGCATCAGATGCCCGCGAGAGCGGGGCGGTCCGGGGGGAGACAGGGTGAAGCCCTGTCTGAACCGGGCAGCGATGAAGCGACCTGCCCGCGCTGTGACGCGCAGAGCACAGGGCCGGGGCTGCTGGAAGCGGCCCTGGCGCGCGAGAACCTGCAAAGAGCCTGGAAACGGGTGAAGGCCAACAAGGGCGCGGCTGGTGCGGACGGTCTGTCCATCGAGGCGACCGCGGCTCATCTGCGCACGTCGTGGCCTGACATCCGCGAACGGGTTCTGGCGGGAACGTACCGGCCGATGCCGGTGCGACGGGTGACGATCCCGAAACCGGATGGCGGCGAGCGCGAGCTCGGCATCCCGACGGTGACGGATCGCTTGATCCAGCAGGCGCTGCTGCAAGTGCTGCAGCCGCTCCTTGATCCCGCTTTCAGCGAGCACAGCCACGGCTTCCGTCCGGGCCGTAGTGCGCATGGGGCCGTGCTTGCGGCGCAATCCCTTGTGCAGTCGGGCCGGCGGATTGTCGTGGACGTCGACCTGAGAAGTTCTTCGACCGGGTCAACCACGACATCCTGATCGACCGCCTCAGCAAACGGATATCGGACAAGCGGGTTATCCGCCGGATCCGGGCCTATCTGAACAGCGGCATCATGGACCATGGCGTGGTCCAGGAGCGGGTGATGGGCACGCCGCAAGGCGGGCCGCTGTCGCCGCTTCTGGCCAATGTGCTGCTCGATGAGGTGGATAAGGAACTGGAACGCCGGGGCCATTGCTTCGTGCGCTATGCGGACGACTGCAACGTTTACGTTGGCAGTCGCAAGGCGGGCGAACGGGTCATGGCGCTTCTGCGGCGGCTTTACGGACGGCTGCACCTGACGATCAACGAGGGCAAGAGCGCGGTTACCAGTGTGTTTGGCCGCAAGTTCCTCGGCTTCAGCTTCTGGCGGGGCCGGGATGGCGCGGTCAAGCGGCGGGTGGCCGACAAGCCGCTCAAGGCGTTCAAGCGCCGCGTCCGGCAACTGACCCGCCGTTCGGGCGGGCGCAGCATGGCGGAAGTGGCCGAGCGCCTGCGCGTCTATGTTCTGGGTTGGAAAGCCTACTTCCGGCTGGCACAAACTCCAAGGCTCTTCAAGGAGCTGGAGGAGTGGATGCGTCACCGGGTGCGCGCGATCCAGCTCAAGCACTGGAAGCGTGGCAAGACCACCTACAAGGCCCTGCTTGCCAAGGGCGCCAAGCCCGAAGTGGCACGGCAGATCGCGGTCAACAGCCGCAGATGGTGGCGCAACAGCGGCATGTTGCTCAATTCGGTCCTAACCCTCAGGTGGATGGATGCCCTCCGTATCCCCCGCCTCGCCTGACCTCAACTCTTCGAACCGCCCGGTGCGGACCCGCATGCCGGGTGGTGTGGCAGGGGCGCGGTCACAACGGCCGCCCCCTATGCCGATCCTGTTTCCGTGCTTCTGGCCGGCAGCTCCCATCGCGTTATCTCACCGATCATATTTCTCACTTGTCATCGCCGGTATTATGTATATACATTATTGGCGAAGAAGGGCGGTACCTATGGACGGAAACGAAAACCCAAATCCTGCCAGAACCAGCCTCTGGCGCAATGCACGCCTTGCCACACTTCGTGAGGAGCTGGGCCCACTCGGGATCATCGAAGACGGCGTTATCGCCGTTCGCGGCGAGCGGATCGTCTATGCCGGTCCCGAAGCCGGTCTGCCTTCGGAGCTTGCTCGCGCCGACCAGGTCTTCGATTGCGAAGGCCGCTGGGTCACCCCGGCGCTGATCGACTGCCACACGCATATCGTCCATGGCGGCAACCGCGCCCGGGAGTTCCAGCTCCGCCTCGAAGGCGCGACCTATGAGGAGATCGCGCGTGCCGGAGGCGGCATCGCTTCGACCGTCGAGGCAACCAACGCCCTTTCCGTCGAGGCACTCGTGGAGGCCGCACTTCCACGGCTCGACACCCTTCTCGCCGAAGGCGTGTCCACCGTCGAGGTTAAGTCGGGCTACGGTCTCAACGTCGAGGCCGAACTCAAGATGCTGCGCGCCGCCCGCCGGCTGGAAAGCCTGCGCCCGGTGCGCATCGTCACCAGTTATCTCGCAGCCCATGCGACCCCGCCGGAATTTCGCGGACGCAACGGCGACTACATCGCCGAAGTCGTCCTGCCAGGCCTCACCGCAGCTCACGCCGAAGGGCTCGCCGACGCCGTCGACGGCTTCTGTGAAGGCATAGCCTTTTCGCCGGCGGAAATCGCTTCGGTCTTCGACAGGGCGAAGTCGCTCGGCCTGCCCGTGAAGCTTCACGCCGAACAGCTTTCGGATCTCGGCGGCGCGAAGCTCGCTGCTTCCTACGGCGCTCTCTCGGCCGACCACCTCGAATATCTCGACGCTGCGGGAGCCGCCGCCATGGCGAAGGCCGGCACGGTCGCCGTCCTCCTGCCTGGGGCTTTCTACACCCTCCGGGAAAAGCAGCTTCCGCCTGTCGAAGCACTCCGAGAAGCTGGAACGCGCATCGCCATCGCTACCGATTGCAACCCCGGCACTTCGCCGCTGACCTCGCTGCTCCTCACCTTGAACATGTCCGCGACGCTTTTCCGCCTGACGCTGGAGGAATGCCTCGCAGGCGTTACCCGTGAGGCCGCCCGTGCGCTCGGGATCCTCGGAGAGACCGGCACGATCGAAGCCGGCAAGTCTGCGGATCTTGCCATCTGGAACATCGATCAACCGGCGGAATTGATCTACCGTATCGGTTTCAATCCCCTTCGGGAGCGGATCTTCAAGGGTGAAAGGATTCTCCGATGACCGTCATTCTCAGGCCCGGCTCCGTTCCGCTCAGTGACCTCGAAACGATCTACTGGACCGGCGCACCGGCGCGCCTCGATGCCGCCTTCGATGCCGGCATTGCCAAGGCCGCAGCGCGGATCGCCGAGATCGTGGCGGGCAATGCGCCGGTCTACGGCATCAACACGGGCTTCGGCAAACTGGCCTCGATCAAGATCGACAGCTCCGACGTGGCGACGTTGCAGCGCAATCTGATCCTCTCGCACTGCTGCGGCGTAGGCCAGCCGCTCACGGAAGACATCGTGCGCCTGATCATGGCGCTCAAGCTGATCTCGCTCGGCCGCGGCGCCTCCGGCGTTCGGCTGGAGCTCGTCCGGCTGATCGAAGCGATGCTGGACAAGGGCGTGATCCCGCTCATTCCCGAAAAAGGCTCGGTCGGCGCTTCCGGCGACCTGGCGCCCCTTGCCCATATGGCCGCCGTGATGATGGGTCATGGCGAAGCCTTCTTTGCCGGCGAACGCATGAAAGGCGACGCTGCATTGAAGGCGGCGGGGCTCTCGCCGGTAACGCTTGCCGCCAAGGAAGGCCTGGCGCTGATCAACGGCACGCAGGTCTCCACGGCTCTCGCCCTTGCCGGGCTCTTCCGCGCACACCGCGCCGGCCAGGCCGCCCTCATCACCGGCGCCCTTTCGACCGATGCGGCCATGGGCTCTTCCGCCCCCTTCCATCCGGATATTCACACGCTGCGCGGCCATAAGGGCCAGATCGACACGGCCGCCGCCTTACGGCAGCTGCTGACCGGCTCCCCAATTCGGCAGAGCCATATCGAGGGCGACGAGCGGGTTCAGGACCCCTATTGCATCCGCTGCCAGCCGCAGGTGGATGGCGCTTGCCTCGATCTCCTGCGCTCCGTCGCAGCCACGTTGACGATCGAAGCCAATGCCGTCACCGACAATCCGCTGGTGCTTTCGGACAATTCCGTCGTTTCCGGAGGCAACTTCCATGCCGAACCGGTCGCATTTGCCGCCGACCAGATCGCGCTCGCGGTGTGCGAAATCGGCGCCATTTCCCAGCGCCGCATCGCCCTTCTGGTCGACCCTGCGCTCAGCTACGGCCTGCCGGCCTTTCTGGCCAAGAAGCCGGGCCTCAACTCCGGACTGATGATCGCTGAGGTCACTTCGGCGGCGCTGATGTCGGAAAACAAGCAGCTCTCCCATCCGGCCTCCGTCGACTCGACGCCGACCTCGGCGAACCAGGAAGACCACGTGTCCATGGCCTGCCACGGTGCGCGCCGGCTTTTGCAGATGACGGAAAACCTCTTTTCGATCATCGGCATCGAGGCGCTCGCCGCGGTGCAGGGCATCGAGTTCCGCGCGCCGCTCACCACCAGCCCGGAACTTCAAAAGGCTGCCGCAGCCGTGCGCAGCGTCTCCTCGAGTATCGAGGAAGACCGCTACATGGCCGACGACCTCAAGGCCGCGGGCGATCTCGTCGCGTCGGGCCGATTGGCCGCCGCCGTCTCCGCGGGCATTCTTCCGAAACTGGAGAACTGACATGGCCGTCTTCGAAGTCAGGCAGGGCAGCTCGCCCGTCATCCTCGGCTTTCCGCACACGGGCACCGACGTGCCTGCCTCGATCCGGGAACGGCTCAACGACAATGGCCGCATCCTCGCCGATACGGACTGGCATATCCACGATCTCTACCAAGGTCTTCTGCCGGACGCGACCGCGGTTCGCGCGACCTTTCACCGCTACGTCATAGATGCCAATCGCGATCCTGCAGGCGTCAGCCTCTATCCCGGCCAGAACACAACCGGGCTCGTGCCCGAAACTGATTTCGATGGTCTGCCTATCTGGAAAGAAGGCGAAGGTCCGACGGAGGTCGACATAACAGAGCGCCTGCGCGATTTTCACGCGCCCTATCACGCGGCGCTCTCCGCAGAGATCGCCCGCGTCAAGGCGATCCATGGCGTCGTCGTGCTTTACGATTGCCATTCTATCCGCTCGCATATTCCCTTCCTCTTCGAAGGCCGGCTGCCGGACTTCAATATCGGCACCGATATGGGAAAGACCTGCGCCACTGAAATTGAACGGGCAGCCGCAGAAATCGCAGCCGGAGCAGAGTGTTACAGCCATATCCTCAATGGCCGTTTCAAGGGTGGGTGGACGACCCGTCACTATGGCCGCCCGGAACAGGGCGTGCACGCGATCCAGATGGAACTGGCGCAATCGACGCATCTGGCGACGGAAGCACCGCCCTTCGCTTTGGACCGGGCGAAAGCCGACAGGCTTCGCCGTCCGCTGAAAGCCATTCTGGAACGCATCGAAACAGTCGCTAAAGAGCTCAAAAGGACAGGGAGCGAGGCATGAACATGAACAATCCGCGCCACAATATTCGCGAAGTGCGCAGCCCGCGCGGCACCGAGATCAGCGCCAAGAGCTGGCTGACGGAAGCGCCGCTCCGCATGCTGATGAACAATCTCGACCCTGATGTCGCCGAAAATCCGCACGAGCTCGTCGTCTATGGCGGCATCGGCCGCGCAGCCCGCACCTGGGCCGATTTCGACCGCATCGTGGCGTCTCTGAAGGACCTCAACGAGGACGAGACCCTCCTCGTCCAGTCCGGCAAGCCGGTCGGCGTCTTCCGCACGCACAAGGATGCTCCGCGGGTGCTGATCGCCAACTCCAATCTCGTGCCGCACTGGGCGACCTGGGATCACTTCAACGAGCTGGATAAGAAGGGTCTTGCCATGTACGGCCAGATGACCGCCGGCTCGTGGATCTATATCGGCACGCAAGGCATCGTCCAGGGCACCTATGAGACCTTCGTGGAGGCCGGTCGTCAGCACTATGGCGGCAACCTGAAAGGCAAGTGGATCCTGACGGGCGGCCTCGGCGGCATGGGTGGAGCCCAGCCGCTCGCCGCCGTCATGGCCGGCGCCTGCTGCCTCGCCGTCGAATGCAATCCGGACTCGATCGATTTCCGCCTGCGCACGCGCTACCTCGATGAGAAGGCCGAGACGCTCGAAGAAGCCATGGAAATGATCGAGCGCTGGACGAAAGCCGGCGAGCCAAAATCGGTCGGCCTGTTGGGCAATGCAGCCGAGATACTCCCGGAAATGGTCCGTCGCGGCATCCGCCCCGATATGGTCACGGACCAGACCTCGGCGCACGATCCGATCAACGGCTATCTGCCGAAGGGCTGGACGATGGCCGAATGGAAGGCCAAGCGCGAGAGCGACCCGAAGGCGGTCGAGAAGGCCGCCCGCGCCTCGATGCGCGACCATGTCGAGGCGATGCTCGCCTTCTGGGATTCCGGCGTCCCGACCCTCGACTACGGCAACAACATCCGCCAGGTGGCCAAGGACGAAGGTCTCGAGCGCGCTTTCGATTTCCCCGGCTTCGTACCGGCCTATATCCGTCCGCTGTTCTGCAGGGGCATCGGCCCCTTCCGTTGGGCGGCGCTCTCCGGCGATCCGGAAGACATTTACAGGACTGACCGGAAGGTGAAGGAGCTGCTGCCGGACAACAAGCACCTGCACAACTGGCTCGACATGGCGCGCGAGCGCATCGCTTTCCAGGGCCTGCCTGCACGCATCTGCTGGGTCGGACTCGGCGATCGTCACCGCCTCGGCCTCGCCTTCAACGAAATGGTGCGCAGCGGCGAGCTGAAGGCGCCGATCGTGATCGGCCGCGACCATCTCGACTCCGGCTCAGTCGCCTCGCCGAACCGCGAGACCGAGGCGATGAAGGACGGCTCGGATGCGGTCTCCGACTGGCCGCTGCTGAACGCGCTCCTCAACACCGCCTCCGGTGCTACCTGGGTGTCACTGCACCACGGCGGCGGCGTCGGCATGGGCTTCTCGCAGCATTCCGGCATGGTGATCTGCTGCGACGGTACCGACGATGCGGCGCGCCGCATCGAGCGCGTCCTGTGGAACGACCCGGCAACGGGCGTCATGCGCCACGCCGATGCAGGCTATGACATTGCGGTAGACTGCGCTCGTGAAAAGGGCCTGCGCCTGCCGGGCATATTGGGGGAGTGATCTTAGAGCGGTATGTATTTAAGCCCGTTCATATCCCGCCTCTTTGAAGTAGGCTGCGCATTCCTGTGGGGTGACGGCTTGGAGAATGTGGCGCAGTTCGTCATGGATTGCATCGCGTGATCTGGCCTGTGCCTCACGCAACCAGTGCTTGATTTTGGCGAAGAGCTTTTCGATCGGATTGAGATCGGGGGAATATTTCGGCAGAAAGAACAGGCGGGCGCCGGCCTTACGGATGGCGGCGCGGATCTCCTGACCCTTATGGGAGCCGAGATTGTCCAGGATGACGATGTCGCCGGCTTTGAGTTCCGGCACCAGAACTTGCTGGACATAGATGCGGAAGCGTTCGCCATTGATCGGGCCATCGAGGATAAAGGGAGCGCTGACGCGGTCGGCCCTGAGTGCGGCGACAAAGGTCATGGTGTTCCAATGGCCGAAGGGGGCGTAGCCCACCAGTCGTTCGCCGCGAGGCGCCCAGCCCCGCAGCGGCGCCATGTTCGTCTTCGTCCAGGTCTCATCGATGAAAACGAGGCGGGCGGGATCAATTCCGGGGCAGTGCTTCAGCCATCGTGCCCGGTGGCGGGCGACGTCGGGCCGCTCCCGTTCGCTGGCGACCAGCGTCTTTTTTTATAACTCAACCCCTCTTCGTGCACGAAGGTCCAGACGGCGCGATAATCCACCTTCAGGCCGCGCTCGCTCAACTCGGCGACAAGTCCGTGCAGCGTGAAGTCGCGCTCGCGGCAGCGGCAAAGCAGCCAAGCCCGGTGCGGACCGGAAAGCTTGCGGGGCTTGTGCCCACCCATCTGGCCGGGTGCGGCGCTGCCCGTCTCGCGAAACCGCCGCACCCAATCGATCGCGGTGCTGATGCCGATGCCGAAGCGCTTGGCCGCTGCCCGGCACGATAGGCCCTCGCCCGTCACCGCATCGACAACGCGTTCCCGAAGATCATTCGAAAAAGGTCTCGCCATAAAGGCCGGCCTCCTTCACCGGCCTGAATGGTGAATCTGATTTGCGCAGAAAAAGGAATCCCCTTTCCGATTCCGCCTAAATGCATCCCGCTCTAGTCGCTCAGTGAACACGGTCAGGACCGTACCCTCCACTCTCATCCCTGTGCTCGTCACAGGGATGAGAGCGGCGCCGCGTCTGCGGCGCGGAAGGGTCTTTTCAGCCCAAGGACTTGGGCTGGCTGGACTCCTGTGACAGGCACAGGAATGAGGGGTGGTTGAAGGTGAGGCCGGGCAGCCTCTGTCTTCTTCAGGACGCAGACGCTTTTCCTCGGCGGTCGCCATCCAGGAAAAGCAGCAGCAAGAGCCCGGCGATGCCTGCAAGGGAGCTTAGAAGCGCGGCTCCCGAATAGTCGCTGATGCGCGTTCCGAGCGCAAAAAGAGCGGCGCCGAATCCTGCCCCCAGGAAGACGTTCACCGAGATCAGCGAACTGCCCAGACCGGGCCGGTCCGCGATCAGTTCCTGCAGATAGGTGATCGGGATGCTGATCAGCGCCGCTGCGCCGAAAGCGCTGATGAGCGTCAACGCATAAATGTGCCAGCGCTCGGTCGAAAGCCCGAGCAGGGCCATGTTCAGGACATAGATTGCCGTGCCGAGCGCGAGCGCATCGATATGGCTGAGCCGGTACTGGATACGTCCCCAGACCACGATGAACACCACCTCCAGAAAAGCGACGATACCGACGATGATGCCGATGTCGCTCACCTTGCCGCCGGCTGCACCGGTGACGATCAGCGGCAGCACCGCCGCAGTGACGTGCAGCATTGACGAGATCAGGGCGATGGCGAGAAGCCGTGCCAGAACGCGCAGCGATAATATCTCGCCGAAGGACGCGAGAAACGAGAGGCGTTTGCCCAAAGCACCGTCCACGCTCGCCTTTTCCGGCAGCAGCCGCAAGACGAGCACGAAATTGGCGAGACAGCCGAGGCTTGCCAGAAGATAGGCCGGCAGCATGCTGCCGCGCGCCGACAGCACCAATCCGACCAGTCCGGGAACCAATACCCAGGAGAGCGATATGGCCGCACGAATGCCGGAATTGACGGCAGCCGCATGCCTGCCGCCCATCTCTTTCGCAGCCGTGCGGACATAGGCGAAGAGCAGCGGATTGAGTGCGCCGTGAACGGGCAACAGCATGAGGGCCGCAAGTACGAAGCTCCCCTTAGTCGGCAGCAGATAAACCGCCCCGTAACCGACAACCCCGCAGAGAATGACCGCCAGCATCAGTGTCCGGTAATTGCCGACGCGGTCGGCGACGATGCCGATCGTCACGCTGACCGCAACATTGACCAGTGCCGCTGCGAAGATCAGCGCCGAATAGAACCCGTCGCTCAATCCCAGTTCGGTGATGCCGACGACCGATTGGTAGGGCGACGTCGCGGCCCCCGAAAAACCGAACAGGACGATGGCGATCATGCTCGTCCGGATGACCGGATTGCGCATGGCGATCAACAGCGGGGAAGACATGAGGGGGCAAAGTCCGCGGAAGGGGAACGTCTTGACGAAACCCGCCCGGAGACTCGGGGGCGGGTCTACAATCTCAGGTCCAGCGAGCGGACAGGCTGGCGCTGGGGTGAAACTCGAAATCGCGGTCGAAGGGGAAGATCGGCCGCTGCCGGTGCAGGCTTTCCAGCTTCTCGATATCCTGATTGACGACGCCGTTCGTCAGCGCCATCAGGTTCGGATTGGCGATCGGCGCAAGCTCCGGCGAGAGGTAACCGGACTTGACGACGAGCAGCCGCGCGGTCCCCGGGTGGAGACCGAGGCGGGCAAAGTCCTCGATGTTATGATAGGGGCGGCGTCGCGCCGACAACACGACCACTATGCCTCCGGCCTGAACCACCGCCTGCCGCTCGGCAACCGGTCCCGGATCATCCAGATGCACCACTTTGGCCTCGACCTCTGCGGACGGGCTCGACGGGTCGAGACTGCCGCCGATCCGCAACGTCAGCGTTCCGCCCGCGCCGGTCACGAAACAGGCTTCGACGGCCGGCCGATCGGCAATGCCGGCGATCAACGCATCGCGCCAGCCGCGCTCGAGAAGCGCGATCAACACATCCGCCCGGTCGCCGACGCCGCCACCCGTGGGGTTGTCGCCGGAATCGGCAAGGATTACGGGCGCCGTGGTCGCCCGCTCGGCGATGCCGAGCATGTCGGCCAGCGATCCGGTGAGCGATCCGAAATGAAAGTTGTCCCTTTGCTGCCAGTAGTTTGCGGCGATTTCCTCAGCCGCCTTCGAGGCGGCGCCCTTGTCCGAGCCAGTGACGACGGAGCAGGCGGTCGCTCTCGGCTCGTCGGCCCAGACGTAGCCCACCATCAGATTGGCGTCGAGGATGCCGGGCCGCTTGTCGAATTCAGGCAGGACGCGATAGAGGCTCGCCGCCGGCTCGCCCTCCGTCGAAGTGCGTTCTCCGGGAAGGAGAAGCGGCACCCGTGCCCAGGCGACACCGGGCCGCTTGCCGGAACGAAGCGCCTCCACCAGCATCGACCATGCCCGAACCATGGTCTCGCGCGTATCGATATGCGGCGCGGTCCGGTAGGCCGCAAAGATATCGATCTGATCGATGATCCGCTGACTGACATTGCCATGGAGATCGTAGCTGACGGCAAGCGGGCAATCGGGGCCGATGACGGCGCGGGCGGCGGTGATCCAGTCGCCCTCGGCGTCGTCCATCCCGTCGACCTTGATCGCGCCGTGCATGGCGAGATAGAGCCCGTCGAGAGGGAGCGCGGCTTTCAGCCGCGCCAGGAACTCGGTCTTGAAGGCGTCATAGGCCGGGCGCGAAACCGGCCCGCCGGGGACGGCCCGCGCATGCAGGAGCGGAAGGTGGTTTATCCCTTCAGCGCGCAGGAAGCCGAAATAATCAGACCGCAAGAGGTCCTCTCCCCTCAGCACCCGGAAATCTTCGACCGTCATCAATACGGGCGAATAGGTGCTGCATTCCGTATGGATTCCACCGACGGCGATCCGCATGGCTCAACTCACAGAATGGGGCTCAAGGGCGCGATCGCGGCAAAGCGCAGCCAATCCTTGTCGTCCTTCGGGGTCCAGGCCGCCTCGGCGATTGCCGGCAGCCGGGGAAAGACGAGGCGGTTGAAATAACCGCGCGACAGGAAATGCTCGGACCAGATGCAGGCCTGGACTCCCTTCATCCGGCTCTTCAGCTCTTCCGGGAACTCTCCTTCCGCCTCATAGGCATAGGTGTGCGCCGGCGTCGCCGTGCCGGCCCAGCTCGCGCCGGGCTCCTGCCACGCATCCGCCTGGGCCATGTCGAGATAATAGGCCTGACCCGGGGTCATCACGACGTCGTAGCCTTCGCGCGCAAGCTCGATGCCAACTTTCGGGTTCTCCCAGGCCATCAGCAGCGTGCCCTCGGTTCCAACGCCGCCGCCATGCGCGACCTCGTTCCAGCCAACGAGTTTGCGCCCGCGCGCCGTCAGCATCTGTTTCACCTTCTTGAGGAAATAGGACTGCAGCGCGAAGGTGCCGGAAATCCCTTCCTGCTCCATGAGCTTTCGCGCCAGCGGTGACGCGAGCCATGAGCCGTCGGCCACCTCGTCCCCGCCGACATGGATATACCGGCTGGGAAAGAGCTCGACCATTTCGTCGAACACCTTCTCTAGGAATTCATAGGTGAGCGGGATGGCCGGGTTCAGGGCATTGTTCGGATAGCCCTGGACCGAGTGGTAGCTTTCCGGCGCCTCCTGGCCATCGGAGAGTTCGGGAAGCGCCACGAGCGCGGCAGTGCTGTGGCCGGGTATGTCGATCTCCGGGACGACTTCGATGCTGAGCGCCGCAGCATGCGCGACGATCGCCTTCACGTCCGCGTGGCTGTAGAAGCCGCCGACCGGTTCGGCGCCGTTGCCGAGTTGAGGCAGCATAGGCTCGTCCGGGCCGCGCATGACGCCGAGCGTCGTCAGCGTCGGATAGGCCTTGATCTCCAGCCGCCAGGCTTCGTCGTCGGTCAGGTGCCAGTGGAAGATGTTGAGCTTGAACCAGGCGAGAATATCGATGAGCCGCACGATGTCGGCCGTCGGGTAGAATTGCCGCGAGACATCGAGGTGACAGCCGCGCCAGCCATAGCGTGGCCGGTCCGCGATTTCGCCGGAGGCGGGAAACCTGAAATCGCCTCCGTGGTTTCGCGCGCCGTCGATCAACTGCGCGAGCGTCGTCAGGGCATATTGCCTGCCGGCCGCCGCTCCATAATCAAGCCGGATCTCCCGATCGGAAAAGGCAAGCCTGTAGGCTTCGCCTTCGAGCTCCGCTTTTTTCTTGAAGACGATCGGCAGCCCTTGCGGGGACGGCGCAAGACTGAAGGGAGCGTGTCCGGCCGAAAACAGCCGATGGAATAGAGCGAGGACGTTGGAGACGGCATCGACCTCGTCCGCATTGCTTTCCGCTGCGGGATAGAGGACGTCCGGTACCGCTTCTCCAGGCGCCGCGTCGATCTCGGCAGGCCAGGGCTGCAGCGCGAAAGGAAGCTCGAGCCGGCCTTTGGGAAGACGTACCGGCGGCAGCTCGCTCACGGCGCCTTCGAGACGAAGGTCGGAGACCGCCACGGGAACATGACTGCCATCGGCGAGCGTCAGATAGGCCGACTTCGCCCCGTCGGTGCAATGCTTCGCCTCGCGGTGCAGACCATTGACGGTGAACGTCCAGTGTTCGCCATGGGCGAGCGTCAGTCCTTCGGGCGGCGCGAATTCATGGAAATTGGCGTTGCGGCGCAGGAAAACCGCGTTTTCGCAAGCGGCCCCTTCAATGACGCGGGTGAGCGAGGTGTAGACCAGCCGGAAGGCGCTGAGCGGCCCGCCCGATAGATTGAAGAGGCTGAAGGTGAAGCGCCCGAACGGACCGCCATCCGGTTGCCAGGCAGATTCGAGGCGATAGAGAACCGGCAGCATGAACATCCTCCCAAGGTGGAATTGTCAGTAATGGATCGATTGCGAGAAGGTCCGCGCGACTTCCGCCTGTCCGGCGGTCAGCCCGCAGTCGACCGGCAGGCAGATGCCGGAGATGGCTCCGGCGGCGGGGCTGGCAAGGAAATGCACCGCTTCGGCGACGTCCTTCGGGTCGACGATACGCTGCAGGGGATACCAGCGCTTCGCCTCCTCGAAGACCTGCGGATTGGCGGCTGCGCGTGCCTCCCAGGCCTGCGTGCGCACCGTGGCCGGCGCCACCGCATTCGCGCGGATGCCGAACTTGCCGTATTCGACGGCGATCAGTCGCGTCAGGTGCAGAAGGCCCGCCTTGGCGGCGCTATAGGCCGGATGGCCGAAAACATTCATGCCGTTCACCGAGGCGATGTTGACGACCGAGCCCCGGCTCTCTTTCAGCATTTCTTCGACAGCCCGGAAACAGAGAAAGGCCGCTTCGAGGTTGAGTGCATTGTCCATGCGCCAAATGTCCTGCGTGGTGTCGTGCAGGCTGACCGCGCGGGCGGCACCCGCATTGTTCACGAGGGTGCGCACGGTGCCGACGGAGGCGGCAGCCTGCGCCATTGCGGCCACGCTTGCGACGTCCGTCACATCGCAGGGGACGGCCAGGAAGCGCTCCGTTCCGCCGAGTTCACGCGCCGTCCTCTCCGCCGCCTCAGTGTTGATGTCGGCTACGAGAACGGTGTCGTGTCCGTCGCCCAGGCGCGCGGCGATAGCGCGGCCGATGTCGCCGGCAGCTCCTGTGACGATCGCTACGGATTTCGGCATCGGCGTTCCTTCTGGCACGTCAGTCTCCGAGAAGCTGTCGGTCGTCGCCATCCCTGTGCACCACCAGCTGCTGCTTGATGCGCCTGAGCGTCACCGTCGCCTGCGGCTGGACGCGGTAGGCGACGAGGCTCGCGACGATATCGAGCAGTGCGATGTAGGCGATACGGGTGGAGGTCGGACGATAGATGTTGTTTCCTTCCGGCAGGTCGACCGGCACGGTGATATCGGCGGCCTGCGCGACCGGACTGCCGCTCTGGGTAAGCGCGATCGTCGGCACCTTGGCCTCGCGCGCAAGCGTGAAGGCGCGCACGATCTCCGCATTGCGTCCCGAAAAGGAGGAGCCGACAATAACGTCGGCCGGCCGTGCGGCCGCCGCCATCATCATCTGCATGCTGTGATCGGAACTTGCGGTGATGCGCAATCCCAGGCGGAAGAGACGGTTCTGGAACTCCCCGGCGATCATCGAGGAGTTGCCTCCGGAACCGAAGGCATAGATCATTTCCGCTTGCGCAAGCCGGTCGGCTGCCCGCTCGATCGCTACAAGGTCGAGCGAACGGTGCAGCAGGAAGAGCGCATTCTGCGCCTTGGTGATGATATCCTGTGCCACATCCCCGGGCTCCTGGCTCTTCGGCTCGGGCTTCAGGTAGCGCATGCCGACATAGGGTGTGCGTGCCAGCTGCACCTTGAAATCGGAAAAGCTCTCGCAGCCGAGGCGCCGGCAGAAGCGCGTGACCGTCGGCGGCGAAACGTCGGCCTTGCCGGCAAGCTCAATGATCGAAGCGTTCACCGCAAACTCGAAATCGTTGAGCAGGATATCGGCGATGCGGTTCTCCGATTGGGATAACCGCCCCCTCTCCTCCTGCAGTGTCGCGAAAATATCCATCGAACGGCGCCCTTCCCCCTTCAGGCGTCCTTCGGCTTATAGGCGACGCAATCGATCTCCACCTTGCAATCGACCATCATGGAGGACTGTACGCAGGCGCGCGCCGGCGGATGAGCTCCGAAATAATCCTGATAGATCCGGTTGAAGCTCCAGAAATCGCGCGGATCGTCCAGCCAGACGCCAACTCTCACCACGTGCTCGACACCGTAGCCGGCCTCTTTCAAGATGGCCAGAAGATTGCCGATCGCCTTGTGCGTCTGGGCGACGATGTTGCCGCCGATGATCTCGCCGTTTTCCATCGCGACCTGACCGGAGACGTGAAGCCAGCCGCCCGCCTCCACGGCACGTGCGAAAGGCAATGTTTTTCCGCCTGCGCCCACCTGTTCGGCACCATAGCGCTTGATCGACATCGAGGACCCGTTCTGCAAATTATTTTCTTTATCCGTTGACAAATGACCATAGAACACGGAATTTGGCCAGTGAAAATCGACATTTATGAAAAGAATTTCAATACCGGGCAAAAATGCATGCGGAATCCCTTCCAGAATCCGTTTCCAGAAAGCGACACGGCGCGCCATTCCATATGGGAGATGTTGGTTAGCCGCGATATCGACGCGTTCCTGGCCGCCGACTGGTCGATGGTAGCCGACGATTTCGTCGAGGAGAGCTTCATCGGCATCGACGGACGGCGGGAGACGAACCCGGACAAATGGCGGCTCACCTTTCCCTCGCTCGCCGTCTATCGCGACGAATGGCTGCGCCAGGCGCGGGACTTCGCCGGGCAGTCCTTTGCCGAGGATCCGCGGGAAGCGATCTTCACCACCACGACCCTGGAAGACATCGAGGTCGACGGAGAGCTTGCCCTTGCGCGCAAGAAATTCGACGGCGGGCTGAAGAAAGCGGACGGCACGTTCGACGTGATGAAGTGGCAGACGGTTTACTATTGCCGCCTCCACCGGGGCCGGTGGAAAATCTGCGGCTTCACCGGCTATCTCCCCAATCCGATGGGGTCGAACTGAGTTGACGGACAAGGCGAAGCCATTGCGCATCTTCACGGCGGCGCTCGCGACCGAGACGAACACCTTTTCTCCTATCTGCATAGACAGGCGCGCATTCGAGGCATCGCTTTATGCTCCGCCCGGAAAGCACCCCGAAACGCCGACGCTCTGCACCGCGCCGATCACCGTCGGCCGCCGCGTGACCGCGCAAAAAGGCTGGGAACTGATCGAAGGCACCGCAGCCTGGGCGGATCCTGCCGGTCTCGTCAATCGCCAGACCTATGAGGATCTGCGTGACGAAATTCTCGGCCAATTGCGTTCCGCCCTGCCCGTCGATGCCGTCGTTCTGGGCCTGCATGGGGCAATGGTCGCCGACGGCTGCGAGGATACCGAAGGCGACCTGCTTCAGCGCGTGCGCGAAATCGTAGGTGCGGACGTGCTCGTCTGCGCCGAACTCGACCCGCACAGCCACCTCACCGCAAGGAGAGCGGCGGCCGCGGATTTCTTCGTCTTCTTCAAGGAGTTCCCGCACACCGATTTCGTCGAACGCGCCGAAGACCTCTGGCGGATCGCGATCGATACGCTCGAGGGCCGCGTAACGCCGGTGATGTCCATTTTCGACTGCCGGATGATAGACGTCTTCCCCACCTCGCGCGACCCCATGCGCAGCTTCGTGGACAAGCTGATGCAGATCGAGCGGGACGATGCCGATGTGCTGTCATTGTCCGTCGTGCATGGATTCATGGCCGGCGACGTTGCGGAAATGGGCACCAAGATGCTGGTCGTCACCAACGGCAAGGCGGAGAAAGGCGAGGCTCTCGCCCGTGAGCTGGGTCTCGAGCTCTTCTCCCGCCGCGGCACGTATCGCATGCCGGAGATCGACGAACGCCAGGCAGTGGCACAGGCGCTGGCGGCTCCGGCCGGTCCCGTGGTGATTGCCGATATGTGGGATAATCCAGGCGGCGGCACGGCGGGCGATGCGACGGTCGTGTTGGAGGAACTCATTGCGAGGAACGCGACCGACACGGCGATCGGCACGATCTGGGATCCCATGGCCGTGCAGATCTGCATGGCGGCCGGCGAAGACGCCGAGATCCCCTTGCGCTTCGGCGCGAAATCCGGGCCCGGCACGGGGCGGCCGATCGATGGCATCGTCAAGGTCGTCAAGCTGGTGCGCAATGCGGAAATGCGCTTCGGAGAGAGCTTCGCCCCCTTCGGCGACGCCGTTCATATCCGCTTGCATGGCATCGACATCATCCTGAACACGACGCGCGCCCAGAGCTTCGACCCGAGCCTTTTCTCGGTGATGGGCATCGATCCCACGTCGAAAAAGATCCTCGTGATCAAATCCACGAACCACTTCTTCGCGTCATTCTCCAAGATCGCGTCCGAGATCCTCTATTGCTCTGCCGGGACGCCCTACCCCAACGACCCGGCGCGGACTCCCTATCGGCGCGCAAGGCGCGACATCTGGCCGATGACGACCGACCCGCACGGGTTGGCGGGAGGCTTGTGAACCTCCTAGGCGCGCTCGCCGGCTGAACCAAGCGAGCCGACAAGTCGGAACTTTCCGAGCTGATCTGGGGACCTGCGTCGTCAGCGAACCGCCGGCTGAAACAGCTCTACAATGTTGCCGGAAGGATCAATCAGCAGTATCTGCGATCCGCCGGGCCCGGTCACGACGTCGTTGCGAAACCTGACGCCGGCGGCGCGCAGGCGCTCGACCTCGACAGCCAGGTCGTCGACGATGAGATGAATCCGGTTCCAGCCGCCCGGCGAAGGACGTTCGCCGTCCGGCATTGGCCGGCCCGCTGAGCTCAATGGGCCGCTCAGCAATAGCCGCAGGGCTCCCCGCCTGACATCCGCGAAAGCGGGAGCGTGGTTGGAGAGAAGCGAAAAGCCGAGATGCTTCGTGTACCATTCGACCGCAGAATCGACGTCGTCGACCATGTAACGCACGTTGACGGTTGTTTCCGACATTCCCGCCTCCCGATCCGAGTTCACCAAAGCAACCTGAATGCGCCACCGATTTTCGCGCGATTGCTCGTGACGTCAATGTCCTTTCGCAACTGCTGGCCACCCTCGCTCCCACGTGCGGCGAGGGTGGCCGCATGTGGGACGGGCCGGCACTCAATCTGCGATGCGTTTCACCATGATGACATCGTCGATCTCCCGACCCTCGTGAAGAAAACCGCTTGGTATGCGGCCGGCTACAGAAAACCCCTCGCGATGGTAAAATCGGATCGCCGCCGGGTTGTCGGCGCTGACGGCAAGCTCCAGCTGTTTGATGCCCTCGTTTCGTGCGTAATCCGCGACAGCATCCAGAAGCCGCTTCGCAAGCCCGGTTCCGCGCAGTTCCCGGCGCAGATAGACCATGACGAGCGTCGCACGATGCGCCATCTTGCTTGCGCTCTGACGCATCAGGCCCATGATCCCGACTGGAACATCGTCCTGGAAGGCAACGAAGACGGGGTTGCCGACGGTTCTGCGCCGCCACTCCTCGTCCGGCAGCTTTTCCCAATCTTCGGCGCTGCTGGCAAAGAAGGCAGGCTCCGTCCGCAGCGCTTCCAGCCGAATGCTGCGGAAGGCCTCGGCTTCGTCGATACCAAGCAGCCTGATCGTCGCGCTCACGATTACGCCGCCGCCGGGTCGAAGAGCGCCATGTCGATGTCGGTCATCTCGACCCGGCGCTCGAAGGCCGTGCCGTTCTCGTCGAAGAGATGGCAGTCGACGGCGCGGATGCCGGTCCTGATCGGTTCGTCCGCACGAATCGCGAGCGTTCCCGGCAGCATGGCGCAATAGTTCTCGCCCTCTCCGTCGAGCGCCACATAGGCCACGGTGTGAGCGCCGAGACGCTCGATTACCGATGGGGTGACCGTCAGCGTCAGGTCAGCGGCACCCATCTGGATGTGTTCCGGCCGGACGCCGAGCGTTAGGGTTCGGCTGGCCATGCCCGCGCGGGGAACGACCGGCACGAGGATAGTCTGCCCCTTGTAGTCCACTTCCACGCCGGCGTCGGTGACGCCGGTGCAGGCGACCGGCAGGAAGTTCATCTTCGGATGCCCGATGAATCCGGCGACGAATATATTGGCGGGCTTGTGATAGAGCTCGAGCGGCGCTCCCGTCTGAGCGATCTCACCGGCATTCAGCACGACGATCCGGTCCGCCATCGTCATCGCCTCGACCTGGTCGTGCGTGACGTAGATCATCGTCGCCTTCAATTGCCGGTGCAGTTTCGCAAGCTCGATGCGCATGTCGGCGCGCAGTGCAGCGTCGAGGTTCGACAGAGGCTCGTCGAAGAGGAAAATCTTCGGCTCGCGCACGATCGCCCGGCCGATCGCCACGCGCTGGCGCTGGCCGCCCGAAAGCATGCCGGGCTTCTGCTCCAGCCGCTGGTCGAGATGCAATATGCGGGCGGCATGTTCGACCTTCGCCTTCAGCTTCTCCTCGGGCATTTTCTCGACCCTGAGCGGAAAGGCGATATTCTCGAACACGCTCATATGCGGGTAGAGTGCATAGGACTGGAAGACCATGGCGATGCCCCGCCTGACCGGCGGCAGATCGTTGACGCGTTTCCCGTCGATGACGATGTCGCCGGCGGTCGTCTCGTCAAGCCCCGCGATCATTCTGAGCAATGTGGACTTGCCGCAGCCGGAAGGCCCGACAAAGACCACGAATTCGCCATTCCCGACTTCGAGCTCGATGCTCTTCAGCACCTCGTAGGTGCCGTAGAATTTCTGAACCTTGTTGAGAGTGAGCTGTCCCAATAAACTGTCTCCGGCCACCGGCGCAGCGGCATTTCCGCCAATATTGAAGGCGGAACCGCCGAGCCGAAGCCCCGCGGTCCCGGCGCGTTTACTTGTACTGTTCGAGGTCGGCGGCCGCCTTCTTCAAGGCATCCGCCGGCTCGGCCTTGCCGGTCACCACCGACTGGACCATCTCGATCATCGTGTTCTGAAAACCTTTGAAGTCCTTGAAGAGCGGCTCCGGGCCACCATAGGCTATCCCGTCGATAAACGGCTTCCAGGACGGATCGGCCTTGACGAATTCGTCCACCTTCGGAGACGGCCGAAGCGGCGTCAAACCTGCACCGCCCTGCAACTCGTACTCGCCCTGCGGGCCGGGAGAGGTGATGAACTTGGCGAACTCGATCGCCTTTTCTTCGACACCCGTATCCTTGAACACCACAAGGCTGTCGGTGATCAGCAGCGTGCCTTCGCCCTTGGCCGAAGGGCCGAGCGGCAGCGGCGCTACACCCCAATTGACCTTCGTTTCCTTCAGCCGGGCGGCAGCTCCGGAGCCCGATTGGATCATGCCGACTTTCCCGTCAAGGAAGATGGCGCGGATTTCGTTCTGCTCGTAAGCCGTCGCCCCCTCGACAGAAAAGGGAGTGATGTCCTTGTAGGCCTGCAGGGCGGCAAGGACTTCCGGGCTGTCGATGACGATATTGTCGCCGTCGATGACCTTGCCGTTATTGGTATAAACCCAGTGCATGAACTGGTGCATCGTGTTGTCGAAGGTCTTGGCCGGAAGTCCGTAGCCCGCAATGCCGGTCTTTTCCTTGATCTGCTTGGCGAAGGCGATCTCCTCGGCCCAGGTTTTGGGCGGGACTTCCGGGTCGAGACCGGCCTGCTTGAAAAGGTCCTTGTTCCAGTAGAGTGCCTTGGTGGAAAATGCGATAGGCACGCCCCACTGCGTTCCCTCGAACGTCACCGTGTCGACGATATTCGGATAGTAGCCCTTTTTCTCGTCCTCGGTCATCGGGACCGGAACGATCAATTCGTTCTCGGCGAACTCCTTGAGCGCGCGCGATCCGACATAGGCCATGCCGACCGGAGTCCCGGCCACGGCAAGCGTCGTCGCCTTGTCCTGACACTGGGCCCAGCCGACGACTTCGGGCGTCACCTTCCAGCCGGGATTCTTCCCCTCCCATTCCTTGATGTATTTCTCGTGGATAGGATCGATCGTGTCGCCGCAATAGATCCAGCTGATTTCCTGGTCCGCGGCCTGTGCGGCGACGCTGCCGAGAGCGGTCGATCCGAGCAGCGCAAGCGTGAGAAAGGTAGCTTTGTAGGCAATAGTCACTGATGAAACTCCCCTGTTTTAATGGTTGCTTATTGTTTCACCGCGCCGGCGGTCAGGCCGCTGACGAGATAGCGTTGAAGGAAGAAGATCACGATCACGGCCGGGGCGATGCCGACGAAACTTGCCGCCATCAGCTCGTTCCAGACCACCTCCTGCCGGCCGAAATAGGCGAAAAGGCCCACGGGCAGCGGCATGTACTCGCTCTTCGAGTTGAAGGTCAGCGCGAAAATGAACTGCTGGGCATAGGAGCCGATGAAGGTGGTGATCGCCACTACGGTGATGCCCGGCATGGCGATCGGCAGGATCACCCGGCGTAGCGTGTAGAAATGGCTTGCACCGTCGACGAAGGCTGCCTCGTCCAGCTCGCGCGGGATGCGCATCATGTAGGTGCGCAGAAGCCAGATAGCGGAGGGGATCAGGAAGGCGACACCCGGCACGATCATGGCGAAATAGGTGTTCAGTACGCCGAAGCTGCGCATCAGCCGAAAGAGAGGGATGAGCAGCACGGCGCCCGAGAACATGTTGACCGCCAGGAAAGCGGCAAGCAGCGCCCCGCTGCCGCGGAACTTGAAGCGCGCAAAGGCATAGGCCGCCGGCACCACCAGCGCCAGCACGACGGCTGTCACGATGATGGAGATGAAGAAGGAGTTGAAGATATAGCGGGCGAAGCCCGGCACGCTTACCCACATGGTGCGATAGGCCTCGAAGGAACCGTTCTCCGGCCAGAAGCGGTAGGGAGAGGAAAAGAGGCGGCCCAGCGGCTTCAGAGATACGAGGAAGCCTTCGACGAAAGGCGCGAGGATGAAAGTGAGGAAGACGAAGATGCCCCCATAGATGCCGACGAGCTCGTACCAGCGGTAGCGGTTGATCATTGCGGGCTGGCTCATCGGCTTTCTCCCGTGGCAAGGCGGTGCGTGACGCGGAAATAGGCGATGCAGAAGATCGACAGGAAGATACAGATCAGCACGGCGCGCGCCGCGCCCTCCCCGTATTTCTTCGAGCCGATCGCGGTCCGGTAGGTGTCGATGATCATCGTCGTCGTGTCGCCGTTCGGCCCGCCCTGGGTCAAGATCCAGATGATGTCGAACGAGTTGAAGGTGGCGATCAGCGACAGCATCGACATGGTGATCATCGACGGCACCAGAAGCGGCAGGGTGATGCGGCGGAAGCGGTAGAAGCGCCCTGCTCCGTCAGTCCAGGCGGCCTCGTAGAGATCCTGCGGGATCGCCTGCATCGAGGCGAGCATGTAAAGCGTCACCAGAGGCACGCCGATCCAGACGTCGGTGACGATGGTCGCCCAGAAAGCGGTGGAGCCATGCGCCAGGAAGGCGACCGGACCGTCCACCAGCCCCCAGTTCTGGAGCGTCCCGGAGATCATTCCGAACTGGCCGTTATACATCCAGCCCCACATGAAGATGCCGATCGCCATGGGCACGATCCACGGCGGCATGGTGAGCACGCGAAAAAGCGCCCGCCCCGGCACTGCGGCGTTCAGCATCACCGCTCCGAATGTGCCGATGATCATCTTGATCGTCACCGAGAAGGCGGTCCAGACGAAGGTGCGGAGGATCACTTCCGCGAAGGTGGCGTTGAAGATCTTGTCGTAATTGGCCGTGCCGACCCATTTGGTCGTCTTCTTCAGCGAGGCGTCGGTGAAGGACAGGACGAAGGTATCGACCAGCGGATAGGCGACGATAACCGTCACGTAGAAGACGGCCGGAAGAAGCAGGACCCAGGCGAAGATGATCGTGCTGCGCCGAACGCTCATCCCCTCCCCCTCTCAAGCCGCACGGGCATGCAGGGCTTCGTCGAAGCGGTCCCAGAGCGGCCGAAGATCGACGACCGTCCTCTTCATCCGCGCCTCGTCCATGGACAGCGCCAGAATGCCCGCTTCCAGCGCATCGAGCGGCGAGACCGGCAGGGGACCGCCATCCCGCACATGCGCGATGATCTCGGCCGCCATCTGCTCGTCGGCGCCGTAGTGTTGCGAAAGTGCCGTCTCTTTGGCGTAGCGCTTCTCCACCACCTTCCGGCCCGACAGCACCTCGTGCACGTCCAGATAGCCGCGGATGAAGTCGCCCTCCGCCATGCCGCGCGATCCGATGACGCAAAAGCGACGGAACTGGTCCGGCACGTTGAGGTTGGTGTGGAAGTTCATCGCGACGCCGTTGGCATATTCGACGATGGCGACCTGATAGTCGATGATGTCGCCATCACTGTCGAAGACCTTGTCGGAGCCGAGCCAGCCGCTCGGCTTGCGGTGGAAAAGCTGCAGGTCGTTTACGCCGTCGCGGCTGGGATCATTGGCCGGGATGAAGCTCTTGCGGCCGCCGAAACTGGCGACGCGTTCCGGGCGCGCGCCGACCACGCCGTTGTAGAGATCGAGGTCGTGGCAGCATTTCTCGAGCATGAAGCTTCCGGCATAGCGTCCATAGCGGCGCCAATCGCGCATGAAGAACGCGCCATGATAGGGCTCTATGTGCTCGGCGGCCTCGATCGAAACCACATGGCCGAGCGTTCCTGCGGCTTGCGCGGCGCGCAGGTCACGATAGAGCGGCGCATAACGCAGCACGAGGCCGACCATCAGCCGGTCGGGCCCGTGTTTCGAAAGCAGCGCCGCAAGTTCCAGGCTCTGCTCGATCGTGCTGACGATGGGCTTCTCGCAGAAGATCTTGAGCCCCGCCTCGAGGCCGATACGGATATGATCGAGATGCATGTGGTTCGGCGAGCCGATCATCAGGAGATCGAGCTTTTCGCCGGCGATGAGCTCTTCAGGCGTGGCGTAGGCCCTGCCGGCGGAAATGCCTTTCTCGGTAAGCGTGGCAAGGCCGGCCGGCTCGGGATCCACATATCCCGCGACCTCGAAGGCTTCGTCGATCGCCTTGAAGACATAGCCCAGGTATCCCAGACGGAATCCGAGTCCGATTATCCCGACTTTCATGCTCGCGCTGTTCCCTTGTCTCGGCGTAATTATTTTTCGTAGACTGGGACAGATTTTTCATTGCGTCAATGAAAAATCGGAAAATGCGCCAGATTGTGAAATTCATTTTCATTCCTGGCGTTAAGTTTAGCTCACGCCCAAGCTGGCGGCCTGACGCATCGCATCAATTCGATTGGACGCGAGGCGCTTCAGATGTGCGCTCGACCCGCGAATGCCCGTTCAAGCCCCTGGAGCGCATCGTGAATGAGGACGGCAAGCGCTCCAACGATCAAGCCGCCCTGGAGGACAAAAGCGAGATTGTTGGACTGAAGTCCGGCGATGATCACCTCGCCGAGCGTCCTGGCCGCGACCGTCGAGCCGATCGTCGCCGTCGCGAGACTGATCACGACGGAAAGGCGGATGCCTGTCAGGATCACCGGCAGCGCCAGCGGAAGCTCGATCCTGAAGAGCCGCTGGCGGCCGGTCATTCCCGCGCCGCGTGCAGCCTCCATCACCGTCGGCGGCAGAGTGGTCAGTCCGGTCAGGGCATTTTCGAAGATCGGCAGAAGGCCATAGAGGAAAAGGGCGATCAGGGTCGGCTTCTCGCCGAAGCCGTAAATCGGTACCGCAAGCGCGAGGACCGCCACCGGCGGGAAAGTCTGGCCGATGTTGACCAGACTGCGCGAGAGCGGCAGAAACTCGGCGCCGGCCTTCCGCGTAACGATGATCGCCAGTGATACGGCGACGATGGTCGCGGCCACCGTCGCGACGAACACGGTCCGCAAGTGCAGGACCGTCAGCCAGAACAGGCTGCCCTGGTTGTAGACGGCCGGCGCGTTCTCTTGCACCAGAGGTTTCAACAGCGGCTCGAACAAGGCGGGCTGCACCAGGAAAGCCAGCAACACGGCGAGCACGGTCAGCCGAAACAGATTGGGCAGCGTGGCCATCACTGCCGCCTCGCCGCACGCTTCACGATCGCTTCGAGCGTGATCTTGCCCAGGATCGCGCCGTCCGCCGCCGCGACCGGCAGTGCCGAACGGCCCGTCCACAGAAGCTCCGACAGCGCGTCACGCTGGCTGAGAACTTCCGGAACCGGCCGGCCCTCGGCCGAGCCGGGCTCGACCGCCTCGCCGACCGTTTCGATGTCGAGCAGCCGGAATGGACGCTCGCTGGCGCCGACCAGCGTCTCGACGAAGGGCGTGGCGGGCCTGACGAGCATTTCGGCCGGCGTCGCATATTGCACCACCTCGCCCTTGTCCATCACCGCGATCCTGTCGGCAAGGTGGAAGGCCTCTTCCATGTCGTGGGTGACGAGGATGATCGTGGTGCCGAAATGTTTCTGGATGGCGGCGAGGTCGTCCTGCGCCTTGGCGCGGATGATCGGATCGAGCGCGCCGAAGGGCTCGTCCATCAGGAGTACGTTGGGCTCCGCCGCAAGTGCCCTTGCAACGCCCACGCGCTGCTGCTGCCCGCCGGAAAGCTCGTGAGGGTAGCGCGGTCCGAATTCCGAGGGATCGAGCTGGAACAGCTTCAGCAGCTCCTCCACCTTGGCATCGATGCGGGCTTTCTCCCAGCCGAGCAGCGTCGGCACGGTCGCGATGTTCTGCGCGACTGTCCTGTGCGGGAAGAGGCCATGGCCTTGAATGGCGTAGCCGATACGCCGGCGCAGCTCGAAACCCGGAATCGATCGATTGTCCTCGCCGTCTATCTTGATCGTCCCTGCCGTCGGCTCGACGAGGCGATTGATCATTCTGAGGAGCGTCGTCTTGCCGGAGCCGGAGGTTCCGACGACGACGGTGACCGTATGCGGCGCGACCGTCAGCGACACGTCGCTCACGACCGTCGTGTCGCCATAGCGCTTGGATATTTCCTCGATTTCGATCATGCGGCGTTGCCTCGGCTGCGGTTCGGCATGGTCATCTCGATCAGCGCGTCGAGCACGATCGCCGCGGTAAAGGCCAGCACGACAGTCGGAATTGCGCCGAGCAGCACCAGGTCCATCGCCGTCTGACCCACCCCCTGGAAGACGAAGACGCCGAAACCCCCGCCGCCAATAAGGGCGGCGATCGTCGCAAGCCCGATGTTCTGCACCAGCACGATGCGGATGCCGGTCAGGATCACCGGAAAGGCCAGCGGAAACTCGATCGCGACGAGGCGCTGGCGGTCCGTCATGCCGATGCCCCGCGCCGCGTCGTTGGCCGCGTGCGGCACGCCGGCAAGCCCGACGACTGTGTTGGCGACGACAGGCAGCAGGGAGTAGAGGAAGAGGGCGACGAAGGCAGGGGCGGCACCGATGCCGCGGATGCCGATCGCCGCAGCGCCGGGAATATTCGCCGCGACCCAGCCGAGCGGCGCGATCAGAATGCCGAAAAGTGCAATGGAAGGGATCGTCTGGATGGCGTTCAGGACATTGAGCACGCCGGCCCGAAGCCGTTCGACGCGGTGACAGAGAATGCCGAGCGGCAATCCGACGACGGTCGCTGCGACCAGCGAGCCGAGCGCCAGCGTCACGTGACGGCCCGCCTCGGTCCAGAACAGGTCGGAGCGGTTGGCATATTCCTTCATGATCGAAAGGTCGTCCCAGCGGCCGGTGACGAGCATTCCTCCAGCGAGGACGAGGACGCCCGCGAAAACGAGAAGCCGCAGACCAGGCCCCGGATTGAGGCGGGTCAAGGCGTCCGCGACCAACAGGGAGAAGGCGAAGACCAGAACCCAGAAGCCGGAAGCCGGAGACACGCGTGCAAAGCTGTTGTCCGGCGGCGTCAGGTGATCGGCCGCCACCCCGATCAGAAGGGCGAGAGCTGCCAGCGCAGCCAGTGCCACGGCCATCCGCAAGAGGCGCGGGGTCCTGAGAAACGCGACGCCGGCGCCGGCAATCACGAGGGCGAGGAGCCCGTAGCCGAGCGGCGGCGGAAGTGCCTCCAGGATTGCCCGTGCTTCGCCCTGAATGATCCGGTTTGCACGAAACGTCGCGAAAGGCGCAAGGAGAGCGCCATAGAGGACGAGGATCGCGATGATCAGGCCGAGCTTGTCGAAACGAAAGGCCAAGCGTTCCCTTGTCTGGATGATGCCAGTCGCCATTCAGCGGTCCGTTCGAGGCAGGTGAAGGAAGAGCGCGGTCGAATCTTATCGGACCAGCGCCCTCCCCCGACGTCAAGCTATTTCAGGAAGCCGTTTGCCTTCAGAAAGTCCTCGGCAACGGCCTTGGCCGACTCGCCGCCGACCTGCACGCGGCCATTGAGCTCCTGCAGGGTGGTGAGGTCGAGCTTTTCGAAGACGGGCTTCAGGATCTCTTCGATCGCCGGATTTTCCTTGAGAACCGCTTCGCGGATGATCGGCGCCGGCTGATAGACCGGCTGGACGGCCTTGTCGTCCTCGAGAACCACGAGACCGGAGGGCGCAATGCCTCCATCGGTGCCGTAGACCATTGCCGCATTGGCGCCATTCGTCTGGTTTGCCGCAGCCGCGATCGTCGCGGCGGTATCGCCTCCGGAGAGCGTGATGAGCTGTTCCGGTTTCAGCTTGAAGGAATAGGTCGTCTGGAACGCAGGCAAGGCAGCGGCGGAGTTGACGAATTCCGACGAAGCCGCGAGCACGACCTCGCCGCCGCCAGAAACGAATTTGCCGAAATCCGATAGCGTCTTGAGGTTGTTCTTCTCGGCAATGTCCTTGCGCAGCGCGATCGCCCAGGTGTTATTGGCCGGAGACGGCGTCAGCCAGACGATCTTGTTGGCGTCATAGTCGAGCTTCTTCGCCTCTTCATAGGCTTTCGCCGCATCCTTCCAGGCCGGATCGTTGGCCTTCTCGAAGAAGAAGGCGGCGTTGCCGGTATATTCGGGATAGATGTCGATCTCGCCGGCGATGATCGCCTTGCGCACGACAGGGGTCGCGCCGAGTTGCACGCGATCCGTCGTCTTGATGTCGTTGGCGTTCAGGACCGAGAGGATGATGTTGCCGAGAACGCCGCCCTCCGTGTCGATCTTCGAGGAAACGACGACCTCGGCTTCGGCAGCCGCGGTGGTGAGTGCAAGCGCAATGGCGGCACCGATCAGTGTCCTGGTGAAGTTCAGTCGCATGATTGTCTCCCTCGGTTTTGATCTCGAATTTTGATCACGCTTTCCGCGCTGCGTCCGGCCAAGACGTTCCATATATGTCAGCTTTCCGGAAAAAATCGAGCTTAAGCTGTCTGCACTTGATATCCGTTCCATGGCGCCGTCCGGACCGGGCGGCAAACGTTGCCGTCGATGCGCATTGCAATCGGACGTAATGTGGACCACTCTTCCGCCCGGCGCCAGCATCTCTCCGGAGGTTGTCATGAACAAGCATTTCGATGCGATCGTCATCGGTGCCGGCCAGGCGGGACCTTCACTCGCCGGACGGTTGTCGGATGCGGGCAAGACCGTTGCACTGATCGAGCGCAAGCTTTTCGGCGGCACCTGCGTCAATACCGGCTGCATGCCGACCAAGGCGATGGTCGCGAGCGCCTATGCGATCCACACCGCCCGACGCGGAGCCGAATACGGCATGACGACAGGGCCTGTCTCGGTCGATTTTGGTCGCGTCATGGCGCGAAAGGAAAAGGTCCGGCTCGATGCCCGCTCAGGCGTCGAGAAGTGGCTCAAGGGTATGAAGAACTGCACCGTCTTCGAGGGCCACGCCCGTTTCGAAGGTCCGCGTGAGGTCCGCATCGGCGACGAACTGATTTCGGGGGAGCGGATCTTCGTCAATGTGGGGGGCCGCGCCGCAGTTGCCGATCTGCCCGGCGTGAACGACGTCCCTTATCTCACCAACAGTTCGATCATGGACCTTGCCGAGCTGCCGGAACATCTCGTCGTGGTGGGCGGCAGCTATATCGGGCTTGAATTCGCCCAGATGTTCCGCCGCTTCGGCTCCGACGTCACCGTCATCGAAAAGGGCGCGCGGCTGATCGGGCGGGAGGATCCGGAGGTCTCCGACGCGATCCGTGAGATCCTCGAGAACGAAGGCGTTCGAATACGCACGAATGCGGAATGCATCCGCTTCTCGAACCATGCGGACAGCGTAGCCGTGGGCGTGGATTGCACATCGGGCGAGCCGGAGGTGAGCGGTTCTCATGTGCTGCTTGCGACCGGCCGCCACCCCAATACGGATGATCTCGGCCTGGACAAGGCGGGCGTGAAGACCGACGAACGGGGCTATATCGAGGTCGACGACAGCCTGCGCACCAATGTTCCGCATATTTTCGCAATGGGAGACTGCAACGGCCGCGGCGCCTTCACGCACACCTCCTATAACGACTTCGAGATCGTCGCCGCCAATCTCATCGACGACGATCCGCGCCGGGTGAGCGACCGCATCCAGACCTACGCCCTCTATATCGACCCGCCGCTCGGCCGCGCCGGCATGACCGAGACCGAGGCCCGCAAGAAAGGACACAAGCTGCTGATCGGGACGCGTCCCATGACAAGGGTCGGCCGCGCGGTCGAAAAGGGCGAGACGCAGGGTTTCATGAAAGTCATCGTCGATGCGGACACCGACGAGATTCTCGGCGCATCCATCCTGGGCACAGGTGGTGACGAGGCGATCCAGAGCATCCTTGACGTGATGTATGCGAAGAAACCCTACACGATGATCGCCCGCGCGGTGCACATCCACCCGACCGTGTCGGAACTCATCCCGACGGTGTTCGGAGATCTGTCGTCGGCGTAGGGTCGGGGGGATTGCCCCTCATCCGCCTGCCGGCACCTTCTCCCCGCAAGCGGGGCGAAGGGGACCCCTGGGTCCCTCCTCATGCTCCAGCCTCCGCTGGAGAACTGTGGCCGCGCCGCTTGTCCCTTCTCCCCGTCTCGGACGGGGATCCGGCCTGTTGGGCTCATGCAGAACGCCTTCCTGCGCAGGCTCCCGTCAAACCTTTTCGCTGAACCACCTCAGCGACATGCAGGAAAGCCCCGCGTCGATCTTGCCTATCTCCGTGGTCTTCAGCGGGACGACCCCATAGCCGGCCTTGTCGAGCATCTCGATCGTCCTGGGAAAATCGGAACCGACCAAGACCACGTCGTTGACGCGCAGTGCGTTCGCGGCCGGCTCTTCTCCCTCGGGAATGATCATCTGCCTGAACTCCCCGAAGACGCCGGATCGTGCAAGACGATCGGTGGAAAGGATCGTCTCGTCGTCGAGGAGCGAGCAGTCGGTCTTGAAATGCAGGACGCCCTCCGGGGTCGCGACGACCTCGCTCTTGCGCCCGAGTTTTTCGAGGCAGGCCTGCAGCGCCGCCGCGCCCGCCGTGTCGGTTCTCGCCGACAGGCCGATCATCACGCTTTCGCGCGTTGTCAGCACGTCGCCGCCGTCGGCATAGCCTTGCGGCAGGTCGAGCACCGTCTCGAACATGTCACGCAGCGTCGGCGCGATTTCCTCGACTTCCTTGACGCGCGTGGCCGCTCCCGGCCGAAGCAGGACCGCCCCCTCTGTGAAGACCAGAGCGGGGTCCTCCACGAAAATCGAGTCCGGAAAGGCTTCGAGCGCCGGCAGGACCGTGACCTTCACGCCGGCATCGCGCATCGCCTCGACATAGGCGTCGTGCTCGGCCTTCACTCCCTCGTAGGTGGGGCTGCCGCGATCCTCCGCGCGCAAGCCGTTAACGACCGATCGTGACGGCGAGCGCACGATGATGGAATTGAATTGATGGGCCGGACGCGTCATCGCGGACTCTTCTCCCTCTGGTTGGTTTTTTATTTAAGCGGACACGGTGCTTACGAAATCCGGACTGCCGCGCAACGTGTTGCTGACTGTGCAGATCTCCTCCTCCGCCGCCTCCATGATGGCGTGGCGCACGGTGTCGTCGAAATCGCCCTTGATAACGAAGGCGATATCGAACCGCGCGACGCGCGACGGCTCGTCATGGGCCTTCTCACCGGTGACCTTGACCGTAACTTCCGTGAGCCGGTCGAGCACGCCGAAACGGCTCGCGGCGATGCGTGCGCTGAGCACCAGACAGCTCGCGAGCGATGCGTAAAGAAGGTCGAGCGGCCCGAATCCCGGCTGCGAAGGACTGGTGACGATATCGAGTTCGCCGCCGGTCAGCGATGTCACATGCGGAAAGCCGGTGCGGCCGACTACGGCGGTCGCGCCAGTTTCCCGCGTCCTCACTTTGAGCTCGGCCATGGGGCGTAACCTCGCGCGGCTCAGGCGTTTTCCGGGGGAATGACGCCCTTGGTGAAAAGAAAGCAGCCGTAGAAGCGTGTCTCGCCTGTTGTGATGACGCAGTAGGCCTTCTTTGCTTCCTCGTAGAAGGCAAAGCGCTCGATCCCGTACATCGGAGCGGGCTTCCCTTCGGCGCGGTCGATCTCGGCCTGCACCTCGCGCTGCACCGCCGGGACCTCGTCCGGCGCCCCCATGACTTCCATGCGCCCGGCCGAGGGCTGAAGCGGCGTGTCGAGCGGTAGGACCGAAAGGATCGCCCTTGCCGCGCGCGCCGAAGAAACATTGTCGATGTGCAGCAGTTTGCCGAGCGTGGTCTGCCGGGCGATGGCATCCGATGGGAAATTGGTATCGGAAATCACCAGCGTGTCGCCATGGCCCATCGATCTCAGCGCGTGCAGCACATCGGCATTGAGAGCCGGGTCGATATT